>CAURNU010000001.1:0-165799 GCA_963526735.1 uncultured Candidatus Saccharibacteria bacterium
ATTTGATGACAAGGTTAAACATCAAAAGAGAATTAATGACCAGATTGATCAGGATCTAGCCTTATTTGATTATTTAGATATATAGATCTAAATTTCGTATTTCTTCTTCAATTTTTGCTATTTGTATTTTTTTAATTATTGGTAGTACTGGAATGAAAGGCCATCCTATAAAAGGTATGCACCATAATGTTATGTATATCCACATTGGTATTTTAGCTTTTTCTAATTCATTTTTTTGATATTCTAATTCTAGTATTCTTTTTTTTACTTTTTCTTTATTCATGGATTGATATTATCATACATTTACATTAAAGTAAAATTATGATATAATAATAAAGCTAAGTTATTTCTTAGCTCTAGCGTCTAAATAGGAATGAAAAGTAAAGCCCCCGATGAAACGGGGACTAAACTTGCTCTAGCGTCTAAACTAGGCATGTTTTATTATACAGTAAATCATTCCAGAAAGGTATATTTATGTTAATTTCTGAGGCTTTTGATTTATTTTGTCAGAGAGAAGTCTTTTTTATTGGCGGATCTATCAAGACTGCCGAGTCTTATCAAAACATTAAAAAACTTCTTATAAGATATTTTGGTGATGCTGATTTATCTTCATTAAACGAGCTTGATTTTATTAATTTTTTTAGTTATTTGAAGTCTTATCAAAAACCAGATACGGTGAGAGGTAATGTTGTTTGCGTTCGTCGAGTTCTAGGGTTTATAAACTTGAGCTATCCCAAGGCTCGAGTTTTAAACCCGGACACTTTAAAAGTTCCTAGACGACAAAAACGCATTATTAAGTATCTGGTTCGTGATGAGATTAATCAGTTTTTTAATGTTGTTGCTCGAAGATCCCGAGGCTATAATCAAGTTAATCGACTTCGTAATATAGCTATAGTTAAATTATTATTTTTTTCTGGAATTAGAGTTTCTGAACTTTGTTCTCTTAATAGAAACTCTATAAAGAATAGGTCTTTTACTATTATTGGTAAGTCTAAATGCCCTAGGATATGTTTTATTACGCTAGAGACTCAAAATGCTATTCAGGATTATATTAGCACAAGAGATGATAATAATTCTGCCCTATTTATTACTAATTATGGCAATAGAATCACCCCATCTATTGTTCGTAGGATTTTTGAATTTGCTTGTAAAAATTCTGATTTTGAAAATATTACTCCTCATACTTTACGTCATAGTTTTGCCACTTATATGTTGGAGAAAGAAGTTGAGCTCTGTTATATATCTGATTTGCTTGGTCATCAGAGTTTGGATACTACTAGGATGTATATCCATTATAATAATAAAAAATTACAACACATTTATGAAAAAAGTATGATATAATGTGTTTAAGTTTATATATTAGAGCGTATCCTTGACGTGGATGAGGTCATAGGTTCGAGTCCTATATCGCCCACCAAGTAATTATTTTTTTAAAAAAGACATCAAATCATCGGATGTCTTTTTTAGTTTTCCCACAATTATCCAAAAGTTTTCCACGTGCTTAATTGTTATGTTTTAATGCTAAATATATCAGTTATGAGATACCGCTCAAATCAGGCAATGTCTTTGTTCGGTTGACAAAATACAATATTATGACTTAAATAAAGAATATTTCACGTACTTGAGTGAGGCATATCACACCATCCGCTACATCGTGGCGTCAGTGACGTTACATTAAATCTGTCCGACATATCTTCTCTTCTGTTGAATAGCGCCACACTAACTCAATCTAGATTACAATCATTTGCTTATAGGGACAATTAAAACCTCGCCCACAATCTCAAGCAAGGATGATAACAATAATTAAAAACCGATTATTTATCTTTAACTAAAGTTTTTTCCGTCACATCAAATTTATCAAGATAACGACCAGTCATTAAGCGAAATTGTGAATATAGCGACGACAACGAACTATACAAGATTGAAGTAATTGGAATCAATGCCCATTGCAACACCATCATCAAATAGCGTGTTTTTTTGTAACGTTTCGGTTTTGGTGGAAGCATAATAATCGAAAAAGCCACCATCGCAATAATTCCAACCATGGCAATTTTTTGGATAAAACTAATCGTAATCGGCAGTTGATGCGCCTCAATACTATGATGAGCCGCTCGATTAAATAGCAATGGCAACCAACCGCCAAAAGCAATAATAATTGAAGAAGTGCCAAGACTGACAACCGACTCCATCAACATAAGTAATTTCACCACACCTTTAAACATATTATCAGTATGGCGCTTCGCAAGATTGAGTGCCACATACGGTACATCCGACACTCCATAAGCCCAGCGTCGCAACTGCATAAATTGTGCCTTGAGAGTTTTGCGGTAGGTTTCTGACATGACGGCATCTTGGTAAATCGGCAAATAAATCGGTACCACTGCATAGTGGCCGTTAAAATGAAAATAACTGCGCCAGTACTGATGACCATCTTCCACAATTGTCCGCACACTCCAAAAGTTCATATCTTCTAGCGCATCCATCGGCTGAGAATGTGAGGCAAAATTGCGCAAGGCATACGGTCGCACCGAACAGATCAAGTTCCAAAATGAGTTACCGGTTGCAATAACTCGAGCTGGCGCTGGCGCATCCCAAATATTGTTCAAGAATAACGAAACTGGCTGAAACGATAACTGTTTGCGATCTTTATAAATTACATATTCGTAAGTCACATAATCAAAATACATTGGGTGAGGTTTATTATCCGAGTCGAGCGTCGTGACAATCACAAAGCGTGAGTCAATTCTATATTTTTTCAGATATTGACTCATATATTTACCAGCGTAAGTAATATTCCCACCCTTGCCGATTACTTCATTAGGTAAGCCATCAGGATGTTCGACCATCACAAAATCAGCAAAATTGTCTTGATATTTATCCTGAAGTAATCGCGCAGTCTTCGCAATATCTTCACCACCACGCTGTTCATACGCCAAACAAATAATCATCCGATCTTTATTATAAGTAGTATCAACTAACGATTTCATGGTCGCATCAATCACCTCAAATGATTCATTATAAGCTGCCATAATCACCAAATGATATACTTTCTCGATTGGCATCTCAATCCGTTTTTGATCAGTATAAAGAGCTACGCAACGCTGGTGTTTCTCATACAAAAATTCAGTTTTATCATAATGCGAGACCTTGCCCTCTTGCAAATCTAGCAAGCGTCGGTGCCAGTCAATAGTGATTGATTTATAAAAATTATTACGACCCAGCACCATACTATAAAGCACACCAAGACCCTTAACGAAGAATAGAATTACCCATACTAAAATATAAACCGCGCCCCAAAAAGCATTAATCCAGGATAATACTACTGCGAGAATAATCACTGAGAAAGTTAAAATTGGCGTAATGATCTCAAAAAATCGATAAAACAATGTTCGTTTACCGATAGGAATTTCTATATCGGAATTAGTGACAAATGGCGCTGATGCCGATTTCGCAAAGGTCACTTTTTGATTAGTATCTTGCTTCAATGAATGTCGCGCGCCACTAGTTTGTCTTCTTGTCATTATTTACCTTGGCAAACCCAGAATTAAGTTAAAGCTGACATTGGCAATAATAATCAAAATCACGCCCAAGCCTAACACTAATGCTGCCACCTCGCGATAATTGGATTTAATTAATTTGGCCGATAGCGCAATATGCAAACAAGCAATAACAATTGCTAACAGTGCCCAGGAGTAAGAATAAGTCCAAATCGTTCGACTATAGTTCTCAACCCCGTAGGCCACGAATCGATACCAAGTCTGCACTTGACTGGCACGAGTATTAATTAGAACATCAAAAATCATCCACACGCTCGAAAACAGCAACATCATCAACAAAACCAAGATTTTTTTATCTTGGCGAGCGGTGTTAAAAAATACTTTTGAGGTTTTGGTTGGGGTTTTGTTCGTCATATAATTTCTTGGAGCCGTTGGCCGGGATTGAACCGGCGACCTACGCGTTACGAATGCGTCGCTCTGCCAACTGAGCTACAACGGCATATTCCTATCTTATCTTACACGATTTTGTGATTTTTAGCAAAGTTATTGCTTTATTAGAAGTTTTTTGTTAAAATAAACTACAGCTTATGGGTTCGTAGTGAAGTTGGCCTATCACGCCTCCCTGTCACGGAGGAGATCGCCGGTTCGAATCCGGTCGGACCCGCCAAGAAAAGCTCCTGAGTTTTATCGCTCAGGATTTTTTCTTTTTTAAAAAATAATTAAAAATACCGAATCGTCAAGCGACTCGGTATTGATGATAGAAATTAAGCAGTCTAACGACTAGCCTGCCAACGTTCAGTAATTGCCTCCCAGTCGAGATGTTGCCAAAACTTCTCAATATAATCTGGTCGAAGATTTTTATAATCAATATAATAAGCATGCTCCCAAACATCAATGCCAGTTAGTGGCAATTGACCAGTTGTGGAGATTGGGTTATCTTGATTAGCACTAGCCACTAATGATAAATCGGGCATCAGCCACAACCAACCACTGCCGAAGACTTGCGCGGCTTTTGTCTTAAACTCCGTTGCTAGCTGATTAAACGAGCCATATTTTTGTTCAATCGCCGTTAGCAACTCACCAGTTGGTCGTAAATCAGTTCGCGGAGTGATTGTTTCCCAGTAGATATTGTGGTTGAAATAACCGCCACCATTGTTGATCACACCTTGACGGATCGTCTCTGGCAGTTCATTCACTCGGGCGATTAGCTGTTCAATTGGCCAAGTCGCATATTCGGTGCCATCAATAATTTCATTGAGCTTATTGAGGTAATTTTGATGATGCTTGCCATAATGCGTCGTCACCGTCGCTTCTGATAAAAATCCTAATTCATCTGGTTGATATTTTAAAGTTGGTAATTGATACATAATTTACTCCTTATTTAATATATTTCTTGATTTTTTGCTGATCGGTAATTGTTTTTAATTGTTCATTAAATTTATTCAGCGGGATTTTGAGCACGTGATAGCGTAAAGTTTCCTCGTCTTTGGCAATTAACTGAATAATATTATAACTATCAAGATTACGCGAAATAAAACTCGGCGCGATCTGACCAACTTGCAACTTAGCTGCCACTTCCGACCGGCCACTGTCGTTAATTTTATACTTCACAACACCGGAATCGATAAATTCTACGCCTTGTGCCTGGTACGTTTCCCGCAGTGAGGCAATTTCAAACTTACCAGTTGCCTGTTTGATAGTGTTGGTAATTTTTTGTTCAAGGTCGGTCGCTGATTGATCGACTGCTACCATCACTTTTTTGAGTAACAACGGATAGTGTACAAAAATCTGCCGATACTCCCATTGACTCAGACCATAGTATTCTTTGACGATTTTATCAAAAGATGATTGGGAGATTTTAGCGTCCGCATAGGTTAGTTTAGTCTGAAGTTCTTGATCAATTTCTGATTGCGAAACACTAATATTGCGCTCAGTTGCAAGCTTTTTAGCATAGGCAATCTTCACAGCATTATCAAAAGCTCGCTGACGATATTCATTTTTAAGCTTGTCCTCAATTTGCTGGTTAGTATTTTTTTGTTCCTTAGCTTGATGATAGTGCCACGAACTCCGATAATAAGCTAAATAGTCGCTAAACAAAATCGGTTGACCCTCAACTTCACCCGCCCGAAACGGAATTACCTGGCTAATTTTATACAAAAAACCGCTTGTATCATCAGCCTTATAAATCCGCCACGCTATCACCGCGAAAAAAACTGCTACAAACGCAATCCCAACTAAAATCGCATTAATCACTAGGCGATGTTTTTCGTATTGGATTGGGTATTTAAACTTCTTCGCCCCGTCTAAAATCTCACGACGATGTTGCTCAATCGTCTTAGTGGTAATACGTGCTGGCTTGAGCTCAGCTGACTTTTTTTTGAGTTTAATTTTGGGTAGTTTCATTGGTTGGCTTAGATTCCTTACTAATTAAATCTTGCAATAGATTATAAATCTGCTTAATGTTTTTCACTTCACTAATTGTTAATTCACCCGAGACTGCATCAATGATTAAATCACCAGAATTAATCATATCCATCATCATCCCAGTAGTTTCATAGCGCACGGTTTCAATCGAAGTTAGTGGTAAATCAAGTACAGTCTGCTTAAACAATCCGGTACGCTGGACATAACGCAAGCGCTGATTGGTTACAATACAAAAAGTATAATACCAAGTCATAAAATATAATCCCCAACTGACTACAATTAACACCACTAAAATAACCGCAATTAGCCAAAACTCTTGCGCAAAAAATTTAAAAACAACGAACAAAATCAGACCAGATAGCAAAAGCTTCCAGACCGCCGAAAATAACAGCGCAATACCATGCTTGCGGAACAGTACAATTAGTTGTTCATCTGGCCGTTGCCCGTCAAAACTTGATTGAGTGAGTTGTTCTTGCATCGTTAATTTAATAGTTATATGGTGCTTTGGGCAGGAGTCGAACCTACAACCTTATCCTTAGGACGGATCTGCTCTATCCAGTTGAGCTACCAAAGCATAATTTATTCCTTACGCAATTAGCTAGAAAACACTATTTTTCTCTATAATCGCATAACTTAATTATAGCATTTTACCACCAGAAAAAGCAAAAACCAGCCACAATCTTCGTGACTGGTTTGAGTTGATTATCGCGTATAGCGCTCATTCAATGAATGATATTCATAAATCTCTGCTGGCGCAAACCAGTGTGCGATTTCTTGTTTTGCCTCATCGGGGTCGCCAGAAGCATGAATCAGGTTTGGCACACCTTTATCATTACTATCAGCGTAGGCAAAACTCATATGGGAATAGTCGCCACGAATCGTTCCGGGTGGCGAAGTTTTTGGTTCAGTCGTACCAACTAGTTTACGAATTAACGACACCGCCTCCACGCCTTCAAACACCATCGCGATTACCGGACCAGAAGTCATCATCTCTAGAGTTAAGTTAAAAGTATGCTCACCACGTCGTGACACCATTTTGCCGATTTCCTCATAATGAGCATAAAAATGATCCTTAGACGGGGCGATCATTTTTGTCGCCACGATTTTTAAGCCAACTCGCTCAAAACGCGTCAAAATCTCACCCACCAAACCACGTTGCACCGCATCCGGTTTAAATAGCACTAAACTACGTTCAATTTTATTTGCAATTTCCTGCTCCATGTTCATCTCCTTTGATAAGATTTTATCATAAAGCGCTGGTTTAATACAGACGTCACCCTACTTCCCATTCGTGCTATACTATAAGTAATGAATATTAGCGATTTGAAGTACGATTTTTCGGAATATCTAGAGATCGAAAAAGGCTCGAGCAATAATACTATTCGCAATTATGATTTGTGTATTGAGAGATTCATTGAATTTGCCGGTGATATTGAGGTTGAAGCTATTACACCTGAAACTATCCGTAAATATCGCCTATGGCTCAACCGCTACCATAATTATTCTGGTCAGGAATTAGGTCGGACAACCCAGAATTACCATCTGATTGCTCTACGCAATTTCTTAAAATATCTACAAGATCGTGATATTAAATCTCTTGAACCATCACGTATTAAACTCGCTAAAGTTAGTCGTAAACAAGTCACTTTTTTATACAACAACGAACTCGCAGAAATGGTGACGGTGATTCCAACTGACACACTTATCGGTAAACGTGACCGCGCCATTATTGATTTACTGTTTTCGGGCGGAATGCGTGTTTCAGAAATAGTCAGTCTCAATCGTGATCACATTAATCTCGACAAGCTCGAGTTTATGGTGCGCGGTAAAGGATCTAAAGACCGCCCAATTTTCATTAGTCCACAAGCCGCATCGAGCGTCAGTGATTATCTAGAAGCCCGCCAAGACAGTTTACCGCCTCTGTTTTTGAATCACAGCAAACAAGCCACCGGCAGTAATTCCGGGGATTATCGACGCCTGACTAGCCGTAGCATTCAACGGATTGTCACCAAATACGCTAAATTATCCGGAATTACTAAACATGTCAGTCCTCACACTTTACGGCATAGTTTTGCGACTGATTTGTTGATGAATGGAGCGGATTTACGTAGTGTGCAAGAGATGCTAGGCCACAGCGATATCTCCACGACTCAAATCTACACCCATATCACCAATCCCCACTTGCGTGATGTTCATCGTAAGTTTCACAATAAAACCTGACCATAGTAGTCAGGTTTTATTTGTTAATTAATATATTTATTTATCAATGAAACACTCTGGCGTGTGATCATCACCATCCGGTGTAAAGCTTTTATCATTCTTCAAACGATAGTCAGTCATTTCGAATGATTTACAAATACTTTTATTAACGTGTAATGCTGCCGATGGATATGGGAATAAGCCAGTTGTAAATTCAACCCGTGCCTTGACTCGACGGAAAATATGATTAGCACGACCAGTCACGTCAATTTCTGGCTGAATACCATTAAAGCGCGTCACATCTGGCGTGCCAGAAGTATTAGGGTCGAAGTTAATGGTGGTTTGGGTATCATAAATCTTGGTGATACGTAAGAAAGTTTGGCGATCGCCTGGTTGAACGCTAAAACCAGATAGTACCACTGAACACTCATATGGCGAACGTCCCTTTTGGCAATGAACAGCAGACACTGGCGCTTTGTCTGGCTTCCAATGAAGCTTATTAGTAGAATCGTCATCTCCAAAATTAGCCGTTCCTGAGCCTCCTGCAACCGGCCGTAGATAGAGAGTTCTTGGATCAGATTCGCCTTCTTTAATCAGCTGAACCATTAATACTGGTGGTTTCGATCCCCACTCCTGTGTATTTGGCCACTTATACAGCGCATCACCTGAGATATTGTCGAAATTATAATTACTATTAGCTGAATCTTTCGGGCTGTGCCATTGCAAGCGAATTGATGTCATCTCCTTGTTAACATTTAGTGGTAGAACAATTTGCTCACCTGCTCCTTGTTTGAGGTCACGTACATAATTATCAGTAAAATACTTAATTTTAACACAAGTATAAGCTTGATCTAAAGCGTTACTACCGCCTTTTTTAGCGATTGGCACTTCTTTTCCTTTATCACCGCCGAGAATATGTTGGATAGTATCACAATTATTACCATTAAGCACATTATTAGCGAGCTCTCTACATTTTGCAGTATCATTGGCACAAATATTTCTCTCGTATTCAATAATTGCTCGTTTAGCATCTTCTAGACCAGCTAAAGCTGAATCATAAGCTGAATCTGCTAAGTCGGAATTCAGGGCGCGTCTTTGCCCAAGGATCATTAAACGAATAAAAGCTAAAGCAATCAGACCGATCAACAAAGATGTAAAAATCACCACAAAAATTGACACCGCACCTTGTTTAAATTTGAAAATCTTTTTTACCATTTGCCTTTTCCTTTCAAGCCTCGCATAGCAAAATTAAATTTATTAATTGCACAATGATTAATATCTTGTTCAGTAGCACGCGTTGATTCGTCAATCGTACCATCGGCTTTTCTGTCGCCATCATAGGCCTGTCGCAAAGTCCGACACTGCGCATCTTCAGTTAAGATTAACTTATCACGAAAAGTCCCCAGCACAAACTCAATTTCATACAATGACTGATGCGTTTCTTGACTATAAGCACTACTCGTGACTGACAAGCTATGTAGGGCCAGCATCTTATCATTATCCTCAATTAGTTCAATCACAGAATTTTTAGTTGATAATTCATTCGAATTCATCTTATACAATGCTGGAACAGCGTTAGGGTTAACTGAAGCAGTAATGCTGGTAATATTATCAGTACAATAAATTCCCGATAAATCATTAATGCGAGCCATTCGAATATTTTTTGGATTACCGGCCTGATCTTTATAGCGGAACAAATAGCGATTATAATTTGGATCTTCCTGAGCCTTCTGCAAAGACGCTCCATAATTCCAGACATAACTAACACGCCCAGTGCAAATCGCCCCACCAGTAATCTCTTCCGAAGGATCATTATTAAGAAGCTTCTTGCAAGTCTCAGCATCGCTAGACAGTAAGCGCATATTGTCATAATTTTTGTATTTAATGGCACATTTTACATAACTACCACTTGCAATCGAATCCTGCATATCACCGATAATTAAATCAGCTGTTTCGTTCACGTTTTTAATTGAAATGCCTTTATTATAAATATTCATAAAGCGCATAATCGTATAACCAATTAAAATCATCATCACCGACAAAAAAACCATCGACATCATGATTTCAATAATTGTGAAAGCTTTTTTAGTTTTTAGCATATTATTCCACTCCTTGAGTTTTTGAAACATGAACTCGAACAATAGTTCCTAAAGTAATTGGAGCCGACTGACCAACACTTTTCCAACAAGCTCGAATGTGAAAATCGTAAGCGTCAGTCAAGGCAGCATCGCTACCGCTGGCTCGTTCGACCTCCACCCAAATGCCCTCGGAACGGACAAAACGTTTATCGGTTTGGATTTTATTATTATCTGCACCGTTATTATAGACCATTCTTGGATAAACCTCAGCCTTAGTCAGTACACTCCCTTTTTGCAAACCCGATTGCACATTTGACAGATCCAACACAAAAGATTTACTTGGTGCCTCACGACATACAGGCTCACCATTTACCACCGTAGTCATATCTTTCCACTCGCTGACACTAGCTGATGCTTCAGATACCATATCCCGCCAGATACTGGAAAACTCGCTGGTTTGACCTGCTTCTGAAGTACGCTCACGGTTTTGAATTGACGCATTAATGAACCGAATAGCTTCCGCTTGGGCGTTCATATGATTACGTGCCAAATTCAGCTCCAGTGATAATTGCACAGCATTACTGCCTTTCTGCATCACCAACATCAAAGACAAGATCGTGAAGCTTAAAATGGCAATCGAAAATACCACTTCAACAATTGTATCACCACGCTTAGTGTTATGTTTTCTACTCACACTTACCTCCGTTTAGTAAATTTTGCGGTAAAGTAATCTCAATACCAGAAGCATTTGGTGAACCAGCGTTAATTCTTACTGAACGTAGCTCAGTACCAGCGCTACCACTAGATATTACACACATATCCATTGTTTTTTCAAGATTATTTTTTGATAAAATACCGCCGATTGTGGTTGGTGTAAATTCACGGCCATCACTAATGTAAGTACGCATTGCACCGCTTTCTGGACTGCGAAAAATAAATACCGATAGATTGCCATTAATCTCCGGCGAAGCATTTGGAATTGGCCGTTTGAGCAGAGCGCCCCATTCTACTGCATACTCATCCACTTTATAGCCATGAAAACCCTTAATCTTATCTTGATTATAAGCGTCAGTTAGCGAGAAATCATTTGACATCAAGAATTGCAATTGAGGATCGTTAGCATTATCCTCTTTATAAACAATCTGATATACATCCACTAAAGTTCGTTGCCCATCATTTTCCCGTCGAAAATTCAACAACCTACCAATTACGTAACAATTAGTCCTTCCCATTGTTGAGACTCGAGAATTATTGTGATTGCATTCCTTCACTTCTTCCCGCTCGCCATCTATAACCACATTTTGCACTTCGCTATACTGTCGCTGCAAAAAGTCTTTAAACGAATTAAGAGTACTTTCATATCTCTGTCGCCCCAATGAAAATTGCACCATGCCGATTAATGCTACAAATAATACGAACATTATCGCCAATGCTAGCATCACTTCTACTAAGCTGAACCCAGATTGACTCTTCTTCATACTTTGATTATACCATAAGTATTTTAAACATCAAATATTAACCAGCTATTTTTTTGTAAAATTACCCATTGTAGTAAATAGACTATAATTAATGAGGCAATCAGCATCGGCGCAAATGCTACCCGCATTCGTCGAACATTTTTCTTCTTAATTACAGCCATTCCAAACACTATTGCACAACCCAAGAAATTCGCCAAGAACAGACTCACAAAAGCTAACCTCCAGTCGCCCAAAACTAGCGCCATGATTGTCGCCACATAAGCATCACCACTACCTACCCATTTTTCATGAGAGATTTTTGACAGTAACAGGTACAAACCAGCTAGAATTGTCCACGCCATTAAATAGCCATAAATTATTGATGACGTTAGCGTACCCTGAGAATGATGATTATATATATGAACCCCAGCCATTGCAACGCTCAATGCAATTCCCAACCATAATACTGAGGTTGGCAATAATTGCCATTTTAAATCATAAAAAAATAAAATTGTTAAAATCACCAATAGCATCAACCACAATACTACTGACGGCCACCAGACGATATTTTTTAACACAGCATAAGATACGACAAATAACGTACCCAAGCCGATTTCCGCCAATACCTCAGTAGAGCCAATTATTTTTTTACAGTAGCGACACTTGCCACGTAGGGTTAGCCAACTAATAACAGGGATTAAATCATACCAAGCCAAGCGATGTCCACAGTACAAACAACGTGAATGATCAGTTCGCGCGCTCTTAACGACTAGTTTTTTATCTTTAATCAGACGGTTATATTCCGACTGGGCTGACTTATCAAGTTTTGTGACTGGAGTTGTCCGCAATTCCTGAGCTCGCAAACGCCATAAAGTAGCAATTGCGTACGATCCAGTCGCCGCTCCCATTGCGAACAAGTAACAAAAAATTAAAACTTCCATTATTTAACCAGCATTCACGCAATGCACTTCACCAGATTCAAGCTTAATCCGAAGCGTGGCCACTGCACTACCGGCTGAATTGATGTTGCCAGCCTCAGCACATTCTGATGATTGATCAATAAAAATCTTACCAGCATCATTAATATCCTTGATGTCATTAGCAGTTTTCTTTTCATTAATCACGATACGATATTCACCGCCAGATACCGGATCCTTGAAAAAATCTTTATCCTTCAGATAAGGTTCAATAAATTCTCGCTCCCATTGTTTAGTACTAGTTTCCATCGGTAGATTATTGCGATGATTACTTTTATAACTGCTAATTTCTTTGGAAATCTCCGATAAACTCTCTTTGCGCTTTTTGTCACGAGCTGTTTCTGCTGAAAACAGCGGTCGCACAACCACTACAATTGCCACAATCACAATAATTGTAGCGATAATTTTAATGATTCTAGCAACACGACGAGCTGCCAATTTCTGCTGGCGCTCTTCCTTAGCGGCCGCCAACATTTCATTAGCAATTAATTGTGCCTCTTGATCTTGGTTGAGATTTGAATTATACATATGCTTAATTATACCATAAGTTTTATTTTAAAAAGCCCCGGTTGGTAAACCGAGACTTTTTTAGTTTTCTTAGCTTAATTAGTCACTGATGCAGTGATAGCCTGCACCTTCGAGTTTCATACGCAAAGCAACCACTCGTCCACCCTGTGCGCCTTCAACTTTTTGGCCACCTTCTTGGCATTTAGCGTTAACAGTGTAATAAATTTTATTCTGTGCACCGCCCTCACCTTCAAATACAGATGGTGGATCTTGCGAAGCATCCAACGGAACAAATTGATAGCTCTTTAAACTGCTGTCTTGTCCAGCTGCCAAACCAGATGGATCAATAAATTCGTCTTTACCACTAGCAGTCAAATATTGATAGACGAACTCTTCCCATTTCAAAGCACCAGGGGTACCTGAGTTGCTAGGAATATTACCACGGTGTGCTGCTTTATAATCCGTCAGTGCAGCTCCCGCACGATTCAGGTCGGATTTACGTTGCGTGTCACGTTGCCCCCTACGCAGAGCTGGTAGTGCCAAGAACACCATCAAGAAAATCAAACCAGCAATTGCCAGCACCAAGACCACCTCAATGATAGTAAAGCCTTTTTTGTTCATTTTAGTCATGTTTACTCCTTTAATTTAATATTAATTATATGATACTACTTATGATTATTTTTGTCTATACCCGGATATCATTGACTAGCTTGTAAATCGGCAACAGAATCGCCCCAACCATCGTACCAGCCATAATCGCTAGAATCATCATCAGAATTGGTTCAATCGCCGTTGACAAGGCCTTAATCTGTTCATCAAGCTCCTCTTCATAAACTTGCGCTGCTTTAGCCATCATCTCCGAAATCTTACCAGATTGTTCACCAATACTAATCATTTGCGGAACTAATGGCAAGATATAATCTTGATCTTTAATCGCCACTGACAAAGCCTTACCACCCTGTACTTTTTCAGCTGCCGCGCCAATGCTCTCCGCCACCAACGAGTTATTAACCGCCTCCCCAGCAATATCAAGGCTATCAAGCATCGCTACGCCAGTCTCTAATAGCAACTCCGCCGTCCGCAAAAATCGCGCCATATACAACTTGCGGAACATATGTTTAAAAATCGGCACATTTAGCTTAAAGGCGTCCATCACTCGCGAGCCAGATTCGGTCTTAAAATAGCGTACCAATAGCACAATACCGCCAGCCGACGCCAGTAGAATGAGCCACCAGAATTT
This sequence comes from uncultured Candidatus Saccharibacteria bacterium, assembly GCA_963526735.1. Classification (GTDB taxonomy): domain Bacteria; phylum Patescibacteriota; class Saccharimonadia; order Saccharimonadales; family Saccharimonadaceae; genus CAMUQR01. The sequence continues at coordinate 14,380 of CAURNU010000001.1, forward strand.
CATGATGAAATTTGCAATCACCACCATCACCATTGTGATTAGTGGCAGAGTTTTATTCATATCTTTGTATAATTTATCAACTTGTGGCACCACTTGGATCAACAAGAAGCTCATCACAATAATAATCACAAACAATACAATCGCCGGATAAGTCATTGCTCCACGAATTTTACTCATGGTTTGAGCATCTTTTTCCTGCTGGTTAGCAATTCGTTTCAATGAGATATCTAGCGTACCCGAGACTTCACCGGCGCTAATCAGCGATAAATACAACTTATCAAACACCTGAGGATGTTTACCAAAAGCATCGGCTAGCGTTTTACCACCTTCAACTGAGGCGACAATATCTCCCACTACTTCTTTGAGGGCTTTGTTTTCGGTTTGTTCATAAACCGTGTGAAGGGCCTGAGTAATTGGCAAACCCGCTCCAATCAGTGTCGATAACTGGCGAGAGAACACCAAGCGATCTTTGAGACGAATCGAGGTGGTAAAACGCCCAAAAAAGCCAGCATTGTCTGCTTCGCTGATATGAATTGGCACTAAATCTTGCTCAAGCAATAAGCGCCCAGCGGCAATCTCGTTCTCTGCTTTGACGGTCGATTTAATAATTTTACCGGTTTTATTATCACGCGCTTGGTAATTAAATGCTTTCATATTTGCTCCTTTTTAGCCTCTTACCAACCTATTAAACTCTGTTAAATCAACTGCATAATTGCGTGCTTCATCGTAAGTAATCACGCCGGTTTGTACTAGCTTCACAAGCGTGCGATCCATGGTCTGCATGCCCTGATCAGCACCAGTTTGAATCACGGCATCCAGCTGATGGGCTTTACCTTCACGAATAATATTGCGAACAGCCGGGTTAGCCACCAGCACCTCAGTCGCCACCACACGTCCACCACCAATCGCTGGAATTAAACGCTGACAACAAATACCCTGCAAAATATTTGCTAACTGCGAGCGGATTTGTGGTTGCTGATGCGGTGGAAAGACGTCAATCATACGATCGACTGACTGTGCTGCTGAGTTGGTGTGCAGAGTTGCGAACACCAAGTGTCCCGTTTCCGCGATAGTGATCGCCGCAGCAATAGTCTCAAGGTCACGCATCTCGCCAATCAACACCACATCCGGGTCTTGACGCAAAGCCGAACGCAACGCTGCCGAGAATGAATATGTATCATAATGCACTTCGCGTTGCACAATCACCGACCGTTTCGATTGGTGCGTAAACTCAATTGGATCCTCGATGGTAATGATATGCTGTGATTTTTCAGAGTTAATTTTATCAATTAAAGCCGCTAAAGTCGTCGATTTACCTGAACCGGTTGGACCAGTCACCAGCACCAAACCACGTGGAAAATCCGCAAAGGAGGAAATAACCCGCGGTAAGCCCAGTTCGTCCACCGTTTGCACCACATTCGGAATCGACCGTAGCGCCATCGCCAGATTGCCCCGTTCATGAAAGGCATTAGCTCGAAACCGAGCCAGATTACCGAACGCAAAGGAGAAATCGAATTCTTTATCTTTTAATAAAATCTGCTGTTGCTCTTCGTCCAAAATACTCATCACCAGCGTTTCAACCATTTTGTCGTCCAAAACGGGAGTTTGATCAATCGCAACGAGCGCACCATCAATACGCAACATTGGCTTCAAGCCGACCTGCAAGTGCAAGTCTGAGGCCTTACGACGCACCACTTCTTCGAGTAATAGTTCAATTTTGAGTCCGTTTTCCATGTTTTTCTCCCTTTATGCTGTTTTAGACCACATCCGAGGCCACGCGATTAACTTCTTCAAGCGATGTAATACCGTTTAGAGCCTTTAAATAACCATCTTGACGCATGGTTACCATCCCCTGTTCAACCGCTAATTTATTAATTTCAGTGCTAGTGGCATGTTTAACAATTAAGTTTTCCATTTCTTCAGTAATATCCATCACTTCATAAATACCAGCTCGTCCTTTATAACCACCCGGTGCGTTCTTCGTCGAAGCCGCCTTAGTTAAAGTATAAGCCTGCTGACCAGCCAGCGGTAAGTTGACGTAGCCCAAATCTTCCGACACCGTCCGGACTTCTTCTTTGGTTTTTGGCAAAATTGAGTCGAGCGCATTATGAATTGAATCGGTTTCCGCTGCACTTGATTGGTAAGTTGTTTGGTCTTCTTTAGAAATCCGACGCACCAAACGCTGACCAATGACCGTGTTAACTGTTGAAGCAATAAGATACGGCTCAATCCCCATATCAAGTAAACGTGGCAACACGCCCGCTGCTGAGTTGGTGTGGAGAGTCGAAAACACCAAGTGTCCCGTTAGCGCCGCTTGCACAGCCAAGCGCGCCGTTTCTGAGTCACGGATCTCACCAACCATCACTACGTCCGGGTCCTGACGCAAAATTGAGCGCAAACCACTCGCGAAAGTCAAACCAACTTCTGAGTTGACTTGGATTTGGTTAATACCGCCCATCTTATATTCCACTGGATCCTCAAGGGTGACGATATTGATGGTTTCGTCTTTAATTTCTTGAATTAAAGCATACAAACTGGTTGACTTACCTGAACCAGTTGGGCCAGAGGTTAGCACCATACCGTTCGGCTGAGCAATACCTTTACGAATTGCCCGAAGCGACCGACCAGCATAACCCATATCCTCTAGTTTAAGAGTGGTACCGGTTTTATCCAGCAAACGAATCACCACTTGTTCGCCCCAGACTACTGGGCTAATCGCGATACGTAAGTCGACTTCTTTATCCATCACTTTAACCGCAAATTGACCATCTTGAGGAATGCGGTGTTCATCAATTTTTAAATCTGACAAAATCTTAATACGCGACACTAGTGCTGGCTCGATTGTCTTCGGTAACTGCATAATTTCACGCAACATACCATCCACTCGACAACGAATCTTGAGGGACTCTTCTAGTGGCTCAATGTGGATATCACTGGCTTTGGTTTTGACGGCATATTCCAAAATGGTATTTAAAGCCTTAGAAATCGGTGAATCCTGAACAATTACTTTTAGATTATCGGATTCCTCACTAGCAATCTTGCTTTCAGCTTCCGAGACTGCCGCTGCCTTATTAACTGACGAGAAGTCTGTACCGTATTGTTCAAGAATATGACGAATCCCTTGTTCACTCGCCATATAGACTTTCAGTGGTTTTTTAACTAAGCTAGTTAAATAGTCAATTGCCTGAATATTATTAGCGTCAATCATCGCCACCGACAAACGCCCACTTGCCGACAAACTCAGCGGTACCGCCATACTGCGTTCAGCGGCGCTGTTTGGAATAATCTTGAGCACTTCAGGGTCAACTACAAAATCGCTAATATTAGCATATGGTACGTTCAGAAGCATTGCTTCAATTTGAACAATCGCCTCGATATCCACTAAACCACTCCGCACTAAAGCCTCAATAATCGGCTCATTAGCCGTTTCAGCAGTTGCGATCGCCTCTTGTAATTTCGTAGGATCTACCAAACCTTCAGATTGCAAAATCTGAAGCATTTGGTTTTGATGCTCAACGGAAATATTGGGCATGGACTATTCCCTCTCTTGGCCGATAAACACCTGAACCGCTGGGTTAATCGCATCTTTATTAAAGACATCAGGACTTGGCTCAACCACATCTTTTGAAATTAAGTCGACTTTTTTTACTTTAGTTTGGTTTTTAAAATTAGTAAAGATAGCATTAACGATAAAATACGATATGAACAGACAAACTACTACGATGACTACGGTTATAGCTATATCATTTTTTTTCATTGGTCTTGTCCTTTGCGTTAGTTTTTTTAGTGTTAGTACTGGTTTTTGCCTTGGCGGTATCATCGACAATTTCAGTATTCATCTTAGGCTCTACAGTTTCACCATAGAATGAACGAGCCGAAATTGACAGCCAGTGACGCATTTTTTCGGGAGCAATTTTCTTGCCACGATCATCTTTATCTTGACTTCCCGATTGAAACTCAATTCGGTCAGCAAACATTGGACGAATAGATTTTTCAAGGTTTTTTAGCACCTGATTGAGTCCTAAAATTGTACCCGAGATTTTGATTCGGAAATAAATTGACGGATCCTTAACATCACTATATTCCGTGTTATACGCCACCGATGAAAGACCGGCAAATTCTGGAGTCGTTTCTTCATCACTTTTAGTTAATGATAATTGTTCAATTTCCACTTCCGGCACATTAAGGATAATCCTACGTAAACTCTCGCCTAAGGCCGGCGTATTAGCACGATCTGGCAAAGCATCTAGAATCACCTGCAAAGCAGTTTCGTTGTTATAGATTTTTTTACCCAACAAATGCTGATTGGCAGACAACGCCTTAATTGATTTATCAACCTGCTGAATCGATTTATAATTTTTAGCAATATCATCAATGGTTTTGCCCTGTTTAGCGATTACTGTCTGATTATGCATTAATCGCTTCACTAAGAAGAAACTAGTCATAATTGATAAGCTTGATAATAAGGCTCCACCGAAAATAATCACAATCATTATAGTGTGACTTTTCTGAATCATTCGGCGCTTATTACGAGAGGTAGTTAAATTACTCATTTTTTGTCTCCAGCTTGCTTATTTTGTTTATCTTCTTCTTTTAACGAGCCAAACAATTCTGGTGGCACCGACAGCAATGAGTCAGTCACATCCTTGTAGGTTGAGCCTTGAATAATAGCAGTTTTTTCATGATTTGAGAAGAACTTATCGTGCATCGCCAAACCGATTTTGAAGGTTAAAACTTGCTTACCTTCTGAGTTTTGACCTAAACTTGGGTCACTGAGCAATGAAGCTTTTTGATCGCGCAACAAATAATCATACTGACTATTTTTAATTTCCGAGTCAAGTTGTTTAGTGGCTTCATCGGCATTAGTTTGCGACTGATTATTAATTTCTTCCAGTTTGCTGTTGTTAATATAAGTGACCTGTGCGTTATTCAAAGTCTTCATCAAACGCTCCAACTCCACATAACCAGTAGAGGAAAAAGCATCAATAATTAAATTTTTCTTGTGCGGATCAACATCAATTTTAGAAATTGTAACATCTAATTTATATTTAGTAATCACTTGAGTAATTAATGAAAAAGTACGCGAAGTGACCGTCTTTTTCTTATGAATAGCATCAAGTCGTGATAATTGTTTTTGAATCGTCAATAAACTATTAATACCCTGGTAGTTTTTATATTTATTAAAATCATTGGTAATTTGCTTATCCTGACTACCAATAATAATCGACTGAACAATTGCCACCACCATCAGCAAAACAATCGTGACAGTCACAAAACCACCCGAGATAATAATTGACCAGGTCGCTACTCGATCGCGCATTTGACGCGCCGCCAAAACCTCTTGCTTAATATCCGGCAAGAGATTAACTTCAACCATTTTCATTGAGCGTTTCATAAATTATTACTCCTTTGCGCTAAACCTACCGCCACCGCAAATTCCGCACCAGTCGATAATAAAGCATTCTGTTGTTCAGGTGTTAAGACCACATCATTCCAAGGTGAACCAATCACAGTTTTGACACTAGTATAGTTAGCGATATATTGATTCATCATCGGGGTCATTGCTGCGTAACCTGACACAATAATTTGTCCAACTTGTAATTGTGGATAACGCGTCTGGAAGAATTTCAGAGACTTATTCAGTTCAGCGGTAAAGTTCTCAAGTGACGACTCAATCGCCGCAAACACTTTGCCTTCAAGCTTATCAGTTGCTAAACCAAATTTTAGAATAAATTGTCGCGCTTGATCTTCTTTGATGTCGAGACCACGGACCGCCGCTTGAATAATATTATTGAAACCGATTGGAATTGACCGAACTAAGCGTGGTGCGCCCTGATATACAATCGTAAGTTCAGTGGTAATTTCCCCTAAGTCAACGATCATATTCGCTCCGCCATCCAGCTCCATATTCAGTGAGCGCGAAATTGCAATCTGATCTGGTTCAAATGCAATTACGTTCAAACCGAGCTCTTCTAGAAAATCCAATTGCCGTTCACTATATTCAATTGAGGTACTCGACAGTAAAACTTCTTTTTTCGACGGGTCGCGCGGTGATTGACCAAGCACTGCCCAGTCAAATTTGGCATCTTCAACTGCCATTGGGATGTATTGATCAACTTGATATTTAATGGTTTTAGTTAATTCCACGTCAGTTTGATCAGGCATATCAATAATCGTAGTAAACGCTTTGCTCGATGGCAAACTCAAGACAACGTTTTTGGTTTTAATACCAGATTGGCCAATAGCATTCGCCACCGCCTCACCTAAGCGTTTCAAACCCGAATCCGAATCATCCATACTGACCCGCATATCGATTGGCAGGTAGGCATAATTTTTTAAGACAAAAGAACCAGCCCCGTCCTTATTATCACGAGGTGCTAATTGAACTACACGGATTGATCTAGTGCCTATATCCAGACCAAAAAAGTCGCCCACTCTGCTAAATATATTCATAAGCTTTATTATACATAAATGCTAGAGTTTTCGCAACTTTTTTATTATTATCCATCAGCCAACCCCGCCCACTGGGCTTTAGATGTTTTTTATGCTATAATTTGCCTGATTATTAAAGGAGTTTTATGAGTTTATCAATTGGAATTGTCGGTTTGCCAAATGTTGGCAAATCCACCTTGTTTAATATTTTAACTAAAAATGAAATTTTAGCGGCGAATTATCCGTTTGCGACGATTGAGCCAAATTCAGGTATCGTACCAGTGCCTGACCAGCGCCTGAATGTTTTACAACAAATTTACGGCGCTAGCAAAATTATCCCCGCCACAGTTGAATTTATTGATATTGCCGGCTTAGTCGCAGGAGCATCAAAAGGTGAAGGTCTCGGCAACCAATTCCTAGCCAATATTCGCAATACCAGCGCCATTGTTCACCTGGTGCGAGCTTTTGATGACGACAACATTATTCACGTCAACAATCAAATTAACCCCGCTGGTGATATTGAAGTCATCAATACTGAGCTGATTCTAGCTGATCTTGCTTCCATTGAAAAACAACTTACTAAACTCGCCAAAGAAGCCAAGACTAACCCGAAACTCCGCACCAAACTTGACCTCCTCAATCACATCAAAACTGAACTAGAATCAGGCAAAACTATCAACCAATTAGATATTGATCACGATGAGTTGAAGGATTTAAATCTCCTGACAGCTAAACCAGTGATTTATGTTTTCAACCTCTCCGAAACTGACCTCACTAATGATGCCAAAAAAGCCGAGCTCACCGCCTTAGTTGCTCCCGCCAAAGCCAACTTTATCGCCATCAAACTAGAAGATGAACTCCGCACCCTACCTGACGATGAAGCCAAAGAACTACTCGAAAGTTACGGTGTCAGCGAAGGTGGTTTAGCTCAACTAATCCATTCCGCCTATGATATTCTAGGCTTACAAAGTTACCTCACCGCCGGACCAAAAGAAGTCCACGCCTGGACAATCAAACAAGGCTCGACCGCCCCGCAAGCCGCTGGCGTTATTCACTCCGATTTTGAGCGGGGCTTTATTGCCGCACAAATTGTTGACTACGACGACCTCGTCGCACTTGGTAGTGAACAAAAAGCCAAAGAAGCCGGCAAAATCCGTACCGAAGGTAAGGATTACATCATGCGCCCTGGCGATGTCGTCGAGTTTCGCTTTAACGTTTAGTTCTCAACTTATAACTTTTCAACCACTTAAAATCCCCCGCTTACACGCGAGGGATTTTTGACAATCAATTATTTTAAAAAGTTTCTTTTGGTTGAAGTTGATTAATTGTAGCTTGAACTGTCACCATCTGCTCAGCTGTTAAATCTTTTGTAAGCTTCGACAACACGCGATCGTTATTGTTAACAACATCGTGTAATTCCATAATCAACTGACCAGTACCAGTACTACGAGTTTTCAGCACACGAATCACAGTGCGCGGTTTATTGCCTTTGAAGATTTTATCATGCTTATTGTCGTTCAAAATCTTCACCACTACTTGATCTAACTTTTTGTCAGCATCTAATTGCTTAACTAAATCGTCGTACAATTCGGGTGCTACACTTGCTGTATATTTTAAATCACGATACATTTTGGCTGACTTATCTTTAGTCCGCTCCCCAACTGCCCAGGTGCCTGCTGCCCAACCACCGATTGCTCCACCAGCTACACTTAGCCAAAATGAAATAGCACTGACAACGGAGTTTTTAATTTTAGTGCCTTTACGATTAGAACGTGAAGTGAGAGTGATGGTTGACTCATTGTGTTGATACTCTAAGTATTTATAAAAATTCAAATCCTGACTCACTTTTTTATTAAAGTCTTCTAGATCCTTGGCGCTTAACTTGCCATATTTTGCTTCAATACCTTCTTTAATATCTTGCACAGCGTAATGATAATCACCGTAAGTGCTGGTGAAGAATGACGCCAAACCGATTAACATCGCCAGTGGAATCATCCAGGTACGAATTGGTTGTTTGCTTAGTTTAGTGCCGATAAACAAACCAACCGCCGCTAAACCACCAACCAGTGCCGCCCCGATTGGAAAAATATAGGCAATTGAAAATCCTTGAATATTAAGATTGAATCGATGGTTTAAAAACGCTGTTAGAAATGACGCTAAACCCAGCGTAATCACCGTTAAAATTGTTGCTAACATAGCTCTCCTTTGTTTAATTTCTCATCTATTATAACACGCCCTGAACTAAAAATATCGTTGTAAATAAGTCAACGATATTTTTAATGATTGTATAAGTTTTTGTTCCACAACACTGAGTGCTATTTTTTTGGTTTTAACAGATAGAAGCGTTCAATGTTGCCTTTTTTACCACTGATGGCGCTATCTTGTTTGGTCACAATCACCGCTACATCTCGCACCCAATTCTCGAACTCTGCCAACACTTGCCGACGATATTTTTCGTTTTTAATCACGCCTTTGTTTAGAAAACTTTTTTCAGCTTCAAATTGTGGTTTTAACATCACCGCCAGTTGTGTTTCTGACTTCGTTAAATTTGTCATAATCACCAATAAAATCTGTCGTACCGAGATAAACGATACATCAATCAAAATCAGGTCTGGTCGAGCCTGTTGTGGATTTAACACGAAGTCGCGAATATCAGTTTTTTCGTGAAGTTCAATTCGTGGATCTTGACGCAATTTTTTATCCATTTGATCAGAACCGACGTCCACTGCGTAAACTAACCGCGCCCCGGCCTGCAATGCAAATTCTGTAAAACCACCGGTGCTTGATCCCACGTCCAATACAACTTTATCGCGAAAATCTAGTTGTAAATCCTCAGCTACGCTGGCTAGTTTTAAACCAGCCCGTGACACCAATTGTTGTTGAATTTGCAGTTCTAGTTTGTCATCATCATTAACAAACCAACCAGCCTTGATTACCACCCGACCATTAACCAACACCTCGCCTAGTCGAATAAAGTTTTCCGCCTGTGAGCGACTACTGACTAATCCCCGCTCCACTAACGCTTTGTCTAATCTTTGTTTCATGGCGGTCATTATACCACGAAATCCTTTTAATAATTAGTCAAAACAAAAACAACCGCCTGCTACATTCACAGAACGGCTGTTTTATTTATCATCCTATCGCTACTTATTTACGACGTTCGCGATAAGCGCCAGTTTCGGTGTCGATTGACACTTCATCACCAGTTTTGATAAAGGCTGGAACTTTCACGACCAGACCGGTTTCTAGTTCGGCGTCTTTTAACACGCTCGAGGTAGTGTCGCCTTTGACCACATCCTCAGTGTAAACCACACTCAAGAACAGGTTTTTTGGCAAAGTTAGGTTAATCACTCGACCGTCGAAGAATTGAAGATTAACTTCCGTACCCTCTTTCAAATAATTGATACTATCCCCGACAATTTCCAAACTCAGCTCAAATTGTTCAAAAGTCTCTTGATTCATAAAGTAAGCATTGTCGCCATCTTTATACAAATATTGGACTTTTTGGCTGTCAACTTCCGCTGGTTTGATTTTTTCTTGGCCTTTGTAGGTTTTTGGTAGCACGCTACCGTCAGCTAAGTTGCGAATTTTGACATTGACGATACTACCGCCTCGTCCCATCACTTTTTGTGAATATTCAATTACCTGATAAGGCGCACCATCGATATCAATCAAAACGCCTTTTTTCAGTTCAGTTGGCAAATACATGTTTGACCTCTAATTAAGCCTGGACAAATGGCAACAGCGCCAAGTGTCGAGCTCGTTTGATCGCAACCGCTAAAGCACGTTGTTGCTTGGCAGTTAGACCAGTTTTGCTAATTGGATCGATTTGACCATACATATTGATGTAGCGTTGCAAAGTTTTCACATCTTTGTAATCAAACACTACATCGTTATCAAATTTTTTCTTTGACATAAACTTCCTTTAATTGATTAGTAAATTAGAATGGAATATCTGACAAATCAATTTCGTCATCAACGACTGCATCAGCTTGTGGCGCTGGGCTAGCTGGTTGGCTAGCTGGTGCACCCGCACCATCTGAACCACTACTTGGACCGTCAAGAAAAGTCACATCATTCGCCATCACTTCGATGCGTGAGCGTTTTTGACCATCTTGCTCCCATTGGCGCTGACTGAGGCGACCTTGTACCAGACAACGACGACCTTTACTTAAGTATTGCTGAATCAACTCGGCGAGTTTCTCCCAGGCGACAATTTCAAAAAAATCAGCGCCGGCGTCTTGACCGCCTTTGTCGACTGCTAAACTGAAGTTAACAACCGATTTACCAGTGGTGGTAGTACGGAGTTCTGGATCGCGCGTCAGGCGTCCCATCAGAATTACTTGGTTGATGCTTTTTGCCATATATTCCCCTTTTTTAATAAAATATTATTTTTCCTCAGTAGCTTCGGTTTTGGCTTGAGTTTTTGGGTCAGCTTTAACAAGCAGGTAGCGCATAACTTCTTTGGTGATATTTAACACGTTAGAAATTTTGAGAGGCGCTGCTGCTGGAAGCTCGAGCTCAAAATAGAGATAATTAGCAAAAAACTGCTTATCAATTGAGTAAGCTAAGCGCTTTTTACCCCAGTTATCTTGTTTAACGATAGTACCGTCAGCTTTGGTGATGATACCAGAAACGATATCGATCGCTTTGTCGATTTCGCTTTCCAGATCTGGATGCACCAAAACTGTCAATTCGTATTTCTTCATACTCCCGTTGGAATCCTTTCTTGGATGCTCACTGTCCGACAGTTTTAAGTAAATTATCAACAATAGTCCTTCGCAATTCTCTATTGTTCTTATTCACACAACCGCCTCAAATGAGCTGAAGTTAATTAATATTACTCTTTTATTATAGCACAGTTGTGGAAAAAAGTCGAGTTTTGCGCTTTTAACAAGCTATTGCAATTCATCCAAGCTCGAAATCAAGATTTCACGCGGTTTTGCGCCATTGCTTGGACCAATAATTCCTCGAGATTCCAGCTCATCGATAATCCGCGCGGCTCGCGAATAACCAATCCGCAAGCGTGTTTGTAAATGGCTGGTACTAGCCCGTTTACTCTCGAGAATAACTTGCACGGCTTGGCGCAACGTCGCATCATCTGCCCCGCCCATATCGAGATTGCCGACAATACCTCCTACTCCGCCCATTTGAACATCCTGCATCGTAATTTCATCGTTATATTGTGGAGGCATTTGCGCCCGCAGAAAATCAGTAATTTTCATCACTTCTTCATCAGTCACCCAGGCGCCCTGCAACCGACGTGGCTTTGGCGCTTTAGTGGTGACGATCAGCATATCACCTTTACCAAGCAATTTTTCGGCACCCGATTTATCCATGATTGTCTTCGAGTCAACCTGGCTAGCCACTGTAAAAGCAATGCGCGCTGGCACGTTAGCTTTAATCAAACCAGTCACCACATTGACACTCGGGCGCTGGGTTGCCAAGACTAAGTGAATACCTACCGCTCGGGCTTTTTGCGCCAGACGCACAATCAGACCTTCTACTTCTTTTGAAGCAACCATCATCAAGTCGGCCATCTCATCGATCACAATTACAATATACGGCATAGCTCCATCGTTATGTTGTTGCAAATTACCATGCTCATCTGCCATTTCAACCGTCTTAGATTCTTGAGTAATATACTCGTTATAGCTGATAATATCGCGTTTTTTGACACTAGCCAGCAACTGATAGCGACGCTCCATTTCATTAACCGCCCATTTGAGGGCTGAAATCGTCTTCGTCGGGTCGTTAATAATCGGCGTTAACAGATGTGGAATATCCTCATACGGCGCCATCTCGACCTGCTTCGGGTCGACCAAAATCAGCTTCAAATCACTCGGACTATTACGATACAACAAACTAGCTAGTAAAGTATTAATCATCACTGATTTACCAGAACCGGTCTGACCAGCAATCAACAAGTGTGGCATATCGCTCAAGCTCTCAACCACCGCATCACCAGAGATATCCCGCCCCGCCACAAAACTCAATTTGTCTGATTTATTAAACCACGCCGACGATTCCATAATGCCCCGCAACCGCACATCAGCGGCGCGCACGTTTGGCACCTCAATACCCACTGCTCGTTTACCCGGGATTGGCGCTTCAATACGGATACTCTGAGCTGCTAGGTTGAGGGCGATATTGGTTTCTAAAGCAGCGATTTTAGTTAATTTCACGCCACTTGGCGGTGTCAGAGTGTACTGAGTGACTTTCGGACCGACGTTTGCCCCAGTCATTTCCACATCAATACTAAACTCGTGCAAGGTATTTTTAATAATTTCGGCATTTTGTTTAACATCACCGGCATCAGCTGGCGACTGTTTTGATGACAAAATATCTAATGGCGGTTGTTTCCAGTTCGGATCACGTACCGACACCAGCGCAGTTGGCTCTTTTTTGTCCTTATCGTCCTTAGAATCGGTCGCTTTGGTGGTTTTTAATAAACCGTCAAACTTACTTGGCTTGTCGCCACTCGAAGTAGTTGGTACTCCTTCCACCAGATGAAATTCCGACTTCGTAGCTGTCGGTTCCGCTGACGCACCAGCATCTTTTGGTTTAAAGCCAGCAATTTTACCAGGTTTTTGAGTAGCAAAAATCTCTTGCAAGCGTTTAATAAACAAAAACGGCGATGCTCGGAACATAAACAAACTGTTAATAATAATCAAGACCAAATAAACCAGCGCCGCCACCCAGCCTGTTGCCAGAGAAGCCATCGCTTGATTTGCACCAGTGCCGAAGAAACCACCAGCCGTTTTTTCGCTAAACAGCGTTCCGAATAACCCGCTCATCAGTACCAACATCACAAAACTCGAGATATACGTGGCGATTGACAGCTTATTTTTGTCCGATTTAAATACTTCCATTCCTAGATATAACAACACTGCTGGCACGATATATGCCCCATAGCCAAATACCTGCAAATTAGCCCGATGAATCGATTGCAGAGCCGGACCACCACTACCAAACCATGACACTACCAGCAGTAGCGCCAACACCATCAACAAAATCGCCCCAACTTGAGCCCAAAAACCAGCCGGCAACTGATGTTGCACCGCTGAAGCTTTAGATTTTTTTGATTTTCGTCTTGCCATATTCTACCTTTTTGTCTTTTTCTATTATACGCTAAAAACGACTAAAATACTCGAGCTTATTGTAGCATAAATTACAACATTTGTAAAGATTATGGTTAAATTTTCATGTTGATTTTTTAGTTAGTATACTCAAATAAAAGAGCGCCACCAGTCTTTTCTTTTAAAGAATCATCCTTGACTAGTATCTCACGCTGAAGAACAAATTCGAGCCCATTATCTTCATATTTAAGTAAATGCGGAAAAACCTCAAATTCGTAATCACCAAAATAATCAGTCGATATCAAAATATATTTCGTGTCGTTTAACTCAAAAAGATAAATCCAGGTATCAGGTCCGACTTCATAATGATTAATTTCTACAGCGTTCTCGCAACCATACGAAGTCATTATTTCTTCTCGTTCATCCTTTGATAAATACATATATGTATATTATACAATCATGGAGAAAAATTAGTAAATAGATACCAACTTAATTGATGGTTATAACATATTTTATGATAATTGTAAAATAACACTCTTTTTGATATTATTTTTGCTATAATACTAATCATGAATTTACGCTTTGCAACCCCGGCGGAAGTGACCGACTGGGATCAATTGATCACCACCAACCAAGCTGGCACTAACGTTTTACAATGTCGCAGTTTTGCCGAATTAAAAGCAGACTTTGGCTGGACGGCTCGCTATTTTGTGTATGATTTAAACTCTCAACCGCAATATTTTCTGGGCTTTGAACAAGTTTTTAAACCATTTGGTAAATTATGGTATCTACCAAAAGCCCCAAATTTTATCGAACGAACCGACTTTCTAGCCTGCCTCACCGATTTTCAGACTCTTGCCACTCAGGAAAATGTCTTTTTACTAAAAATTGAACCTGAAATGCTGGCTTCAGCGGAGCTATCACAAGAATTAACCAAGCTCGGCTTACGCCCCAACCATAAAATCCAACCCGATCAGACCACAATTTTTATCAACACCACGCTTGACGATGAACAACTTTTTGCATCATTTCCACAACGGGGTCGCCGAGCGGTGCGTCAAGCCGAAAAAAATCACATCACCGTTGTTCAAGCTGAACCCACTGAGGATACTTTTCAAAAAATGTATCAGCTAATGCAAAATGCCAACAGTGGCGAGGGCGTGCCGTTTATGCGCGAATATCTTTACTACCAACGTTTCTGGCAACTCTATACCGACGCTCAGATGGGCCAATTTTACTTCGCTAAAGACGAGACCGATGAAGTACTATCTGGCGCATTTATCTCGTTTACTGGCGATTATGGTTTTTATAAAGACGGTGGTTCAATGGCTGGCGCTAACCGCAAATCGGCCGCTCACAAGCTTCAGTGGGAAATTATGCGTGACCTCCATGCGCGTGGTATCACCAAATACAACCTCCACTCTACTCCACCGGCCGACCAACTCAAAAATCCCAACCATCCTTATTATGGCTTAGGTATTTTTAAAACTAGTTTTTCCAAAGACCTGACAGAGTTTTGTGGCTGTTGGGATCTACCGCTAAAACCACTGCGTTACGCCCTATGGAATCGACTCGGTGAACGCCTGGCGCGTCGCCACTATCGCCGTCACCATTCGGGTTCAATGTATTAATTTTTACCACAGTTTTTGACTATTCACCCACCTCTTACTAACAGAGGTGGGATTTTAAAAATTACAACACTTTGTGGGTTGACCTTTACCATAAGCCTTTCTATAATAGAATTATCACAAAATAGTGTGAAAAGTGACTGCGAAGGAGAGCGAGTTGCTTTAAAAAATAAAAAATTAGCAAAAATTGCCCTTTCCGCCATGGCAAGGGTGTTTTTAACCAACTAAGAAAGGGAGACTATGAATCAATTTAACAAAATCAAAAAACGCGATGGCAAAATTGTCAGCTTCAAGCAACAAAAAATCGTTGACGCTATTGCTAAAGCTGGCGCCGCCACTGGTGAATTTGGTCCCGACCGCGCCCGCAACCTCGCCGAAAAAGTCACGCGCACTGCCCTAGCCGACCTCTCTTCACGCATTCCTACCGTTGAACAACTCCAAGATGTGGTCGAAAAAGTCCTAATGGAATCAGCTTTTAAAAAGACCGCTAAAGCCTACATTGAATACCGCGCCGAACGAGAGCGCGAACGCACCAAAAAAACCAAATTAATGCAGATTTATAGCACTATTTCTCACGCCGACGCCTCAGAAGATTCCGACGTCAAACGTGGTAACGCCAATGTCGACGGTAACTCCGCCATGGGTAAAATGCTCCAGTTCGGTGCTGAAGGCTCGAAGGAATTCGCGCGTACTTGTCTGCTCAAGCCAGAATTTGCTCAAGCTCACGATAGTGGCGAAATTCACATTCACGACCTTGACTTTATGGCGACCGGTACTCTGACCTGCTGTCAAACTGACCCACTGAAATTATTCAAAGACGGTTTTAATACTGGACATGGTTTTTTGCGCACCCCGAACTCCATTGGTTCTTACGCCGCTCTAGCTGCCATTATTCTGCAGGCTAATCAGAATGAACAACACGGTGGTCAGTCAATTCCGAACTTCGACTATGCCATGGCACCCGGTATCAACAAAACTTACAAAAAAGCTTTACGCGCCAATCTCCAAAAATACAACGATTTCACTGGTAAAAACCTCAAAATTACCATTCCTGAAGACATTACTCTGGGCGATGATAAAAAACTCGCTAAACTTAAAGTTCCCGCAATTATCATCAAAGACGCCAAAGCCGACACTGAACATCAGACTCTCCAAGCCATGGAAGGTTTCATCCATAACCTCAACACTATGCACTCCCGCGCTGGTGCTCAAGTGCCATTTACCTCAATTAACTTCGGCACTGACACCACACCAGAAGGTCGCCTTGTCTCCAAAATGCTCCTTGAAGCAACTGCCAACGGCCTTGGTCGAGGTGAAACTCCAATTTTCCCAATTTCGATTTTTAAAGTTAAAGAAGGTGTTAACTACAATCCAGAAGATCCGAACTACGACCTATTTAAACGCTCGATGGAAGTTTCTGCTAAGCGTCTCTTCCCGAACTTCGTGTTTATCGACGCACCGTTTAACCTGCAATATTACAAACCTGGCGACTATCTCTCAGAAATTGCCACCATGGGTTGTCGAACTCGCGTGATGGCGTCTATTTTCCCAGAATCTGACGGCACTACCGTTGGTCGCGGTAATATTTCTTTCACCACTATCAACTTAGTACGCATCGGCATTAAACACGGTATCGCCACCAAGATGCGCGACAAGGCCGACTGGAATGGTTTTTATAAAGAATTAGATCAAAAAATCGACCTCTGTGCCGCTCAACTACTCGAACGCTATAAGTTCCAAGCCAACCAACGCGTTAAAAACTTCCCATTCCTGATGGGTCAAGGCAACTGGATGGGTAGCGACAAACTTAAAGCCAACGATACTTTGCGTGAAGTGATTAAACACGGTACCTTAAGCATTGGTTTCATTGGACTTGCGGAAACTTTGGTTGCGATGATTGGCAAACACCACGGTGAAGACGAAATTGCCCGTGAACTTGGCCTCGACATCGTTTCCCACATGCGCGAACGCTGTGACCAATTAGCTAAAAAATACCAGCTCAACTTCACATTGCTCGCTACCCCAGCTGAAGGTTTAGCTGGTCGTTTCACCCGCATTGACCGCAAAGAATTTGGCGTGATAAAAGGTGTGACCGATCGTGATTTTTATACCAACTCTTTCCATGTGCCAGTTTATTATCCAATCTCCGCTTTTGATAAAATCGAAATTGAAGCACCGTATCATGCCCTAACCAATGCTGGTCACATTACCTACATCGAAATGGACGGTGACCCATCAAATAACATCGAAGCTTTTGAGGCAGTTGTCCGCAAAATGAAAGAATCAGGCATCGGCTATGGCAGTATCAACCACCCAGTCGACCGCGACCCACTTTGTGGCTTCAGTGGTATCATCGAAGGCGAAGTCTGCCCTGGTTGTGGTCGCCACGAAGATGACGGCGATTGTGGTTTTGAACGCTTACGTCGCATCACTGGCTATCTCGTCGGCTCACTCGAGCGCTGGAACGATGGCAAAAAAGCCGAAGAAGCAGCTCGTGTCAAGCACGGCATCGTTGCTGAAACCTACGATCAAGACACTAAAACCGCCCGCGAACTGAAGAAACAAGTCGTCGGTTCAGCTGTCGGTAAGGCCTAGAGGTTAATCATGAGCGCAACTCCAACCCCACCCAGCACCAATAATTCAGCTTTTTCTGCGCGTCAAAAAGTCAAAAAAATCGCTCATTATTCAGATTTAATTCTACCGCAAATACCCACTCCAGAAGGGTTTATTCGCTTAGCCGGTCCGATTGAACGTGACAATATTGTTAATGGACCAGGTCTCCGTGCGGTAATTTGGACACAAGGCTGTCGCCAACGCTGTCCTGGTTGTCAAAACCCTGAAACATGGAGCGAAACCGCTGGTCAGCTCGTTGCTATTGAAGATATCAAACAACAACTCCGCGCCCTTAAAGGTCAAACCGGCTTGACTTTTTGTGGGGGCGAACCGCTCTTACAGGCTGATGCCTGTCGTCAAATTGCTGACTGGGCGCGCCAAGAGCTAGGCTGGAGTATCTGGTCATTTACGGGCTTGATTTATGAAAAAATTCCTCACGACAGTCCTGCCTGGCGCTTCATTCAATCACTCGATGTGCTAATTGATGGACCATTTATCCAAGCCCAGCGCGATTTATCCGTCAAATGGCGTGGCAGTCGCAACCAACGCCTGCTCTATCTCAAAAATGGCGAAATCACCAAAGTTGAATAGCTAGCAGACCTCACCCAATCAAAAATCCCCACTGCTATAGCGGGGATTTTTGGTACCTAATCGCGTCTTATTCGGCTTTTGGTTTCAGATAATTTTTAATTGCTTCAAAACTACCTTTCATTGGATTTTCTTTTTTCATTTGGTTACGTACTGCATCAATCCACTTCGATAAAGCTTGAGTGGCCTTGAGGGCGTGAGTGTTAAGATTAATAGTGTTGCTTTGTTTAGCTTTTTCGAGCATATCCTCATAGATTTCCAACATTGTTTTGAGGAAATCTTTGTTAAAATCAGACTTAGCGTCGATTTTTTTCATATCCTCAACCGTGCGTTTAATGTAGTTGATCTTGGCTTGAGTACCGACAGCTTGTTGTATATTGCGATAGTTATGACGCACTGGCGCCACATCCACAACAGTTTCAACTGACATGACGGCGTATTCATCAGCTTCTTTTTGCTTATTACGTAATTCATCAAATTTTTTCTTTAGTTCAGCATCTTTTGAAAAAGCTTTAAATTTCGCCATCGCGTCCATCGCCTGCTGATTCTTCTGGACTAATTCTTCCAACTCTTTGCGATCATTTTTATTAGCACGAGCTGGGCCATTCTTAATGATATTTAGAGATTTGTCGAATTGTTTGTTGAGTGATTTTTCAGCTTCGTCAAGCGTCGTTAAGGCTTCTTTGTAGTCGTTTTTAGATACGCTGAGCATCAGATAAGCCGTCACCGCTACTGCCGCTATCACAACCACCGCCAGAGCGATTAGCCAAGGCTTTTTGCTTTTTGGTTGAGCCACAACTGGTTGAGCTGGCGGAGTGACTGGCGCTGGTTCTGACGCAATAGTCACAGTATCAGTTTTAGGTTCAGCGTCAGCTTTGACCTCAGTTTTAGCTTCAGTTGTCGATTCTGTGTTAGCTGATACCCCTGGAGCCGGCGTTACTTCCGCCGTTTGTTCGGCGCTAGTTGTTGCGTCGGTTGTTGTTTTATCTTTTTCGTCCATAACGTTTCCTTTCTTTAATATGAACTTATTTTGCATCCTTCATTGATAGTTTCAAACGACCTTTGTCGTCAATTGCCACTAATTTAACCTTAACTTCGGCACCGAGATGGACCACATCTTCGACTTTGGCCACGCGATGGTCAGCCATTTCCGAAATATGAACCATCCCGTCGATACCTGGCATAATATTAACGAAAGCGCCAAATTCTTTAATCGAGACCACTTTACCGGTGTAAATCTGACCAACTTCTGGTTCCATCGTTAAGCTCTTAACCCATTCAAGAGCTTTTGTAATCGCTTCAGCATCCACCGCCGAGATCGTCACCAGACCATCATCCGCGATGTCGATTTCGGCACCAGTTGTGCTGGTAATTTCACGAATTGTCTCACCACCTTTGCCAATCACCGCCCCGATCTTATCTGGATTAATCATCAGTTTTTCAATGCGTGGTGCGTATTGGCTCAGTTCCTTGCGTGGCGCTGGCAAAATTGACAACATGTGTTCCATAATTTTTTCGCGACCTTCTTTAGCCCGTAAAATTGCTTTTCGTAAAACCTCCACAGGCAAACCATGGACTTTCATATCCATCTGCAGAGCCGTCACACCCAGTTCCGTACCAGTTGCTTTAAAATCCATATCACCGGCAAAATCTTCAGTATCAGCAATATCCGTCAAAATATATGGTTGACCATCTTCGCCCATCATCAAGCCCATTGCCACACCTGATACTGGGCGTTTTAGAGGCACACCAGCATCCATCAAAGCTAAACAGCTCGAACAAGTTGCAGCCATCGAGGTTGAGCCATTTTGCGACATAATTTCAGTCACCGAGCGAATAGCGTATGGGAAATCTTCTTTAGCTGGCAACACTGGCTCAAGCGCCCGCTCCGCTAGATAACCGTGACCAATTTCCCGACGACCTGGCGAACCAAGACGACCACACTCGCCGACAGTATAGCTTGGAGCGTTGTAGTGGTGCATATAGCGACGCTCACCATCGGTAATTTCCATCGTATCAACAGTTTGCGCATAAGACAGCGGCGCTAAAGTCACAATATTCATCGCCTGAGTTACCCCGCGAGTAAACAGACTCGAGCCGTGAGTGCGTGGCAAAATACCAACTTCACTCGACAAAGGCCTAATTTCGTCCAGCGCTCGACCATCTGGTCGCACACCATCTTCAATAATACCTCGACGCACATCCTTGTGTGATTCCATCGTGAATGCTTCGTCATATTGAGCTTTAACTTCGGCATAAGCTTCACCGTGCTGAGCTTCTAGCTCGGTGTGCATTTGTTGGCGTAATTCCTCAACTACTCGATTGCGATATGGATATTGTTGGCGCATATCTGGGGTAAATTTGCCCTGGCACCACTGCTCCACTTCTGCCAAAATCGCCTCGTCTGGCTTAACTAATTCATATGGCAACGGCTCAACTGCTAATTTTGCCACTAATTCTTTTTGTAGTTCAATCGCTGGTTGCATCGCTTGATGTGCCCAGGCGAAGGCATCCACCAATAAGGTTTCTGGCACTTCATTTGCCCCAGCTTCTACCATAGTAATACCGCTAGCAATACCCGCCACGGTTAAATCAATACTTGAGCGTGCTTGTTCTTCAGGGTTAGCAAAAGCCTTAAATTGTCCATCAACATAAGCCACCCGCAAACCAGCCACCGGTCCGTCAAATGGCACCCCAGCAACCATCAAAGCAGTACTGGTGGCAATCATCGCCACGATGTCTGGGCGAAAATCCGGATCCATCGACAACACACTAGCCACCGCTTGAACTTCCTGGCGATAGCCTTTTGGAAACAGTGGTCGAATTGGTCGATCAATCAACCGACCCGACAAAATTGCCTGATCGCTTGGTCGGCCTTCGCGTTTAATAAACCGCGAACCAGAAATCTTACCAGCTGCATAAAATTTTTCTTCATAGTCAATCGACAACGGAAAATAATCCCGCGTTGGATCAACTTTGCCAACCATCACATTGCCGAGCACCACCGTATCGCCATAGCGCGCTAACACGCTAGCGGTGGTTCGAAAGCCAACTCGGTTGACCTCCAGCGTCAGTTGGCGTCCACACAGCTCGCCCGACACTGAGATAATATCTTTGCCCAAAGGGTTTATAATCATAGATTCTCCTTTCGCTAGATGAGAAGCAGGTTTTGGATTTTAGCGTTTTAAACTCCAGAATCTACCACACATCCAGCCCTTAATCATGCTTTTAGTATAACAAATCACCCCCTGTTTTTCAAATCAACCACTACTTCAGAATCAGCCTCTAAGATTGACTTTTTACATCAAATATGCTACAATATAAGTATAGCTTTATTTAAATTTAACAAACACATGGAACGATCAAACAAACCTTACCCCCACCCTAAACCCGAGCATCATCCCAGCCGACATGATAAATCTGCCGAGCGATTAAATGCCCGCGACAAGGCCTTTTTGCGTAAAATCGGCGCTCTGACTCTCGCCGTCACCACTGCCGTTGGCGTTTTGACTTTTGGTGATAAATCAGAAGAAATACCGACTCCTACTCCCCAGACTGAACAGTCAGCTGATGACAAGCCCACTCTCGACGATCTCCTTCAACACGCTGAGACCGCTATTACAACCATCTCTGCAAAGTTATTCGAGACTGCTGATCCTGCACCATTTAATTCGCTCACACCCGAGAAACATATTCCGCTCGAGGCACATAAAGGTGCTTTTAAATCATTTATGGATTACCAAATGATTACTGATCCGACTTCAAGGCAGTTTCAACTACAAGGCCAGCCTCAAACTTTTACTAACCAGCAGGGTTTGCGCTGTTATAATTACCAAGATTGCGAGTTACCAATGGTGGCTGTTGGTACTGGCATCACCGACAAGATTGGTAAAGTCGTGAGAATGACGTTTGATAATGACGGCCAACAGCATACTCATTACTTCATCGTAGGTGACTTCAAAGCCAACCATGACACCGATGATCAGCGTCACATCGAGATGAAACAAGACGGTAGCGTCGTGGAGTTTTTGATTGATAAAAATGTTTTTTATAATCACCAGCCTACCGCCACTCGCATCGGTGACCTCTCTTATTACCAAGATGACAACTATAATTTTCAAGGCAATATTAAAGAGATTTTTGTATATCCAGATGATGTCTTGTCGAATCCGCCAGTTCCGGCTCCATCTGCTACCGACCCCAACCCAAAAATGCGCTAGAACTAGCGCATTTTTAGATAGCTAAAACTAAAACTGCGCTTATTTGCGCAGTCCTAGTGTTTGAATGGTTTTTTTGTAAGATTCGTAATCTTTTTTCTCGAGATATTTGAGAAGTTTTTTACGCTTACCAACCATCTGGATCAAGCCACGACGAGCCATTTTATCTTGTTTGTTGGTCTTGAGGTGTTCGATAATCTCGTTGATACGAGCGGTCAAAATTGACACTTGTGCCTCTGGTGAACCAACATCATTTGCTCCGCGTTGGGTTTGCTTGATTGCTTTAGCTTTATTATCTTTGGTAATCATCGTAAATTATTTTACCAGATATAAACGGTTTTTACAAGTCTAGTTTTATAAGATATTCCAGTAGTCCGTTTTATTCTGTAAGAACTGGCAAAACTCAATATTTCTGCGAATTAATCGATCATATGCTAGGTCTAATCCTCGATCTGTAAAAGTTATTTTTCTATCTTTTATAGTGTAATATTGCTGATCATCTTGATTCTGAGGAATATTAAGATAATATTTTAACCATATTCGACCGTACGAATCATTCTCGGGGTTATTATAATTTAAAACCAAAGACAGATTGCGTTCTAGGCGTTTTTTAAATTCCGACTTCGCTTCAGCTTCAGGTAAAGTTTGAACCATCTCAATATCGTTGAGAACAATTGCCGACCCCCTGCCTACATCAGTACGACCCACATAATTACCGTTATCATCATAAAAACTACCGTGATCTGACCATGGATCAATACCGTTTTGGCCATTAACATAAGACTGTTCCTGACGATCAGCGTTAGTAATTAAACGTGCATTACCAACTAACCGACCAAGGCGGTCATTAAAAGTTTGTCCATCAGCTTCTGCCACATTACGTTTGCGCTTAAGTAACATACCAAATTGCATATCATCCGCCCCAACTTGAAACATCTGCCCGTTAAAACCAAAACCAATTTCAGCAACTGATTTTGCCCGTAAAGCAAAGTTCGCACCAGCGGTATGAATATTGCCTCGCGCTTTGCTATAAATATTCATCGCTTGAAGCATTTCTAGACCCAAGGACAAAACTGGATTACGCTGTGCTAACTTACGATCGAAATACGTCACTCCACTAAACACTTCGACATCCGACAAGCGGTCAGCAACGTTAATCATATTTTTAAAGTAATCCTTGTCCAGCGCTTCCACGTCAGCATCATTACGGATTAACAACGGATTAAAATCTTTCGATGCCCGACCCTCACGGATATTTTGGCCCATTGCTGACAACAGAATATCTATATTGTGTTTAGTGATCTGATTGATCGCATTACCGCTAGCTTTAAGCTGAGCATCCGTAAAGGTGTTGTAAATAGCATAAACTTGAACATTTGGATTATCAGCTTGAAATTGCTTAATTGTATCAACGGTTTTTTGGATATTAGCAAGTTTTAGGGGGTCATTCTGATCCTGATAGCGCCAGTTGACGTTCAAGAAAATCGCCACTTCTTTTTGCTGGTTGTTGCGCTTGATTTGTTCAGCATAACCACGTTGTAAAATATCGCCCAGTTTATTTGCTTCACTCTCACCCGCTGCATACACTGGAACATGTAAAACTGCCTTAGTTTCCGCCGATAGTTGATCAAGCTTCGACTCAGCGACTTTCTTTTTAACCCATTCAGCGTATTGTTTACCATTTTGTTGCTCAATATTATGGTCATACCACTGCATCACACGACCTAAATCATTCTCCAATGCCTGACGCCCAGCATTCGGATAAAAAATTTGTCGGTCACGCTCAATTTGTTCCGAATCAGAAACCGGCTGATTGAGCTTATTATAATTATAAATTGATGATTGACCATTGTTGTATGATAAATAATAATCCACCTCACCAATTTGTGGTTCGACATTATTCGTGCGACCATAACGAATCGGCGGTAATTCACGGTGGGTATAAATTGGAATAAACGGAGGTAATGCCAAATTATCCATCAAATTGACCTTCACTTCTGGAGCAGTAATAGTGTAGTTGAAGACTTGCTTGAGTCGTTTGACGCTTTCGGTAATCATTGAGTCTTTAAAACTATCATCACCAGAGATAGTTGCAAGTGGCGCAATCATCATTTCGCCTTTATTATTTAAGCCTAATTCACTTGCAGCTTGAATAAAACCGCCGTTAAAATCCACCTCCTGACCTTGTATATTAAACAGCTGATAAGCTGGATTATCTGGAGTGATCGTCACTATTCCGTTAGTATCTGGCTGAAAATCAAAATTCAGTTTTTGCGAGGAACGAGTAGCTGAAATAAAGATTTTTTGCGATAGATTATCGGCCACATTACCGCCATGTATTGAGCCACCCGCCACCATACGATTCGTCAAGAGCTGAATTTCACCATTTTTACCAAGTTCCAAATCTAAACGCAATTCATTATGATCAGCATAAGCTGTATCATTATCATACCAATAACGAATACTAGTCTTAAGCATATCCCCGCGATTCTGATTTAAGAACTGCTGGGCATTAACTTTTTGAGTCACTTGCTCAATTTTATCAACTACCGTAGCAGAATTCACATCAACCACAAAACCATTTTCTTGCAATAATTTCAGTGAATCATGCGATAAATTACCATGCGAGTCAAACCGCAAATCATTAATCACTAATTTGCCAGTTCGATCAAAAATATCTACCCCACCAGATTGCTCATCAGCCACCATCTGAAAACCGCCATCCAACTTAATACTTTCGACATTACCCAGTGAGCTCAATTGACTCACTTCTTGCTCCAAAAATCCGGATTTTGTTGGCAATGTCTCAGCGCCCAAGCCCGTTAGACGCGCCAATAGCGTGTCTTGCACTTCAGCGTCGGGTGCATAAGTTTGCTTACCTGCCAACCCCTCCACTACGCCGTGAAGCGAGTCATCAAAAAACGCTCGAACTTCCTGAGAGGCTAAACCAATCACCGCACCTTTAGCAGTTTCGGTCATGACTTTTTGAAAAACCCGTTTGCGTTTAAAATTGCGAAATGCCTTATCCTTTATATCGATATCATTTTCCGCCCCTTCATTAAACGCCTCCTCAATCGTGCCCACCAATTTACGATAATCTTGTTTTAAATCACCAGTTGTTGCAAGATTATCCATTGCAAATACCTCTGCAGCTACATCTGGTCGAGCAGTCATAATCTTGCGCAATAAAACATTCATCTGCGCTTTTTTAACATCAATATCCCAGCGTTGCTGTTGCATCGCTTCCAAGCTATCATAATGAATTAAATCAATTTTATTCGTGTCACTAATTTTAATCCGAGAATCGGTGTAAGCCACGTGAGAAATTTCATTATGCAAAATACCGGCAATTTCCGCCACAAAGTCGGCCGGATCGCCCTCAAAACTAGCTTGTTTTTCTGCAATCCAAGCATCAATCATTACTTTTTCGTCTTCTGGCGATAAGTCAGATTGTAAATCGGGCAAACTAGCAAATCCTAACTCAAAATCTTCAATCAGCTCGTTAGCCGTCACAGTTTCATAAGCAAATTGCTCTAATCGCTGACGCTCTGCATCAGCTAAACTAGCCACCTCACCGCCCTGCGCTAACTGCCGTTGTTGCAAATTACGTGCTTCTTCCTGTCGATACGCTTCTTCGATTCCACCAATTACTCCAGATGCAATTGCCCCACCGAAAACTGGAATTGCCTTCGCAACGGTACTACGTCCAACTCGTTTGAACAAAAAATTAGCCACGCCTGATGCAACTGCCACACCAGCCGCCACCATTTCCGGTTTTACCAGCAAGCGTGAAGTTGATGGATCTTGGTTAAGGCGCTCAATCAGACACTCGGTTTTTGTCAAACGCATCTCCGTGCGGGCGGTATTACGACTCTCGCCAGTATAAATTTCTACCTCAGCTAGCACTTGGCGAATCGCCTCGTCTCGATCAAGATTATTAGCCACTGCCACATGTTCAGCTTTTTCACGCGCTATATCAGCGATAGCAGCAATATTATCAATGTAAAAATCACCACGTTGTAATAACGCTTCATCATGATACTGACGTTGGTATTCATTCATTTTAAGCTTGACAAGCTCATCAAAACTCCCCGCCTCGAGATCTGGTTGACGCATTTTTTGTTCCAACAACTCATAAATTATATTCTTCATTGCTCGACCAGACTCAGTCGTATCATCAATAAGTTGTTTCTTCTCACCAGCCATTTGATGAATCATCTCATCACCCTCTTGCATAAAGCGTGCAATAGTCGTCTGATTAATCTTATCTTGCTGCTCAGGGGAGATATCGTGATTAATTAGAATGCTCTTGTTAGCCTTGATATTGTCTAAAGCTTCTTGTTTATAGCGATTAATAATCAGTTCGCGCCCCAGTGCGCCTTTCCAAATTTTATTCTTGAAGAAATTCTGGATACGACCTAGCTTTTCCATGTCGGACTCCATCTCTGCCTCCAGGCGACGATGTGCCGCCTCACGCGCCATCGCTTCGGCATCTTTCTGCTGATCCACCATAACCACACGCAACGCATCGTTGCGTGTCCAAGGTGCGTTTTCCGGCACTACTGGCGTCATCTCGTGTTCAGAGCTAAGCGGTTGTAGTTCAATCTCCTCGTCGCCATTGATTGGCGCGCCCTCTAAATTTTGCCCATCACGTTGCGCCATCTGACGTAAATGCTCTTCATACGCCATACCTTCTATAAGTCGTTGCCGCGCCTCATCAGAAAAATCACTAACTCCAGCCTCGCCATAAATCTCCTTCATAAAAGCCTCATATTCGGCCTCTTGCCCTGAAGCATTGGAGTTAGTATGTGCTTTCAACTCCTCTAAGCGTCGCTGACCTTCCATATTATTTTCCTAGATATTGCTGTCGAAAATTAATCATTGTTCTGGCAATGATTGCTTGCTGATTAATACCTGATCGCTCGACCACTTCCCAAACAATTGCCGGTGATTGTCCACTATCCATGGCGTGATTTATTTCATCAACCATTTCCTCCGGTAAAGCATTAATAATGTCACGGTTAATTTGGTTTGTTAAACGCTCCACCATCTCCCTGGTCAATTCTTGTTCGGTTTCAGTGTCAAGCGTAGTATTTTTAGTTTTAATAATTTCTCGTACGAATTGTTCAAGTTGATCCATATCGCTCCTTATTGTGCTTATGATTTATTATAGCATATTTTAATTAGCTAACAAGGTACGGCTTTAAAAATCTTTGACAAGTTGCTTAAAAATACGACCGCGTTCTTCAAAATTCTTAAAAAAAGTATAACTCGGTGAGGCCGGTGACAGCACACAAGCCTGACCAGCGTCCGTCACCCGATAAGCAATTTTGACGGCCTGTTCGAGATTATCGACGCGATATTTTTCATTAGCTAAACGATCAAAAATCTGATGGCCAGTATCCGGCAGACAGATTAACTTCAAATATGGGCGTTGATTTAAATATTCAATCATTCCCTCGCGATGAATCCCGCGATCCTGGCCACCCACAATCACAGTCTGCACATTAGCAATCGCCTCAATCGCTCGCTCCATCGCCTCTGGAATGGTCGAAATCGAATCATTATAAAAATCAATGCCTCGAAACTTACCCACATATTCTAGACGATGCTCTAGTCCAGCAAATTCCGCAATCACCTGTTGCGCCAGTGCGATATTTTCAGTAGTCAATCCAACCACCTCATCCGCCACTAATAGCGCCACAAGCGAGTTAAGCAGATTATGTTGACCTCGTAATTGACGCGGAAAATCGGCTGGCATTAACACCTGTTCGCCATTAACATCATAGCGAACAATTTGCTGGGCATCCGTATCAAGATAGATCCCCGGTTCTTGTTCTAGGCGGTTAGTTTTTAGGCCAAAACTTCGCACTTTTTCGGCTTGGATTTGCGAGCGACTCTGCTTCAACAGTTGATTATCACTACCATAAATCGCCAAACGTTGGTCTGGCAAGGTAATCAGATTGAGCTTCGCCGAGATATAATCCGCAAAATCGACATAATGATCAAGATGCTCCTCAAATAGATTAATTACCACTCCGATAGCTGGTGCTACCGTAATATTTTCTGCCTGATACGATGACATTTCATACACAAACCAACCCTCGCCATCATCTTGTAGCAACATATCCAGTGCCGGCTGACCGATATTGCCGACTAGCTGAACTTTGATACCGAGCCGAGTCAGTACCGCCGCCGTGAGCGAACTAGTCGTGCTCTTGCCCTTTGTACCAGTGATGGCAATTGTCCGATGGGCTTGCGTGAGTAGTAATTCATTGGTCTGCGAGGTTAAACGCTGAGTGTCAACCTCAAGAAGTTTCGTGCGACTAAAACCTGGCGTCCGAAAAATTAGATCAAATTGATTTAATTCCAGCACTTGTTCTGGTTGGAATTGTCGCAACGCAACCGCCTCGGTCGGATGCTCCGTCTGCCAGTTTTGTACCGCCTCGAGATTTTCATCAATAATCGTTAACGTATCCGTCACACCCATCTGACGCAACCAGCGATATGACGATTGACCCTCTCGACCAAAGCCGAGAATTGCTAGTTTTTTACCTTGATAACGTTTCGTATAAAAATCTTTAAATTCCATAGTGGTGGCGCTCCTTTTGTAATTTAAGTAGTAGTTCATCGGGCACAGCGTGATGCTGGTCATGAGTTAATTCGATATCGTCTAGGTCATATTCGATAAATTTTTGCAGTAAAATTGGCATTTGACCAACCGAAGAAAAATTACGTTCGACAATCAAGCGCATTGCCCGACGAACTTCACTCACCGTCCCAACGCACTCAAATGGTTTAGTTTCCTCGAGTCCTAACAACTGACGCAAAATTGGCAGTAGTGTTTCATCAGCCAATAAATCCTTGCCAAACATTGCCACCACTCGGTCGTATTCAACGAATCCCGCTAGCATAATAAACACGAACAAACATTTTGGACAATGTCCGCACCAGCTGTTGGTTTTTTTGCCAACATTACAACTGCGAAACACTTGATGATAAGCGGGATAATGACTAAACAGTTCAGCGATTTGCAATTCCTCCAGTGGTCGTAATAAGCTAAAATACTCCACGCCGTCCACTATATAATCCGCTATATATTGCCGAAAATCCGCCTCAAACTCCCAACTCTTCGAATATTGATGATTGAAATCAGTCCCCGGTACCGATGGCTCATTGGCGGAATTTTCGTTTGATAAGGCGATGTAGCGCTTACCGGTCAGCACCGCCGATAGCACGCTAATAAACGCTAAAATTGCCGAGAACGGCACATGGCCATTCAAAAAACCGGCCTGATTCAGTACTAAAATTTGCGGATCAAGTTGGCGCTTAATCTCCAGATAATTATCATAGCCAGCCACTGCAATACAATCATAACCAGCCTGAGGAGCACTCATTACTAGCGGTAAATTATTAGCTCGCTCATCACGTAGCACTTCTAATGTCACTACCGAATCCTTGCCACCACCCACCGGAATCAAAGTACCGCCACCCATCACGCTGAGTTTTGGATAAATCACCTCCGATGTTGTTGTAAATCTTACAATATTATCAGCGGTCAGTGAAAAACCCGCTACTTCTGGCACATGTAGTTGATTTAAGTAGATAAACTCGCCCAAACCTTTGTATAATAATTTGCGCCAAAACACCTGCATTGTCTCTGTTAATTGACCGCAGTTTAGTTCAATCACCGCCGGACAAGCTAGCTTCCAATAATTAATCGCTTCCATCACACCAATTTGAAAAATCAAGCCATCCAAATCATTGCGTTCGGTTAACACCCCGTGTCGTAGACCTAATTCCAGTCGATGAGTAAAAGTTTTGGTCGTTAATTGATCTAGCCATGATGCCATTTCCGCATCAGTACTCATAGCATCATCTGTTAATTCCCGCTGAACTGCTAATCGCTCAGCATCATCCGCCACCAGCTGGTAATTAAACTCCAATTGCAAACACCCATCAACCCATTGTTGACGCCAACCGCCAAATACTAATTTCGAATAAACTCGCCGTAAGACTCGAAATTTATCACTTTGTTTTATCATAGATTTATTGTATCACAATTCAATCAGAGGCTTAATCTGGACTGCCGAAGCGATCCGATACCATAGCGTTATTGTCACAATCTTCATTACCATCAAGCATACACTGGATACGCTCGTCCATGAAATAAAGCGCAAACATTGTCCGCTCCTTACTGCCGTTTAAGATACACTCCTCACCCTTATTGAGCACATACCCTTGCTTTCCGCCAAAGTTACGTTCCGCGACCGTCTCACCCTCTAATTCACGATCTTCTTTAACTTGATCCTTCTTTTCCTTTGGATCAGCCTCATCAAGCAATTCCTCCTTACCAAACGGCACATCACCACGATCAATACAATTATATTTAAAACGACTGAGAGGATTAGTCTTGACCGCCTTGATGTAATACTCACTACGAGCTGGCTTTTTGCGGTTTTTCGGAAGACATCGTTCTTTTAATGGAGCAATACATTTACACTCACCATTCTTATTGCAAATCTGAGTATATCTCGCTGGGCATTCTTCTTCTTCTTTAATTGAATAGTGACCACTACCATGTGCACCTGGATGATACTCCGATTTTACACGATAGCGACATTGATCCTCACGATCATCAATTTGCCACCAGAACTGATATCCATAATAAGAAGGATCTCTGCCTGGCTGTTCACCTTCTGGAGTTTCCCATGAAAAACATGGGTTGTTTAATTGAGCTTGAGTATAATCACCAGCCCACGGCTCCATTAAAACCTGCTTCCGATCTTTTGATAAGATTGGTCTAAATGAACACGGCCCATTAGCATTTACTGGCATTAGATATCTCTTGCTCATCACTCCACTGATATAGCTTTCCATCTTCTTAACGATTTTATCTGGCTCACCTTTACTGTCAAAACAAGTTGCACCAGATGCCTCTATAACATTCCCGTCTTTGTCTTTTGTAGGTGGCTTAAATTCTTTATTATCCTTGCAGGTCATTCCATAATCAACTAATTTCGGAATTAACTTGCCTTTATCATCACGCTGAAAAGTATCAGGCGCGAAGAACTCCAACACATGTAATGGATCATATTCTGAATTATGCAATTGCTGGCTCGGAATACCAAAAATCCAGTTACAGAAAGGATCGATACCGACCGAATTTCCTTCAGCATAATATTTTTCCTTATTAGCGTTGTTTGTGCGCTGAGCAACTTTTTGGCCACTATGTATGTCGATATCATTATCAGCGCCAGATTTACCAAAAATTCTATATTCTGGGTCACTACAAATATCTAATGTGGCTTTGCGAGCCGCCAACTTATCTGCATCGCTTAGTGCTGACACTCGTGGCATCATACTCGGCAAAACTGATGATTTTGCATAACTTAATAAGCTACCTATACGTCCCGTAAATGACTGCATCCGTGCCATATATGGCATAAATCCTGATACGATACTACCCATCATAGTATGACGTGTTGAAGTATCAAATGGACTGTGAGTAGCACGAATAATTTCTGCTTGTTTAGCGATATAACGATCACGCTCCTCTAAAAATCCCAGAGCTAGTTCTTTTGTCATCGGCATATGCCCGCCAGCATTAGCCGTCTTACCTAAGAAATACCCAGTCCCGGCTGTTAGCGCATTACCCATGTCCTCACCTTGAGTTTTTGAATTAGCGGCATTACCACCGAGGGTTCGTTGAATTGAATCACCTAGCCATTTTTGTGCTGAGGCATAAATAGCACTCTGCCCAACCGACCAAGCAATTGAACCCACAACACCCGCACAGCCCAGCCCCAAACACGACAACAAAGCTATCGCTCCCTGCACCAAACTCATAAATGGCGATGCCATCACATTACAAAACTGTGTTAAATTAAAACCACCAAATGCGAATTGATCAATTTTGTTGCGCACATCCAAAAAAGTTCGAATTGCACCCGGATCATTCACGCCCATCTGATATTTGCGGGTTGACTCATTTGGTTCGCCCATAAGTCCGGTCATTGTATAGTAAAAACCTTGCGAGTCCATCGCTGTTGGCTCATACCCTGTAATAACTCGCGAACCATTTACATCTCGAGTGATTGGTGTAGTGGCAGTCATCCTATTAGCAAAATATGATATCTGTTCCTCTGTCGCATCACCAGCTTTTAGCGCTGACGCCATCGTCAAAAAAGTGCCAGCATACCGTGCCAACTGTAATGCATGAAGCGTCTTCGCTATGTGAACGGCACGCGATGCCACCTGATAGAATACACAAGCATCCGTCACGTGTCCTAACGCTGACATTAATTTACTAGCTGCCGCATTGGATTTATGACCGGTTTTTTTCGAATCGCTAATATCATCAACTGCATCATTGAGTGTTTCACCAGCATTTGAGACAGCGCCCTTCATGCTATCAGTGTCAGGAGTCGTTCCCTTGTTAACAGCATCATTTTGCGCTTGTTCAAGTGCACGTTTAGAATTAGCGTCAGTATCAGTCTGCGATTTCGCATTAGGATCATCAGGAGCACCGGTTTTTGGTTTGCCATCAGCATCAGCATCGGGTTTAACCTTCGCTGACAAAGGCTTAAATAAGATCCCAAGCTTCGACTTAACCTTTGCTGTCACCTTGTCAAACATCAATCCCCATCTACCACGACCGGCTGTTTGGATTTTGTCAGCAATAATCGGATTATTATCCACCGCTGTACGCAAAGCATCAGGCGTGTCATAGGTTACTTTGCCACCTTTACCGAGACTCGGATCTTCAATCGTCACTGACTTAATACGTTTTCGATTCAGAATACCGTTTTCGGTTTCAATATGAATACCATTTTGCTTAAAACGCTCAATCTGCGCCTTACTAACCGACGCAAAACGATGTTTTTTCTTGCTAAATCCAAAAGTGCGCTTCCCCTCTTCCAGTAAGTTACCAGTATACGAACCGATATGTTTTGATGAGCTGTACTTGAGAACACTCAGCTTCGGCGAACGAACTGAATTTGTCACTTCTTGGACATTGAAGCGCTCTGTTAAACGCTCCGCCATATGATTCATGAGCATCGCCGGTGCCATAAAAGTATTAGCGATTAACCCACCTCCAATCAAAGCCCCAGCAATAAATGCTGATGGACCACCTTTTTGAAGCATATGGCGCATTTTGAACATACCACCTAAGCGACCGCTTCTCTTACCACCCTCAGCCTGATCATTTTTATCCTTAAACGAAAAACTGTCAGCCTTATCTCTTGGTTGATGTTCTTGGTCGCGTGCTTCATCGGCGTTATCATATTGCTCATCCGATTCAGTTCCTTGTTGTTCGGCTCGACGCAGAGCTGTCGGATCAAAGCGAAAACGCTCATCGGCTTGTCTAGCACCGACATTTAACTCAGGATTAAATCGTTCCGATTCTTGATCTGCCATAGTCATAACCATTATAGCAGATGTTGGGTGATTTAAAAACCACCGCTATAGGTGGTTTTTAAATCATATTTGTCTAAGGTACTAATACCGTGGAGCTACTTCTCGTAAGTACACGGTCTGAGCTTTACCCTTATCACGCGAATTATTATATGACCAGATGAAGGTGTCAGGCGTCAATCGGAAGGTTTCAGCTGGCTGACCAAATTGCACCTGTGGATTCTTTAAACTATCAATCGCCGACTTAATACCAGAGCCAGCCGTTCGACGTAGCTTAATTTCACTAGCTCGAACTGGACCATTAACCACCAGCGGTCTTTCATCTCTAGTGGCGTCACCTCTCGACATCCTATCACGAGTTAAAGGTAAGTCTGAAGTATACAGCGTACCACTCACAATCAACCAAGCATTAATATTTTGAACTTTATGATTAATCGTTAAATCACCTTTGACAACAATTACCATCTGATCACCGCCGTTAATGTCACCAGTGATAGTTGAATTACCCTCATAGATATGAATACCGCTCTTATGTCCACCAATATTACCACCACCATGACGCTCATAAGTCGTATTAGCATATTTACCACTATTACCCGGTAATGACTCAAAGAAGCTCATTGCATCAATCACATCCTCACCGATATTGCCACCAAAGCGACCTTTTGGATCTGGAGTATTAGCAAAAGTTAGCTTATGCCAGCGATCTGGACCATAGGTTCGTCCTGCAGAATTAGGAATATTCGTCGCTAAAGCGTTCATAATTTGACCCTGAGCAGCAGCGTTATATTCTACCCATGAACCATAGCGCTTCGAATCAGGTGCCGGAGTCTTAGTCAAGTTAGTGACAACATCACCACCCGATACCAACATACCGTTCTCCACTGCGAAATATGGCTTCTTAGACACAGTCAAACATTCTGGCTTGGAGTGCGCCCATTTATAATCCTTTGAATCCTCAGTAATCTGCCATGGATAAACCGATAATGCAAAACAAATTGTTGTACCAGATGGTAGATTTTCAATCTCGTATTTCAAATCCTTAAATCCTTTTGTGCCGATACCAACCTTACTCCAACGACCACCGTCAATTGGTGTAATATTAATGTGCATATTTTCATAAGGACCATGTGGTGGTTGGCCATTTTTCTTCGACTTGCTGATTGGATAAATATCTTTTGCTTCATCTAAATCATTAGTTCCAGAGATCTTACTTTCACAAATATACGATCCATTAGGTAAGGTGCTGTCTTTACAGAAATGATTGTCGGGATCCTTAGTCGAATCAAGCACCATTGGCTTGCGATCTTGATAACTCGGAGTCATATGCTCTGGTTTGTAAATCATTTTAGTGATTTGCCATTTAGCTTGCGGGGTACGTTTTTTATATACGCATTTTCCGGAATATACACCCGTTGTACACCGTGAGCGTGGTGGGGTTGTATCACGAAAATGAACATCGTCTAGCTGACATTCAATAAAGTTTTCGTTCATACCAACATAATTAGGCACTTTACGAAATTCTTTTTTAGATTCATATCGTAAATACTTACCCGTACGTTCATCTCTACCACGTCGTTCCCTAGTTTCAGCTACATAATAGCTTCTACATTCATATTTCACACTGTCTGTCCAAGATGCCTGATCACATGGTTCCCATTCCGTATCGTTTCCGGAGCTATCATATGGCCCTCCAGCCAACTTAGTACTAATGACTTTTGAGACCCATTTATCACCAGCGCGCGACTGACACTTTCGCTGACAATCTTGTTCAATTTTTTCATAGCCCTGCGGATTATGCCAGCTATCCCTATTACAACTATTATAAGAAGCACTCATTCCGACTTTTTCAAGCTTCCATTGTTTTGGTCGAATTGCCCAGCTGTTCACACCGTTAATATCCTGACCAATCGGTGTGCCAATCGGTGCAATATATGGAATCAGTGGATCAACAAAGACTCCACCACTACCAGCAGTCGTTTTTCCACCATAGCGAATCTCGATACAGTATTTGCTATTTTTATTTAAAGTCTGCACAAGATCCGCCGGGAAGGAATGCTCATTCGGCTTTGGTTTGACACCAAGATTACGGCAAATGCGACCATGCACACCATCAATCGGTTGCCATACAACATTTTTGTTCGCATGCGTAATCGTCACTTCTTCCTCGTAAGTTAGCGACAGGTTCGGATAATCGGTGAGAATATCAACGGCTTTATTATTTGGTAGTTTTTTACCAACAGCCGAGGCTTTCGGATTGGAGGTGTAGGTTATGGTAGTCGAGTTAGGGTCAATACTCCTCTGTGGTTCTGATGAGAAAACATAGTGCATGGCGTGTTTAGCATAACCGCGGACATTCTTACCGAGTTCATATTTAAACTTCACCGTCACTGAACCATTTTGTGGTAAGTAGGCCGGATTCGGACTACCGGTGACGCGAACATTAACATCGGCTTTTTTCTGCTTCAAGGCGGCAGCGATTGGGTTAGCACAGACTAAGCGCAATACCCACAAAGGCTCAGCAGGGTTGGACGCATTCTCGCTGTTCTTATCCCAGAGAATAATAGCCATACTGTCACCAATTCCAAGATTGCTCTTG
The DNA here is from genome assembly GCA_963526735.1 of uncultured Candidatus Saccharibacteria bacterium. Classification (GTDB taxonomy): domain Bacteria; phylum Patescibacteriota; class Saccharimonadia; order Saccharimonadales; family Saccharimonadaceae; genus CAMUQR01. The sequence continues at coordinate 50,954 of CAURNU010000001.1, forward strand.
ACTACATCATTGCGTTGTTTATTAATTGCAGTGTTTTGAGACTGGATAGCTCCCCCCGCAGAACCAGTTTTACCCGATCCGTTATAATACGCGAAGTCAGCACCGCCCTTCATCCACTGGACAGTCAATTTCTTGTTAGGATCGCTTTTCATGGCAGCATATTGTTGTTGAAAGAAAGTACGATCACCCGAACGGCTCTGCGGAATACCAGCCGCCGAGTACTGGACAAATTGGTAACCAGTTCTTAACCAACTTTTGCATAAGTCATAATATTGATTGTATTGGGCTTCAGATACAAGAGTACCGACTCTACCAACTCGTTTCTCAATACAAGCATCAACTGGCGTAGGGTATTGCCCAGCATTCTTTCTTACTTTATAAACTCCATAATCCTGTTCATCACCCTCAATCTGTGCCAGTTTACTATCAATGTTATCAAAAAAACTTCTGACATTAATCTCAACGGCGCTACCGTCAGTCTTATTATAGAGCGAGTGCAGAACAGCATCGCTTAAGCCAGTTAATTCACGGACATTAACAGCATAACTGCGCAATCCTCCACCGCTCTGTTCTCTATAATCATAAATCTCAGGCAACACCGTATCAACATTCCGTGATTCACCAAGTCCAAAGTAGTTAGAACGACCAGCATCAAAGATATTCGGCGACTGAGCGTGAGTGAGTGAAACCTGGCGTAACCACAAACTAATACCAAAGCCAATCATTAATAGACCTCCACCAATCGTTAGCCATGAGCGACTGCGCTGTGTTTTTCTTAACAAGGTCTTAGTGATAGATCGATTCATTGACTAGTTCTCCTTTAGTATCATCCAATGTTTCTAGTATACCATAAGCAGTTTAGGGAGTAAAGAAACCAGGTTAAATTATAACCTGGCGTCTCAAACATCAATAGTAATTAATTAATGAAGCCATGCGGACGAGATTGCAGTGCGCTCCTTTCATAATCTGTGGTGATTTTGTAACCCGGCTTAATCTTAACGTCGTCTTGATAGCCAGGCGCATGATCCCATCTAGATCTGCCTGTAAAAAAGCAGAACAGCATCATGGCTTTAGCGTTAGTGGCTTTTGCCTCAACATGAATAAAGCCACTTTCGCTCATCATCCCATACACAAAACCAGTTCCGACCACCTCAGCCACATCATTATACCAAGGACGGGTTTTAAATCTCTTAAATCCCTCCTTGCGTTTATTTAACATGGCTAGCGTTTTGCTTTGTGGTCCATAGTTATCTTCAATAAACCCAGTGGCCTCATCCTTGATTTGGCTGAAACCACTATAATCCCAATAATATTTAATGCTTCTAAACACCTCATAAACATAGAGTTGTCTATTGGGATTGATGTTACCGTTTTTATCGACAAGATAGTCTAAGATGTGAGTCTTAGATAACCTCTCGAATGAATCATAGTACCATTTTCCTTTTTTAACATCCTTAGGAACTGGTGCGCCCGGATTGGGCTTCAGTTCCAAGATGCGAGTCCAGACACTGGCAAGTTTTGCCACAGTGAATGGCTCCTTTGGCACATAGCTAGCCGGCGCCATAATTGGCTTCTCGTATCTCACTCCGCCAAGGCCACTGACTATCTTACCATCAACCTTTTTGTCAGGGAAAATATCTATCCCTGCTGCGAAGTATATATATGTCTTATGCGCCCTATCAATATATTCAGCATGAGCTACTAAATGTATTAATGAATTGGCTAGGATTAATAAGCTAACTATCATTATTTTAAATATTTTATTATTTTTCATTTTATTACCCTCCCTATTTAATTTCAAAAATTAAAAAATAATATTTATATTAATCAATTACTATTTTAATGTTCTCCTTCGGGCAAGTTAATCTACATCAACTTACCATGAAAGTTACCAAGATTATAACAGATTATAAATAATTAGTCAAGAGCTATTAGCCTTTTAATCTTTTTTTGCGTTAATTTCAGCTTGGATGTCTTCAATATTGCGGTCAAAGTCATAGCTATCAATATCATAATTAGATGAGTTCTTGTCCTGATTCTCGTATAGCTCCTTAGCCTTCTTCATATACTTCAGAGCTGCAAGCTTATCCACTGGTCGATAACTATTTGACAAGCGGAAATAAGTCAGGTGGTCAGCACCGCTATTTTGCTTAATTTCTTTGGCTAATTCATCGAGTTTGTTAAGACGTTCAGTGTCATTGGCGCTAGTACTAGCAATATAAATCAGCTGTTGCAACAGTTCATTTGACTTCTTCGCTGGCAAGGTATCCTTGGTTTCTTTCAAAACATCGGTCGCCTTGTCGTATTGTTTTTGATTTTCACATTCAGTACGTGCCTTTTCACTCGACAATTGACACTCTGGATAATTAAAATCTTTTTTGTTTAAAACATTATCGGCTTTTTCGATGGCTACCTTTTCAGCGGCTTTTTTTGCGGCGCGCTCTTTTTCAAGTTTATCGAGGTAATTTTTATGCAAAACAGCCCATACCACTAGGCTAATCACCGCACATCCCAGTACCACCAGACCGATGGTTTTCAGAGTGCGTTTTTTGACTTTGTTCAGAGAGGAACGGTTGGTTTCAACAGAGTGATCTTGTGGTTTGTCGGTAGTTTTTGGCTTTGGTTTTAAGGCATCAAGCTCCGCCTGCATCGCCTGCTGTTTGGCACGCTCTTCGGCTTGATGATCAATCACGACGGTAGTTTTCTTTTTAAGCATAAAAATCCCCTTATTAGTTATGGTTATATTTTATCACAAAATAAAATCGACTCCAACTTATGCTAATTGGTTGAATTTGAGAGCTTGGTCGACTGTCTTATCGGCAATCGCCAAACGACGTAATGTCTGACAATATGCCCCAACGCCCAGAGCTCGACCGAGATCGACCGCCAATGAACGAATATAAGTTCCCGAGGAGACTTTGACACGCACAGTCAAACGTGGATAAGCATAACCGAGTAGTTCTAGCTGATAAATCGTCACTTGGCGACGAGGCATTTCGACCGCCCGACCCTGACGCGCCAGCTGATAAGCGCGCTGACCGTTGATTTTGATCGCACTAAAAACCGGTGGTGTCTGCCAAATCACCCCAGTTAATTGCGTCATAGCCAATTGTATCGTCGCCAATGACGGTTGCTGGCGGGAGTGCTGATGCAACTTGCCCTCAATATCAGCCGTCAAGCTGGTTTTACCCAGCACAAAAGTCGCCTGATAAATCTTATCTTGTTTGGTAAACTCCTGAGCGTGCTTGCACATCGTGCCAGTCACCAGAATCATCAAACCCGTCGCAAATGGATCAAGTGTGCCAGTATGGCCAACTTTAGCTTTTTTACCAAGCTGTTGCGACAAATGATAGCGCACTTTAGCAACAACCCCGAAGCTAGAGATACCTCGGGGTTTATCGATTAGTACAATGTCATCGTTGTTGAGTTGCATATATTTCAATTTATTCAGGGATTACGAACTGGTTTTCTGGTACTGGCGGTTTTGGTTGAGCTGGAGCTGGGGTTTTTAGACCAATCGCCTGAGCTTCTTGTGGTGTTAACTGAGCGTCAAGGTTAGGTAAGGTGTTCGGCTGGACAGGAGTTGGCTGTGGAGCCGGTGCTGGTGCGGGCTGAGTCATGGGTTGTGGAGCAGATTGAGCGACCGGCGCTGGCTGGTTGACAGCTGGTTGAGGTTGCGGTGCAGGTTGAGGTGCTGGAGTTGAGGCTTGAGGAGCAACTGGCGCAGTTGGCGCTTCGAGCGCGTCAAACGGGTTATTTTTCAAATCAGTTTCTACCGGTGGAAGACTGGTCATCGTCATCGAATCCAAAGCCGGAGGCATTGGTGGCAATGGCGGTGGCAAATCCAAGCCAGCTGGCATTGGCGGTACTGGTGGAGCCACTGGACTTAATTCCTGCGCAATCTGTTCAGTCAAGCTCGGTCCACCATCAGTTGGCTTATCGACTGGCTGAATCACCTTGTGCGGACGACGTTTAAGGCTGTTTTTGAGTTTTTTTGCTTGATTGGCTAAAAATTTCTGAGCACTAGCGGGTTGAGGGGTGGGATTAATCACATTTGCAGTGTCTACAGTAGTCGTTGGTTTCGCCACTGTTGGAGTGACAGCTGGTTGGCGTGGCGTTTCAATAAACTCCCCGGCTGGATCGGGCGCTGATACAACTGGTTGAGGTTGCGGAGCAGGAACTGCTGGCGCTGGTTGTGGAGCAGGCTGAACTACTGGCGCTGGTTGAGCGACTACTGGTTGTGGCGCTGTAATAACCGGTTCTGATACTGGTACTTGCGAAACAGGAGCTGGTTCTGGCGCCATTGTCGGCTCTACGCTAGCCGAGGTAGCTTGTTCGGTCGATTGCTTGGTTTGGTTCATTTTATCCAAAAAAGCTTGTTTATACTGGTTAACCTTGTCCCATGATTCGTCTTTAGCAACTGGTTTTTTTGCTGGAGTGCTTGGTTCGACTGGTTCAATCGCCTCTGGCGCAATCGGTGCGACAACTGGCGGTTCGACTGCTGGCAATTCTGGTTCTGATGGTGCTTCTGGCTCATCTGATGAAGCACCAGATTGGTCATCATCATCTTGATCGTCAGTTTCTTCCTCTGGCTCTTGTACCATTTCGGCAATCATTTGACGCAAATCCGCCTTGCTGGTTGCTGATTCTTTAACACCACCGTAGATTCCCCGCGGTGCCTCATCAGTTTGAACTGGCTCGGCAGGCGTTTCTACAGGCCTCGCCTCTGATTCAGTCTCTTGTGGTTCGACTGAGGCTGATGTTTCAACTTCAGATGCCGACGTCTCTACTTCAGGCGCTGGCGCAACTTCAGCTACCACTTCCGTCTCTGTCTCAACTGGTGCCACTTCAGGCGTTTTTGCTTCATCCACTGAAGTTTCCGGATGTTCAATCACTGCCTCATGTTCTAAATTATTCTCGGTAGTTTGCTTCGCTGGAACGGTTTTTTCCGCTGGAGCAGGTTTTTGACTTAAAGATTGTTTTAGCTCAGCGATTTTCTTCGGCTCATCTAGTTCTTTTGCGATTAATTGCTGGTTAGCGCCCTGACCCATTAGCACCGCTGCTAAACTCATAATTTCTGGAGTGGTTAAATTATTACTAAATCGCTCCGTAATTGCCACTAGACCAGTCATCAGCGCCGTCGCCACTGAGCTATCAATCAAGACCGTATCCACTGGCTGGCCGTTTTCGTCTAGTTTCGGATCAAGGCTTAAACTCAAATCCGCCACTATTTGAGCGTAAGATTGCAGAGCTGGCTCTTGCCAGTTGAGATTACCGAGTTCCGTCATCGCTGAACCAACCCCGATTGATGCCACAAAGGCACTGTGTAAGATACGACCGTGCGCCTCGAGGGCTTTGTCAAGATCAGCTTGGTTTTGTACACCCAGCGCAATCACCAAATCAACGTTATAATCACCTTGACTAAACTCCAAATCCTTGACCGTCACCGCACCTTTGCTTGGCGTAATCGACACGCGCACCATACCATCAACTACCTTGGTGCGAATCCGATCGGCTTTCGTTGGATTTAAGGCAATAATAAAATCCCGTAGCCCATCAACTGTTTTATCAAAAAACTTATTTGGCTCAAGAAAGTTCAGCACACTCGGGATTTCCCCACTAAAAATCGTGGTGACGTGTTCGTTGGTTTTGTTCAAAATCAAAGTCAGACCCAACGCCGATGTTAATTCGTCGATGGTTGGGTTAGCGCTCAGCGCTATTAAAATATTTTCAGATTGTTTAATTTGTTCGATAAGTGCGTCACGCGCGCCGGTGTTATTCATGTTTTGCCTTTTTTAAGTTAGTTGATGTTGGTTTTTATTATATAAATATGTTTTCATTATATCAAATTTAAGTGATTTTGTCAATAGGCTTATGGTTAAAATCCTCTGGAGAAGCTTTTTTGAGCAACTCTTTACAAAAGTGAGTTTTTTTAGTATAATCGTCAGAAGTCAATAATTATTTAATTTTAAGAACTAAAAAAGGAGACTAATGCCAATTATTAAATCCGCCGTCAAACGTGCGCGCCAAGCTGAAAAGCGAACTGCTAACAATCGCCAAATTAAAACTGCTATCAAATCAGCCGTCAAAGCGTTTGTCGCCAGTCCAAGCCAAGCTACCCTGTCTGTTGCTCAAAGTGAACTCGACAAAGCTGTTAAAAAAGGCTTAATCAAGAAAAACACCGCTAGCCGTCGCAAGGCTAATTTATCAAAAGCTGCCAAAGCGGCCGACGTTAAAATTAAATAATTGCTCTATCTTTTACTTTTAAAAATCCCGATCAGCCTGGTCGGGATTTTGATTTGCCTAAAATGGTTATGTTTACTATAATAGAAACAATGAATCAAAATCCTATCTTACCATCAATTCGCCTCAAAGAAGAGCCCGGCACGCTCTTATTGTCAATTTTGTTTAAATCGCTCAATCCCCGTTGGGGCAATGTCGATAGTCATCTGTCGCGGATGGTGCTGGATTATTTTCGCTTCATCGTGTTGCGTCCCGAATATACCTCGACTATCCAGGAGTTTTCACAACAAAACATCTCGGAAGAAGTGTTATATCAATTAGCACTGACTTACAATCATCACGAACGCAATGATTTTATTCTTAAAGATTTAAATCGCACTACCGGCATTCCAATGCCAACTCTGATGCAACATCAATATGCCCTACTTAAGACTCTTGCTAGTTTTAAAACTACGGTTGATTCATCGCCTTTGCGCCAGCTATTTACTACTTTTCAGACTAAAGACACTCACGAACGCCTCGAGACCATGGATCAACTCAAGGAAGAACTGACGCAGGCTTATCAGTTTTTTAACCCAAATATCAGCCAAAGCGAGTTTATTTTTACCCCGAGCGATCCGTTATTTTCGGAATATATTGGGCACAGCATCAATCTATCAGCTCGGCAAATTGTCTTTTTAACCCATAATTCGCAGGTCAAAACTCAGATTTATCAGATTTTGCGGACGATTTTACAACCGATTCTCAAACCGCTTGTTTCTCAGCTCTCACCCGCCCAAAAACAACAAATTCACAATATGTCTAGTGGTAAAATGCGTCAATTATACGGTCCGAATAGTTTTGATCTGCTGTTATCGGAGATTATTACGCTCTACTATAACAATCTGCGGACTCATCAACCACTTGAGGATTTCCCGGCTTTTCAAGCTCGCGTTAATAAAATTACCGACAAGAACTTCTTGCGCTCACTCGAAGGCAATAGCCATTTGCGCCTACGTTGCGAATACCTACAGATTCACACCTTGGTTGATTTTAAAGCGCGCCTGCGTGAATATTATGATACTTTTTATCGCGATGAACTGGCTAATCGTCTGATTCGCCTATTGCAAAATTACGATGTCCAAAAAGACAATATCAGCTTCCAACAGTTTATGACCAATAATTTTGCCAAGATTTTTGTGGTATAATAGTCGGTGTTCGGAGAGATGGCCGAGTGGTTGAAGGCGCACGACTCGAAATCGTGTATGCGGGCAACCGTATCGAGGGTTCGAATCCCTCTCTCTCCGCCACGAGAAGCTCCCGACCAAGCATTAGACTGGTCGGGTTTTTCTGTGCTACAATATCCTCAACTAAACGGGAGAAATTTATGAGTACAATTTTTCAAAAAATCATCGATGGTGAGATTCCGACTCACAAAATCTACGAAGACGACCGCGTGCTGGCATTTTTGGATATTTTTCCAACTAATACTGGCCATACTCTGGTTATTCCCAAGCAAGCTGTTGAATTTATCTGGGATCTGCCAGCCAATGATTATGTCTATCTGATGACCATTGTCCAGAAACTAGCGTGTCATCTCCGTTCCCAGCTCCCCTATCAATATGTTGGCTCACAAATTGTTGGCGTTGACGTGCCTCATGCTCACGTTCACCTGATTCCGTTTAACACCGTAGCGGAGTTTACTAATCCCGATAAACAACCAGCTGATCAAGCCGAATTAGCTGATTTAGCACAAAAATTATTTATCACCGAACTATAAATCCTTATGAAAATCATCTCTGTTGGTAAAAAACCGCCTCGTTGGCTCGCTGAGCCGTTAGACGACTATTCTCGCCGTTTACAGGCCGTTTGGCGCCCAGAATGGCTCTTGATTCAACATTCACCTCACACCAGCCCAGAAATGGCTAAAAATGCCGAATCCGAGCAAATTTTAGCGAGGGTTAAGCCCGATGATTACGTTATCTTACTAGATGAAACCGGTCAACTCCTGTCCTCACCCGAATTAGCCACTCGGCTCGAAGCCCAGCGTGGACAAGCGATTGTCTGTATTATTGGTGGGGCTTACGGGGTTAATCAAGCCGTTAAACAACGCGCTAATCTAATTTGGAGCTTATCAAAACTGGTTTTTCCGCATCAAATTGTGCGGTTGATACTTATTGAACAACTCTATCGCGCCCAGTGCATTATCAATCACCACCCTTATCACCATCAGTAGCTTGCTTTTTGAAAAGAACTGTGCAATACTCTAATAGCCATTTAACTATGGCATATTTCAATAGAAAGGAGGGGATGGCAATGTCTGTGTTACACATATTGATGCGCTCAAGACTATTGCTAGTTGTTTTGGCAGTAATTTACGCCATTACACACTGGAGCGTAGCACATTTTAACCAGCGCATCAGAAGAGAACGACCGACTTCGATCAGCACCATGACAGAAGCTGACACGAATCAGTCAATTAACGACATGGTGCGACTAATGAACATCAGAGACGCATTTGCAATTGTTGCTGATTATTGTCTATCATTCATGCAAGCTATTGGCTTGATGTATCTGATAGTTTTTTTGTTGGCGGTTGATTAATTCACCGCCAAACCTCGAGCCTTTGCTCGGGGTATTTTTTTATAACAGCCATTGATTACTATTGCTTTTTAGGCTTAATATGTTATGATATATAAGAAAGGAGGGATAATAGATGTTGCTATTTTTCAACATGATGATTGCAATGTTGATCGCAGGCATATGCCTGGGTCGAGCAATTCGTACTTTTCAAGAAATGAAACGGATAAGTGCGAAGATGCGTGATGAAAACATCACAGCGGAGCAATCCGACCAACTACTGAGGTATTTCAAACAAGTCCATCAATGCCACAAAGTATATATAAGCATTGCAATAACTTGTTATATACTGGTTATTGCCATGGCACTATTAGCTAAATCCTAAGCTTTTCTACCCCGAGTTAATCCGCTCGGGGCATTTTATGGATTTAGAACATATTTAAGCTTGCTTTTATAGTCTAATCGTGATAATATAGTGTCTTCTGAAAGGAGGGATAGGAATGCATGATTTATGCGTCGGAATCGCGTTTGGTAGCTTTTTTACACTACTAATCGCGTTCCGCATTCAATTCGCGATACAAGCTCAAAAGGAAGTTGTGTCAAAAACCACGGCTCAAATGCTGACCAAATTAAAAAGAGTCAGCATTGCAACTTGTAGTATTGCAATGGTAGTGTCATTTTTGACACGCTAAGTTCTTTACATAACCCCGAGTATTAGCCTCGGGGTTATTTCTTGTTGATGATTAGAATTCAGCCAATTCGCGCTCCAAACGCTTAATGATTTTTTCGATGTCAGCCAGTTTAGTACGAGTCTCGGCGATAAGATGCGGTGGGGCTTTTTGAATATAACTTGGATTATCCAGCCGATCCGCTAACCTTGCTGCTAACCCACGCTGTTCCAGCAGGCGCATTTCCAGATTAGCCTGGTGCTGATAAAGCGTGTCGGCATCCACATCTAGCCAGCATTTATGACTAGAAACCGCCACGCGCATACCACGCGGTTCATCAGTTCGAGTGACTTGCTTCATCTGTCCCAGATGAGCGATAATTTCGGCATTAGTAGCGATTAACTGATCATCAGTGTAGAGCAGATCGTAGTTTTTATTGCCTGGCAGTTCCGCATTGAGGTAGCGTACTTCTTCGACAATCGCCATAATTTCTGCAAACTCCCCTGCCCGTTCCGCTTCAAAACCAATTTCAGCCGGTGTTGGGTACTGTTCACTGATAATTAAGCCTTCCCGCCAATCTAGTGATTGCCAAATCGTCTCAGTCACAAACGGCGCAAATGGATGCACTACCTTGAGATAAGCCTCAAGAATATAGACGAGGAGTTGATGATTTGGTTGTTTTTTGGAGGCTTCTAGGTACCAATCGGCTAAATCATGCCAGACCATCTGATACACCAGATCCACTGCCTCTGATAAGCGATAATCGGCGATGTACTGGCGGAGCTTCTGCAGCTCCGTCTCAAGGCGTTGCAAAATCCAATGATCAGCACTTGACAAAGGTTTAATTTTATTTTGTGGTAAAGGTTTAAAATCAGCTGGCAGGGTTTGACGAATATAGCGCGCGATATTCCATAGTTTATTACAAAAATTGCGACCAGCGATGACTTTTGCCTTCGAAAAAGCCTGATTTTGACCAGCTGAACGGTTCGAAATCACTCCGATACGCAAAGCATCTGAACCAAATTCATTGATCACATCCATTGGGTTAACCACATTGCCCTTTGATTTGCTCATTTTTTGAGAGTGTTCATCAAGCACCATGCCGTGCATATAGACTTCTTTAAACGGTACTTGATCGGTCATATACAGCCCCAGCATAATCATGCGCGCCACCCAGCGATCGAGTAGGTCAACGCCGGTTTCCATGACACTATTTGGATAAAATCTGGCTAACTCTCCCCCGTCGAGATAGTCAGTGGTTAAGAACGGCCATTGACCACTCGAGAACCACGTGTCAAACGTATCTTCTTCACGCAGATAGGTTTTGCCGTTAATCTGTAGAGCTGGTTGATCCACTCGAGTGTCAAACACCCAGTCGCTCGGGTCGTTTTGGTTGACAAAAGCTGGAATCGGAATTCCCCAAGCAATCTGACGTGATAAGTTCCAATCACGCAAGTTATCAAGATACTGAATCAACACCCGCTTGCGACTCGCCGGATAAAATTTAATCTCATCGTTCTCGAGTGCTTGTTTTGCTCGCTCGGCTAGTGGACGAATTTTTAAGAACCACTGATCTTTCACTAGCGGTTCAATCGGCAAGCCCGATTTATAATCGAAGCCCACAACATGCTTAATTGATTCTTCACCCAGCAACTGACCTTTAGTTTTCAGCGCTTCAATCACTTTTTTGCGAGCCTCATCTGGCGTTAAGCCCTCAAAATCGGCTGGCACATTAGTCATTTTGCCATCAAAACCAATCACCTGACGCGTTTCCAGTTGGTGACGCTGACCAATTTCAAAATCATTCGCATCATGCGCCGGAGTAATTTTTAAGGCACCCGTACCGAAGTTAATATCAACATAATCATCAGCAATAATCGGAATCTCACGATGTGCAATCGGTAAAATCACGGATTTGCCAATTAAATCTTGATAACGCTCATCATTAGGATTAACCGCCACTGCTACATCACCGAACATCGTCTCTGGTCGGGTCGTGGCAATTACTAACTCCCCTTCTTGATCAAGGAGCGGATAAGCGATTTTATAGAGTTTGCCCTCGACTTCCTTGTAATCCACCTCAATATCGGCGTAAGAAGTTTGGTATTGCGTCGAATAGTTGACAATGCGTTCCCCACGATACACCAAACCATCATCCCAGAGCTTTTTAAACGTCCTATACACACCTTCGATCACCTTTTTGTCCAGAGTAAACACCAGATTTTGCCAACTACAACTCGCACCAATTGCCCGCAGTTGCAGTTCCATATTACCCCGTTGTTCTTGAACAAAGTTCCACACGCCTTGATAGAGCTCATCACGGGAGAAATCATAGCGTGATTTACCCTGTTTGTTCAATTCACGCTCATACACCACCCAAGTTTCAAACCCGGCATGGTCCGCCCCCGGCACATAAATCGCATCACGACCGTTCATACGGTAATATCGCACCAAAATATCCTGCAAAGCCACTGTTAAGGCATGCCCAATGTGCAAATTGCCGTTAGCATTCGGTGGTGGCATAATAATCGCGTACGGCTCCCCTTGCCCGCTCGGTAAAAAAGCCTCAGCCTTTTCCCACATCATATAAATATCTGGCTCAAACCGACTTGGATCGTAAGTTTTTGTTAATTCCATAAAATTCCTTTGTTAAATATTGTTGAGTGGCCATTTTTTCAAGCTGATTTTTATAGCTGTTTGAGGCCAACTTACCTGGATATATTTTACCATATTTTTAGGAAAAAATCAGGGAGAAAAAGCTAGACAAACCGCTTACGTTGTGCTATAATCATAAGTATTAAAGGGTGGTGTTTCAACTAACCCTAATTAGCTTATGCTTCTCCACGTGAATAAAAAATCCCAAAAATAACAGAGGTGGGATTTTTACTTTTACACAAACTGTGGAAAACTCACCCCAAAAACCAACCTGTGGAAAAGCTGTGGAAAACCATAGATTTTGAAGATTTATGAATCGTTTGACATATGGATCGGGATAGAGCTGGGAAAGACTCTTGGTAATCAAATCACGCAAGTTATAATCATTCGCTCCAATCGAAAAACAACCACTATAGTGGTTGTTTTTGACAAGTTCTAGCCGTTTAAGCCCAATCGGCGATATTCTCTTGTATAACTACTTCCGTATCGCCGAGCGCATACTTCGCAACAGACAGTACAGGCGATAGAGTAGGGGACGATTGACTTTTTGCCAAGTACCCAGATAGCGTTTTTCTTGGCCACCGAAGCCTTTTTTAAACGCTGTGAAGCCTGCCCAGGGGTGATTTGGGTCAGCACTGTCCGTAATTCCATAAAAATCGAACCATTCCAGACCACGCTCTTTTGCCTCGAGAATCATTTCACTCAGTAGCACCACGCCCGCCTTGAGCTTCCGATGTTCGTAATCAGCTGCCGCATGAGCATAATAACGAGTGGTTTGATCATCATAAACCAGCGCTCCGGCAATCACTTGCCCCTCGAGACGTACCACAAAACAGCGCATCGCACCCGATGCCATCAGCACCTCCGCCTGACGACGCAAATAGCTTGATTGGTGTAAATGCGCTTGGTTATGTTTAGCCACCGCCTCAATCAGCCCCAAAACCGTGTCAACATCGTCCATTGACTCAGTTTGAGCAAATTCCAAGCCTTTTTTATAATAATTTCGATAAATATTGCGATTACTCGACGCCATTCCAGCTAAAATCTGCTCACGTTCTTGCGTCAAATCTAGCACCCAAGTCAACTCTGGCTGAATTGATTTAATCTTAACATAACCGTAGTTTGTTAAATCGTCAGCCGTAATAGCCCCGAGCGGTTCAATTTGCGTCACCATAGCGTGGGCTTTTTTGGCCTCGGTATCAATATCCGCCATCAATTCTGCTAACCCCTCAGCTTGATATACGACAGGTGAGTAGGGGCAGTAGAACTTTTTAAAACCACCCGTTGATTGAATTAAACCCAAATATGACCACTGGTCCGCCTCGCGGTGCCGAGTCTGTTCACCCAACGCCTGACGAAATTCCGCCCAAGCCCGGGAGTTTAAAAAATGCCCCAAATTATTCATATGTCTATTTTAACACAAGCCAAGCACTAGCCAATAATTCGAAAGACGCCAGTAACCGAAGCCGCGAAAATCCAACCATACATCAAGGTATTAATCGGCTTAGTGATCAGCAAAATAATCAAGAAACGACGCGGTTTAATGTCCATTAGCCCAAACACAAAACACAGCAAATCGGCCGGAAAACCCGGCAACAACATCGTCACAAACACCAAGCTCTCATAAAAATGCTCGTCGCTCGTCAGCCAGTTGAGCATTGCGCGGTAGGCTTTAGCTGGCAGGATGCGCTTGAGCGGTTTAAAAATCCACATTTGTTCGAATTTCGTTTTGTTGATTTTAGTCCAAGCTTTCGCGGCTGATACTTCGTTAGCCGTCACGACTGATTCGATAATTTTCCAACCAAAGCGCTTCGACAGATAGAAATTAATCATCGATCCCACCACAATTGGCACGACATTGAGAATTAACCCCCAGCCAAGACCGAACATCAACATGCCAATTCCAACCGAAAAACCACCCGGAATCAGCGGAATCACCACCTGAACAATCTGATAAAACATAAACACAATTGGGGCAATCGGACCAATTTTACGGAAAAAAGCCTGCATTTTTTCAGGATCAGCCAACATACCAGTCTGATAGCCAAACCACAAGAACACAATCGTCACAATCACTCCTACTACTGTTAGTGCGCTAATCAAGATTGCTTTCCAGCGCTCCGAATGAGGCTGGGAAGTGGTTGAAGATTTTGGATGTTGTTTCATAAGCTCATTTTACCATAATGTCGACGCTTCTTCATTTGACAGATAATAATAAATATGTCATAAAATGTAAATATCAGGGATGCGTCTGATAATCTCAATGGATTTTAGTGCTAAAATAAGGTATAATTGTTATTAAATAGCGACTAACAAGACGGAGCAAATATTAGCCCAATGAACGACGCCAAAGAAGAAATTCGTGATCGGTTGAACATTGAAGATGTGGTTGGTGAATATGTGGAACTGAAGCGGGCGGGGCGCAACTTCAAGGCACTGAGTCCATTTTCGAATGAAAAAACGCCGAGTTTTATTGTCAGTCCGGATAAACGGATTTGGCATGATTTTTCGAGTGGCAAAGGTGGCGATATTTTCTCGTTTATCATGGAAATGGAAGGGGTCGATTTCAAAGAAGCTATTAAAATCCTCGCACGCAAAGCTGGTATCGAATTGCAGGTCTTTAACAGTGCCGGCTCTCAACAACTCGCTAAGCGTAAGGCTCGTGAACAGGAGATGTACACCCTCGTCACCAAGTATTACCAAGCAATCCTCGCCAAAAACCCACATGCGCTAGAATACGCTAAAACCAAGCGTCGTCTAACCGACGAGACCCTCAAAACATTCGCCATCGGCTATGCGCCCAACCACAAGCGAGCGCTATTAGATTTTTTATTAAAACGTGGTTATAAACTTCCAGAAATCGCCACCGCCGGTCTGCTCAATCAGTACAAAACCGATTTATTTCGGGCGCGGTTAATGATTCCACTATCTGACGTCATGGGGCAGACGATTGGTTTTACAGGGCGGGGGCTTGAGGCTGATGCCATTCCGAAATATCTCAACACTCCAGCTACTCTGCTCTATGATAAATCGCGTCACGTGTTCGGTCTGTTTCAGGCCAAAGAAGCGATTCGCAAGCTCGATCAAGCCGTGATCGTTGAAGGTAATATGGATGTGATCAGCTCACATCAAGCTGGCGTTAAACAAGTCGTTGCCACGGCTGGCACAGCCATGACTGAGCAACATTTGAAGATTTTAGCCCGCTACACCAGTGATATTCGATTGGCGTTTGACACTGATAACGCCGGGATTAACGCCACTGAGCGAGCAATTACTTTAGCCCAAACCGTCAATGTTGATATTAAAATCATCTCGCTGGTCGGTGACGCTAAAGATCCCGATGAGCTGATTCAACAAGATGTCGCTCTCTGGCAACAATCAATCGACCAAGCCGAACCAGCCGTTGATTGGTTAATGCGCGTTTATCAGACTAAGTTTGACCTCAGTCAGACCACCGCCAAGCGTGATTACAGCCGTAAAATCCTGACCACCATCGCGCAACTCAGCGACCCAGTCGAAAAAGAAAGCTATTTACAAAAACTAGCCGATATCGTCGAAATTTCGCTTGATGCTATCAAATCACAACTCACCGATCTCAATAAACCCCAGCCTAAAAAAGCCCTCAAACCTAAAAAACCAAACACCGATTCCGCCATCGATGAGTTTAAATACCAAGATGACCTATTAGCGATGTGTCTCATATCGAAAGAAGCCCGTCGATTACTCGCTAACCTGGATGCACGCGCCATTATTGATTTTAAAGACAAACCGCGTCAACAGTTAGCCAAACTACTAGTCCAAGCTGGCGATGATTTTACCAAAGACCAACTCGGCGGATTGCAAGATTTGACGATTTATGGTAAAGTGTTGACATTAAAAACTGAAGAGCGTTATTTATTGTGGTCAAAAACCGAAGTGGAACGAGAAGCGCGCCGACTTATTAATCAGTCAAAAGCCGACTTCCAAAAAAATGTGACCGAACAATTAACTAATCAGTTAAGGCAAGCGGAATATGATGGTGACGAGAACCGTGCCACTGCCATTCGCGCCGAGTTAAATCAATTGATTAAAGGAGACAAGAAGTAATGCCAACACCCCTAGACAAAAACCACAAACTAGACAAAAAAGACAAAAACGCGATTCAGCCTGAGGATATCAACGAATTAATCAAAGAAGCTAGTGATGGTTCGGACTTCGATGAACCAAGTCTTGATGAACTTGAAAACGATGAAGATTTGGTTGATGAGTTTGATTTTTTTGCTAACACTAACTTAATCGACGAAATTGCTGACGACTCGGTCAAATTATACCTCCACGAAATCGGTAAGATTCCACTACTGTCACTCGAGGAAGAGACGAAATTAGCCTATCAGATTCTCGAAGGTTCACAAAAAGCCAAAGACAAAATGGCTGAAGCTAACATGCGTCTCGTGGTCTCAATCGCTAAACGCTATTCAGGTCGGGGACTAGATTTTTTGGATTTAATTCAAGAAGGTAATACCGGTTTATTGCGTGCGGTAGACAAGTTCGACCCCGATAAAGGTTTTAAATTCTCGACTTACGCTACTTGGTGGATTCGCCAAGCAATTACCCGAGCAATCGCTGACCAAGCCCGCACCATTCGTATTCCGGTCCATATGGTGGAAACCATCAATAAATTACTACGCACTCAGCGTCGTCTAACTCAACAACTAAACCGTGAACCAAGCCTCGAAGAACTGGCTAAAGAAATGGACATGGAAGTCGACAAAGTCGAATACATCATGAAAATTAAACAAGACATCAGTTCACTTGATGCTTCAATTGGTCGCGATGGTGATGATGAAGATTCCGTCCTAGGCGACTTCATTAGTGACGATGACAATGATTCACCAGAAGACGCTGCCTCGACTCAGCTTCTCAAGGAACAAATCGACGAGGTACTCGGTAGTTTATCAGAACGTGAACGCAAGATTATTCAAATGCGCTTCGGACTCGGTAACGGCAAAAGTCGCACCCTCGAAGAAGTTGGCCAAGAGTTTGACGTTACCCGTGAACGCATCCGCCAAATTGAAGCCAAAGCTCTAGCCAAACTGCGCAAGCACAAAGACTCCAAAAAACTCCACGAATATTTAAGCTAAAACTTTTTTAATTCATTTCATAAATATTTCATAAAAGGCTTGTAAGATAAAATTATGAACAAGCTTATTTGAGGTGCAAACTAGCGCTGTTCTGAATCATCAATTTAAAATTAAGGAGCGTCTAGTGACAAGTCTCTTGCTCTTGCGCTAGAAATTAGAAAGGAGTGAATCACCAGTGATTAAAAACGCTTTGGCATATGTTTCCCGAAAAAAGAATCGCACATTGATAGTTTTAGTCATTTTAACCTTGGTGTTGTCGTGTTTGTATGCGTGTTTAAGCATCATGAAATCAAGTAATAATTTAGAGAAAACTCTCTATAAAACTTCCAATTCATCACTATCTATCACCAAAAAAGCCAGTGGCTACTTTGCCATGAATCAGTTTAAGGATATTCACAAAATTAAAGAAATCCAAGAGATCGTGTCTCAATATAACGGCACCGCCAAACTGACCAACACCAAAGTCGTCGAGGGCGAACAAAAAATCAAACGTGAAGACGTACCGAACCAGTTTAAAAATCTTGTCTCGGTCGAGGCCATTAACAATATTAAGAAGAACGTGCTCTTTGGTAGCGGGGTATTTACTATCAAACAAGGGCGAGGAATTGACAAAAACGACCGCAACAAGATTATGGTGCACGAGGATTTCGCTAAGAAAAATAAGCTCAAATTGCATGATAAAATTAGCCTAGAATTAACCAAAATTGACAATTCTGGCACGCACCCTGCGCATCAATTTGAAATCGTTGGTATTTTTTCCGGCAAAAAACAAGAAAAATACACTGGTTTATCATCAGACTTCAGCGAAAACAGCATGTTTGTTGATTATCAGTCGAGTCAAACCGCTTTGGGTCTCAAGGAATCCGAGCAAGTCGTTAACAAACTCAACTTATTCGCCAGTAGCCCAGAGCATCTCGATGAATCACTCAAAAAAGTTAAGCAACTGGCAATCGATTGGGCCAACTACGACCTCGCCAAGGACGACAATGCCTTCAAAGAAGCAATTGAATCGCTCGGTGGCGTTAAGTACATTATCAACATCATGACTTACGCAATTATGGCAGGCGGAGTGATTGTGTTATCACTAATCCTAATGCTGTGGCTGCGCGAACGTGTTTACGAAATCGGCATTTTGCTATCAATTGGTTTTAGCAAAGCTCAGATTGTCGGTCAATTCCTACTCGAATTACTACTGATTTCATTGCCAGCAACCGTCGCATCACTGCTCTTTGGTAGCTTACTCTTAAGTCAAATCGTCAGTGGCTTTGCTAGCGCCGACGAAACCGGCACACTCGCCAACAATCTCTTAAGTAGTGACGGCAATGTCAACTGGCTACTGACTTTTATTCAGAGTTACGGCGTGCTAATCAGTATTATCGTTATCTCAGTAGTGCTATCATCAGCGATGATTTTAATCAAGAAACCGAAAAAAATATTATCACAAATAAGTTAGGAGAAATATAATGGACGTATTAGAAATTAAAAATGTAACTTATCGCTATCCCGGCTCAAAAGAAGAAGTACTTTCATCAGTTGAGCAAAAATTCCAACTTGGCAAATTTTATGCCATCATCGGTAAATCGGGCTCCGGTAAATCAACTTTATTATCATTACTAGCTGGGCTCGACACCCCGAAACGTGGTCAAATCCTCTTCCAAAATGAAGACATTGAAGAGCAAGGCTACTCACATCACCGCAAAAATAACATTTCACTGGTGTTCCAAAACTACAACCTGATTGACTATTTATCACCGCTCGAAAATATCCGCTTAGTCAACCGTGAAGCGCCTGAGACAATTCTACTGGAACTCGGACTTAACCAAAACCAAGTCAAACGCAATGTGATGAAGCTCTCTGGTGGACAGCAACAGCGCGTGGCTATTGCGCGCGCCTTAGTATCGGAAGCGCCAGTGATTTTAGCCGACGAGCCAACCGGCAACCTCGACAGTCACACCGCCGGTGAAATCATTGAGATTCTAAAAAAACTGGCTCGTGAACGCAATAAATGTGTTATCGTCGTCACTCACAGTAAAAAAGTTGCTAAAGCGGCTGATGTCGTGCTTGAACTCGGCAACAAAAAACTCAAAAAAGTTAAAAATTTATAAAAAATAGGAGAAATAACGATGTTTAAAAATGCTTTTGCCTATGTGACGCGAAAAAGCCTCAAATCGCTAGTCATTCTCTTAGTGATTCTAGCAATGTCAACTTTGAGCTTAATCGGTCTATCAATCAGTCGGGCTACCGACAAGGCGTCTGAGGAGACTTTTGGTACGATCACCAACAGCTTCTCAATGGAAATCAACCGCCAAGTCAACCAAGGCACCCCCCGTGGTGGTGGTAATGTCAGAGGTCAAGATATTAAAAAAATCTCTGATTCAAAAGATATCGATGGCTATGTCAAACGTATCAACAGCGTGGCTGATCTAGTTAGTCACGACATTATCGAGACAAAACAAACCCTCTCAATGCGCTCACCAGAACGCGCTAAAAACTTCGGTCGCACCGTCATGCTCACTGGCGTTAACGACTCATCCAAAGAAACCAAATTCGTCTCTGGTGCTTATAAACTCGTCGAAGGCTCGCATTTAACCAGCCAAGACAAGCACAAAATCTTAATGCACAAAGATTTAGCTAAAAAGAACAATTTAAAAATTGGCGACAAACTCAAAGTTAAATCCAACTTATTCGACGCTGACAACGAAAAAGGTGCGAACGAAACTGTCGAAGTTGAAATCAAAGGTCTGTTTGATGGCCATAACAGTGGGGGAGTCAGCGCCGCTCAAGAACTCTACGAAAACACGCTGATTACCGACATCGACACCGCCGCTAAAGTTTATGGCAACACCGAACACACCGCCACTTACCAAGACGCTACTTTTTTCGTCAAAGGTAATAAAAAACTTGACCAAGTTATGAAAGATCTCGGCCGACTCGACATCAACTGGCGTCAATACAGCTTAATTAAAAGCTCATCGAACTATCCAGCCTTGCAACAATCGATCTCTGGTGTTTATTCAATCGCTAACAAACTATTCGTCGGTTCGTTAATCTTCGCTGGCGTGGTGGTATCACTGCTATTGTTCCTGTGGATGAACGCCCGCAAAAAAGAAATCGCCGTCTTGTTAGCTCTCGGTATGTCTAAAGCCCGCATTTTCGGTCAATTTGTCTGTGAACTGGTGTTCGTATCGATTCCAGCCTTCATCGGTGCTTACTTCTTGGCTGACTATTTGGGCAAGATGATGGGCAATAGCATCTTAAACAAAGTCACTGGTGATATTGCGAAACGCGTCGCTAAACTCTCCGCCTCAAGCCAACTCGGTGGTGGCGCCGAAGTCGATGGCTTCAACAAAGCCCTCACCAGCCTCGACATCAACATCGTCCCAGAATCAATGCTGTATGTCGTGATCTTTATGTCAGTTGTCTTGGTCATTGCTCTTGCCATCGCCACCTCAGGTATCCTCAAGAAAAATCCAAAAGAACTGCTGATTGACACTAAATAACAACCGTTTAACCGAAATTATCGGCGCCTCGTTGCGCCGATAATTTTATGCCTAGCCTCAAATAAGCTATAATAAAGATATTGAGTCAAAAAGTTATGAAAATATTAGTTGTTGAAGATGATCCCAATATTCGCGAAGGGATTAGCGAATACCTGTCCGAATCAGGCTATACCGTCATTGAAGCTCAGGACGGCCAAGACGCCTTGGCTAAATTTAATCATGATATTAATTTGGTAGTGCTTGATATTCAAATTCCGTTTCTCAGCGGGCTCGACGTCTTAAAAGCTATCCGCCAAACCAGTAATTTGCCGATTTTAATGTTGACAGCGTTTAGCGACGAAGAATACAAAATTGATGCCTTTACCAATCTAGCTGACGGCTACATCGAAAAACCATTTTCACTGCCCGTCTTAAAAGTTCGGATTGATTCTTTAATCAAAAAATATTTCGGCGAAATTGAGCGTTTCGATTACAAAAACACTAGCGTTAATTTTACGAGCTACACCGCCACCGTCAACAGTCAGCCAGTCGATGTCAACGCCAAAGAGCTGGAGATTTTGAAATATTTACTAGATAACGAAGGGCAGGCACTGACTCGCATGCAAATCATTGACAACGTCTGGAAAGAAACCGAAGAGATTCCTTTTGATCGGGTGATTGACGTTTACATTAAAGAACTGCGTAAAAAGCTAGCGCTCGACTGCATCATCACTATCCGCAATGTCGGGTATAAACTGGAGCGCTCATGAAAAATCTTAAGATTTTCCCAAAAATGTTCCTGCAGATTTTTGTTGTGTTGGGGCTGATTAGTTTATTAGTGCATGGTGCAGTGTTTGTGATTTTTCCACAAACTTACCTCGAGACCCGCAAAGCCGAAATCCATCACAAAGCCAACGACATCGCTCACAACATGCAAGGCAAAGATTTAAATTACATCGAGCAAGCACTAGATTTTTATTCAAAATCTGGCGAGATCAAAGCTTTCGTCAAAGGTCGCAATGGCGCCAACGAAATCCAGATTAAAAACAACCCTCAGGTTAATTTAAACAGCGACAACAACTCCTTGATTATCGAGGAACGCGAAATTACCACCAACACTCAACAAAAAATCTTTTTGCAGTTCGTTTCGACCGCTGACATGAACAAAGACGCTAAGGAGTTAAGTTTTAAATTTTTGCCGTATTCGTTGTTGGTTTCACTGCTGGTTTCCGTAGTGGTGTCGCTGATTTATGCAAAAGTTATTAAAAATCACATCCAAGAAATCAATAACGTCATCGATCGGATGATGATGCTTGATCAACAAGCTCGCCTTGACATCACCTCGCACGACGAAATCAGCCAGTTCAAAGCCCAAATTAACGATTTATACACGACTTTGCTCCAGGCGATTGATGATTTAGAGCGTAAAAATCAAGAAATTTTACGCCTCGAAAAGCTCAAATATGACTTTTTAAAAGGCGCTTCCCACGAGTTAAAAACTCCGCTCGCCAGCCTAAAAATTATTTTAGAAAATATGCAATATAACGTCGGTAAATACAAAAATCGTGATTTATACATCGGCGATTGTATCGGGATTGTCGATGATTTGACCCAAAACATCTCGCAGATTCTGTCAGTGTCGTCACTCGACAACCTTAAAAATGACGAAGAATTAATCAGAATTAACGATGTATTAGTCGCAGTACTGACTAAATATGAAGTTTTAGTCAGTCAGAAACAGCTCACAATCGACAATACCGTGACCGACGAGCAGATAATGATCGGTAAGACTGCCCTCAAAATCATCCTGTCAAACCTCATCAGTAATGCCGTTAAATACTCCGCCAAACACAGCACTATTCGCTTTGGTGTCAAACAAGGTTGGTTTTACGTTGAGAATCTCTGCACTCACGCGCCATCGATCGACACTAACCAGCTATCACAATTAAAATTTGATATTCACAAAGAAAATAGCAGTGGCCTTGGTCTCTATATCGTCAGCAACCTGCTCAATAACTACCACCTTAAGTATCAGGCTTTATATCGCCACAATAAGTTTATTTTTAAAATTAAGTTGCCAAAATCCTAAGGACAGTGTCTAGTCGCTACGTGATTTTTGATATAATAAAGAGCAGTGAAGGGGAATTATGAAAAAACTGGTAATTATTGATGGCAAAAGCGTGTTTTATCGCGGATATTATGCGATGGGCGGCCTCAGTCTCAAGGACGGCACGCCAACTGGCGGAGTTTATGGTTTTGCAGCGATGTTTTTAGCGGTGTTGGCCGAATTGAAGCCGAGCCATGTGATTGTTGCCTGGGATAAAAAAGGCACTTCTACCGCCAAACGTACGGCACTCTATCCAGAATACAAAGCCACCCGCAAAGCCCCACCCGAGGACTTTTTCACCCAAATTCCGATTTTACACCAACTACTTGAGGCGCTGAACGTGCCGTTAATTGAGCTTGACGGCTACGAGGCCGATGATTTGATGGGGGCGCTGGCCATGCAGGCGGCTCAGCAGGGCTTCGAGGTCGGGCTGGTGACCGGTGATTTAGATTTATTGCAGGTGATTGGCAATGGTATTAAAGTCTATGCCACCAAGACTGGTTTTTCGAAGATTGAAGAGTTTGATCAGGCTCATTTTGAAGCTAAATATCAGATTAAACTCAACCAATTTGTTGATTATAAAGCTCTGCGCGGTGACTCAAGCGATAACATTCCCGGTGTAGCTGGCATTGGACCGAAAGCCGCGATTGAACTACTGGCGCAGTATGACAATCTCGAACAAATTTATGAGCATTTAGCGGATATTAAACCAACACTCGCCAAAAAACTCGAGGCTGGTCGCGAGATGGCTTTTATCAGTAAGCAAATCGTACGGATTATGACCGAAGCACCAGTTCAGTTTGATGCTAATCTAGGGCAAATTAACCAAATGAATGCTGAACAAGCCTTAGAGGCACTTGATCGATTGGAGTTTCGTTCACTCAAAAACCGTTTGGCAACGATTCTCGGCGTCAATTCAGCACCGAGCGGACAAGTTGATTTATTTAACAGCGAACCAACTGTTGCCTATGATGATATATCCAGCGTGAGTGAATTAATTCAATTAACCGCTGATCAACCAAAAATTCTCGTCGAAATTATTGACCAAAAAGTATTTATCAGCGGACTGGAAACTGAAGCGATTTACGCTTTAGAACTGACAAAAACAGATGACCAATTCTATAGTTGGCTTAAAACCAAGACAGTGGTTTCCAGTGATATTAAGCAATTGCTCCATAATTTTCATAATCCAGCTTGGCAATCACTCGTTGAATTGCCCCTCGATAAACATAGCATATATGATATAAATCAAGCAAGTTTCTTACTCGATCCACTGGCGCGCGATAGTCAACTCACTCCAACCATCAACCAATTACCGCGTCTCAAGCAGGTTTATCACAGTCATCTACCACGATGGACCAAACTCCCAAAACTAGCTCAAGTCGCCAAACAACTCGATTTTCCGCTAGCGCTAGTCTTGTATTTAACCGAAAAACGCGGTGTTGAGATTGATCAACAATTTTTTGCTGAATTTGGACAAGAATTAACCGAGCGGATTGATGCGCTAACTGAACAGATTTATCAATTAGCAGGCGAGCGGTTCAATATCAATTCACCAGCCCAGTTATCGCAAATTTTATTCGAAAAGCTCGCCCTGCCAACTACCGGTCTCAAAAAACGCACCGCTGGCTTTTCGACCGACCGCCAGACGCTTGATGTACTTCACGATGCCCATCCAATTATTCCTTTAATTAAAGACATGCGCGAATTAACCAAGCTCAAAACCACCTATGTCGATCCGTTGCCGACTATGGTCGATGCCCAGTCGCGCCTCCATACTTCGTTTAATCAAAATGTGACTTCAACCGGTCGGCTATCATCAACCAATCCCAACCTCCAGAATATTCCAATTCGTTCCGAGTGGGGCAATCGCCTGCGTCAAGGCTTCGTGGCGGGCGAGGGCAAAGTTCTATTGTCAGTCGATTATGCCCAATTCGAACTGCGTTTAGCGGCAGCTTTGTCCGATGATACCGAGATGATTGAGATTTTTAAATCCAATCGTGACATTCACACCGAAATGGCCGCTCAAATTTATCAAATTCCACCTGAGCAGGTGACTAAAGACCAACGTCGTGTCGCCAAAATTGTGAATTTTAGTGTGCTCTATGGCGCTGGTCCACGTAATCTGACTCAAACTGTTGAAGGACTAACCTTCGCCGAAGCCAAAGCAATGATTGATCGCTATTTTACAGCACGATACAAAGTTCGGGACTTCATGGATGCTACCTTGAAACAGGCCGAAGAACAAGGTTTTGTCGAAACTTACTTCGGTCGACGCCGCCCAACACCCGATGTCAAAAGCAGTAATTTTCAAGTCCGTGAAGCCGCGAAACGAGCCAGTGTCAATATGCCGATTCAAGGCACTGAGGCGGATTTGATGAAACTAGCCATGATTAAAATTGAGGAATTTCTGAACAATTATCCCGATTCCGATCAGATTTTACAGGTACATGACAGCGTGCTGATTGAGTGTGCCGAAGCCGATGCCGAAGCAATTAAGACTGGCGTGGTCGAGATTATGACTCACATTTGTCCAGAACTAAACATCAATCTAGCGGTTGATGCCAAGCTCGGTAAAAGTTGGTTTGGATTGTAGATTGCAATGATATATATTTCATTTAGGATGATGTGCATATACAATAATAAATGCGTCACGGAGTAGTAAAAAGTGAATGATTTAAATTGGAGTAGGTTTGAATATTTACATCAAGATTCAACGACTAAATTTGAGCAACTATGTAGAATATTGTTTAAGCGAGACTTTTTTAATGAAACTGCATTTTTTAAATCAGATCCTAACAATCCAGGCATTGAAATACATCCTCTTTACAGCTCCAAAACACAGCAAAAAATAAGCTTCCAGGCCAAATATTTCAAAAATGCGGTGGACTATAAGCAAATTATGTCTTCTGTAGAAAAGACTATACAGTATTATGGTAACGACCTTGAAGTTTTTTACTTTTATTGTAATAAGGATTTAACATCTACAAGTAGTAGATATAAAAAAATTAAATTGACTTTAGAAAAAGCTCATATTAAATTTGAAATTATTAGCAATGCTGAAATTATAAACCAAATTTTAAAATATCCTGATTTACAGTTGTTCTTTTTTCAGAAGCACACTATATCAAGAAAATGGCTGAGTAAATATAATCAACAGTCTTGTGACTCGCTGGGAGCGAGATACAATCCTAATTTAAATATACATACCCAAACTGAAGAAAAAATACAGCTTTTTACAAAAAATAAAAAAGCTTTTCGTAGAATTAATAAGAAAAAAGATAAGCTAATTTCAGATTTACAAAATAGAGATGCAAGCTTAGCCCGCAAAGCTGAAAAATTTGTCTCCTCCTTGGATGATATTAATCTTGAGAATGTGTCAAGTTATTTCAATTGGAATCATCACATAAAACAATATTTTTCTCAAGAGATAAAAGATCTCGAGATCGAAATACGTAAACTCAATAATGAATTGAAAAACGCTGATATTTTGAGTTCAGAGCAAACTAGTGAGATTTATGGGAATATTTATGATGCCAAGTCTAAATTATCATGCCTTAAGGAGTTTGGCTGTTCTGATGAAGATAAGCAGCTTATGGAAGATAAAATTTTATTTATAAAAGGTGATGCTGGCATGGGAAAATCTCAATTGTTCGCGACTACCACCAAGGATATTATGGATAATGAAGGCTACGCCTTGCTTTTATTAGGGCATCATTACTTGTCTAATGATAATATTTCTTCTCAGATCATTAGCTATTTAAATTTTGATGGTAGTTTTTCTGATTTTTTGAATGCTATAGATGTTTTAGGTGAATATGAAAATAAGGATATTTATATTTTTATTGATGCCATAAACGAAACTCCCAATAAAAAAGTTTGGAAAAATGGTCTCAACAAAATTTTTACCGAAATAAAAGAACGAAAACATATTAAAGTAGCGATTTCGGTTAGAAGTGGTTATGAGACTCTAGTCATTGAGAGCTATTTGTTGCAAAAGATACGCAATAAAGAAATTTTAGAAATTACCCATCATGGTTTTAGAGAACAGTCAATTAAAGCAACTAAAGATTTTTTAAATTGTTATAATATTCCATTTTACCCATCTGATTTTTTAAATTACGAAATGACTAACCCTTTATTCTTAACGCTTTTTTGTAAAACTTGTACTGATGGAGAAATGAATATCCCTCAAATGTTTGAAAAGCTTATCGAAAATTTCGATAAAGAAATTCAAGAATCATTAGAAATGCCTGAATCTGGAGTGATCATTAAGGATCTACTCCTGGAAATAGCGAAATTCCAATTGAACAATAATCATAGTTATATTACTAAAGATCAACTATTAAACTTAAGTTTTTGGGATAAATACGGATTGCAAGGCTTTAAATTAAATATAATTTCCGCACTATCTCGTTCTATTATATTAAACGAATCTATTTTGGAAGGCGGGGAAAATTATTTTTTTGGATATAATTTATTGGAAGATTATATAAAAGCTCAGGCGGTGATGGATCTTATTTCAGAAAAAGAGGAGCTGAAGCTATTCCTTATTGAGCAGTTGCTTAAAATCATCAATGGAAAAATAGAAAACCGCCATCACATAGATGTTTTCATATTTGTCTGTTGCTTTTATTTTGAAAAATTTAGCGAGGATTGTATTGATATCATAAAATATATTAAAGATGAAAATGATCAGCGTGATTTAGCAAATAGGTATATTAAAAGCTTTACCTGGAGGCCATCTAATACCAATAATTTGGAATTATTTGAAAAGATATCCACTAATTATCCAATTCAAGACAATAACACCCTAATGGTTTTAGTTGAAAATAGCACCAAGGAGAATAACCCTTTAAATATTAACTTCTTACATAAATTTTTGTTTGATAAAAAATTAAATGAGCGAGATAGTTTTTGGTTACCTTTTATAAACAGCCTAACTTATAATAAAGAAAGAGTATTTCAATTAATTAGTTTATTTAATAAAGGAGAAAAAGGCTTTAATGTTTCTAAAAGACAAACCAAAATGCTTTTAGTACTCTTTGCATGGTTTTTAGCCTCCTCTAACAGGAGATTGCGTGATATTACTTCAAAAGCTATGATTGAAATATTAAAGGAGAATTTTGAACTTTGTGAGATTATATTACGAAAATTCGAAAATGTAAACGACCCATATATTATACAAAGATTATACGGAATTGTATTCGGTGCTTGCGTCAAACGAGCGCATACTTGTGAAGGTGAATACAAGAAATTGGTTGAATTCGTTTACTTGAGTATTTTTGATAAAAAGTTTGTTTACGCTGATATACTACTTAGAGATTATGCTAGGCTAATTATTGAACGATTTTTATTTGAATTTCCAGAAAATGAATTGACTATAAATTATTCTAAATTAAGACCACCGTATCACTCTCAAGATATCCCCAAGGTGATTCATAGAAAATACGCAGATTCTAAAATAAGAAAAGACGGACTCGGTTGGATTGAGTACTCAATGCATCCAGAAGGCGTAGGGATATATGGCGACTTTGGTAGATATATATTT
The DNA here is from genome assembly GCA_963526735.1 of uncultured Candidatus Saccharibacteria bacterium. Taxonomy (GTDB): domain Bacteria; phylum Patescibacteriota; class Saccharimonadia; order Saccharimonadales; family Saccharimonadaceae; genus CAMUQR01. The sequence goes on from CAURNU010000001.1 coordinate 79,336, forward strand.
CAATCCTCACTAAATAGCTTTAAAAATGTTGACATTAAAAACTTATATCATTACGCGATGCAATATATTCAAAAAGAGCTGGGCTATACAAATGAACTATTTGCTGAATACGATACGCTGCACGGTCATCCACTAGATAGATCGCGAAATCACGTTATCGAGAGGATTGGTAAAAAATATCAATGGATTACGTTTTACAACATACTTGCTAGAGTCTCTGATAGATCTAAATTGACTTCATGGGATACCTCAGTAAGAAATTATAAAGGAGCCTGGGAACCTTATGTCAGAGATTTTGACCCAACGCTCAACTGTCATTTTATGAAGCCCGCTGACGCTTTACCTAAATTTAAAATTCCCTTAAGCGAAAATTTTCTTAGTGGAGACTCAGTGGGAACCTCCCAGATCAAAAAATGGATTAATGATACACCTCACCTCTTTAGCCTTCCCATTGATATTAATGATGATAAAGGCATAGAATGGGTTTTACTATATCAAAATCAAGAAATAAAAGACAACACAAAAGTTAATATTGGGGAGCAGAGAGTCTGGCGCATCGTGCAAGGGTATTTTGTATCTAACGAGCAATTTGATATATTGAAGGAAAACATTGAAACGAAAAACTTTTGGGGAAGAAGTTTTCCGGAGGGAACTTCGTCTCTTTATCAAATCTTTAATAGGGAATTTGAATGGTCTCCAAGTGTCAATGATATTTTGGGTGATTATTGGGATGAATATAAGGTTGAAGATGGTATGATAGAGGAGTATACAGTAATAAACACAGATGATCAAGGTTCTAATGAGCACGAGGAACAGTTTAAATTCCTCAGCAAATCAAGTCGTTTAATTGCAAAAGTTCTTCCAACGTACGTACATTATTCATGGGAAGAGGATTATGATTATTCTAAAGATAATGCATCAATATCTTTCGCTATACCTTGTCCTGCAATAGTTAGAGATTTACATTTGACACAAAAAGAATATGACAGTTATTTTTATAGCCCTTCAGATGATTTGGTTGTGTTTGATGGCAGACTTACGAAAACCATTAGCGGTTTGATTATTAGAAAGGACTATCTGAAAAAGTTTTTAAAGCAAAATAATTTACGAATATTCTGGAGTTGTATTGGCGAAAAACAATACTTTAAGGATCAACAATACGAAAAACAGATTTACAGTCAATGGAGCGGTTTTTATTGGATGGACGAAACTTTTAAAATCAAAGGTAATATTCGTCAAATACATTCTAAATCAATAAGTTAAAAGAGTGAGTTTTAGTGTTTGGTTCAATTTTATTTTTTGGCGCCAAACCACTAATTATGCTATAATAGCCACAAGCTAATTAAAAGATTTTAAGCGCCTGAACTTTTTATTAAAAAAGTTGACGAGGACTGGAGTTATCGAAAATTCGGCGGATGCTCCAGAGGTGGTTGCAACCTCAGTTGGAACAAAACCCAGAAGTGATTCTGGCGACAAATTCTCTAACCGCAACAATTAGCCCAAATTATTAACTAACGCACAGCAAAGGAATAAATATGTGTGGAATTATTGGATTTGTGGGCGAAACTGACGCGCCACGGATTATTATTGATGGGTTAAAAAAACTAGAATATCGCGGTTACGATTCAGCTGGACTGGCGGTCTTAAATAACAATAAACTACATCTCGCTAAAGCTAAAGGTCGCGTCGCTGATCTTGAAGCAAAAGTGTTGGATAAAAAACTAACCGGCAGATTAGGGATTGGTCACACTCGCTGGGCCACGCACGGTCAACCGTCGGAGGCTAACTCCCACCCACATACCAACCAAGCTCAAACCATCGCCGTAGTGCATAATGGCATTATTGAGAATTACCAGGAATTAAAGACCAAATTACTGAAAAAAGGTGTCAAATTCCGCTCCCAAACTGACACTGAAGTTGTAGCGCACTTAATCGATCAATACATGACCGGTGATTTACTCGAGGCAGTCGCTCAAGCCGTCCGCCAACTCCAAGGCTCGTTTGCTCTGGGCGTGATTTCTAGCCTCGCACCTAACTGTCTCATTGGCGTGCGTAAAGAAAGCCCGCTAGTGGTTGGCGTGACCGATTCACAAACCATGCTTGCCTCTGATGCGGCACCGATTCTCAGCCTAAGTAAACAAGTTTATTACCTCGAAGATGGTGATATCGTCAAAATTGACGAGGTTGGCGTCGCTTTTTTTGACTTCAACCTCAAACCACTCAAACGCCAACTCACCACCATCACCTGGGATGCTGACGCAGTCACCAAAGGTGGTTTTAAACATTTCACGCTGAAAGAAATCCACGAACAGCCCGAAGCCATCAAAAAAACCATTAGTCCACGACTTGATGCTAGCGGTCAAATTAATTTAGAAATTTTTGATAAAATTAAACCCAAAGTCATCAAACGCATCGAAATTATCGGCTGTGGCACGGCTTATCACGCTGGTCTGTATGGCAAAAAATTGCTTGAAAACCTGGCGAATATACCTGTCGAAGCGATCGTCGCCTCAGAATACCGTTACCAAAAAAACTTTACCGACAAGCACACGCTTGTCATCGCCGTCAGCCAATCAGGTGAAACCGCTGATACACTTGGCGCCCTCAAAAAAGCCAAGCAGGCAGGCGCACAAACCCTCGCCATCACCAACGTTGTCGGTTCATCAATTACTCGCTTAGCTGATGCGGTGGTTTATACCTGGGCTGGTCCCGAAATCGGTGTCTGTTCAACCAAAGCCTACACCACTCAGCTAGCGATTTTTGCCTTATTAGCCCTAGATTTAGCCAAACGACGCGAGCAAATTTCGACAGATTTTTATCACTCAGCAATTGATAATTTAACGAATTTACCAGCCAAGCTCACTCAAATCCTCGAAAACCAAACCATTTACTCCAAAATCGCCAAGGCGATCGCTCATCAAACCAGTGCTTTTTACATTGGACGGGGGATGGATGCGTATTTAGCGATGGAAGGTGCGCTCAAACTTAAGGAAATCTCCTATATTCACACCGAGGCTTTCCCAGCAGGTGAATTAAAACACGGCACCATCGCGCTAATTGCGCCAAAAACTCCCGTGATAGTGATCGCCACCGAGCCAGCTCTATTTGATAAAATTAAATCCAACATTGAGGAATTAAAAGCTCGTGGCGCTCAAATTATCCTCATCTCTAAGTCCGCCGAACTGGCAAAATTAGCCGACTTTACCATTGAAATTCCAACAGTTGATCTAGTTGAATCAGCCCTGGTAACAGCCCTACCAATGCAATTACTGGCTTATTATACCGCCGATGCGCTTGGTCAAGACGTCGATAAACCACGCAACCTCGCCAAATCCGTCACGGTTGAATAACCAGCAACCACCCAACTAGCGACTCAACCATCAATTATGATAAAATAACTTATTATGTTATTTTGGGGATTGTTCGGACTATTTGCGGTGTTGTTTAGCTGGTCGCTTTGGCAAGACCGACGGGCTTTTGCAAATGCGATTTATTTAATGCTGGCGGGCAGTATGTTGTTTTTAGCCCTAGCGAGTTCCACCGAAAACCGAGTCGTACTTCATCTGTTGCAATTGGTGTTTTTTGGGGCGATTCTCATTTGTTTTGGGTTAATTCCGATTACTTTTGTGATTGCTGGCATCATTTCAATTCGCAAAAACGGTTTTAGTCTGGCGCATAGTTTGTCGATTCTATTTGGGATTGGTTTGTGGTTGGGACTGTGGCTCATTGGCTCAATCGCCGTGTCTAGCAGGTCGTCAATTTTGTTTTTATCGCTCGCTATTTTAGTCCAGATAGCAATTATTTATGTTTTGTTTACATTTATTGCATTATTTTTATACGCTCAACTCTATTTATTAATTCCCAAAAATCTCAAATGTGATTTCATCATTATTCACGGAGCAGGACTAATTGACGGCAAAACTGTCTCACCACTGTTAGCGCGACGCCTCGAAAAAGGCATCAAAGTCTATCGCCGATCTGGTCAACGTGCCAAAATTATCGTCTCGGGCGGGCGGGGGAGTGACGAACAGATTTCCGAAGCGGAAGCAATGCGTCAGTTTTTATTAGACGAAGGTATTGACTCCGACACGATTATTCTTGAAGATCAATCAACCACTACTTTTGAAAATCTACAATTTTCCAAACAGATTACCGACTGCCAACCTGGCGCCAAAGTAATTTTTGTCACTAATAATTATCACGTCTTTCGCACCAGTATTTATGCTCGCAAACTCCAGTTCAAAGCCGAAGGAGTCGGCTGTCGCACCGCCCTTCATTATTGGCCGAACGCTTTTGTCCGTGAATATATCGCCATTATTATTCAGTATAAAATCGTACCATTACTCCTGTTACTTCTGTGGATGCTTGGTACATTAATTTCACTTAGCCCCTTTAATTTTAATTGATTGACAATCTTGATAATAAGTTTTAAAATTATATTATGAAGAAAAAAGATACTTTTGTGAAAATTTTGCCAGTTATTATCATTATTTTGATTGTGATTATGGCAGTTATTGCCTTAATGTCTCTCGGTAAGGCAATTTTTAAAAATGGCGGTAAAAAAGAACCTCAAGTCAACGCTCTAGAGCAGGCATTATTAGCCACCGACGCTAGTCGTGGTGTCAAAATGACCGTCCGTGGTCCAATTGTTGCTCAGGAAAACTTCCGCTCCTATCAAATCGTAATTACACCATCAAGCCGTATTATCACTACTTACAAAGGCTACTTAGGCGAGCAGATTAGCACCAAACAACTTGACAACAACCTACCAGCCTATGAACAATTTGTGAATTCATTAGTCAAGGCTAATTTATCAAAAAGCAAACCATTTGAAACTGAAAATCTCAATGGTATCTGTGCGACTGGCACCGTCACTGAGTTTGATGTTTTACAGAACAACAAATCACTCGCACACATCTGGACTTCAACCTGCAAAGGTTCAGTCGGTTCGTTAGCTGCTAGTGTCGATCAGAACAAAAACCTCTTTTTGAGCCAAATCCCTGAATACGGCAAGATTCTCTCAGCAGCGGGAATTCGCTAAATGCCAGAATTACCAGAGGTCGAAACCGTTAAGCGCGGTTTGTCTAAATTAATTATTCACAAAAAAATCACTTCAGCTATCAGCGATAATTTTAAAAGTTTTCCAAATTCGCCCGAGGAAATTGAAGCTTTCTTATTAGGAGCAAATATCGTAGCTGTGCGACGGCGAGCAAAAGTGATTATCATTGATCTTGATACCAATTATTCTCTAGTGGTACATTTAAAAATGACTGGTCAGCTTGTTTATCGTGGCGAAGAAAACTGGGGGGCAGGACATCCGAACGACAGCCTAATCGGCGATTTGCCGGACAAAACCACCCATGCCGAATTTGAGTTCAGTGATGGTTCAAAACTTTTTTTCAACGACCAACGAAAATTTGGTTGGATGAAGTTATTAGCCACTCCACTCGTTGAAGAATTGCCATTTTTCCAAAAAGTTGGCCCCGAACCCCTAACTGAACAGTTCACAACAGCAGTTTTAACACAACGCCTACAACGACGAAGTAAATCCCGCATCAAAGCCGCGCTCCTTGATCAAACCACCGTCGCTGGCCTTGGTAATATTTATGTTGATGAGAGTTTGTTTTTAAGTCAAATTCATCCCGAAACGCTAGTAGGGGATTTAACTTCGGAACAACTTGAGCGCTTGACTGGTAATATTAAACAAGTCTTACAACAGTCGATTGATGCTGGCGGTTCTAGTAGCCGTAATTATGTTGACGCCGATGGCAACCGCGGTAATTATCTTGATGGTGCTTATGTTTATGGTCGAGCTGGCCTGCCATGTCGCTTATGTGGTACACCAATTGAAAAACTCAAAGTCGCTGGACGAGGCACTCATATTTGTCCGATTTGTCAGCCAGCGCCGGCTACCACCAACCAGCCAATTACCAAATCCACTTCCACCACGCCTAAAACTCACCACAAGCGAGGTTAAAACATGCTGAAAATCCTCACTGGTCCAAACAGCTGGCTGATCAAACGCACCATCGCGGAGTTTGACACAGCGGAAGTCAGTCGGTATCAAGGCAGTGAATTAACAACTGGCGAGCTAGCTGATATCTTGGGTGCTCAGAGTTTATTTAGTGCCAAACGCACCATTGTGATTGATGAATTATCGGCTAACAAAGCCGGCTGGGAACGTCTCACCGAACTAGCTAATGAGCTGGCCAGCGATCCCGACCTTACCTTGATTATCATCGAAAATAAACCCGACGGTCGCAGTAAACTGATTAAACAAGCCAAACAAGCCGGCTGGCTTGAAGATTACCCACTCCCTAAAGACGCTCACCAGGCCACAACTTATCTCGAGGCCGAGGCGCAACAATTACAGCTCCAATTACAACCGGGCGTGGCGCGGATGATTATTGACCGTGTCGGTCTTGATACTTGGGCAGGACATATGGCACTCGAAAAACTCGCCAGCGCCAGCGCCACAATCAGCGCTGATTTGGTCGAAAAATATATCGCGCCATCGCTAGAAGTCAATGTTTTTAAAGTGGTCGATGAGTTATTCGCTGGGCGCGCCTTAGCCGTCGCCGAACTCATCGACGAAATGGATCGCACCAGCGCCAATGCTTATCAGTTTTTTGGCTTAATTAGCGGTCAGATTAGCAATTTATTAATAATTAAGATACTCGGTAAAACGGTCGCGACTACTGAACTCAAACTTCATCCGTTCGTCGCTGGCAAGTTAGCCAACGTCGCCAATCAGCTCAGCCTCCCAACCATCAAGCAGATGGTCAGCATTTTAGTGCAAACTGATTTGCAGCTCAAAACCAGCGGTCAACATGACTGGACCTTAATTAAATTAGCCTTAGTGCAAATCGCTCAATTAATTTAAATACTGATTTCAGCGCGCTATCAACTTAGTTGCGTGAATAGGTCAAACCCGGTTTTAATTGTCCACCAAATAATTCTGAGACAGTCACAAATTTATAACCAGCTTTTTTCAAGCCGTTAATAATGCATGGCGTGGCGTCAACCGAGCTACCGTGGATATCGTGCAATAAAATAATTGCACCAGGCTGAGCGCTAGTCACCGCACGATTACAGACAATATCCGCTTTACGATCAGCCCAGTCGCGTGTATCGACTGACCACATCACATTCGACAAACCATGTTTTGCCATAACATTTAACACTTCTTGACTGTAAGCACCATAAGGTGGGCGAACTGTCCGAACTTGGGCATCTGGAGCGGCGTTTTTAATCGTGTTGGTTGTGTCGACTAGCTGTTTTTCAATTTGCGAAGCGGACATTTTACTCAAATTCGGATGATCCCAGGTATGATTACCAATTTCATGTTTTTCGCTAATAACGCGCTTTACAACATCAGCATGGGCTGGCACCTGACGACCAATCATGAAGAAGGTCGCTTTTACTTGGTTTTCCCGCAAAATATCTAACAAGCGACTCGTATGGGCGCCAGGGCCATCATCATAAGTGAGGGCAATTACTTTATCGGTTGGTCTAGGCGGAGTAGGGACTTGCGCTTGGATAGTTTGCACATCGAATAAGGTTTTAGCGAGTTGGTTTTGTAAATCATTTTTGAAGGTATTAACCTTAACATTGACGCTAATTTCGCCAGCCGATTGCGGACTAACCGTACCTCGACCAAACAAAAACTCCATTGTTTGTTTGTCCTTAGCGATAAAACTCAAACTGCTGCCATCACCCAGAGCTTGCTTAAAATAATCATCATCAAGCTGAATATTTTTGACCTGTTGACGTACCGCGGTTTTAATCGTATTTAAGAAATTATCAATAGCTGAGCGCTGATTATTAAACAGCTGGCTAATCGTCACCGGCTGACCAGTTTTTTTATCAAAAGTCCAAAACAAGGTATGAGTCCCAGGATGAGCGCCATGCATATTTTGACTGACAAAAATCGCCAATGACAAAAACTGCTGATCGTTAAGATAGACCTGATAGCTAATGTTTTGTGTAGCTGGTTCAGTCAAATGTGGGGCTAGTTTAACTTGATCAAAAAACTCTTTACTGAGCGCTTCGACACTATTTTTAATCTGTTGATCGATCGCCTGAATATTAGTAATCGGATATTCAATTTCTGATTTGAAGTTAGCTGAGCTTTTTTTATCAAATTGCGATTTAATACCCTGATATTTGGAATCAACAAAGTAAAATTCGCTGTTTACTTTTTGACGATCTAACGTTGTTTTAATAATCACAAAAATAACCACCACAAAAATAATACCGATTATCATAATCAGTTTTTTCCAAAGGTTGAGGTTTTTCTTAGTATGTATTGGTGTTGGCTTCACAGGCCGAAAATCGCGTCTCATGTATTCATTCTACCACAAAAAATAATAATCTAAACATAACCAGAAACCATAAAGATTAACTCCTAATAAAGTAAAATATCCTACCACTAGGGCAGGATATTTTGCTGTGGTACACTTGGCAGGATTCGAACCTACGACCTTTGGCTCCGCAAGCCAACGCTCTATCCAGCTGAGCTACAAGTGCACATGCGGATGTTTTTACGATCCGCTAGAACTAAAACGTGCATTTTCGTAACCTCATGGCCACAAAAGATATTATTATTATAGCAAAAAGTTGTGTTTTTTACAAGCCCAGACGACGAATAATTTTATCAATGATATTTTCTTGGACTGGTTTCATCGGTATTACTGACCCTAAAAAGTCTACAATCGCTTCACCGTCTTTTTTATCAAAGTTCAGAACTAGGCTAGTGGCAAGGCGTTTATTTGGTAATAGTACCACCGAGAACAACTCCCGATCCTCCAAAATCCCAAAACTACTAAAATCCTCAAGTTTAAAAGCTTGATCATTCACAAATAACCCATCATCGCTCAGGCTATAATTCACAACCTGCGGAGCTTTTTTAGTGTGAATAATCAGGGCAATATAGACTACCACGAAGAGCACCGCAGTAATAATTGAGTCCAGCCACACCACTGAAGCCACGATAATTAACAAAAAAAATAAGGTGATTTTAATATACCAGCTTTTCGAAAAAGTACGTTTTGTGCTATCCGGCGCCGTCCATGAGATAGCGGAGCGCATAGTTGGCCGAGGGGCCGATGCACCAGCCTGATCAGCCTGAAAATAAGTTGACTCTGGGTTTTTTATCATAATTACTTTAAATTATAGCAGGTTTTTGGTGAAAAAAACAGCACCAGGCTACCATCTCTAGCCCTAATCTGTTAAAATAAAGCTATGAAACAAGTAATAGATGTAATTTCGGAGACAATTAAACAATTATTTGATGTAGAAGTGGCGGTTGAATTGCAACGGCCAAAGCCTGAATTTGGCGATTTTGCCACCAACGTGGCCATGCAGTTAGCCGGTCGTCTCGGTCAAAATCCTCGACAAATCGCCGAGCAGATTGTTGAACGGCTCCGCACTAATCAACTCTTCAGCACCGTGGAGATTGCCGGTCTGGGATTTATTAATCTCAAACTCACTGACCAAATCTTGTGGCAAACCGCCCAAGCGCCCGCTCCAGCCATTTATCAGAATATGAGCTATGTGCTGGAATATAGCTGTCCTAACGCTTTTAAAGATTTACACACTGGTCACTTATACCAAACAATTTATGGCGATATTTTAGCCCGCGTCCTCGAGTCAGCCGGCGCCACTGTCCATCGTACCAGTTTCGGTGGCGATGTTGGACTACATGTCGCGAAATGCCTCTACGGCATGAAAATCGCCCTGGACGGCTTCAACCCTGATAAGCTCGACACCGTGGAACATGACGCCTTTTTACGCGCGCAGTGGATTGGTCAAGTTTATGTGATTGGGGCTAAAGCTTACGAAGAGGATACTACCGCTCAGGCAGAAATCGTCGAAATCAACAAAGCAATTTATCGCTTACATGAAGAAAACGATCATCAATCACCGATGGCACAGGTGTATTGGACAACCCGCCAATGGAGCTTTGACTACTTTGCGGCTTTTTATCAACTGATTAAAGTCGATAATATGCACTATTATCCTGAGAGTTCAACTGCACCAGTTGGCCTTAAAGTTGTCCGCGAACAACTTGCCCTAGGTAATCTTGAACAATCGGATGGGGCAGTAGTGTTTAAAGGCGACGAACAGCAACATCTACACACCCGAGTGTTTATCACTTCTAATAATTTACCAACTTATGAAACCAAAGATATTGGTGTAATTTGGCTCGAAAAACAAGATTATAACTTCGATCATCGTATTTTAATCACCGGCAATGACCAAAAAGAATACATGCGGGTAGTCTATGCAGCCGCTGATGTGTTTAATCCAGGCATTGGCGCAATGATGACGCACTTAACTAACGGCACAGTGCGGTTTGCTGATGGCAAAAAAATGAGCTCACGCCTCGGCAATGTCACGCGGGCGATTGATGTGCTTGACATTGTTAAACAGCGTGTCAGTAATATCACCGACCAGCCAGAATTACAGGACGATATCGCTCTTGGCGCTATTAAATACGCCTTTGCAAAATATCGTCTAGGAGGTGATATTGCCTTTGATGTCGAGGAAACCGTCAGCCTACAAGGCAACTCTGGACCATACATCCAATACGCTCACGCCCGCGCTTGTTCGATTTTAGCAAAAGCCGGCACAACTGGGGAGGTTGACCAAGCCTGCGATGCTAGCGAACGCCAATTATTGCAAAAACTCAGCGAGTTCCCAGAAGTCGTCGAAAAAGCCGCTCGTGAATACCTCGTTCACGGTATTTGTAATTATTTATACGAATTAGCTCAAGAATTTAACCGTTTTTATGAACATAATCGGGTGATTGATGACCCTCGCCAGGCTATCCGCCTCGCACTCGTCACACGCTACCGCGACACTCTAGCGAGTGGCTTGCGCATTCTCGGCATCATCGCCCCGGAGAAAATGTAATGCCTAAACCAAAAATTAACCGTCAACGTATTTTATGGATCGATATGGAAATGACCGGTCTCGATCCTGCAACTAACAAAATCCTCGAACTTGGCGCGATCGTCACCGACTGGCGTATGAACCGCAAAGCCGACTTAACTCTAGTGATGAAACAAGATGAGGCGTTCATCCGGAAGCGATTCGATACCGATTTTTGGCACGAACACCAAGCCACCGCTGACGCGCTCATCGCCCAAAACTCAACTGGTTTAACACCAGCTGAGTTTGAAACCCAGCTGATTGATTTTATTAAAGAACAGTTCAACATCACTGAGCCTAATGGTGATATCGTGCTGGCTGGCAATACCATCCGCGCCGATCGATCATTTATTGATCGCCATTTACCAGAGGTAGCGAAGTATCTTCATTACCGTATGCTGGATGTTTCGGCGTTTAAAGTGTTATTTGAAGCGCACTATAAAAAAGTCTTCGCCAAACCCGAAAATCATCGGGCCCTCGAGGATATCGAAGGCTCAATTGATGAACTCAAATATTTTATGCAATATATTAAGGTTTCATAATGGATAAAAATTTCGAACAAATTGTCGATCAATACGCCCGCGGGCTGGGTGAGGTGACAGTTGATGATCAGCGCCTTGAGGGCTGGATTGCTTATAAATTACCCGATGCCGAGCTTGATAATCCTGACCAAGTGATTTTTCTCTTAGTCAAACACGGCTCATTACCACTGTTAATTGATGTAGCCTGCGATCCGAAGCTCGCTACTAATTTGCGCACTAAATATGAATCAGTCGTCCCTAGCAAGCTCATGGACGAACGCTCTTGGAATCGCGTAATTTGCAGTGGCCAACTCAATCAACAAGAAGTACTAGACTTGGTTAATTTAAGTTACCAACTAATTGCCCGTCAGCTAGGTATCACTCTGGACACTGATTAGAGTTCATTGTACTAACTTTTATTTAAAAAAGATATATCATATATGATATATCTTTTTTAAAGTATCTCGTCGCATGCAGGCGCTATTTCTGCTTAGCGCGTTGTTCTTCTAGGTTTTTAATCTCAGCTTGGACTTTTAACAGTTCCGTGTTGTGTTTTTTGAGCTGTTCGACTAATTCTTTGCTGTAATAACCAGAATTGATGGCTTTTTGTAGAGCAGTGATATTTTGATCAAGCAGGGAAGTTAGCTCATGAATATAGCTTCGTGACAAAGTCTCATTCAAGTCTGCTTTATGTAACCGGTCAAAAATATCCTGAAGTGAAGTTTTAGTTTTCTTCAGATCATCTTTTAATACTTTGTCTTGTTCCTTAGAGTAGACCTTTTTAGTGTAAGCCTCGAGATCGTTATTTAAACCAAATAATGATTGGAAGAAGTGTTCATTAACCACACGGATCTTAGTGTCATTGATGTTATTTTGGTATTTTTTAGTCACTTCGTGTGATTGCACCGACAAAGCCGTCAGGTTATTAATCAATAAAATCCGTTGCCGAGCTCGCTCAGCTGACATCGCATTGAGCGCCAGCGCCACTCCCGCCATCAACAAAACACCTGCGATAATGGCAATTTTAATCCATAAACCAGCTGTCTGAATCCGCACCGGACCGGCGCTAACCGCTGGAGCGTTTTGGTTATTGAGTCGCTCGATAAATTCTTTGGAGTAGATATTTTCTTCACTTTCCATACTATATATTTAATCATAAACAACATCAAATTCCTAGCCCCACGTCGAGCTTTTGCTTAATTTATGATAAAATATCATTATGAAACAACAACTCGCCAAAATTACTCGGAAACTTCTGCCTAAAAAAGTTAGTCAGGCTGTTGAAAACACCTATCGCAAATCACGCTTAATGGTTTTATCATCACTCCACGGTAATCCCGCTAAAAAAGTTAAAGTTCTCGCCATTACTGGTACTAATGGTAAAACCACCAGTATTAGTGTTTTAAACGAAATTATCAAAGCCTCGGGTCAAACCACAATTTTATCAACTACTGCCGGACGGGAAATCGCTGGCGAAAAAATCGCTGGCGACAGTTGCCAAACCGTCCCAAGCACTAATGAATTACAGGATTTGTTTCAATTAGCAATTGATAAACAAGTCGATTACGTCCTGTTAGAGACCACTTCTCACGCTCTCGATCAACATAAACTACCAGCCATGAATTTGGTTGTTGCTGGTTTTACCAATCTCACTCAGGAACACCTCGATTATCACCACACCATGCAGGAATATGCCGATGCTAAACTTAAATTATTCACTGATTTTGGTTCACGTTTCAATATTATCAATGCCGACGACCAGTGGTTTGATTATTTTAAACAACATTTAGATGATAATTACCTCAGTTATGGTACTAATCCGCAAGCGGATTTTCAGATTAAAAAAGTCAAACTCTATAAAAAGGGTAGCGAAATTACCATCGCTACCCCCCAGACCGAATTTACCGTCTCAACTCCGCTGGCTGGACGTTTTAACGCTTATAATGTCACCTTAGCTTGTAGTATGGCGCTGGTGTTGGGGATTGAGCCAGAAGCGATTATCGAAGGCGTCGCTAATCTCCAAACCATCAAAGGTCGCCTCGAGTGGCTCGATAATACTCTGGGTATTGATGTGATGGTCGATTACGCTCACACTCCCGATGGTATCGAAAAACTACTGGAGCTTGCAACCGAAATCACTAAAGGACGCGTACTAATCGTGTTCGGCTCGGCTGGGGAACGTGACCTCGGCAAATTACCGCTGATGGGGCATGCGGCCGCCAAATACGCTGATCAGATTTTTGTGACTGATGAAGAAAACCGCTCAGAGCCCGCCGAAAATATTCGGGCTGGGATTCTTCAGGGCATTCAGGAAATGGGTAAATCCCACAATGCCTTCGATATTGCCGATCGTGGTCAAGCCATTGAAACCGCTCTACGTCACGCCAAACCAGGCGATATGGTGATTGTCGCTGGTCTCGGACACCAAAATTACCGCAATATGAATGGTGTCGATATTGAATGGAACGACATTATCGAAACCGAAAAACTATTGCGCCAACTTGAACAAGAACGCTAAGAAAAAGGGAAGAATAGGTAAAGCCCCCGCATTAGCGGGGGGGGTAACATGCATTAGCAAAGATCGAAGGTCACAACTCGAAACTTACCTTCCTTGTCTTTTTTAATAGACACGAGGTATTTCAAGCGTTCCCACCTTAGCGTCATTTTAATGCCTTTTTTGGCACTAAATCTGATCACATCAGGTTTGACCTCAATATCAAGATTATCTAGCAGTATCTTCGCCATCTCTTTTTTCACTTGCTTGAGCGATAGATTATAAAAATCATCACTCAAGAGCAAGATTTTATTTTCTGACATGTCCTCACCTCCTTTTCTATTGGACATAACGCTTTTATTATAACATATTTTATACTAAAAGTAAATACTAAGTAGCGGTATCAGACTGGTGGTCAAAATATTCCACTCCACGCAAAATATCGGCCTTGACTTGGTCAAGTCGATTGATAAAATCATCTGGACGGTAGCCCTTACCATAATAAATCACATTCGAGAGTTGGTTCATCATCCGAATTTGGTCAGCATCCAGGCTGGTTTTCATGGCATGGACTGGCAACATATCGATTTCACCCGACGGCGTGCGATATAGCGCCAAGTCCTCACGGTGAATACCCGAGAACATCGGCCAACTGGTCATAACAGTGTGGTGTTTCTGGGCATAGTCCAGGCGCTTATTGAGTGTGTCGTCAGCTAACCGGCGCGAAGCCTTAATATCAATCGGCACCCAACATTGCTGATAATCACCGCGCGCCACTTGATCAACTCGCGCCAAGCGGTAGCGATTATCATCACGACGATATTTAACCAGCAATTTACAATCAATACCTCGTTGATCCTCCGCCACGGTCGATGGGTGATATTCTACGGCTTTGCCCAAGTCAGTTAGCTCAAACAACTGAGCAAAACAGCGCTCATTAATCGCCCCGATTAGTGCCGTTTCAATCATCGAACGTCGAAACTCGGTATTTTTAGCGTTCAGAAAAACTAGCTGACCATTTTTGTCACGCTTCTCAGGAAAATGCGTCAACAACACCGCCTCATCGATAAATTGCCATGCCGATTCTAGAGTAGGGAGTTCAGTTGGACGCCGTAATAACTCCTGAATCTGGCGATTAAATTCAACTAACTTGCCAGTCAAACATTGTTTCAACTGACGACGCTTCTCTGGACTGGATTTCATCGGTAAATCTTTGAGCGCCTGCTGATAGTCGGCTGGATTAGTGAAAGCTTGTTTAAACTGCCGATGTTGCTGAGCAATTTGTTTACGAAAATCATAAAAATCATCAATCAGATAGATCACTGTTTTATCATCCAGCACCACTTCATCGACCGCAAAATCCGCCTCTTCCTGATCCTTCGCCTGATCGACCAGCTGATTTTGACGCAAAAAATCATCAATTTGCTGATTAGAGATGAATTTTGCCCGATCCGTCTCGAGACAATTCTTGATTTTTTGAGCTTCCACTCCTAATACTAAATCGCCAGCGATCCGAATCGATAGATCTTCCAGTGTGAAGCGTTCGACTCCTTCCGACTGGCCCTCCGAGACACGTCGCGTGGCGTTAAGAGCCGTTTCAGCCATAGCCAGCTGAAGACGTGAAGTCGACGCGTCTAATTCATAGTCCGGTAAATGTTCAAATTGAGGCTCAGGAAGCATATTTTTAGGTGTTTATGTTAATTAAGATATACTCTAATTGTATCATATTTATGCTTAAAAGTCAATGTTTGCGTAAGCTGGTCGATTTAAAAAAGCCCGCTTAAGCGGACTTATCAGGCCAGGGATCAGCTGTTGCAAAAATATCATCGTGATTTTTTAAAATTATAAACTTCATTTTTTTGCCTAACTTACAACCAATGTAATCCTTACCGATATGATAAGTAAACGATTGATATTGCTCACCTGGCAATAATTTCATAATTAACTCTTGCAATGTCTCATTCAGTTCAGTAAACGGACGACCAGGTACCTTGCATTCAATTTTCATTTTCACTTTTTCCTCCTAAACATTCCAAAAAAGAACTATTAATTATTTAATTATACCATAAAAAATACTTTTTAGCAAAATAAGTGTAATATTTACTTAAATTAGCACTCAACACTTGCAAGTGCTAATTATTTTGTATATAATGATAATTACTTGAGCTAGGAATTACCTCAAGCTTTAATGAGTTTTTTAAATAAAGGAGCAGGGAATGACACCAATTCGACCACTTGGCGATAAAATTGTCGCCATTAAACCTAACGCTAAACCTCAAACCGCCAGCGGGATTTATCTGCCAGACAGTGCCCAAGAAAAATCCGTTGCAGCCCGTGTAGTAGCAGTTGGACCAGAGGTCAAAGCCATCAAAAAAGACGATTACATCGTCTATAAAGAATATACCACCACTGATTTAAAAATTAATAACCAAGAATATCTAATCCTCAAAGAAGAAGATGTCTTGGCGATTATGGAAGGAGAAAAATAATGGCTAAAAAGATTTTTTATGGACAAGAAGCTCGTGAGCGAGTACTGGCCGGAGCAGAGCAACTCTACGAAGCTGTGAAGGTCACTTTTGGACCAAAAGGTGGCAATGCCGTCATCGCTAAAGAATACGGCGGTCCAATTATCACGCACGACGGTGTAACTGTTGCGGAAAATATCGTGTTGCGCGATGATAAAGAAGAGTTTTTGGGACAAAAAGTCGGTGCTGAGTTAATCAAACAAGCCGCTTCGAAGCTCAACAAAAAAGCTGGCGATGGCACCACTACTGTCACAGTTTTAACTTATCATATTTTAAAAGAAGCTAATAAATTAATTGCGGCTGGCTACAACCCACAGGAATTACGCGTTGGTATTGAAAAAGCTGGGGCTGAAATCGTCGCCAAACTTACCAAACAGGCTGAATCAATCGAAGGTAATAACGCTAAAGTTGCCGAAGTTGCTACCATTAGCGCTGGTAGCCAAGAAATTGGTGACTTAATCGCTGAAGTTATTGCCAAAATCGGCAAAGACGGCGTGGTGACCGTTGAACCAGGACAGAGCCTGGCGATGGAGAGTGAGGTAGTTGAGGGTTACTCACTGGACAAAGGTTTTGCCAGTCCGTTCTTCGTTACTGATCCCGCTCGTCAAGAAGCGGTTTATGCCAAGCCCGACATTCTAATCACTGATCAAAAAATTGCCTCAGTCCAAGAATTCGTACCGTTTCTCGAAAAACTCGCCCAAGCCGGCAAAAAAGATCTAGTGATTATTGCTGACGAAGTTGAAGGCGAAGCACTCAGCGTACTGGTTCTCAACAAGCTCAAAGGCGTCTTTAACACCGTCGTGATCAAAGCTCCAGCTTTTGGCGATAAACGCAAGGCAATCATGGAAGATCTAGCGATTCTTACTGGCGCAACCGTTGTTTCAAAAGAGCAGGGGTTGACTTTTGAGAACGTCGGCCTCGAAGTGCTTGGTTCAGCTCGCAAAGTGATTGTCACCAAAGACGATTCGACAATTATCGAAGGCGCTGGTAGCCAACAAGCTGTCAAGAACCGCATTAAAGAACTAATGATTTGGGCTGACAACACTCCGCACGCTTATGAAAAAGACCAGTTCAAAGCTCGCCAAGCCAGCCTCGAAGGTAAAGTCGCAGTGATTAAAGTTGGTGGTGCGACCGAAACCGAAATCGACGAGAAAAAATATCGCGTTGACGACGCTGTCGCCGCCACCAAAGCGGCACTAGCTGAAGGTATTGTCGCTGGTGGTGGTGTGACCTTAATTAACCTCGCATCTCAGCTCAAAATTAGTGGTTCTGATGCCGAAAAAGCCGGTCGCCAAGTCTTACAAACTGCATTGAAACAACCATTTATGCAAATTATGAAAAACGCTGGTCTGAATGCTGATGCTCTCCTGGCTAAAGTTGAAGACGCCAAGAATGGGCAGGGAATTAACGTCATGCAACCCGAAGCTGGTCTAGTCGATCTCAAACAAGCTGGCGTGGTTGACCCAGTGCGTGTTACCAAGGAAGCAATTCTTAACTCAGTTTCTATCGCCGCTACCGCCATCACCATGGGCGCTCTAGTCGTCGAACTACCAGAAGAAAAGCCAGCTCCTGATATGCCTGGCATGGGTATGATGTAGGTTGTTTAAAAAACTACCTATGTAACAATCACTCGCTTAACCACAGCGAGTGATTTTATTTTACCTTAATAAAAACAGAAGGCGGGTGGACCTTCTGTTTTTTTCATTGAAATGAAAGCTTAATTAAACTTTGTGTTTGAAATAGTCAGTTTCTTTAATCACATCAAGCAAGGCTTGAGCGCGACGAGCTTCATCTTGAATTTGACGAGCTGCCTCGTACGCTCGAGGCAATAGCGATTCATCATCAGTTTCACGAATTAATAATAGCAGTACATCAAACGATTCTTCATCATTAAGTTCGACTTTATCAACAATCGGACGCAAATCGCGCAAGGCTTTTTGGCGTAAATCGTCAAGTGAGTTACCATTTGGCTCATTCATTATGTTCGCAGATGCTTCCATTGCCGGTGTAGTTGGTGCTTCAGTAATCGGCGCTTCAATAACTGTAGACTCAGTAACTGATTCTTCTGTCTCAGCTACCGGCTCAACTGGCGTTTCAACCGTCGACGTAGCGTTTGCGGTATTTTCAACATCGGCCACGCTAGCGGAAATTTGTTGGTTCATCGCTTCTAATTCTTGATCTAAATCAACCACTGGCTCGGTTTCCTCGGTTGTTCTCGGTGATGACTTCACGTTAGAAATCATTGGTGTCGCTTCAGCCGTATGATTGTCCGTTGTTGGCACTTCAGCAGGTTGAAAATCCGCCATCACTGGCTCAGCCTGAGCCGACACTTCTTCTTCGACTTTTTCGAAAGCCACATCAGTTGTTGGTTCGGCCGTAGCTGCTTCCGTAGTTGTTTCTTCATTCATTGCGCGCTCTAAATCAGCCGCCAAATTATCATTATTAGCATTGACTTGGTTGTTAATATCAGCCAACACCTTCGCCAATTCTTGATCATCCTGCATCTGATCATCGTTCGGCGTCACGGCTTGATTCGCCGGCATAGCAACTGATGGGTTATCATCAGCTGGAGCCTTAGGAGAAGTCTTAAAAATCATTATCCACCCTTTAAGTTTTAATTTATAATACTATACTGTATTATATTAGCATAACAATTATAAAAATAAAAGGATTTTATGCTTGACGACCTAAATCAATTAAACCAATTCGGCGTAGAAATCGCCTGGCGTCGCCTGCAGGGGATTTTTAAATCGGATTTTTTAGCCAATACGCCGGATTTTAGCGGGTTAAAAGTGATTTTTTACGGGAAGCAACCAAGCTTAGGTTTAAAAATTGGCTTGGAGTGGGCAAGTGATCGTGATTTTCATTGGGAACAGAATTCAGAATCAAAAATCATTATTGATGATGAAACTTATCCACTGCCTGAGGTGAGCGAACTGAGCGACTGGCATGATTTATTACTTGTGATGAAAATCGCTGGCGTTGATCTTTATGATACTTTACATGACTTAAAAACCATTATTAATCAACTAGCACCAAGCGTGCCAACCGTCGACAACCAAGCTAAGCAGCTTGCGCTCTATCTCGCCGGCAAGATCAGTCTCGTGTTTAGTCCGGAACGAACCCGGGGAGTAGGTGAGTTTTGGCGTCGTTGCCTCGAGTCACAAGCGCATAATTTATGTTTTAATCAGACGATTACCGATCTTAATTTTGCCGGTTGGAGTTCACACCCCGTCGAAAAACCATTTGGTGTGCTCGATTTAATCCCAACCGAGATTGACCGGGCGACTGATATGGCTTTTGCGCACAAAAATCGCCAACTCTCTGGCAAAATGCCCGCTTCACGCCAATTGCGACTTAGCACCGACAATCCGACTAATCAACTCCTCGAGATGATGCTATTAGCTGAAGCTACTAGTTTTTATCTAGCATGCCTCAATAAGCAATCGCTCAAAACCCTCAATTAACAAAACTTGCGATTTGGCAGGTTTTTTGATAAAATAAACAAGTTATTTAACAAAAATGGAGAGGTGACCGAGTGGTTGAAGGCACCGGTCTTGGACGTAGTGTTGCTCTTTAAGCAACCAAACGGGCGACAAGACTGGTCAAGTCTTGTCCAGCCGGTTTTCCGCAGAAATGATATTTTTTGTTAATAATAAGTGACATGGAGAGGTGGCCGAGTGGTTGAAGGCACCGGTCTTGAAAACCGGCATGCGGCAACGTATCGTGGGTTCGAATCCCACCCTCTCCGCCAAATAAAGATCCGACCAGCTGGTCGGCTTTTTATTTGTTTACCAAAAAAGAGGCAAGCCACCGCCTCATCTAAGCATGTACTAGCGCCAAACACGCCACCTGTTTAGCGCCAGCTTGTTTGAGAGCCTGCCGAGCTTGTTTCAACGTCGAGCCAGTAGTGGTAATATCGTCAATCACCACGTATTTCAGCTTCGGATCAACCGTCGTCAAACACAGTAAATTATCCTTGACGTTAGTTTGGCGGGAATGAGCGTCTAGTTCTTTTTGAGCGACCGAGGAGCGATTCACTAGCAAGTGCTGAGTCGTGAAACCAAGTTTCGCCAGCTCATCAGCGATCAATTCAATATGACCGAATCCGCGCTGAGCACGACTTTTGCACATAGTTGGCGCTGGCACGATCACCAAGTTTCGCTCTCGTGGCAGATAGTGGGCAATAATTTGCGCCAATACTCGCCCGTAAGCCCTCCGAGAATGTAGTTTGTAATCGTAAATCATTTCTTTTAACACCGACTGACTATTATCAACGAAAAATACCTGGCCACTAGCTTGGAGTTTTGAGAAGTTAAATCGACCCGGATTTTGTTGTTTCAAAATGTAATCTTTACAACGATCACATAAAATTGGGCCAGTTTTTTGGCATAAATAACAGTGGTGGGGAGCAATAAAAGCAAGTAGATCGTCAAGCATTGTAATTTTTACATTTTAAGCATAACTTTTATTGATTATATCACAAAAAAGATGTATAATATAGCTAATACTTAAAAAATATAACGGAGGTTATAGGAATGCAAAAAAATGATGATTTGTTGCTGGATGATGAGTTAACAGCAGCTTTTCTAGGCGAAGACCTAGGAACACCGGCTCCAATTGAGCCAGAACCAACCATGACTGAATCAGCTCAACCCGAAGACGAGTGGGCATCAGATGAAGAAGATTTTCCTGGACAACTAGCAGTTGATATGTACGAAACTGACGAGAAGCTAATCGTCAAAGCTCGCACCGCTGGCGTTGATAAAAAAGACCTTGATGTCAGTATCTCAGATAACTTACTAACCATCAGTGGTACTTTATCAAGTGGCGGTGAAGCCGAAGTAATCAAGTTCCACCTACAAGAATGCTATTGGGGTGACTTTACCCGTACTGTGGCTCTACCAGTGCCAGTTCATGAAGACAAGGTCGAAGCGATGCTCAAAGAGGGCGTTCTAACGATTTCATTCACTAAAGTTGAACAGAAGAAAACTACTCGCGTTGCGATTATGTAATCACTCCCCAAAAACTCCTCAGTGCAAACATGAGGAGTTTTTATATTGGTTAATAATTCTAGTTTGTATTAGCACAAACAAAAATCCCCGAGCCAGGCTAGGGGATTTATTGAGATTATAAAATCTATTTATTTAGAAAGAAAAGTATTAGTGACGAAGTTGACAATTGCATAAGCTAGAATTGATACAATCAAACCAACGATAGCATACAGAATAGTGTTTTTGGCACTAGTCACTTTACCAGAATCGCCAGCTGAAGTAGTGTACTGAATACCGCCGTAGATAATCATAATCACACTGACTACACCCACGAAGAACAATAGAAAGTTAATCACCTGAGTAAAAATACCACCATCACCAAATAATTCTTTAGGTTGAGTAGTGCTTTCGCCAGCACAACCAACGCCACCTTGCAAACCGCCTTTGCCATCACAAGCAGCATAAGCTGGTTGCAACATTGCACCCGCAAAACCAAGCATCATCAGCGCAGTAGCGGCAAATAATTGTAATTTTTTCTTCATTGAAATTCCTTTACTTTTTAGTTGTTTTTAATCTGTTTAAATCATACCATATTAATTACGAAATGTAAAATGTTTTCAGGCTTAATTCTTAGGGGTTTGAGAAGAGCCTCCGCCGGTATGACTGCCACCTGAATTGTGACCTGAACCGGAAGTACCATTTGAACCACTATTATTTTGACTATTTCCGCTATTGTTGGTATTAGAAGTATTACTATTACCACCACCTCCACCACTGTTAAAGGTCGAGACTACGAAGTTGACAATCGCATAAGCGAAAATTGCCACAATTAGACCAATCACCGCGTAAACAATCGTATTTTTAGCGGTAGCGACTTTATTAGAATCGCCAGCTGAGGTGGTATATTGTACGCCAGCCCAGATTATCATAATCACCGCGACTACGCCGATGAAGAAGAGTAGGGCATTGATAATAGTTTTTATCACATCACCAGCACTAGCTGTCTGCTTACCACCAACTTGTTCCAGACCCTTGTTAATTTCATCACCAAAACCGTTAGCCATCGCCGGTTGCGCGACCGCACTCACCAATCCCATCACTGAGAATAGTGCAATAAGTCCAATTAATATTTTTTGTTTCATTTTATTCCTTTCTTCTTTTATTTAAAGGTATTCACCACAAAAGCGACAATTGCGCCGGCCATAATCGTCACCACCAAGCCAATCACGGCATACAAAATCGTTCGTTTTGCTAACATCACTTTATCAGATGCCCCAGCGGAAGTGACATACGTCCAGCCAGCCCAGATAATCACGATAACAGCAATTGCGCCAATTAGCCCCACCACAAATTTGACAATATCAGTCACAGTTTGTTCCAACGGTTTTTGTTTTCCACGACAAACAGCCGCGTCTTTATTGTATTTACAAGCATCACCTAATGGATCAATTGATGAAGAACCACTACCTGATCCGCTATTATTGCTATTATCATCTTTCGATTGTTCGGATGAAGTATTATCATTTGAATTAGAATTATCTTCTTCAGCATAGACGCGATATCCACCGATTGAGGCGGTTACAATACTGCCAATACCAATAATTAGCGCAATTGATAATATCATTCGACTAATGTTTTTTAACATTATTTTAGCCCTCCCGACACAATATTGACGATTGCAAATGAGAAGAGAATAATCAACAAGCCAATCACCGTATAGACGATGGTATTGCGAGCTTGCTTAGCCTTGTCGGGACTACCAGCTGAGGTAATATAGCGAAAACCAGCAATCACAATTATTACTACAGCAATCACACCAGCCCAGAAAAACACTCGATTTAAACCAATATTTAAACTTGGCGCACCGACTGGCGGGGGATCGATTTTAACCTTACTGGCTATTTCGGATAAATTAATAATTAAATGTTTCATATCATCTCCTTATTTCACGAAAAATCCCATCGCTAGACTAACAATACCGACCGAGGAAGCGGCAATCACTAGACCGATAATTGCGTTGGTGATGGTTTTTTTGGCAGCCGCCACTTGTCCAGAATCACCTTGAGCTAACATATATTTAAAACCACCAAAAATCACAAATCCAACCGTCACCACACCAGCGATTCGTGCCACCATATCAGTAATATTCAAGGCAATAATCACGATAAAGCGTTGAATACCATTAGCGTCACCAGCACTACCTTCTGGCCAAACCACTTCACAATTGCCATCAACTAGATTACGATACCACGTCGGAATACCTAGAAAATCCGAAGTTGTTTTACACGATGACTTACCGTTATCCGCCGAAGCCGGCTGAATGAAAGTCAAACTACCAAACACCATCAGCCCTAAAATTAATACGAATTGCGTGAGTTTTTTCATTAGAAGACACCTCCTGGGATTAAGAAGTTAAGAATTACTGTCATAAAAACATAAAGCAAAATACCAATAACAGTGTTAGTAATCATGGTTTTAGCGAGTTTAACTCGGTCTTCACGATCACCAGCAGTGCCATAAATCACACCCGCAACCATAATCACTACCACTGCCAGCACACCAATTACACCATACAGCACCTTTACCGCTTGCTGTAAGAGGTTAATAATTGGATTTTCGTCACTGCCTGGATCGCACTTAATAATGCTAGTGTCGGTACCACAACCATTATTACCCTTAGAACCAGTTGAAGAGTTCGTCTTCTTCTCTTCAGATGAATTATTATCAGCATTAGAGTTATTTTGATTTTGTTGATTGCCTGGAGCTTTTTTTGCTGGAGTGGTTGTTTTATTAGTACCCGATTCAGGCGCTTTGTTGTCTTTTTGTGGTGCTGCACTTACTAAATTAGAGACAACCAAGCTACCACAGCTAGCAACAGTCAGTATGGCAAATAGTAATAAAGATTTTTTATGCTTCATAATTACCATAAATAATATAATATTAAAAACTTTTTGGCAAGTCATTCCACACATTTATGCTTATGATTTTTCTAAAAGCATAAAAAGCATTATAACAGTTGATTTTTTCCAATGTTTGTGGTATAATCGCGAAATGATGTGGGAGAAATATAAGATAAGGTTTTTGTGGTGGGCACAGATATTCGCAAAAGCGGTCTTATTCAGTATTGTCTCCGTCTTGTTAAGCTTATCGTTCCTGATGACGCCAGCTTCTGCTCAAGATAACTTCAGTTGGAAAGGTGAGGATATTGTTTATAATAACCGCACTTTTTCTAAACAAACCGTTCAAGATAACTCTGGTAAAACCTTTTATGTCAGCAAAGAAGGGGATAAGGCGCACGTCTTAGTGTTTAATGGTGATGCCAAACAAGCAAAAAATGCGAGTTATTCAGTCTATGATGTCCAAGATAATCATTACAGCAACCCGCAAAACCAGCAAACCGTCAGCCTCAATAGTGCCGATGGTAGTAACGGTCAATCAACCGACAGCCAAAACTCCTGTCAAATCGACGGTATCGGCTGGATTGTCTGTCCAATGATGAAAGCCATTTCTAAAGAAATGGACAAGATGAAAGACATCATCGATAAATATATGACCGTCAAACGCATTAGCACCGACAAAAATTCCACGCTGATGCAATCATGGGTGATTATGCGAAATATCGCTAATATTTTGTTTATTATTACGTTTTTGATCATGATTATTTCGTATATCACGAGCTATGGCGTCACCAACTACAGCATTAAGAAAACTCTACCACGCCTGATTGTCGGCACGATTTTAGTTAACTTTTCGTTTTATATCTGTGTGATTGCTATTGATTTGACTAATATTTTTGGTGGCTCGATTGCTGATTTGTTCCACAGTATTCAGACTCAGGCTCTCAATGGCGGACCAAATGCACAAATCTCGTGGTATGAAATGACTACCCAAGCGCTAGCCGGCGGAGCAATTGCCGTCTCCGGTGCAATGGCGGCGAGTTTTGCATTTGGCGGACTACCAGGCATTCTGTTAACACTCTTCGCAGCGATTGTTGGTGCAGCAATCACTCTGATTATCACGGTGATTATCTTGGCCGGACGTCAGGCACTGATTCTAACTTTGATTATTATCTCACCACTGGCATTTGTGGCTAATCTGATGCCTAATACCGAGATTTATTTCCGTAAATGGTTGGAATTACTGAAGAAACTACTGTTTATTTTCCCAATTTTTTCAGTGATTTATGGCGGGGCTCAACTAGCCGGCTGGATTATTATTAAAGAAGCCAGCGACGCAATTATTCTGCTTCTTGGTATGATTGTTCAAATTATTCCGTTCCTAATTCTGCCAAAATTAGTCAAAGACAGCAACACTCTGCTCAGTCAGCTCGGCGATGGTCTGAATAAGACGATTTTCGATCCGATTCGCCGAACCAGCACTGGTTATTTCGACCGCAAAAAAGCCGAAAACCGCGCTCAATACCTCGCTGGACAAACCCGCACTTGGGAAGTACCACGTAGATTATCTCAAGCGCTAGATAGGAACAAACGCCTAGTTGAAGAACGTACAGCAGCTCTCCAAAAAAAAGCAGAAGCCCGTTATATTAATACTAAAAATACTGCAAAAGGTGACAATATTTTAAATCGTTACGAATCTACCCGCATTCTTGAAGAACAAGCTAATACTGAACTTGAGAATGCTAAACTTGACACTAAAATTGCTAACAAAAACTTAGTCGCTGAAATGTTTCAATCGATCCAAAAAGAGAACAATATTAAGAAAGGTTTAAAGGGGCGTTCTAAATTAGAACAAGACTTAGCGAAGGCCGCCTTATTAAGTCGCATCAAACAAAGTGAGGAGACAATGGCAACTGGAGCTCAGGCTATGAACTATAACCAGATGATTCAGAAAAAACTCGACCTTGGTTCATATCGTGGAAAACAGCAAGATATTATACATGCTAGTACTGGTATTTTTGAAGGTAAAGAAGGAACAGAGGTCGGCGTCATCAGTAAAATGATAGCCGCCACTAGAAAAGAATACTCCGAAGAATTATCTAATTACAAAACCGCCATGGGTGTTTATAAATTATCAACTGACCAACTCATCTCAATCGTAATGGGCGATGAAACAACTGGCTATAAACCAGGTAAAATCATAGCGAGAGACGATGCAGGTAATACATACGAGTTTAATGGTAGCGAAAAAGCTGTTTGGGAAGCCGCCGCGCAAAAACTCTTCCCATATCGCATTGATTTATTAAGTGAGTATCTTCTTAATACTGATAAGCTTAAAGATAATCAGGGTAACTTCGTAAAAGATAGTGAAGGTAATGATATAGATTATACATGGCGTAAAAAACACACCACACAAGTCGCTAACTTAATTCGTGAGTACGGCTTAGGTAAAGTCGCCACCTATTTAGGCAACGTTTCTCCAGAGTTGATTGAACAGGGTAAAATTGGCGAAGATAAGACCATGGCTATTGTTTTAAATCAGTTAGTCAAAGGACGATTCGGTTCGAATGAGTTCATTAGTCAGGACAAAGATGCTACGGAATTCATCACTAAAATCATTAATAAATTTAAAAAAATGGAGTTTAATATACAACCTAGGGATGAGAACGGCAACATTAAATCACACGACCCTAATGAGTACTATTTTGGAGATGAAAAAGATTTAGAAAACGCAATTGGTTTTGGTGTTGATAATCTAACTAAAAATAAATGTATTGAGGGCATGCTAAAATACCAAAAAGCTCTGCGTAATGCACTCAATCCAAAAGGCGAAACATTCCGTCAACTAAAAGAGGCGCAAATCGAAAAAATGCGCAAATTAGATGATGCCATTACTGACGCTGTTAATAACCATAACAATCCTTAAAACCCATCTTGCCAAAAACTAACTTTTGCGCCATAATATAGCTAATGCTTAAAAAGGGGATGGCGCTACTGGCATTATTAGGGTTGGCGGGATTAGCTAACTTGTTTTTTGTGTATCCAACGCAGGCGATTGAGCCATCGGCTAATGGCTGTTTTATGTTTAAAGATCAGCCACCAATCTGCCCCGATAAATACTGTCAACCCGGCACAGCCAGCTGTAGCAATGATGGCAAACGCTGTTATTGTAAACCACGCTTCTTAGTAGGATCGTCCCGTAATCAATCATGCGA
Source organism: uncultured Candidatus Saccharibacteria bacterium (assembly GCA_963526735.1). GTDB lineage: Bacteria > Patescibacteriota > Saccharimonadia > Saccharimonadales > Saccharimonadaceae > CAMUQR01. The sequence goes on from CAURNU010000001.1 coordinate 106,917, forward strand.
AATCGTCTTCGGATCAAAGGCTATTTATAAAACTACTGGTGGTAAAAACACTATTTATTTTCATGGTGGCATCTGGTCTCAAATTGCTAATTCCATTAAAAATAGTCCATGGGTTGAAGTGATTGATAGTGAACCAGCTATTAAATTTGAATATGTCAGTGGCGACACTTATAAATCCGGTTTTTTAAATAACCTTGCCTCATTAGTACCTCTGAACAAAGGTCAATATGATTTTCAATACACAGTTAATATGCTGATTTCGGCTCGCATCGATCCTATTTCTGGAACAGGTGAAGTCTACAACCAACGTTATGAAATGGAACGATATGGCCAAGTCAATCCAATTTGCGGACATTTGCAGTACGGCAATAATCCGTTTTTCTTAAAATACTCAAGTTTTAGTGATGATCCGTTTGATCCGAAACGTAGTCCTTGTATTATGCCATCAGCTATCATGACTTTATTTATCTTCGGACGTAATAATCAGAGCATTCTCAGTACTGGGGCGACTGTTTCGATGACCAAAAACTGTACTGACCAAAAATGGGAGCATGATGCTGGGTTGCTTGAAAAATTTATTAAAAGCATTTTCACTAAAGAGAATATCGATCTACATTTGACGATGGCAAATTTAACTGTGCCACATGGTCAAGTCCGCAAGTTGTATATGGCCAAAGAAGATAATTTCTTCTTTGGTGAAATTATCGATGGCACTAACACTACCGAAAAACTCCAACGCATCGCTGACCGCTGTAAACGTGAGTGTCGTAGCACGCGACCGCCACGCGATTGCCAATTCTGCAATAGTCCACTCACGCAAGCGATTCGTTCCAACCCCACCAAAACCCTCAATGATATCATTATTGACGGTTTAATTAAAAAAGATAAAGCAATTTGTTCACTAGTTGATACCAGTATGGATTACATCTCTGGTATTTCTTCTAGCACACCTCGTCGATCAGTTTGGGAGGAAGCGATTGATGGTATCTTACCAAAAAAAGATTTATCCGACCAAGAAGCTAAACTCAACAAGCAAATCCCATCAGGGCTTAAACGTCTCTGCGATTCTAAAAGCCTCACTGAAAAACAACGCGTACTCTGTAAAACCAACGCACTAGATTGCTATTTAAATAATTTGCCAGAGGAAGAGCCCGCTGATATGTGTTCTCAATTAACTGGCGAATTAGAATCGAGTCGCTGGATGATTTGTCCTGCCTCCAACACTCTTTCGGCAGCGGCAGATCGTTCCGTTAGTCATATCCAAGAGTTTTTTCAGCTAAACTCATCTAGTATTTTTAATAATCCAATTTTTCAAAAAGCATGGTCATTTTTCCGCAACGCATCCAATATTTTCTTAGTAATTATTGTTATGTGGGTGATTATCAGTCAGATAACTCATTTTGGCTTATCAAATTATAATTTAAAGAAAATGATGCCTCGGTTAATTGTGGCAATTTTCTTAATTAATTTATCTTTTATTATCGCGCAAATTGCGGTTGATTTGTCTAACTTGGCGGGAAGTGGTTTCTTCTATTTATTTGATAATTTAGCTAATCAGATCAAGCTAAGCGGTTCGGTTGATATCTCAATTTCCAGCATTGCCTTTGGCGTACTGACCGGAGCAGGAGCTTTGGCGATATTAGGCGGGTTGGTGATCCTACTACCATCATTAATCGTCTTATTGATTGGATTAGCGTTTATTGTCTTGTTGCTAAGTATGCGACATGGTTTAGTGGTGATTTTTGTGCTACTAATGCCATTTGCAATTCTCGCCAATGTCATTCCGCGGTTTGAAGGCGTTTTTCGATCATGGTCAAAAAACTTCTTTAATGTTATCATGCTGTATCCGGTGATCGGCTTTTTATACGGAGGTGGACGCTTCTTAAGATTATTATTAGTTAGCGTTTCAGAAGGCGATAATTTAATCCAATTAATCGGATTTGCCCTGCCAGTACTAACCACGCTTGCCACACCATTAGTCTTAATAAACATCACAAAAGGTATCTTAGCACTGAATAATTTCATGGAAAAACAATATAGCTCAGCTAAGAATGCTGGCTTTCAAGCCGCTCAACAAAGTGGTTTTAACCAGGCGATTAAAGCTAATCAAGATAATTTCAAACTCAAGCTCGCTAATAGTAAATTCGCACGCGGTGTCTATAAAAGCCCGATGTTTAACCGTGCTTTCACCGGTGCTGGTTATGATTTAATCAAACGCAACCAAGCCCGCCAATCACAGTCATTTAATACTTTTCAGGGCATTGTGAATCATGACGGTGAGTTATTACAAGCTTTTCATAAAGACCAGGGCAGTCTCACTGGTGCTAGCTATAAGAATCTATCGACAGCACAACAAGAAAAATACCGTCAATTAGTTAATGTCGGCGCTCTTAATGATGCTGAGTTTTATACCGTATCATTGAACACCTTAGCTGGTTATGGTGGATTAAAAGCTGATGGAAGTCAAATTGGCAATATTATCGCCAACGCTCAGAGCCATAATCTCACCAACGAATCCATTAGTGATAAATTATTTGTTGCAAGTAAAATCGCCGAAAAAGCCGGCAATCCAGTCACTTCAGGCTTATTAAACTATGCTAGTAAGCAAGTTACTAAAACCCCAGAACCCAATACTAGTCAGCCAAAACTTGATCATAAAAACGCGATTATCGATTACAATGATAGCGAGGAAGTTAAAAAACTTCAAGGTAGTATTGACACCGCCTTTAATAAAATTCGACCAGGCAATCTCAAGACTGAAGATTTCAAAGTTGAGGCAGTGCCTAAAACAGGTAATCAACCAGCCATTCCGAATTTAGCTATTCAAACCATCCGTGATAAAATCCGCCAAAATGCTAATTTAGATAATCTATCTAATCATTACATCGGTGCTATTGGTCAAGATTATCATATGATGCCAGAAATGATTAAGCAGGAAATCGAGCATGATGTGATTGACATAATGCAAAAACATCAGCACAATATCAAAGCCTATACTTCTGCCGAGTCGGCACTTCGCTCTGAAAATCTACTCAAAAATCAAATCGGAGGAGGCAAATGAAAAAAATACTCATAGCAATCACTCTAATGATCGCTATCTTATTGCCGAGTCAAACTTCTGCTAGAGGAGAATTACAATATTTTGAAGATGCAGTTGATTATGCAAACTTCATGCGAATTTATTTGGCAGTTTGTCCTGAACTTGATCAAAACCCATCAACCGCGTCTAAAATGCCGAAAAATAAACGTGATATTGCCAGCAAAATCTGCACTCCCGAAATTAAATCCGATGTTAAACAAAATCTTAAATTTATGATTGCGATTAATATCTATGGCAGCATCGACATTAAGCGTAATGAATATAATTTACCAGGCACTAAAGAACAAGATACTTTTCGTGAGCCAACAGAGCAAGAAATGCTCAACGGTAATTTTATTTTTAATTATGACAAAACAATTAACTTGTTTAATCAAGACACCTGGAAATTACTTAGCGATCCTAAAAAATCCATTAATAAATCAGCAAAAGAAATTCTTAACAACATTTCTGAAGCTGACATCAACGAAGCAGTTGAGAGAATCTTCAGCTCTTGTTCTAAGCCAGGCACTAGCGACTATAAACTATGCAACGACTTATTAAACATCCAAGAACCCGATAAAAACAACAATATCTTCAATCCGAACAACCTCAACAATCTCTTCTTACAACAAATGTTCTTTAATATGCATACGAATGCTTTAAATGGCGCAAATAATATTCCCACGCATGTCACTTTTAAGATCTTCAACGATGACTTCCGTTATAATATTCTGTACCCAACTATTGACTTCGGAAATAATTTTAACTTTAATTTTGCGGAAATTACTCCAGATAAAACAGCTTTATCTAAGGTTAAAACTCATTATGTGCCAGGTGGATCTGGAGTCATTATTGATCAGTTTGCCGAATTAGCAACTCGCGCTGCCGAGGGGATGTATAATACAATTGCTAATTGGTTTTTAAATATTCGCCTCGAAACCATCTCTGATCCTAGCGTCAAAAATGTCTGGCAGGCTTTCCGTGATTTATCAAATATCATCTTCATTATTATCTTTTTAGTGGTGATCATCTCCCAAATCACTGGAGTAGGCTTATCTAATTATTCTGTTAAACGCATGCTTCCAAAACTTCTAATCGCCATTCTACTAGTTAACTTATCTTTTTATATTACGCAAGTCGCTGTTGATTTATCTAATTTAATTGGCAAGGGCATTTTTCAACTACTAGTTGATACTGCTAAAATATCTGGCGGTTTCATGGGGAAATATGGGATTTATACCTCAAAACAAGGTTCAATTGGGGATATTTTAAATATTCTAATGCTGATTATCGCTGGCTTATTGACGGTTTTAGCAACTTTAATCAATATTTTATTATTAACAATTCGTGATGCTGTGGTCATTATTTTAGTTATCACTTCGCCATTCGCTTTAGTGAGCGGTTTATCACCTCAAATGCAAAAAATACACGATACCTGGTGGAAATTACTGTTTAATATTGCCAGTATTTATCCAATTGCCAGCTTCTTAGTAGGTGGAGCCATTCTCGTTGATCAAATTATCATGTCCGGTCAAGACGGCATGATTATGTTCTTAACTGCCAAACTTGCCTTATTCGGTTCACTCACCGCTATTCCGTTTATTATTCTTAACGCTATGCGTAAAATCGACTCCGCTATCAAGGTCGGCGGAACTGGTTCGTTATTTAATACGCCACTTGCTCATAATATTGGTTCCGATCCAATCAGCGCTGGTGTCCAAGCTAAAAATTTATTTGACAAAACAGGAGTTGGTCAATTCCGTTTAGCACAAAAAAAGCAAAAAAAATTATTAAAACGAGCTTCACGAACTGGCAAATTCTGGGCTCGCGATAGTCTGAACGCTCAATACCAACTCAAAAAACAACGGAGCGATTTTGCAGGTAAGTTCAGCCAGGCAGAAGCAGGGGAGTTAATTAATGCGTTATCCACTAATAATTTCGCGAGTTTATCACCGGAATTACGTAATAAATATCAAGTTTTAGCTAATCAAATAATTGATCCAAAAGAAATCGCTCTATCACTTGCCATGGCCTATGCTCAAGACACAAGTTCTCAAAAAGAAGATAACCCAGATAATATTCTTAAAGCTCTGAATCTTGCTAATAAGCGAGGCGCTACCCAGGCCGAACTGCAAGATACTACAACTGAAATTATGAAATCGCTTGATAATAAAGGCGATTTTCGCAGTATGGGCATCATCAAGGCTACCGCCGAGTATAACGAAGCTCATGGCAAAGCCGATCTTAATTTGTTACACCAAGCTGACCAATTAAGTAATCAAATATCCGATCCAACAGCAAAGCCTTATCATGAGTTAATTGTTAAACACACTACCGAATCAATGAAGGACAAGGGTTTGTTTACCAAACTCGAATCGGGCAATATGGAAAATCTCCATGCTAGCACAATCCAACGTGGGACAGTTGCTAATGAGGTATTTATTAAACATATGGCTGATAATAGCAGTACGCGCGATGCGATACTTAACAATTACCATAAATTATCGACCGAAACTCAAGATGTCTTAGGCGCGTCAACAGAGCTACTCGATAAACTCCAGCAAGCTAACGAACTTCAAGCTAAAGTTCCCAGCCCAGTTCCTAAAACAAGACAAGTTCATCAACTACGACAAACTTACACTACTGAATTTGCTAAGAAGGAGCAGGAATATATCGACGATAATGTCGCAAATTATAGCGGACCTACCGATCCACTCCTTATCAGTAAGGCTAAAGCCTACGCCCGTCAAGCCACCGAAGATCTCTTTAATGAATTAAGCGATACAGAGCAAGAATTATCAGATATTCAAGACACGATCAAAACCCTACCGCAAGATAATCGCGAAAGCATTAAACAGGATATTATGGACAGTATTAAATATAACAATCACATTACATAAGGTTTGCAAAAAAGATGATTTTAAAGCATAATTATAATATGAAAAAGTGGGCAAAATGGGGTCTCGTAATGATTGTCGGTGTTTTAATGATAAACACTATTTTTCACATTCCCGTTCAAGCTGATAAAAACAATAGTAGTCAAAATAATCAAACCGATCAAAAAGACAACGAGAAAGTCGATGCCCAAGGTACTAATACTGGTAATTACACCACTAAAGAATACCAAGCTTTTGTGACATGCTCCAATAAGGCTCGCCAAGAAAATCCCGGCATTAGTCAAAAAGAGATTGAACAAAAATGCCGTGGTTATGTCCCAACTAATTGTAATCTTGAAGGAGCAATTGGTTGGATTATGTGTCCGTTTTTATTCACGATAGGTGAGGGGACAGATGCCTCATATAACTTCATTCAAGGAATGCTGACAATTGATATTCAATTTTTTAAAACTGACAGTAGTAATTCAGCATTTGAGCCGTGGAAACAAATTCGTAATCTCGCCAATGTCGGTTTGATTATTTTCTTCATGATAGTGATTATTTCGCAGGTGACTGGCTTCGGTATCAGTAACTACGGCATCAAAAAAATCCTGCCAAAAATCATCATGGCCACAATCTTAATTAATGTATCTTATGTGATTAGTCAATTTTTGATTGATTTATCAAATTTAGTCGGTTCATCGGTTCTCAAATTATTCCAAGGTTTTGAAAATACTGTCTTTTTGCGCATGCCAAATAGCAATCCTGGCGGTGTAGCAGCTACTGGCTTAAGCGGAGCTCTAATGATTATTCTCGGTATTATGACAATTAAACAAGTGTCGATTATGACTTCCTTATTTGCATTAGTTGTGCCATTATTAGTTTCATTTATTCTTGTAGTAGTGGTCACTGGTTTAATCCTTTTAATTCGCCAAGCTGCCGCTATTGTATTAGTGATTATTGCACCGATTGCGTTTTTGAGCTTAATTTTCCCAAATACCGAACGCCTGTTTAATTTTTGGAAAAAAGGTATGAGCAGTGTTTTGGTACTATTTCCAGTAGTTGGTATGTTGTTTGGGGCAGCTGGATTCATTAGTAAACTACTCGTGAGTAGTAGTGATACTTTCTTAATGCAAACTCTCGGATTGGTGATTTCCGGTATGCCCCTAGTTTTTACACCATCAATCGTCAAAAGTACCCTTGCTGCTATACCAATGATTGGTACAACTTTTGGTAATGCTTTTAATAAATTACAAGCCGGCACCAACAATGCAGTACGTAATTCCCGTATGGTGCAATTTGCTAAACAGCAACATCAACATAAGTTTGAACAACTACAAGCTGGCGATGCTAGTCATGCTCGCGGACCATTTAAATGGCAAGAGCGGGCTACAGCCGGTGTTTTAGGAACATTAAACCGTCACACCAAATCCGGACAGGCTCGCCTCTATGATATCGAGAACCGCCGTGCCGACAACATTTCGAATATGTCGAGCCGTATCGCTGATCAAGATTTAGAATCAATTATGAAGAATGCTAAAAATGGTTTTTCTAATTTTAAGTTTAATGACTTATCGCAAGAAACGCGCCAAGCTATGCTTGCTAATGGTTATGACGAAAACAACACCGCTGAATTAGCTTCAGCCGCCATGCTCAAACATGCCAGAAATGGCGATTTAAGCACTGAGGAGTTCTCGGGTGTTATGGAGCATGCACTTAGTCAAAATATGGCAGTATCATCTGCATATCGTATTGCTGAGGAAGCCCGCAAAAGCTCCAATGATAAAGGTCGATTTGACACCGCTGGATATATTCGTGGCTTACAGAAAGAAACTGGTGGTATCAATTCCACCAATCTCAGTAGGTTTCGCGCTGATAAAGGTGGGATCGCTTCCACAGCAATTACTAATCAGCTTAATTCTATGGGGTCGGATGAAATCGCTAAAATTAATAAAAAAGCACTCGAGGATGGAACAAGAGGACATACCGTCTTCAATCAACTCTACCACAGCTCACCGCAATTTCAATATAATACTAACGCATCTTTGAAAGATCCAAACATGAGTGCCGATACTTACAAGGCGATTACTGAGGCTATCTAATGAAACGTTTCAGTTTAATTAGTTTATCAATTATCAGTCTAGTCATAATTCTTACACACTATGCTCAGGCATCAATTCATTTTCAGCAATTCAACATTAACGATTACAGCAAAGAACAGTTACCTCGCGAAGAATTAGTTAAAGAAATTCAAACTTTTGTAGTACGAACTCTACCAAAAATCGAAAATTGTAATGAACGGGGTGAAGGTGAATTTCAAAGTATCTTCTGTACCAATATTTACGAAGCTGATCGTATTCGTTTAGCCTATATTTTAGGCTATAACGCCAACCTTAAGCCAGAAGCTATTACCAAAACTAATCATGTGCGCAAATTAATCTTTCCGGCTAATGCTAAAATTTATAATGAAAATCGTTCTTTAAAAGAGGAGAATGGGGAGGGTAATATTTATGATAACGATTCTGATGGTGGTATTCCTAATCCGCACAAAGTCAAAAAGCAACCTTATCATGATAATATTGATGGTAATTTTAAATTTGGTATGGCGACAGAAATTGGGCTTAGAGACTGCGCTATTGATAACAGTGGCCAGTCCCAAACTCGCTTAAAAGCTCTCAATCCGCAATTAGAAACAACCGATACTAGCACCCAAGATAAAACATCAGACAAGACAAAAAATACTAAACAAAAACCCCCAGAATATCCACTAATTGGTTGCCAAGATATTAAATTAGTCTTAAAACAATTTTTAAGCCAAAATTATATCAACCATATTCTCGATAATAGTCCACATATTGGTTGGCTTAATTTCAGTCAATCCGAAAAAATAAATATGCAGTTATCCCAAAAAGAAATTGACAACGCCAATGGCACTATTTTAAGTGATGGTGAATACCAAGATATTAAATCACGTTGCGCTGTCACTGGCCTACAAGCATTACTAATTTGTCCAGCAATGCGTACTACCGGCGGTTTAACTCAAGCTGGACTAAATATCATTCAAAAAAGCATGGTCTTAAACCCGAAGTTTACCAATTCTCGCACCAAAGGTGGCTTCGTCTTATACTCATCTTGGGTGGAATTTCGTAATATTTCCAACCTCATTCTCATCATAGCCTTCATGATAATGATTGCCGCTTATGTCACTAACCGTCAACTTGATGTTTATAATCTCCGCAAAATGCTTCCAAAATTCATCGTAATTGCGATTTTAATAAACGCTTCATTCCTGATTATGCAAGTGGCTGTTGATATTAGTAATATCGTCGGAGTAGGGATGTTTTCGCTTTTATCAAACATTATGCCTTTTAACTACGATGTGATGAAAACAGTCTCCACAGTCTTGGCTGGAGGACTAATTATCGGCTCAGTAGCACTAGCACCGCTGATTGGTATCGCAGTACTCATTCCGGTCATTCTCTGTGCCATGTTATCAGTCGTGATTATGGTCGTGATGCTAGCCCTGCGCGACTCGGCATTTATTGTGTTGCTAGTTTTAACGCCGGTAGCTTTAATTAGTTTATTGTTCCCAAATTCTGATCGATTCTATCAGGTTTGGAAAAAATCAATCTGGACAATTTTAATCATTCCGCCAATGATTGGATTAACATTCGGTAGTGGCAAATTTTTATCCGGCTTAATGTTTCAAGTAGGTGGATTGATGCAAATTTTCTATATCGTACCACTAGCACTGCAATTCTATTTATTACCAAAGATATTATTAAACTCAATCAAAAATCTACCGCTTATCGGTAATCAAATTGCCTCAACTCTTGATAAAATCCCTGATGGCATTACTGATAAATATCGCTCCAGTGAGTTTCATAAACAAGCCACGATTAATTTCAAAGCTAAGCGCAGTCGCTCTATCAAGCGAGCTAAATTTGACAAAAAACACCCGCTCGCTAATAGCGCCTATCTCGCCGCCAACAAACTCAATCAAGGCAAAAACAAAGTTGTCGACAAGTTTCTGCCTGGATATGACACTCTCATGCAAGCACCAGCCTTTGATCGTGAGGCTTTTGAAGAATTAGTCAAAAACTCCTATAAGATGGATCCTAATGTTGCTCAATACTATCTAAAGGAAAATGACATTATGGATAAAGGTACACTTAATCAGTATCAAAAAGGGTTAAACAGCTTATCTACCGAAGCCTCCACTCAATTGCAAACTATGCTTCGCAATAATAATCCTGACCAGATTCTTTCTAGTATCCTTAAAGTGTCCGATGACGGGGAGGGAGATGCTCAAGCCATCCTCAAAGGCTTCAATCAATATCTTGAGCGTGGTGGAGATTATGCTAATTTATCAATCATTGCCAAAAATGTTGAAGATAATTATAAAAAAGAAGGTAATTTTACCGACGCTGCTTTTTTGAAAAACATTAGAGATGATGCTAAAAAGAGTAAGAAAAGAATTGATTACAGTGAACAACTAGATGTTTTACAAAAAATGCAGCCAGCCGACCAAATTAACTTAACTGCTGATTACTTCAACTCGGTTAGCGATTGGAAGAAATTTAAAGGCTTTAAAGCAGGCGACGTACAAGATGCTGCCTTTCGCAAATTTATGACCACTCCAGTTGGTCAAGCTCAACTCGATAAAATCCGCGCCCAGTCCGCCCAAAACACTAATGCCGCTAATTATCTCAGTCAGTTTTAGTTGCGTTTAATTGCTGTTTATGGTATAATTTAAAAGAGTTATTAAGGGGTTATACTGTATGAAAAATCAATTATTACTGCTCGAATCACAGACATCACCACTCTGGTCGGATTTTTCAGCTACCAATCTGCACTCTATCGAAAAAACCGCCACTAAATCATTCTTAAAATTCAACGCTAAGCGTCAAGCCACCTCTAAAGCCCTCAAATACGCTCCACTAATTGGTTTGGGGCTGATTTTGATTATTATCATGGTGATTATTGGGTTTATTTTGACCCCGAGCTTATTAATTAATCATTTTGTGCAGACCGTTACCGATAAATTCAATTATCAGGCTACTAGTCTAGAAGCGCGCTCTAATCTATTACTCGACAGCAAGTGGCAGGGTGGACAAAAATCACCTTATCGCATCGTCAATGAATACCAAACGATGCCTGACACCCTTGCGAAAAATCTCGAGCACGAAGGCTTTTCAATTCACACTGAAAACAAGCAAATGACCAAGGTTTTTTATAAAAATAAGCCGATTAAACGGTCAGAGTTTTTATCAACAATTAGTCATAATATCAACATTAATGAAGCTAAAAACAACAGTTTTAACAGTAAACGAGTCGCTTTTCAAGATGGAGTCTGGCAAAAAAACGCTCGTAATTGGCGCTTATCCAAAAAAGGCTTCACCAAACCAACTGACAAAAACGCCGTTGAGGATTTTAACAAGCAAGAACTAGCTATTACTAAAGTTGACGACGCCCAGATGCGTTTTAATACCGACACACCGACCGAAACCGATGAAAAGGGTAATGTCCACGAAAAACAATCGCCGAGTATTAATATTTTTAAATCGCTCACTAATAATCTCAAATATATCAACCAACAAGCCGATCAAACCTCACAAGAGCAAAAGTCACCGTTTTATCGATCATTTAATAATTTAAAATTAGCCGAACGTAATTTTGTCAACAATCAAAGCGCCTGTGGTTTATATCACAACAGTAATTTCTTACAAAATTACGCCAAAACCCCTCAAGCAGGGCAACAATCGCAATTAGCCATGAACTTATTTATTGAAGCTGAAAAAATCAAAGCCGGCATCGCTACACCGGAATCGGCTGAATTTTATGGCAAACGCCTAACTGAAACTTATACCACCACCAAAGCGAACGGGGCAGTGGTCGAAACCAAATCCGCCACTGATTCTTTTGGTTATAAATATGCCGCTTTTGGCGACACGCCACAACTTAACGAAAATGCCGAACGCTACGTGCTTGGCGCTAATCCGACCATCGCTCAATCACAAAAAGCTATCAGCCAGCAAAACCAGTGCCAAAACAAAGAAGGTGGCTTTTTGAAGCGACTGTTCGCTAGTTTTTTCAGTAATATCGCTAATTTACTTAATCCATTTAAACTCAACCTTGATTTTATTAATCAACTACTCGATTCTGGCAAAGATCGCCAAATCACCGAAAATACCGTTGCTGCGATGTCTAATTTAAAAGTCGCACCTAACACTGTTGGTGAGGACCTCGGTAACGCCATTGTCGCTGGCAGTGGATTTTTCCTCGGTAAAAACGCAGCAATTGGCGGAAATAATATTCTTACTCAAGACCAAGCCGTCGCTTATCTCCAAGAACAAGATAAATATCTAGCGATGCAAGGCAAAATCGAAGCTAAAAATCTCAGTCCGTTTGATTTAAGCTCGAAACATACTATGATGGGCAGTATCATTAGTTCTAATTTACATCTTTTCACTCAATTATCATCACTCCGTTCAGTTGGCTTAAATATCCTTAAATCCGCCAAATTAAGCCTCGCACGCCTCAATCCAGTCTCGCAAGCCAAGCGCTCAGCGGTTTATTTTGAGCGTTGTCAAGATTCAGAGTTTTTAAAACTTAATAAACATCTCAACGGCCAAAAAATCGCCCTTGATCCATTTTGTAATCCGATTTATGGCGTGGATGTCCAAGCCATTAAAACCAACCCGATTGACGTCATTAATCGACTCGTCAACAGTGGCGATTTAGTTAAAACCGACCCGAAATGCCAGGAAGATTGTGAACTCGTCCCAGCTGGCGACCTCAAAAAATACCAAAAAAACTGCATCAATCGAGCTCGTTTGCCGATTGGTGACGAAGATGAAGAAGCTGGATTTGACGATGGCGAAAGTTGCCTCGCTAATTCTCCTAAAAAATCCTTATATGCGCTATTTTTCATCGATCAGCGCCTCAATAAAATCTTCAACGAAGTCAAACCCCTATAACTAGAAATCGCTTGCGCTTTTTGAATACCTCTTATATAATTAGCTTATGTTTCATAAGAAGTGGGGAATTAAGCCAATTATTACACTTGGGGTAATTATAGGTGTCGTCGCTAGCTTTGTTATTCATTATCCAACTTACGCTAATGAGTCTTTTTTTACACGTAATCATATTATTTTTTATGATAAAAACGATACGCTTAAATTATGTTCAAGTAGTTCAATTGGTAGTTTTATAGGCAACTTTAGTGATTTAACTTTAACGCCTGAAGGTAAAGCATGGTTTAAGGATAATACTGAATTTTTGAAAAAGAAAATGTCAGAGATTATCAAAGTTAATGGCGAATCAAAAACCCGCCAAGAACGTTATATTATGGCAGCAACCACAGCCGGCCTACCAGCTGATATGTGGAAAATCATAGCCGCACTGGATTTATATGAACGTAATTTTGATACTACTCGCAGTATTCATAACGGGTTAAATCGTATCGGAAGCAAAGATAATATCGACAATGTCACATCTGGGTCAGACTATCAAGATGACTTAGTTCAAGGTATTTATCATTTTTTAAATCATGCTCGTATAGCTAAATTTGACCCTAAAAATACCTCTGATTGGACTTTAGATAAAATTGCCAATAGTTTTTTGCGATGGAATCGTGGTGGCGCTTATCACTCCATAAATTGGACTTGGCAAGAATCCGGCTATGTAAATAATTACAGTCCAACTTATCAATACAATGGTAAGCTCGACAAAGAAGGTGCTTGTAAAATACCATCACTTAAAAAAGCTGGCCTGGCTTGTAATAATAAAAACTCACGACCCGGAATTATTCATGTTTTTAATTTTCTTAATAATAACTTTAGTTTAAGTTCCAACTCTAGCAACTCTAATAATTACAGTAGTTCTAATAATTCGTCTGGCACTGATTGTTCGTCTTCAGTGAATCCATTCGCTAATTTAAGTGGAGTTGCCGCCAAGATCATGGCTGTTTATCAACAATACGCCCATCAAAAATACTACGAAATGGGTAGCACAATGGCTAATACTCCCAAAGACCCATCTTATAGAACAGATCCTATATTAAAACAATATCCTGGAGCTAATCTAGGGCAAGATTGTGGTGCTTGGGTGCGTTTTGCAATTATTAAAAGTGGCCTAGATCCTAATTATGGTAGCGGTTCAGGCCAAACAGAGCATATGCAAGAATGGATGGCAAACCCAGCCAACGGCTGGCAAAAAGTAACACCACACCCTAATTTTAAAGATATTTCCCAATTTCAACCTGGTGATGTCGGATTATGCAATGGTCACACATATCTATATATTGGAGATGGTATTTTTTCATCAGCAAGGCTTAATGCTCGATTTCCAATGCGTTCAGGTGGCGAAGAATGTGTTGGCATGGGTAATTATAATTGGTGGAGAAAGGTTAAATAAGTTATGAAACGTAAAATCATCACTATCACTGTTATTATCCTTTTTAGTGTGATTGGATGGCAGGTTTATAATCTCATCAACAATAGTGATAAGATTGATGTAAAAATCGTAGTTGCCCCATCTGATGCTGTCATAATTATCAATAACCGAACCTATCATCAAAAAAATATTAAACTACCCGTAAATCAAACTTATCATGTAACAATTAAACGCGACGGTTTTCAAGATAAGATTTTTAATCTAAAAACACTAAAAAAGCCACAATTTTCATACGATAATACCATTTACGGTGCATTAAATCCACTTACTGATAATGCTAAAAAGATACAAGAACAACACATTCAAGATTATCAACAAATTGAAGGTTTAATTGGTTCCACTATTGATCAACAGATTACTAAAAGTACTCAAAAGTTTCCAATTATCAAACATCTTCCTCTAGTCGAATATAATTATCACATCGGCTATTACCAAGAAGGGGAGGAATTAATTATTAGTATTTATAGTGATTATCATAATTTCATCCATGCACTCAACCATCTGCAATTATTAGATAAAGATTTATCCAATTATCGTATTGAGTTTTATGACCGACAAACTAAGCAAAAAATAAATAATTTTTTTGAGGAGTATTTCAAACATGAATAAGCGATTCTTATTAGCAATTAGTCTGGCATTGATTGTTTTCGGTGGGATGATCGGATGGTTTGTATATAATCAATCGACCGAATTAACCGTTCAATCAACCGATCAAGATTTTGAAATTGCCGTCAAAGACCAAGCAAACAACACAACTCTTATCAAACCGAATCAACCCATCCGTCTCAAAAAGCAACAATATACCATTGCTATTCGTAGTGATAAATATACAGCACCACAACAGACAGTAGATTTAACGAAACCAACTATTATTAAATTTAATTTAGATTTTTCGCAAGATTATGCCACTAAATTCTTTCAAAAAGACCGCGAACAGCTCCAAAAGACCATTCAAACACAATTCCCATCAACTGAAGTTAAAAAAGTTTTATTCTATAAGCGTGGTCAATATGCAGTAGTGGGTATCTATAAACCATTACCACCCGCCTCAAAGATTAGTAATATTAGCGTGCGTCTCCGCCAAGCATCTTCACGACCAGTCTTTAAAGTAATTTTCAAAAAAGACCAAGAAAAGTGGACACAACTTAACCAACCTGAATTGATTTTTTATTACAAACAACATCCTCAAATTCCCAAGGAGATTGTCCAATCCGCTAATGACTTTTTAACGCCGTGATGATATAATAACACTTATGGCAGTTTATAAAGTTCCTCAAGATGTGGAGGCTGAAGACAAGCTACTCGGGCCATTTAGTTTTCGCCAATTTATTTATTTGGTGGTCGCAGTACTAGGCGGTGGCTTAGCTTATTTTTTGGGAACAATTTTTATTGGATTAGCAATTATTCCTTTACCAATTTCAATTATTTTTTTAGTGCTGGCTTTACCGCTTAAAAAAGACCAGCCGATGGAAGTTTACGCGGCGGCAATTTTATCATTTTATCTCAAACCACGCCGAAAGTTATGGGAACCGGATGGAATCTTAACCATGGTGGAATTTACTAACGATGGACCAATTGATAAAGAATACTCACCCGATATTACTTTTAATGAAGCACGACAACGAATCAGTTATTTATCCAATCTCGTTGATTCCAACGGGGAAATTATTCGTACTCAAGGCATAGCTAATCCGTCACTCCAAGCTGATGTCAGCGCCGAGTCAACCCAAGTTGAAGACATTCATGATGACGACGCGATGATCAACCAAAAATTTGATGCGATGATCAACCGTCATAACCAAGTGCGCCGTGAACAAATCCTGGAAAATCTTAGTAATGGTTATACCGGGGTAGAGAATAATCAACAACCAGTACCACAACCGATGCCAGAATTCGCACCACAAGACCGAGCACCACAATTTACACCACAATTCACACCACAGCCACAATTTATGCCACCACAGCCAATGGCTCAGCCGACATTTCAGCCTGATTATCAGACCCAGCCAACAACTCCAACGCTAGATTTTAATAATTATCAACCACAACCGATTCCTAATCCGATAATGCCACCGGAATTTTATCCACCAACAACGCCGGTCAATATGCCACCAGAGCAATTTCAAATCCCGCAACCAAGCTATCAATCAACACCACAACCGATGCCAGAATTCATACCACAAGACCAAGCGCCACAATTTACACCACAATTCACACCGCAACCACAATTTATACCACCACAGCCAGGTCTTCAGTCGATACCACCAGAATCAACTCAAACTCCGTCAAACGATTACCACTTTAATCCATCACCTGATATAATTAATTTAGCTAATAATAATGACCTATCGGTACAAACTTTAGCTGCTGAGGCTAAAAAAATCACCGATCGTAATAAAAAACTTTTAGGTGAGGAAGAGGAAGTTGTAATTTCACTGAGGTAATATGGATAATCAACAATATAATAATTTTCAAAACACACCACCAACTCCGCCAACCGGCAATAATTTTCCGGTGCAGAATTCGAATTTTAATCAACCATTACAATCCGATCAGGCCTTTTCTTTTTCACAAGTACAACCAGGCCAACAATCAATAGCCAATCCAAACCAACCAACTACAACAAATACTCCTGGCGTGCGCGATTCCGGTCAAACTAATGTCTCAAAAGAAGCGCCAGTTAAGGCCTCAAATCCTAATTCCACCCAAAACCACCTCCAAATTGCCGAAGTGCGTGAAGGTATTGTTATTATGAAAGACGGTAGTTTTAAAGCAATTGTCGCTTGCAAATCAATCAACTTCGACCTCATGAGCGCCCGTGAGCGCGAAGGAGTGGAGTATGGTTACCAAGGTTTCTTAAACTCATTGTATTTTCCAGTGCAAATTTTAATTCGCTCCAATAAAGTCGATATCGGCCCGTATCTCGAGAAATTAGTTGATATTCGTTCCAAACAAGATAACATGCTCTTAAATGTCCTGATTGATGATTATATTAACTATATTGAGGTTTTAGCACAAGAAGCAAACATCATGGATAAAACCTTTTATATTATTATTCCATATTATCCAACTAGTGAGTCATTTGATGACATTAAATCACAATCTAAGGGTATTCTAGGTGGATTATTCGCCAAAAGCTCTACTCAAACCGTCAAAGTCAACCAAAAAATCTACGTCAAAGCTAAAGAAGAGATTCAGAACCGTGTAGATGTGATTCTCAGTGGCTTATCGCAAGTCGGTGTCCAAGCTAAACAACTCAACACCGAACAACTTAGCCAATTATTCTATAATTTCTACAATCCTGACATTTCCAACCGTGAACCACTAGTTAATTTTGATCGAATTGCCACAATTTATACAACAAAAGGAGTTAATCCACCTGGAGGTGATATTTAATGGGTCTATTTTCTAAAAAAACCACTCAACAACCAATTCCGGAAGAACAACGCGTCGAACAGGCGTATCTAGCCGGAATGACCACTTTACGCGATCTCATCGCACCAAGTAGTTTAGAGATTTTTTCGAATTATTTTCGCCTAGGGACAAAATTCGGCCGAACTCTGTATGTTTATGGTTATCCACGTCAAGTCCACACTGGTTGGCTCAGTCCACTGATTAATATCGACGAAATTCTCGATATCAGTATGTTTATTTATCCGGTCGATACGCAGACTATTTTAAAAAACTTAACCAAAAAAGTAACTCAGCTCGAGGCATCGTTAGCGATCAACTCCGAAAAGGGTAAAACGCGCGATCCAGCCCTTGAAGCGGCGATTATTGACGCCGAGCAATTACGCGATCAATTACAAATCGGTGCAGAACGCTTTTTCCGGTTTGGATTATATGTGACACTTTATGCTGATAGCTTAGAGGAATTGCGTTATGTCCAGAATAAAGTAGAAACTTTATTTGGTCAGCAATTAGTCTTTTCTAAAGTCGCTTCTTCGCAACAAGAGCAGGGGTTACAATGTACTGCTCCACAGTTAATGGATCAACTAAAAATCCGCCACAACTTAAATACCGGTGCCTTATCAACAACTTTTCCGTTCACTAGTGCTGACTTATCACAAGAAGATGGTATTTTATACGGTATTAATATGCACAACTCTGGTTTGGTGATTTTTGACCGCTTTAGCCTTGAAAACGCCAACATGGTAGTGTTTGCTAAATCCGGTGCTGGTAAATCGTTCACTGTCAAACTTGAAGCTCTGCGCTCAATGATGGTTGGCATTGATGTGATTATTATCGACCCTGAAAACGAGTATCGTAAGCTCTGTGATGCGGTCGGTGGCTCATATGTTCGCCTCAGTCTTAACTCCGCAACTCGTATCAACCCATTTGACCTACCAAAAGTCGTTGATACTAAAGAAGCTAATGACGCCTTACGTTCAAACTTGGTGACTTTGCACGGTCTGTTCCGTTTAATGTTATCTTCGTCAGCACCCGTGACTAGTGGTGATGGAGCCTCGGGTTTTGGTTTAACTCCACAAGAAGAAGCTGACCTTGACCAAGCTTTAATCGATACCTATTCTCGTGCTGGCATTACCAGTGATCCACTCACACACCAAGCCACACCACCAACCATCGCCAACCTCTACGATACATTACTCCACATGGGCGGTACTGGACCACAATTAGCTCAACGTCTCCGTAAATACACCACTGGTACTTTTGCCGGTATATTCTCCCAACAAAGCAACGTTGAAATTAACAACTCAATGGTGGTGTTTAACATCCGTGACCTTGAAGATGAACTCCGTCCCGTAGCGATGTACATCGTTCTAAGTCACATTTGGAATATTACACGCTCCGACCAACGCAAGCGTATGCTAATCGTCGATGAGGCCTGGCAGTTAATGAAATATCCAGATTCTGCTAACTTCATCTTCAGTTTAGCTAAGCGCGCTCGTAAGTATAAACTTGGCCTAACTACCATCACTCAGGACGTCGAAGACTTTATGGGTAGTAAAATGGGGCGGGCGATTGTCAACAACGCCTCAATGCAGTTATTACTCAAGCAATCAACTAGTACCGTTGATGTGGTATC
Organism: uncultured Candidatus Saccharibacteria bacterium; assembly: GCA_963526735.1. Taxonomy (GTDB): domain Bacteria; phylum Patescibacteriota; class Saccharimonadia; order Saccharimonadales; family Saccharimonadaceae; genus CAMUQR01. The sequence goes on from CAURNU010000001.1 coordinate 126,376, forward strand.
AGAAGTGTTTAAATTAACCGACGAGGAGAAAAAACGCTTATCTAACTTCCCAGTCGGGCAGGGACTCTTCTTCGCTGGCCAAAACCACGTTCATATTCAAATCCACGCTTCACCGACCGAAGAAGGCTTAATTACTACATAATTTATGATTAGCTATTAAAAAACTCAGCTTAAATCAAGCTGAGTTTTTTAGTTTTTAGTCAGTTCAACGATTTGGTAATCGGTTAAATTATCGACATTAGTCGAGGTTAAAATAATCTGTGACTGATTAGTATAATCCATTAAAAACTGCTGACGTGAGCGATCAAGCTCACTTAAAACATCATCGAGCAGGACGATTGGATTTAAGCCAGTTTGTTGTTTAATAATATCAATTTCAATCAATTTCATTGCCAGAATAATTGACCGGGTTTCACCACGCGAAGCGCACTTACAGGCTAGCTTGTGATTAAAATAAATCTCCAAATCATGTCGATGTGGTCCAATCGTCGTTCCCAACACAAAGTGCGTCTGATTTAATAATTGGTTAAAAATCTTCTGCTCAAGGTGACTAATATCGTCAGCTTCAAACTGATAACAAAAGCTAATTTGATCGTTTAAACCAGTAATTTGCTGATAAATCGCGTTAATTCGTTGATTTAACAGATCAGTCATTTGCAAGCGATTTTTAATAATTTGCCCGCCATATTGACTGAGTAGCACGTCCCATGAGAATAATTGTTCTTTATTCACTATACCATCACGCGCCAACATTTGTTTAATTAAATCATTGCGTTGTTTCAACGCCTTAGCATAACGACTTAATAGGCGTGAGTGTAGGGGATTGATCTGACTAATCAGGTTATCGAGATATTTACGGCGCCGAGTTGGTGAACCGATAATAAGATTCATATCATCCGGCTCAAATAACACCACCGGAATTTTCTGCGCCTGCGGTAATCGCCGATGGATTTTTTGGTTAATGGCGATGGTTTTATCTTTCGTTTCAGCTTTGAGTTGTAGTTTAAAAGTGCGCTGATGAGCGCTAGACCCATCAACTTCTGCATCAACTCGCAACCATTGCCGATTAGTTTTTATCAAGTCATTATCGCTATCTTTAAACGATTTACCTTGAGCAATTAAATAAATCGCCTCAAGCAGGCTGGTTTTGCCTGAGCCATTCGGCCCGATAATGGCTAGTTTTGGAGCGGTAATTTGTAAATTATATCGATCATGACAGCGCCAATTTTGAACTGTCAATTGTTTAATAATCATATTAGCTCTTTAGTGGCATAATAATATGCAGATAATTGTCTTGTTTAACTGGACGCAAAATACACGGTGCTAGTTTACCTTTAAACTCAAAATTAATCATATCATCATGAATCACACTTAAAGCATCACTTAAGTAGCGTGAATTAAGGGTGATTTTACCATCGCCAACCACTTCCGCTTCAGCCTCTGAGACATTTTCACCAATTTCTGAGGCGATCGACTTCAGGGATAGATTTTGACTTTCCGCTGAGGCCGTCACAGTAATTCCACTCGCTGAGTGTAAGGCAAAGAAACCAGCAATTTTAACCACTTTGGCAAATTCAGCTTTGTTAATTTTAATCCGAATGTCATTATCTTTTGGAATTAATTGGGTATAATCTGGGAAACGACCTTCAATTAACTGTGAGATAATCTCAGTATCGCCAACTCGAAACCGCACTTGCGATTCGTTAAATAACACCTCAACTTCTTCGTCATCATCGCTAATTGCTCGCAATACTTCTTGCATGGTTTGAGCCGGCACAATTGCTGATAATTCTTGATTGAACTCGATTAATTTACGCTCGGCTAAGCGATAACTATCAGTCGCTGCTAAATATAGCCAGTTGTCACGCATTTGCCATAGCACGCCAGTCAGTACCGGTCGAGCTAAATCATTCGTAGTAGCAATAATCGTTTGGGAAGTAGCTTGGCGAAAATCAGCCGTCTTCAGGTTAATCCGAATCGCCGAATCCTCATCAATAGTCGGTAATTCTGGGAACTCTTCAGCTAACACGCCATTGATCACCGAGGTGAATTTGCCGGAACTGATCTTTAAATGACTATTAGTCACTACTAAATCAATTACTCCGCTCGGCAGGTTATTAACAAACTCAGTCACGACTTTTGCCGGAATAGTAATTTCACCTGGATTAACAATCTTCGCACCAATATATTGCGTTGAAGCGATCTCTAAGTTGGTCGCTGCTACTAATAAGCGATTACCACTAGTTTTTAACAAGATATTATCGAGAATTGGCATCTGAGTTTTCATATTTGCAATTTTCGAGACAATATTAAGTGCTTTAGATAGATTTTCCTGGGTGACTTTCAATTCCATAATATATATTCCTTTATTTATATTTTAACATATTGGGGTAATTATAGGTGCTGTGGATTATGTGGAAAAGTGCGGTTTTATCTCTGTTAAACTTAAGCTAGAAGTTGGGGATTAAACTGTGTGTTAAATGTGTGTAGATTGTGCAAAACCATATACTTATCCACCTGCTACTAGGCCTGTCTTAATGGTTTGTGTATAACTAGTCGAGCTAATGCACAAGTTATTAGCAGGGGAGTGGCGTGTTAAACACAAGTTAGCAGTTAGTTTTCCACTACTTATCCACATAATTAAGCTATAAATGAGCAAAAAAGTAAATTAGTTATATAAGCTTTCACGAATTGACGCAATATTATCGCGAATTGCTGGATTGAGTTTAGAATCTTTTTCGATTTTTTCAATCGAGTGAATCGCGGTAGTATGATCCTTGCGACCTAATTCTTTAGCAATTTTCGGAAAGCTCATGTGAAGTTCGCTTCGTAATAAATACATAGCGATTTGACGGGGGATAACGATGTGCTTGGAGCGCTTGGAGCTACAAATTTCCTCAGTTTCAATCTGGAAATGTTTAGCAGTTTTACTAATGACTTGTTTAGCGGTGAGGTGCTGTGGGCGTGAAGTTTTAACATTACTAAGTAGCGCATCAGCTATTTCAATACTCGGCGTCATACTTTGCATTTCGGCGTAGGCGAGGAGTTGATTGAGCGCACCCTCGAGTTCGCGGATATTAGTGCGAAAGTTATTAGCAATATGTTCAATGACATTGGTTTCGAGGCTAATACCAGATAGATTAGCCTTAGCGTCAACAATAGCACAGCGGGTTTCAAAATCTGGCATCTGAATATCAATCGTCATACCCCATTCGAAGCGACTACGCAATCGTTCAGTCAGTGTGGGAATACTTTTTGGTGGTTGGTCGCTCGAGATGATAATTTGTTTGTTTTTTTGGTGCAAGGCATTGAAAGTATGGAAGAATTCTTCCTGAGTTTTCTCTTTACCGGTGATAAATTGCATATCGTCAACAATTAACACATCAACATTGCGGTAGCGGGCTGAAAAATCGTCTTTTTTGAAGCGAATTGACTCGAGAAACTCTTTTACGAAAGTCTCAATTGTTACATATAACACGCGGGCTTTTGGGTTGTTTTTGATAATTTCATTACCGATAGCCTGCATTAAGTGAGTTTTACCCAAACCAACACCTGAGTAGAGAAAAAGTGGATTATATTTAGTGCCGGGATTTTGGGCGATAGCTTGCGCGGCAGTATAGGCGAAGTTATTACTGGATCCGACGATGAAATTATCAAACGTGTAGCGCGGATTGAGGCCGGTACCGGTTTTGGTAGGTTGATTGTATGATGAAGTGGCAGTCATCGTGGCTGTTGGCGCGGTGGTTTGGATCGGCGCTGGAGCAGACTCGCGCATTTTATAGATTTCATCTTTTTTAGCGATTTGACTGCGTAAACTGGTTTGCTTAGTGGTGTCAAAATTAATTTCGTAACTAACATGAGGATTTTTAACGCCATTTTTTTCAAAAGTATTAATAATTAAGTGATTAAATTTCTTTTGTAAAAACGACTGGATGAAGACATTTGGTACGGCAATTTTAACTTCATTGCCGTTGATCGAGATGAGGGAGATTTTTTTAAAGATTGATTCAAACGATGATTTTGGCACGCTGATTTCAATTTCACCAATCACACTTTGCCAAACTGCTCGTTCCACTTTGAAATTTCTCCCTTTTAATTTAATAAAACTTAATAAAGATTATAGACTTTTTGGGAGTTTTCCACAAGTTGATTTTTTACAACATTAAGTTTTAATCAAAAAGTTATCTAATAGAGGTAAAGTTTTCCACAGATAAAATTAACTCTTTAAAACCTGTGGATAAACTCTTGAAAAATGGGGAAAAATCAAGTATACTAAAAAAGATTTAAAAAATAAAAGCAAGTTTTTAAGTTGCAAAATAAATTAATATTAATATAATAAGAAGGTTATTATGGTAAAAAGAACATATCAACCACATAAACGTCAACGTGCTAAAGTGAGTGGTTTTCGCGTTAAAAACCGTACTAAAAACGGTCGCAAAACTCTGGCTCGTCGTCGTATTAAAGGTCGCAAACAATTAACTGCTTAATTAGTTAAGATGATACCTTTTAAAAATCGCTTCCATGGACATAATAGTTTGACTTACACTTATAAAAATGGTCAAACTATCCGCTCAAAACTATTTTCTATTAAGTTTTGTGCTAATCCACGGAAGCGATTTTCGCGTGTAGCGGTAGTGGTCTCAAAAAAAGTCGCCAAAAAAGCCGTTCAGCGAAATTTTTTACGCCGGCGGTTGTATAGCTTGATTCGACCGTATATTGCCCAGTTTCAACGTAATTATGATTTGATTATTATTGTCCATTCAGCAGAGCTGGGGCAGGTGAATTTTGCGGAGTTGGAAACTAAGATTGTCGCTGAGTTAAAAAGTCAGCAGATTTTATGCTAGTAAATACTAATTTACTAAATCGATCCCATAAAAAATCCTCAAACTCTTCTTGATTAACGAAAGTGCGTTCTGTATAGGTCGAAAAATCACCAGGCGCTTCTAGTGCCCCTAGCTCAAATCGGAGTTTTTCTAAGTCGTCTAACGGTTTAAAGTTAAGCTTTGATGGGTGAGTAGCATTAAATGCCATGATGGCAATTTTATCCGAATCTCTTGGCAACAGATTGCGTGTCGCAATAGCAACTCTATATAATTCAACGACTTGTTGTTGATTATCAAGTGGTTTAGTAAGTTGGTATTCAAACTCTTTCATTGAGGTGATTATATCATGATTTCCGTTGTCGGACTATTAGTGTTTAGTCTGAAGGTCGTAAAGTGATGTGTTTGAGAGCGAAACCTTATTAAGGTAGATATATGTTTGCCAGATGGTACTTGAAAAGTATGATATAATATTAAAAGCTATGTTAGGTACTATTTTTCATGAATTGATTTTTCGCCCGATTTTTAATCTGTTATTAGCGCTCTATAGTCTAGTAGGGGATTTTGGCGTGGCGGTTATTTTGTTTACAATTATTGTTAAGATTCTGTTGTTTCCACTGTTAAAATCGCAGACTTTACAGATGAAACGAATGCAGGATATTCAGCCAGAACTGAAAAAAATCAAACAAAAAACCAAAGGTAATAAACAGCTTGAATATCTGATGACGATGAGTTTATATAAACAAAATGACATTAAAATGTCAGCCTCATTTTTCTCGGCTTTGATTCAGTTGCCGATTCTGATTGCGATGTTTAGTGTGGTGCAAGTGATGATTCGCGATACTAACGCCGTGAATCACTTAGCTTATGATATTACTAAAAATATGGCACCAGTTCAGCAATTAATCGCTGACCATCAAACCTTTAAACCGCTTTTATTTGGTCAAATTGATATGAGTGTGATTCCGTTTCAATTTAATCACGGCGTGCATAGCTTCGTGATGGCGATGTTTGTGCTTGGGGCGGCTTGGACGCAATATTATATTATTAATTCAACCAGTGTGTATCAAAATACGAAAAAACGTCGGATTCGTGATATTTTAGCGGAAGCGGGAGAGGGTAAAGAACCGGATCAAGCTGAAATTAACAATATTATGATGGGTAAAATGAATAAAATTATGCCAATTATGATTTTAATTAGTTTCGGGGCGATTTATGGAGCAATTGCTTTTTATCAGTTTATTTCTGGCGTGATGTCAATTATTCAGCGTAAAATGATTATGGACCAACTTGTGGCGACTGAAGTTAAACCAGCTGACGAAGCTGAGGTTGAAGAACGCTTGAAGCGGGCTAAAACAGCGGAGGTTTTATTCCAAAATCGTGCTAAACAACTGAAAAAATCACCTAAAATTACCACTACAATTAAGACGATTTCAACTGCTGAAACTGAGGCGGAAACTGAACCTAAATCGAGCTCCGCACCAAAATCATCTCGCCAACCAAAATCTTCCGCTAAAAAACATCATCGGAAGTCAAAAGGTTAGAAAGGGAAGTTATGAACAAAGAAGAAGCAATTATTTACGCCACCAAGTTTACCGAGGATATTTTGAGCTTTTTTGGGCTGAATGTGGCAGTGAATTCTACTTGTGAAGATGAGGTGATTGAATTATCAATTCCATCGACCGAAGCTAATGCGATTTTAATCGGTAAGGACGCTGATAACTTGCGTGCCTTGCAGAGTTTAATTTCGGCGAATTTGCGTTTAAAAGATTCGGTGATTTATCGAGTCAATTTAGACATTGCTGATTATAAAAAGCATAAAAATGACAAATTAATTGAACGAGCTGAGAAATGGATTGAGCGTGTCCGTCAAACCGGTCAGGATTATGTCGTAAACTTAAGTCCAGCTGATCGCCGAATTGTTCATAAACTAGCACAAGATTATTCGACAATTGAAACACATTCAGAGGGTGAGGGCAGTGAGCGCCGTCTGATTATTTCTCGAGTTAAGGAAAACTAATTACTAATTTATACTAAATAATAATTCTCGCCAAAAGTCAAATTAAACTAAAATAACAGGGCGGTGGTTATTTTTGGAGAACTTGTTGATAAATTCCAAGAGTTTGTTCGGCCATAGTTTGCCATGAAAAATCATGTGCTCGGCGCTGACCTCGACGGATTAAATCTTGTCGGAGTTGTTGATTAGATAAGACTTGGCTGATTTTGTCAACCAAGTCGTTAGTGTCGCTTGGATCAAAATATAGTGCACCGTCGGCATAGATTTCCGGTAAACATGTAGCGTTTGAGGAAACTAGCGGTGCGCCAGCCGCCATCGCTTCGACGCCAGGTAGCCCAAATCCTTCATAAAATGATGGAAAGATGTAAGCTGAGCAATGCTGATATAGCCACGCTAATTGTTGATCACTAACAAAGCCAGTGAATTGAATATTACTATAATTATGTTGCTCAAAATAAGCTTGATTCAGCTTGGCGGCTTGATTAAGACTGCCGACTAATAATAAACCTAAATCTGGGTAGTGTTCAAGTAATTTTTGATGAGCATCCCCCAGTCGAGCGATATTTTTGTAAGTGCTTTGTTGACCAACATACATAATAAACTGGCGAAAAGATGTCGGGTATGGTTCAGCTGTGACTTGGTCAAAATCAGCCGATTCATAAGTGACGCTAATTTTATCAGGATTAATGTGATAAGTATCGAGTAAATCTTGTTTCGTGAACTGGCTCGGGGTAATAATGTGATTGGTTTTGTGAGCCACACGGCGAAATAGCCATTTACCAATTCCCTGTTTGATTTTAAATATTAGCCAGTTTTTGTCGCGGTTGTAGACTTTTAAAAGGGTTAAATCATGAAAAGTAGTGACGGTTTTACCACGATACAAAACAGGCTGTTGAGGCATACAAAAATGCACTAAATCGGTTTGGAGTTGATCAAGCAACTTCTTAAATTGCCATTGTTCAGCCAGAGAATAATTAGCAAAATCGCAAGCTTGAACCGTGAAATTAGGATTGGTTGGTTGAAAATAATCGAGATCTTTGCTTGGGATTAGAATAATGTAGTGATTGGTTTGGTCAATTTGTTGTAAATAATACAATAGACGCTCAACATAGCGACCGGTTGAGGATTTAATAATACGAGCATCGATGACAATTTTAGCCATAAACCTTAAAAACCAAGACGTTGTTCTTCGGTTTGGAATAAACCAGTTGCGGGATGGAGTCGCTCGAGAACTTGTTCAATAATCTTCGCGGAGACGTTAGTGCCGTAGATATTACCGACTTGTTTCATCTGTTGGTTATTGATAGCACCTTGAATGATGGCAACGATAAAATCACTGTCGATTGGCGGTGCTGGCACGTTTGAGCCGGCAATAAAGGTTTCGCCTCGATCTGAACCAAAGCGCAAAGTGACGCATGGAATGCCTAAAATATTCATTTCTTCTTGCATACTACCAGAGTCGGTAGCAATGGCAGAGCATTTTTGCATAGCAGCGATCACGTCATAGTAATGAGGCCATACATCCGAATAAATAAAAGTTTCGGGATAATTTTCTACCAGCTGATTCAGGCGGTCGCGTAAACCGAATTTATCAATTGCCTCTTCAGTGGCAAAGAGTGAAATTAGCAGAACGGATTGACCAGCTTGCACTAATTTTTCCATAGCTTCGAATAGAATAGTGAAGCGTTTTTGGTCTTGCGTGTTCTCACGGCGATGGACGCAGAAACGAATGAATTTACCGCTCAGTAGAGCTGGATATTTTTCAAAAATAGTTGATTTTTGACTGTCTTGAATAGCGGTAAAAGTTGCATCGGCGACGGTATTGCCGACGACTTGGATTTTATCAGCCACAAAGCCTTCGTTAATGAGAAATTGCTTAGTTAATTCCACTGGGGTAGCATAAAATCCTGATGCTGGTTCACTCATCCGAGTGTTGATTTGCTCAGGGAATGGCTCGAGGCTACCAAGTTCGAGATTGTCGGGATTTTGGATGGCTTGATAGTATTCATCCCAGTTGAATTGATTATTTTTAAAATCATTGTAGAATTTGTGATAAATCTCAGCTTTTGGAGTTAGGGTGCGAATGCCAGCCTCGACGTGCACACAGCTGACTTGATGCATAATTGACGATAAACCAACTGCCATGCAAGTCATGGTATCACCGTGGATATAAGGAATTGGGATTTTATTGATGGATTTAAGGTGAGTGAGCACTTCCCCGAAGCGTTCGATAATTTGAGCGATTTTAGTATGTAAATTACCGTCAATTGAGAGATGAGCGCCAACTTTTAAGCCGAATTCTTCTTCCATGCCACCACTGTAACGAAAGTCATAGTGCTGACCAGTGTGGCAAATCAGTACCGCTTGGTCGCGTTTAATTAGCTCTTGATAGAGCGGAGCTTGTTTAATAATGTCCGGTTTGGTGGCGATGATAATAATATGCACAAACGGCGATGGATGATTTTGGATGTCGGTAAGTAATTGTTGATCAAATAATTCAAGTGTTGGCATTATAAATACTCCTCAAGACCTTTTTCTTTAATAAACTCAATGATGTTTTTAACATAGCTCGGGTTATCTTTATTTAAAACTAACAGCGAATCGGGGGTGGAAATAATCGCGATATTGTTTAAATTAGCGGTGGTGATTAGTCGATCATCAGTGGCAATCACTAAATAATCAGAACTACCGACGTCAATGTGATTATCGTGTGGCGTGTTGGAAATATTAGTTGTATCGGTGAGCTCAGTCAGTAATTTGTGAAGCGACTGCCAGTTACCGATATCACTCCAGCGGAAATGACCTGGAATCAGCGCTAGTGGGTATTTTTTGGTGTTGATAAATTCAATTTCATGAGCTTTTTCCGGCACTTGCAGAAAATCGCTTTCTAGACCTGAGGTGATAAATTTATCAATATTATCTAAAATCGCTGGATCGGTTTCGTGGTAGGCTTTAAGCAAAGTATCTGCCCGATAACAGTAATAAGCTGAGTTCCAATAGTATTGATTAGTAGATAGATAATACTCGGCGACCTTGCGGGATGGTTTCTCGACGAATTTTTCGACGGAGTATACTACTGGATTGTCTTGAATCTGAGCTTCAAGCTTTATATAGCCAAGGCCGGTATTTGGTTCGTGCGGTTTGATGCCGACAATACTGATGTAATTAGGGTTGTTAGTGACGAACTCAAAAGCGTCTTTGACAGTTTGTTGAAAAACCTCCAAATCTTGGACGGCGTGATCACTGGCCATACTAAAAATCATTGCTTCAGGGTCTTTAGTCTGGATGATACGCGTGGCGAGTGCATAAGCGGCGGTCGTACCACGTGCGATAGGCTCGGCGATAATGTTTTTAGCTGGAATATCAGGAAGTTGTTCCTGAATTTTATCCTTAAAACGCAAACCAGTACCGATGAAAATATTTTCAGCTGGAATAATCTCGCGAATGCGATCAACTGTTTCAGCGATTAGGGGTTTGTCGCTGATGAAGTTCTGCATTTGTTTCGGTAGATCTTTACGGCTGAGCGGCCATAAACGAGTGCCGGAACCGCCGGCTAGAATTAACGCGTAGTGGTGATTGGTCGATTGCATATGCTCCTCAAATTTAACTTAATTACATTATATCACGAATAAAATTGGTTATTTTTTGGATAAATAACTGTTTATCGAATTGGCGGGCTTGTTGAGTGAGCTGATTAATATCAAAAGTGGTTCGCTCGAACTGCTTCAGGGCATCAACCACCGCCTCGACAGTTTGCTCTTTAAAATAAATACCATGGTGAGGCGGTTTGACGATGTCGAGAGTGCCACCGACTCCATAAGAAATAACTGGCGCACCAGCCGCTAGAGCTTCAACTTGAACAATCCCGAAATCTTCTTCGGCAGGAAAAATAAAGCCTTTGGCTTGGTTGAGGGCTTTTTCAACCTCTTGGTTTGAGGCGTTACCTTGAAAATCACTGAAAAACTCAACGGTTGGTCCAGCGATGGCTTGGAGATGTTGATGTTCGGGACCTTTACCGAAAACTTTGAGCGGGAGATTGAGTTTAGTAGCGGCTTGGACGGCGAGGTCGATGCGTTTATAAGGAACTTGGCGGCCGAGGGCGACATAAAAATCAGCTCGCTGTTTCTGGGGTGAGAATCGCTCAATATCAACTGGTGGATGAATCACAATTGCGTCGCGCTGGTAGTAGGTTTTGATCCGTTGTTTAATAAAGTTAGAATTAGCGATAAAATAATCAACTTGTTGGGCGGCACGAAAATCCGCTCGACGTAGAGGCGGTACCATAATTGGCATTAACAGTCGAACGAAGAAGTTAATTATTGGGCTGTAGCCAGGATTACGGCGATATTCATCATAATGACTCCAATAATAGCGAATTGGCGTGTGACAATAACAAACATGGATTTGCTCGGGGCGAGTTTTTTTGACTTGTTTCGCCTCGGCTGAAGAGCTAGAGATAATAATGTCATAATCAGATAAATCAAGCTTTTGGAAGGCTTTCACGCGCAAGCTCGGGAAAAACTTATGAAGTTTACGCAACGGTTTGGGTAGTTTTTGTAAATAAGTAGTGCGGATGTCTAAATCGCGAAATAACGGCATCGCTTCTGGCACAAATGTGCTGGTATAAATTGGCGCATCAGGAAAAGCCTCGTGCAGGGCGAGCACAACAGCTTCGGCACCGCCCATATTAGTCAACCAATCGCACACGATGGCGATGCGTGGTGTTGATGATTTAGCTTTGGCGGTCATTATTTTGAACCTCGACGTTTTAGGATTTCGAGAGGGGTTTTGATTAAAATCTTCAAATCCAGCCATAAACTCCAGTTTTGAGCGTAATAAGTTTCCAGTTCAATGCGTTTTTCGAAGCTTAAATTACTGCGCCCTGACACTTGCCATAGACCGGTGACGCCCGATTTAACGCTATGGAGTAAAGCGGTGGTGCGATCCGAGAATTTAAGTTCTTGCGGTAAAATTGGTCGAGGTCCGACCAGGCTGAGATTACCTTTTAAAACATTAATTAGCTGAGGTAATTCATCGAGTGAAGTGGTGCGTAAGAATTGACCGAACTTAGTAATGCGTGGATCATGATCAACTTTGCGCTTGAGGCGATATTCTTCGGCTAAATCAGGTCGCCCCATTTCTTCAAATTCCAGAGCGGCGTCTTTTGAGCCGTATTGCGCGCCCATCGAGCGGAATTTATACAAATCAAACGGTTGAGAGAAGCGACTAAGGCGTTTAGAAGTATAAAAAATCGGTCCAGGATTGAAGATTTTTTGCAGTAAACAGATTAGCAAAAAAATCGTCCCCCAGATTGGTAGGAGTAAAATAGTAATCACCAAGTCAAAGAAGCGTTTAATAATTTCGCCCCAGCCAATTAAAGGTGTTTGGTGAACCGACAGAATTGGATAACCCATTAAAATTTCGATGGTGTTTTTACCGTAATAAAACTCTGGTTCACCCGGTATAAACATATAATTGAGATGTTTGACCTGGGTGAGGTGGAGGATTTTGTGGTTGCGACTAGCCGAATCATACATATCAGTCTGAATAATGGTCATAATTTGGTCAGTATCAAGGTTATTAAGCGCAGTTTCGAGGCGCGGATAGTATTTAATGCCGTCAAGTTTAATGCCAGTGGAAGCAATTAAATCATAGCCACTGCGTGGATTATAGGCGAGTTGATTTAAGAGGCTGTCGGCAATTTCGTTTTTACCAATCAATAAGACTTTTTCGGTGCCGATATTTTTTGTAAATAAATAACCTTGGATAAAGTTAAACAATTCTCGCGCAAAAATTAAGGCGGTAATTGATCCAAATAACACATAAAGCGTCACTAAGCGTGCTGGGAAGATGTATTGTCCAGTGATGTATTCCCAGCCAATAATCAGTAAAATTCCGAGACAGTTGCCGACAATAATGCGCGCCCAAGAAGCGATGCGTTGGCGGTAAATACGGGTGGAATATAAGCCTAGATTTAAAAATTCCAGAATCCACAATGGAATCACCACGAGTGAAGAGAATAAAAATTCTTTAGCGTAAACTGGATACAATAAAGGGCGGGAGTCATATTTAACACGGACTAAATAGGATAAGCCAAAAACTAAACTAAGAACTATAAAGTCAATCGCTAACAGGATTAATTTGATGGATTTAGAATTTCGTTTCATTTAACGGATATTATATAATAATATCTATGCAAAACCAATTTTTAAAAACTCTTACTCGAAATTTGTCAGGTTGGTTTTTGGTAGTGGTGCTATTACAAACGCCGATTATGGTGTTTTTGAGCAGTCATTGGCTGGAATATCGGTGGATTTTTAAGGCATTTTCGGAAATTTATTTAGCGGTGCTGGTGGTGTTAACCTTGATGATGGGTTGGCTGACGAGAGCAGTCTGGCGTTCACGCTTATTGCAACTTGGACTGGCTTATGGCTTATGGCAGGTTGCGATGGCGCTTCTGCTGGGTGGTAATTTGATAGCGGTGGTGGGTGGATTATTGCTGAATTTGCGATTTGTGGCACTATTTGCGGTATTTTACGCGGTTGGTGTGTATAATCGACAGCTGATTCAGGCAGTGATTAACAAATGGTGGTGGGCGGTTGGCGCAGTGATGATTTTTGCGGTAGCGCAAATTGTGTTGCTACCGAAGGATTTTTTGGCTAATTTTGGGTATTCGACCGAGACGATTATGCCTTATCTGACGGTCGATCAAAATCACGCTCTAGTGCGAATCAATTCGACTTTGCGTGGTCCAAATCCGCTGGGGGCGTTGTGTGTAATAGCGCTAGCTTATATATTGATGAAACAGCGCTCTCGACTCAATAAGGCTGATTGGTTGATGATTGGTGTGGTGGGACTGGTACTTATTTGGACTTGGTCAAGAAGTGCGTGGTTAGCGGTGGTAGTGACAGTCATGAGTGGCTTAATCTTAAAATTGTCAGTCGCTGACCGCCAAAAATATACTCGTATCGGGGCTAGTCTGCTGGTTAGTGGTGGAATTGTGCTGATGTTTCTGATTAATCAATTTCCTAATGGCCAGTTGGCACATTATTTCCAGCAAGTTGTCTTGCATCATAATCCGCAGAGTTCATCTGTTGGTAAATCTAATCAAGAGCATTCAAGCTCAATCCAACTGGCGCTCACTCAAATTAGGCAACGACCATTCGGTTCGGGTGTGGGTTCAACCGGCACGCCGTCGGTCTATAACCAGCGTGTCAATATTATCGAAAATTATTATTTGGCGATGATGGTGGAGGTTGGTGTTATTGGCGGAGTGATGTTTTTGGTGTTTAATGTTGTGGTATTGAGGCGTTTGTATTGCCATCGTCAGCAATGGTTGGCTGGTGCGTTGTTAATTAGTGGAGTGGGCTTGGTGGTGATTAATTTGGTATTACCAATTTGGGCGGATGACGCAGTAAGTTATAGTTGGTGGGGATTGGCTGGTTTATGTTTAGCATTAATAAATCAAACAACACGGAGTAAGCATGAAAATTACTAAAAAACAAAAGATTTTATTAGACTTTATTGAGAGTTTTGCGGATAACCAGGGTTTTAGTCCGAGTTATCGGGAAATTGCCGAAGCGCTTGGTTATAAATCAATTGCTACAGTGGCGGAACATATTAATAATTTAGTAGCGCTAGAGTTAATTCGTAAAAATGACGGAGCGGCGCGCTCACTCGAGGTGGTCAAGCCCGAACAGTCAGTCGCAATGTCACTTGATCAACAAATTACGATTCGCCTGAAACAACTCGACGAATTGGAATTAGCGAGTGTTAAAAAAGCTTTTAAAATTTTAAATATTGCTGAGCTGACCGAAATGATCGAAAAACCAACGCAGAAATAACTTGACTTTAAGCGAATCTTCTCATATAATAGCTAAGTATTCCGGCGTAGCTCAGCGGTAGAGCGGTTGGCTGTTAACCAATAGGTCGCTGGTTCGAGCCCAGCCGCCGGAGCCAAGAAAAGACACTTCGTATGAGGTGTTTTTTCTTTTTTAAAAATATTTTTTTAAAAAAATAGTTATGTCGCAAAATATCCAATACACCAAACTTCCCAGTCAGTATGGCTTGGTCAATAATATACAGTGTAATGGAAGTAATTAGATCATTAAGCTATAGTGTCGGCAAACGCCGGACTGGATATATTCATAGCTTAATTTTAACATTTTTTTTGACTAAAATTAGCATAGTGCTACAATAATTATATGAACAATTCACAAACTAAAAAAATAGCTATTATCGTCGGTGCGGTGTTGGTATTGGCGGTGGGCGGTTATTTTGCAATCAATCACTTTTTTAAAAAAGAACAACCACAACCAAATACTAATCAAAATTCGGCGACAACACGGGCTGATTTTCAAAAACTTTATCCAAAATTACCAGCCGATCATCGTTTCGTAGAGACTAACGAAACTGAGATTTTAGCGAAGTTTGAATCAGGTGATGGGCTAATTTTTCTTGGTTTTACCGAATGTCCGTGGTGCCAGGCTCTAGCACCAATTGTTAATGAAGCGGCTAAGGCAGAGAATTTGGATAAGATTTATTATTTAAATATTAAAGAAGCGCGAGCGCATAACACCGAAACTTACCAAAAACTGATTAAAAAACTTGAACCATTACTTAATAAAGATGATAAAGGTCAGCCACGGATTTATGTGCCAGATGTGACGGCCGTAAAAAAGGGTAAAATTGTCGGCCATTTCTTGCAGGAAACTGCGCCTGATGGCGAAAAACTCACCCCTGATAACTACTGGACAGATGCACGCTATAGCCGAGCGGTGAAACAATTCCGAGAGATGATTCAACAAATTAAAGATAGCCCATTAACTAAGGAAAAAATTATGGAAGATGTGAAAAAAGGTGCTGTGATGATTGATGTCCGCACAACCGAAGAATACCAAACGGGACATGCTGATGGTGCAACTCTATGGCCACTGAGCGATATTCAAGCTGGCAAAAATCAACTCTCATCACAAGTGAATAAAGACACTAAGATTTACCTTTATTGTCGCAGTGGTAATCGCTCGGCGACCGCGCAACAATTACTCCAAAAACAAGGCTATACTAATGTTATAGACTTGGGTGGTTTGGGTGATCTGACGAAATTAGGTTTTAGTTTAGTTAAATAGAGTTCTGCCTTTTAAAATAAAAAGTCGTTACGCAATCCACCGTAGCGACTTTTTTAGTTAGTGATGTTCTCAAAAGAGCTTAAAGCGATTTTACAGATAAACCCTGTACAGTTTGTCGTTATGATTACAAAAATAACAACCACGCTCAGTAGGGTAATTATTACAAACTTACATTATGACTTTAATCAGTTGACATGGTTATGGATAATGGAGGTGACAATGTAAAATTAAATGAATTATCTACATATATTTTAAAACAAGAAAGGAAATAATGAAGAACTCAGAACATAAAGAATCAACTGTTATAACGCCAGAAGTAGTGAGTCATCAAGTATCGTCTCCACTACCAGGTGAAAATTATTCCAAACCAAAAGGTTCGGGAATCGGTGGGAAGGCTGGCCTAGTTATCGGTAGTGTGGCAATTTGTGGGCTTGGCTTCGTAGCTGGTATGCAAATGAACAACATGCGCCATGGAAGTAGGGCTCATGGTCAAGCTGGTGGTCCGCCAGAGATGAGTCGTCACCAAGATGGTCAACACCTTGGCCGTGCTCAGGATGGTGATGATAATCAGAATCGTCCAAATAATGGACAGGCTGGTGATAAAACAGATCAAAATCAAGGCAAAAACAATCAGCCAAATCAGTCTGATCGCCTTCAAGGTCAATCACCTCAACAAAGTGAAACTGATAATCGAAGAGATGGAGGTGTGCTAAATTCCAATCAGTCGCAACCTGACGCTCGTCAACAAGCGCCATTGGGGCCAAATCATGGCAGTGAACCGCGCGGGAAGTCTCAGCAGGGTGAGAAACTGCAAGGACAACAGCCACCTCAACCCAGACAAGGTAATGGACAGCGTCACCCTGACAATGCTCAGCCTCAGCCCGTTAATAAACAATAAATCCCTCTGATGATATAAAAACAGCGCCATTCTCCCGTGGCGCTGTTTTTTGTGGGACTTAAAGCAAAATTAAAGGTTGACCGTTTATTATATAACCATTAACATCACGAAAGGAAAATTATGAGTAAAAAGCAAGCAAAAGAAATTAACTTAACAACTAATGAGGCACTGGTGTTGCAACAGGTATACGAGGACGGCGGTGATGATATCGCTATGCTCGCAGCGCAAGTCGGTATGCCACGTCGTACGGCGATGAATGTATTGTCTGATTTACGACGCAAGGGATTGATGGCAATTGAGCAGGTCTATGGTGACGCTTGGGTGCGACTCACGACGCGCGGTAAGCGTTTGGTGCAACAAATTTGGCCAGAAATGCAGGCGATGATATACTAAACACATGAGATATGTCCTATTGCTTCGAGGTATTAATGTTGGTGGAAAAAATAAAGTTTCAATGCAAGACCTTAAGGTCAGCTTGGAAGAGGCAGGATATCAAAATGTAATCACTTATATCAACAGCGGTAACGTGATTTTTAATACTAATAATGATTTAAAAAAGATTAAAAGTGAGATTGCGAAAATTTTAGGACGATTTCCTTTTACTATTAAGTACACTATTTTAACTAAAGATGAGTATTTAGAAGAGATTAATAATTTGCCAAAATGGTGGCATCAGTCTCTGGCGCGAACCGATGTGCTATTTTATACCGATGAAGCAAATCCTGAGGATATTCAAAATAAAATTAGCCAAATGCCCCTGCATGATGAAATTGTTCATTTTGGTAAAAAGGCGGTATTTTGGGGAAAATACAGCGAAAAAGAATTTTTACGCACAGCCTATCATAAATTATTAATAAAAGAGAAATTTTATCCGCTGGTGACGATTCGCAATGGACGCACATTTGATAAACTAGGAAAAATGTTAGGCTAAATATGAGGATTTTATTAATTGAAGATGACGTGGCGATTGCGCGGTCGCTCAAGGAGGGTCTGGAAGATGAGACTTATGCGGTTGATGTGGCACACGACGGTGATGAAGGCTATCGGACGGCGACGGCCGATGATTATGATGCAATTATTCTTGATATTATGTTACCGAGTATGAATGGTTATGAAGTGTGTCAGGCACTGCGTCAAGATGGTAAACGCACGCCGATTTTGATGCTGACGGCACGTGATGCTGAGCATGATATTGTAAAAGGTTTGGATACGGGTGCTGATGATTATTTAGTAAAACCGTTTAGTTTTGAAGTGTTATTGGCGCGATTGCGGGCGATTTTGCGCCGTCCGAACGAAAAACTGGGTGAAGTTCTGCGAGTGGGTGATTTAACATTAGATCCTAGTTTGAAAAAAGTGACGCGTGCCTCGCAAGAAATCAGCCTGACAACTAAAGAATATGGTGTGCTAGAATATTTAATGCGCAACACTGGTAAAGTTTTATCAAAAGAACAAATTATTGCGCATGTTTGGGATTTTGATGCCGATGTTTTGCCAAATAATGTGGAATTATTTATTATGTTTTTACGGCGCAAAGTCGACAAACCGTTTGGTAAAAAACTGATTCATACCGTACCAGGTTTTGGTTATAAACTCGAGGAAAAAGCGTGAAACATCAGCAACGGGTGCGTCGTTTAGCGTTGAGCTATTTGGCAGTGATTATGACACTGTCATTGGTGTTTAGTGGAATTATTTATGCAATTATGTCTTTGCAATTGCATCGACCATTGCCACCGAGTGAGCATAGTCAGCAATCATTGGTGGTGATTGAAGATCAGTTAAATCGTCGTTTGGAACGGCGAGATAATGAGACGCGCGGACTGGTGGTTATGTCACTGGCAATTTTAAACGGGGTGATGTTGATTGTGGGCTATGGTTTGAGTTTAATTCTGGCGCGTCGAACATTGGCGCCAATTGAGCGGTCAATTGAACAACAAGCGCAATTTGTATCGGATGCTAGTCATGAACTGCGCACTCCGTTGTCGGCATTATTGCTGAGTAATGAAGTGGCACTGCGTAAAACAACCCTGACTGATGCCAAAATGCGTCAAGTTTTGGGGCAAAATGTTGCTGAAATTAAAAAAATAACTGATTTGACAAATTCCCTGCTGGATATGGCGAGGTCAGAAAATATTATTACAACGCCTGAGTTAGTCAGTCCGTCAGTGTTGATTAAAGAATTGGTGGGGAAGTTTGCTCCAGCGGCTAAGGCTAAACAGGCGAAGTTAATTTATGACAAAAAAACTTCCATTCGTGAAGTGGCTCTGCAAGCGAATGCGGTGCGACAGATTTTGGCGATTTTTGTCGATAATTCGATTAAATATTTACCAGATAAAAATGGCGAGGTAATGTTGCGAGTGCGCCTCAAGAAAAACACACTGGAATTTGTGATTAAAGATAATGGGCCTGGGATCGCGCTGAGTGATCAACAGCGGATTTTTGAGCGATTCTATCGGGCGGATACGGCGCGCACGCGAACTGACGTATCGGGGCATGGTTTGGGACTGGCGATTGCTAAAACGCTTGCTGAGCACTGTGGTTACATGATTCAGGTTAAAAGTCGTCCATCGGCCGGCGCTGAGTTTAAGTTGGTGATAAGTGTTGATGGTAAGAATTGATGAACTTTTTGTGTGAGGATTACGTAAGTTTTTTAAAAATATGGTGATTATAGATTTGTGCTAAAATTAAAGCATGAGAATTAAAGATTACTACAAAGATGATCGGCCACGCGAGGTCTTCGCCGACGCCATCACCGATCGTACTGCGAGTATCATTGTGGCACATAATCATCCGAGTGGGAGTTAGGAGACCAGTCAGATTAATGAAGATATTACCATTAGACTAGCAGAAGCGGGGAAGTTGCTAGGTATTGTCCTCGGGGAACACCTCATCGTCGCGGCATAAGGTTATCAATCAATCCTTTAGAGAAACTTAACATCTTTCTTGCAGATGTTAAGTAAAGTATGATATACTTAACATTATAAAAGGAGATGTTAAGTATGTTATTAGGTAATTTTGTGCAACAGCCGCAAGGTTATAAAGCCTTTATACCGGAGAAATTTCCGCCAAAGGAAATGCTAGTATTTTCCCCTGCCGTTCATCTTACGAATGATCGGGCAACTCTAGCCCTTGGTAAACTTGATGGTATTGCCCAGTTGATACCAGATATTGATTACTTTCTTTCTACCTACATACAGAAAGAGGCGGCGGTCTCGAGTAATATCGAGGGAACAAAAGCGACAATGCACGATGCTCTTCGTGCCGACATTGGCATGACAGAACACATTCCAGAAGATGTTGAAAATATTTTTAGTTACATTAATGCAATTAACCATGGGGTTGCTGCGGTGCAGGATTCACCCCTGACGCTGCGTATTATTCGCCAAGTGCATGAAGAAATGATGAAAAACACCAGAGAGGGAATTGGTAAAACTCCTGGGGAGATTCGTAAGACACAAAACTGGATTGGTGGCACACGACCTGAGAATGCTTTGTTTGTACCGCCACCGGCACACGAGTTACCACGTGTTTTGTCTGATATAGAAAAGTTCCTCAATCTACCTCAGCCATATTCACCGCTTATTAAGGCAGCTCTACTCCATGCGCAATTTGAAACCGTACACCCATTTCTTGATGGCAATGGTCGAACAGGTCGTCTATTAGTCACGCTGCAACTTCATCATGATAAGGTATTAGAATATCCTGTACTTTATCTGTCGGAATACTTCAAGCGGCATCGCGACACCTATTTCGATAGATTGTCAGATTATCACAATAAGGAGAAAATTGAGGAGTGGGTGTTGTTTTTCTTGGAAGGCGTGACAACAATCGCAGAGGAAGCTATCCAGGTATCTAAGAAGTTGATTGACCTGCGAGAACGAGATATGGAGAAGGTGAATGCACTTGGCGGAAAGCAGGCAAAAACCGCTCTTATGCTACTAAAGGGATTGTACAGTAGTCCGATTATTGATGTTGCACGAGCCGAGAAGATAACTGGGCTATCCCGTCCAGCGGCTAATGCTCTAGTAAAGAAATTTGTCGATATTGGCATACTGCATCAGAGCGGCTCGGCCGATTATGGGAGAGTCTTTATCTATACTGAGTATATCTCTCTATTTTAAGCATACTAGAAATCAGAGAGAGGGAGTATAATAAAAATACTAGGTAAGTTATATCAAAACATGAACGAAAATATGAACGGCTACAACGACAATATGCATCAACAACAAATTGACAACTTCAAGCAGGTGCTAGCCAACCTTGACCAACTGGAGGTGGTGTGATGAGTGGACAAAATCCTACAGATAAAAAGTCGCAAGCTGGGCGACCATCTGTAATGATAGTGCCAACTCCAGTCTACCTGGATTATCAAACGGTGTTTGATATGCTCGCAGTAATTGAGGATGGTCTTAGTCAATTCCAGGAGATCAAAACTGTTTACAGCGATTCAAGGAATGAGGCTAATGTGGGTAGTGCAAGAGCTGATCTACAGAGTAAAATACCGCTTGGATTTTTGAGTATGGATGGAGAAGGGGCTTTAATAGATCTAAAGAAAAGACTCAGTCTAACAGTAAAGAAGTTTCTTCCAAAAAAGTACATACGAGTGTTTCTTTATTTGCAAAGTTGAGGTCTATGCTTATGGAAAAGAATATGGTTAGGCAAACTTTAGATAACACACTCCAGGCTGGTAATTTTGTTGAGTTCAAGTCTAGATTTCAAAGAATTGAGGTTGTAAAGTTGGTAAACACACTAGTTCAGGCTGTAAATCTAGGAAATAAGTTCTCTGACGACAAAGACAAAACTGAATTAACAAAAGAAATGAGCGAGATTTACAAGCTTATTAAACCGATAGGAGATAGGTTTTTGTCTTGCGACGATATAAACTTTGCAAGGTGCTTAATTGAATTGGACGAGGATATTGCAAAGCAATTTGGCACGGAACGATTATTATATGGTGAGTATAATATTTTTGGAAAGGTAATCAGAGTGGAGGATGGCAAGTTTAATGTATTTGAATCAACTGATTTAGGTTTAATTAAACCAGACTATTTGAATGGCATGCTGTTTGAATCGTTTAATAGTGTAGTTCAGGAAGGTAGCGATGTAAGGAATATGTTTGACGTTCCAGATGAAATACCAATAGTCATCAAGGGTAGAGTACTTATTGTGAAGCCTATATCTATTTTTACATAAAGAAGGTCAGTATGAACGATAAAGACTCTAATTTTCAAAATATAATTAACATTGAATCCGATTTTATAGTCGGTTTACTTGATTCAATGTTGTAAAGTTACAGAAGTTTTATTGCTTCATCTAATTGCTCTCAGTATAGCACAGTTTCCGCTTAAGGTCAATATGCAAACAGAAAAAGACGCCTAATTTTTAGCGTCTTTATCCTTAAAAATTGTGGAAAACTTTATTTATTTTTTACAACTTTTTTATTTTCGGAGCGCCATTTCTGGTTCGTGATATTTTACAAATAGATTTTCTAACTGACCATCCAAACCGTGGATATAGCGTTGAGTTGTTTCAGCGTTAGAATGGCCAAGCATTTGTTGCATTTCTAAGAGAGTTGCCCCTTTCTGCTGAATATCTGTACCAAACGAGTGCCTCAATGCATGCGGATAAAAATCCATAAACCCAGCTTTGTGAAATGGTTTGCGCATTAGAATTCTTAGTTCGTCGACACTATATTGTCTTCCTCTTTGATTTATCCAAATTGCATCCTTGATGCCATTGTCTCGAATCCAAGCTCGAAGCTTATTGTAGGTGTCTGTCGTGATGTAGGATTCCCTTGGCTTAAAACCTTTACCAATGAATTTAATTCGATTACCAAAAAGGTTATCTAATCTCAAGTTTCTTAATTCACTGATTCTTAACCCAGCATCAAAACTAATCTTAATTAGAAGCCAAGCCATCTCATCGGCATAGCTTAATGCTTTTTCTATTTGCTCTCGATTATAAAAGACTCGTCTAACTGGACCTTCTTTGAGCTTTTTAATGAGCGGTAACTTGATCGGCATGTTCAGTCCCATTTCCCTAAAATAGCGCAGCATTGCCATTATGTGTGCCATTCGGGTGTTAATTGTCCGTGCAGAAGCTCCATGGCTAGATTGTGCCGCGATCCAGCGATTAAAAGCTTTGTTATCCAGTTCTCTTAAATCATTTATCTCGGTATCTTCAATGAAGTGCTTATACGTATGGCGCTTACTATTAATTGTCATTTTGCTCATTTGGCGAGTAAACTCGCAATACTCCAAATACTCGTCAATTTGGGCATGAATTGGTTTTGTCATATTTTCCTATTCTGCCCACCCAAATTATTTTAATGATTTTTTGCTACCTACTATTATTATTTTTAATATTCTTTTTCTATGGGCGTGCGATTTTGTAATAGCGCTCTCTGTTGAGTGGCGTGCGATTTCAGCACGCCAGAATTGACTAATCCACAAGGTTATCCACAAAAAATGTGGAGTTTTTCCACAAGTTTTCCACAGGCTAGGGCTTGACAACTAAAAACAGAGATCTTAATTTTCTCTACCTCCGTTAAGCTTTTCTTAATTGTTGTTTATATTACAACAATTTGTATTTGTTTTTAGAGTTTTGATTTTTGCCTTGTTGAAATTGTATTAGTTTGACCTCTATCAGTTTATTTCGCTCTTTAATAATCTTGCCTTGCCACCACCCAGTTTGTTTCATCAGGTACTTAGTCCAAATCGCAAAATAACCACGCTCGTCTTTCTCCCAGACTCTACTAGCATTTTCTAACACCGCATATAAAAATGCTGCGTCTAGCCCTATCTTTTGAACTAGTTCCAAATCTAGTTGTACGAATTGGTTTTTGCCCATCTTACCTCGCTTAAATAGTTTTTTGCGAGGCAGAAGAATAGCCCCATGCTAAATGATGTGGTTTATCAAAAGCATGAGGCTGAACTCTATGTATCAATCGCATTATAACACGTCAATAACAAAGAGTCAATTTAGTGCTGTAGATTCATCGCCTTCTATGGTATAATTTAGATAATCATTTGCGACTAAACGAAGTATTCGTTGGTCGTTTTTTATTGCGACTTGCGGCTACTTTCGCAGTCGCTTTTTGATTATGTAAATTAAAGGGCAATAAAACATGATTAAAAATATCACTATCGAAGGATTTGAGTTATCAGTTACCGCAAGGGTGCTGTGCGATAAGCTCGTTGATCGCAGAGCTCACTGTTATAGAAGCAATTTTGATTATGACGAATTACTAACGCAAGGAGTATATGCTTCAAACGACTTGTTGAACGATTTGGGGTTAGCTAGTGAATTACGGGTCAGGAGACGAGGAGCTAAGGCGTTTGTTTTTTGTGAATATACTCACAAAATTTTAGCAGAACTTGCAGTTTCAGCCGAAACGACTCGCTTTGGGCTACACAGACCACGCTTCGTTTTGCTTAATCGTCGGGGTTTCGTTAAAGAAAAAACTATCGCTGATCTACTTATCAAATCCGAGCAACTCCGCCGGCATCAAAGATTTCGCAGTCGACAAAATACCAATCAAATTCGTCACATCGAAAAAGCTAAACAATTTGTAAAGAAAGGAGCAAAACGATGAGCCAAATTATTAAAGTTAAACCAAACAAGGATGGCAAAGCTATCATTACGCTCTACGGCAGAGAATTTGACGTAACAGACCTGGCTGATTCAGCTGGGTTTGGTAGACTCGAAGCTTTTGGCGAGGTTTACCAATTTGAAATTGTCGAAAATAGCGTAGCTCGAGCTGATCGAATTATCAATAAAGCGAAAAAGGTTAAAAAATGAACAATATCATAATCACCATTGCTACTGATACGAATAAGATAATTACCAGCGGTTACAACCCTAGCTTTTATGAGACCGAAGCTAAACAATTTGAGGACGTTGTAAAAGATTTAGAGAACATCAAGAAGAACCTCGCAGATGAAAAGTTGTTTATTTGTGTGGCTACTTGGGCTGATAAAAAAGAAAACTCAAGTGGCTTGATTTATGAAACGATTGACGAACTAATTAATGACTTTAAGTCAAAGGAGTAATTATGAACCCTAAAAAAAATACCAAAAAGATAAAAGAAGCAAGAAATCTTGTTGAAATCCAACGCAAAAATATTACCGATGAGTATATGCAAGGGCTTTACAACGGCATGGAATGTATCTTGTCAATTTTTGAATCTCGTGAGCCACGATACGCAAATCTCAAACCAAAAGATAAGACCAGATTGAGAATTGCACGCGATGGCCATGGCAAAGTTGTTGTGATGGCTGGCAGTACTATCGTTAAGAATGTGACTAATGTGCGTATAGAGGACATTACAGCAGAAACTATGGAAGGGACTGCGCGTGTTGGAGTTGAGGCTGAAATAACCGTGTTTAATCCGGAAATTAATATTTAGGGGTTGAAATGGCAAAAACAGAAGTTAAACCTAAACAAATCAAAAAGTCTAAAGCTAAGGCTTCTGTTATTGTTGCTCGAAAATCTAAAAAGAAAACTAAAAAAACGACAGAAATCAAACTAAAGAGGCACACGCTCGGCAGACCCTTAAAGTTCCAAACAGTAAAGGAGCTGAAACAAGCGATTAATGATTATTTTGAAAGCCTGTTTGAACCTCGGTTTGATATGTGGGGTAATCCGGTGATTAACAAAGCAACTGGCAGACAGATGATGAAAAAGTCTAAAGTTGCAACCGTTACTGGTTTAGCTGTGGCATTAGGAACAACTCGCGAGACGCTATTGGATTATGAACTTGGTAAGCATGATGGCAAAGATTTGACCGTCGAGCAATTGGCTGAGAATGAACAAATTGAAGATTTTTCTGACACTATAAAAGAAGCCAAGCTCAGAATCTACTCCGACACCGAGCAACAACTCTACCAAGGCAAGGCGGTTGGGGCTATTTTCTCGCTTAAAAATAATTACGGCTGGGTTGATAAGACTGTCACCGAAACTACCCCGACCACTCCAATCAATCCATACGAAAATCTAACCGAAGACGAATTACGCAAGCTAGCCGGAGGCGGCAATGGTTGACATGGCAACGATTGCTAGAGGTGCAAAGATTGAGTTAGCTCGTCGACACTTCTATGACTATTGTCAGCTCAAATTGCCTAATTTTTACAAGCCCGAGCGCACTTTTCTTAAAGAGCTAGCTGATGGGCTGGAAAATTTCGTATTAAACAGCGATAAGCACATCTTGTTGATTGAAGCCCCTCCGCGCCATGGTAAGAGTTTAACTGGTCAAGGCTTTACTGAATGGCTGTTTGGTAAATTCGGCCACGACATGTCGATTATGACAGGCTCTTATAACGAAACATTGTCGACAATCTTTGCGCGTGGCGTTCGCAACACTATTCAAACTATCAAAGCTGACTCCAATGTCACGGTCTATTCGGACATCTTCCCAAACACTAAAGTTAAATACGGTGAGGCCTCCCAATCAATGTGGTCGCTTGATGGTAGTAAAGTCGTCAATTATCTTGCGACATCACCAGGCGGAACAGCAACCGGTATTGGCGCTAAGATTGTGATTATTGATGATGTGATTAAAAATGCCGAAGAAGCCTACAATGAGCGCATTCTAGATAGTCACTGGGAATGGTTCAATAACACCGTTATGCAACGTTTGGAGGGTGAAAACTATAAAATTATTGTGATTATGACACGCTGGGCAGAGCGTGATCTAGCTGGACGATTGCGAGAATCACGACCTGACGATTTAGAAATTCTAACTTTTACGGCTGTTCAAGATAACGGTTCAATGCTTTGCTCTGAGATTTTAAGTCGTGATGGTTACGAAGCCAAAACTCGCGATATGAACCCAGATATTGTTGAAGCTAACTACAATCAGAAGCCAATCGATGTTAAAGGTCGACTTTATCAAGGCTTCAAAGAATGGGAGCGCCTACCAGCTGATGGTCGCGTACTTAACTTCACCGACACGGCTGACACTGGCTCTGACTTCTTATGTTCAATTAACGGTATCGAATTTGACAAAGAGTTCTATGTCACCGATTTAGTCTTTACTGATGAAGCTATGGAAGTTACTGAGCCAGCAGTTGCTCACTTATTATTTAGTGGCAATGTGAATGTCGCTAAGATTGAGTCCAATAACGGCGGTCGGGGATTTGCTCGCAATGTCGAGCGAATCATTAAGGAGAAATTCGGCAACAATAAAACTGTCATTGAGAGTATTCCGCAAACTAAAAACAAAGAGTCGCGTATTCTAGCAAGTTCAGCGTGGGTGCAAAATCATGTCTATATGCCACCTGGCTGGAAAACGCGCTTTCCCGAGTTCTATAAGCAAGTCATGAATTATCAGAAAAAAGGCAAGAACGCTCATGACGATGCCCCGGATGTTTTGGCCAGTATTTATGAAAATATTGACAACGATCGCAGGCCAACTTGGTTCTCTGACGATTCTACATCACGGCAAGACCGTGCCATTAGTTTCTAAGAAAGGATAAAATATGAAACGAAAGATCTTCACTCTACCAAAAGACACTCAAATCACTGGTAAAATTCTAAAAAAGCTTATTGATAAGCACAAAGAATATATTAAGGACTATGCCAAGCTTGAATCGTATTATGAAGATGCCCCAAAAATTGAGCGTAAAAAGCCTAATGAGATCGTAGTTTATCATAACTTCGCCAAATATATTACAACTCTAAATGTTGGACATTTACTGGGTAATCCAGTGCAATATCAAGCATCAAAGGGAGTAGATATATCGCCTATTCTTGAAAACTACAAGGAGCAAACTATCTCCGATCTTGATTCAGAAATTGCCGAAGATTGTAGCATGTTTGGTCGAGGCTATGAGCTGGTATTTATCGATGATAAGTCGGCCATAACATCGGCTAAATTAGATGTTTACAACACTATTGTGGTTTACGATAATACCTTTCGACAAGAAAAAATGTTCGCGATTGCTTACACTCCCATGCTCGACGGTAAGGGTAAAGTTATTGTCGATAGCTACGATCTGACGATCTGGGACAAAGCCAACGTTATTGAAGCTACTTTGAAGAAAGAAGAATGTTCTGAGACCGATAAAAAAGAACACAATATCGGCTCTGTTCCAGTAGTTGAATATGCCAACAATAAACGCTTTAAGGGTGACTACGAATCAGTAATTACCGGGATTGATGCCTACAATATCCTACAATCTGACCGCGTGATTGATCGTGAGAAACTAATTGATGCTATTTTGGTGTTTTACGGTGTCACTATGACCGAAGAAGACCGCGAAAATTTGAAACGTAGTCGTGCAATGGGACTCCCACCAGATTCTAAAGCTGAGTACGTCATCAAAAACATCAATGAAGCTGACGCCGAAGTTTTACGTAAGACAATCGCATCCGACATTCATAAATTCTCTATGACACCTGATCTATCTGACGAATCATTTGCTGGCAATAGCTCTGGCGTGGCGATTCTCTATAAAATTCTAGCTTTTGAGCAGAATGTCAAAAAGAAAGAGCGCTACTTTGAAAAAGGTTTAATGGAACGCTTTGCAATCTATGCGCATGTCCTAAAGGTGAAAAGTAAGATCTCGACCGACATTCAGCTTAAAGATGTCGACGCTATCTTTAATCGAAACTTGCCAAAGAATGACTTTGAAACCAGCCAGATGATCAATAATCTACGTGGTACGGTAGACACTCCACTGTTAGTCAGTCAATTGTCTTTTGTGCGTGACGGTGAAGAGACCTATGAACTTGCTCAACAGGAGTTACAAGAAACTGATAAATATGACGAAAAGGATATTCCGGACAGTAATCAACAATCACGAACCGAAACCGAAGAACCAGAGGAATAGCTAAATGGCGAAAGTGCCGAAGCCGAGATACTGGAAGCCTGATGAAATTAAGGTCTTACCTAAAGAGCTAAGAAACGAGTTTTTTGGGCAAGATACGAGTGGTTGGAAATTCAAAAAGAAAACTGAATTATCGAAAAACGAGCATAAAACCCTCGCTCCAATCTTAAAAACTCATAAGTTTACTGAAATTTGGCGCATACCAGAAGTTTTGACACCTAGTGGCATCCAAACTCCTGACTTATGGATTGATCGCGTAAAAACCGAAATTAAAAGTGCGACAACTATTGGATCTATTCAGTCTCAAATTAGAAGTGCGTCAAAACAAGTCGGCGAAGCTGGACGAATAATTTTGGACGTTTCCGAATCGCCACTGTCAAATCAAGAACTCTTTAAAGAAATTGCTCAAAAACTAAATAGATACAATAAAGCAACTATTTCTGCCGATATCATTAAAGAAAACGCTGTTATTGGGACAATAAGTAAAAGTCCCGCGCAATCTGCCAAAGGGGCGGAAGGTCGGGACTTTTATGAGATAAAAATATCACAGAAGCCTCAAAAAGTCAATAGCGACAGGTTTTTAGCGCCTAAGACCACCAAACCTCGCCTTCGCACTCAATCTCGCACTTATTGGCAAAAACGCTCAGTTGAACGGACTTTAGAATCAGAACGTCAATCACTGCCTTATTTGCGCCAATCGCGACAGGTTTACGCCAAGTCTGCTCGCGAAGTTACCAAACAGGTGCAAGACACTTATGCCAAATACTACAAAGATAATGGCTTTGATGTGCAAGCCTTGCGCCAACTAGCGCCACAAGGTGATGTTTTGCGCCTCAAAGCTCGCATGCGCAAGCTTGGGCTAGAAACTGAATTACCAGATAATTATGCGTTCCGTGTCAATCGTTTGGAACTACTTAATCTCCAAATGCGAGCCGAAGCCTACGAAACTGGCCAGAAAATTAAGCAAATCACAGGTAAAAGCTTATCTAAAACCTACAAAAACAGTTATTATCGCACAGTTTATGATACGGCACGAGGCATTGGTCATACGCCAGCCTTTTCACAGCTTAATACTAAAACAATTAACAAAATCCTTGATTCTAAGCATTATGGTCAAAACTTTAGTGAGCGTATTTGGGGACGAAGCCAGAAGCTGGGCGTTGAGTTGCAAAACATCGTTAGCCAAGCCGTTGCCACAGGTCAAGCGCCAGCCAAAACCGCAAGATTATTGCGTGAGCGATTTAATGTCTCAACTAACGCCGCCGCTCGTCTGATTCGCACTGAAACTAATCACTACGAAAACCAAGCCGAACTCGATGCTTACAAAGAAATGGGGGTCGAGAAATATCAGTTTATCGCTACAATTGACACTAAAACCAGCGAAGTCTGCCAACATCTAGATCACAAGGTGTTTAAAGTTAAAGATGCTAAGCCTGGTGAAAATATGCCACCGATGCATCCGAATTGTCGTTCTACTATTGCAGCTTATTTTGGCAAGGAATGGGAACCGGAAATCCGTATTGCGCGCGATCCAGCAACCGGTCGTAATGAATATGTAACTAATATGAGTTATCAGGAATGGGCTGACCAGTTTGTAGCCAAGGAAGCCAGTGAACAAAACGCTTCTATTGTTAATGACTTAATATCGGTCGATAATTTATTAAAATACAGCCCGATGCGATTCGCTAAGCACGATCACAACTGGCTGGACGAGATTATCACACAAGCCAAAGAGCTAATTAACGAACATCCAGAACTACGTGATAAGATGAGATCCAAAGGTGGTATTTTGCTTGAAACTGGTCGAAGTAAGGCTTCAAAAGCGTCGACGCCGCGCGACAATTCGAAGATTATTCTACATCGGTCATTCCTGGATAGGACAGTCTATCTTAAAGAACTGGAAGCTGAAATAAAGTCTGGGTTCAAAGTTAAAGTGCCGAAAAACAAAATGCCAGTTTATACCATTACTCATGAAATCGGTCATGTCATTGAAAACTTTTTGATGGGTAAAAGTGTTAATAACGACGCTTTAGCACGCAGTATCCAGCGTGATATAATTAATTTAGCCAAACAAGCTAGTGGTAAAACAGTTAAAGAACTGCAAGCACAAGTTTCAGGCTATGGTCATCAGAACGCCCGCGAGTTCTTCGCCGAAGTTTATACCGACTACAAACTCAACGGCAAGAGCGACATGGCGCAAGCAATGGGTAAATATTTAAAATCGAGGTTTAATCATGGAAAGCGAAAAAACATTACCATACTTCATGACAAATAAAGATTGGTATTATACTGATCTTGAGTTTGAAAACGAATATGGCGGTAATATTCATCTGACTAAACTCGGTAAGTCAATTCCGGCCGTTGTGAAGAGTTTTGTCGAGTTTTATGCCGTTGAATATGACGACGATGGCGCTATTGTTGATTCATAAGTATTTATGTTATAATTATCTTTGAAATCATTTGCGACTAAACGAAGTATTCGTTGGTCGTTTTTTATTGCGACTTGCGGCTACTTTCGCAGTCGCTTTTTGATTGGCAATATTAAGCCGAGAGGCGTTAAATCGAAAGGAGATTGTTGTGAGAAATCCAGTCAACAACGAACAACCAGCCGGAACTGATCCAAAAACCGAGAAAGCTGGTGAAAATAATCAGGATCAGAGTCAAAAGACTTTTTCTCAAGATGAAGTCAATGACATTATCGCCAAGCGCGTTAACGAGATTAACGCTAAAAACGATGAAAAGACAGCAAAAGCCATCCAAGATGCTTTAGCTGACTACGAGCGTAAGGCGAAGTTGTCTGACGAGGAAAAGGCTAAAGACGAGCTAGAAAAAGCGCAAGCTGAAATAGCTAATAAGGAACGCGACCTGTTAATCCGCGAGAATCGTGCCGAAGCACGCGAAATTTTACAAGAGAAATCAATGCCAAACGTGTTTATTGATTATGTTGTTGACGAAAACCTCGAGACAACCAAGCAAAATATCGACAAGTTCGAAAAAGCTTGGAATGAGGCTTTAGCAAAAGCAGTCGATCAAAAACTCGCCGGCAAAACGCCAGTTGACCCCTCCACTAAAACTCCACCAAGTGGTGATAGTGATAAGCTCAGCACGCGCGATCTTCTCTTTGGCAAGAAAGGATAATATATGCCAATTACTTTAGCTGACGCAAAACAACTCAGCCAAGACAAACTAACTGACACCGTAATTGACGAATTCCGTACTTCCGCTCTGTTGAACGATTTGGAATTTGACAACACTGTCAAGCCACAAGGTGGCAAATCTCTGGCCTATGCCTACAACCGCATCACTACTCAGCCAACCGCTGGCAGCCGTGCGATTAACGGTGAATACACCGCTCAAGAAACTAAAACGACCAAGCAATCTGTTGAACTCAAAATCATGGGTGGCTCGTACCAAGTTGACCGTGCTATCGCTGCCAACGAAGAGCAAGTGGTAGATGTCGTGGAGTTTCAATCAAAGCAAAAAACCAAAGCAACTGTTGCTGAAATTCACAACCAGATCATCAACGGTGATTCCGGAGCTAAAGCAACCGACTTTGATGGCTTGAACAAGATCTTAACTGGTACAACCAGCGAAATCGTTCCAGCCGCAGCTATCGATTTAACCGACGCCGCTAAAATTAAAGCCAACAGCGCTGAATTCTTGCGCATGTTGCGTAAGACTATTGGTAAATTAGACGGCGCAGCAACGCATATTCTAATGAATACTGATATGTTTGCGGCCTTCCAATCAACCGTTGACAACGCCCATGGCTTAACAGTGACTCGTGACGAATTAGGCAACGAAACCTACAAATTCGGTACAGCCAAGATTGTTGTAATGGGATCAAAACCAGGTGGCAACACTCCGATTATCGAAACCAAATCAACCGGCGGTGAAACTTCAATTTACATCATCCGTCTTGGTATGGATGGTTTCCATGGCGTAAGCCCAGAGGGTAACGATTTGGTGAAGACTTATTTGCCAGATTTTAGTACTCCTGGCGCGGTAAAAACAGGTGAAGTTGAGTTTATCGGTGCAACCGTTTTGAAATCAACCTCAGCCGCTGCCGTATTACGCAAAATTAAAATTGCTTAGTGAAAGGAGTTAAGATGAAAGCGATTATCAAATCACCAGTCGAAGACTACATGGGCATCTCTGCCTCAGTAGCTTTTGCTGACGGAAAAGCCGAAGCTGATATTAGCGAGTCTCAGCTTGAATATTTCGAATCTGCTGGCTACGAAGTCAAAATTCTCGAAGCTGACAAAACTGAGGGAAAAGCCAAAAAAGCTGCCAAAAAGCCAGAAGCTGACAAAACTGAGGGAAAAGAAGCCGAAGTTGACGGCGAAGCAAAATAAGGACGAATATGGACGATCAACAGAAGAATCTAATTAAGGAATACGCTAAAAAGTTAAACAGCACTATAACTGACAACGATTTATTGGATTTCGTGGTTGATTTAACTGTTGATCGCGTCCTGATTTATCTCAACGAAGATAAATTAAATCCAAAGCTTAATCGAGTGGTAGCGCAGGCGGTAGTTGGCGTTTATAACAAAACCAATAATGAGCGCTCAAACAGTGGCGCGCCTGAACAAGCTATCAGCTCGATTAGCGATAATGGACAGTCTGTCTCCTACTCTAGCAGGGTCAAGAGTTATCTCGGCTCAGCTAGCGACGACGAATTATTCAATGGGTTTGAGAGCTTATTGAAGCCTTATCGGAGGGTCAATGTTGTTTCCTGATTCAGCAAAGAGAGCTATTTCTGAGGCATTTTACGACAAAGAAGTGGCAATCTTGGAGAAAACGGAAACTATTGACGATGAGGGTGGTGTTGTCAAAGGTGGCACGACTGTCAAAAGCACATTTACAGGTAATGTCAGATTCGCAGAGCTTGGAGCGTTGCAAACCGAACTCGGGCTGATCTCACAAATCGATATAGCAATTACTTGCCCTACGGACACTGCCGTAGTGGTTGACGACCTTTTGCAGTATAAAGGCGTCAAATACGTTGCTAAATCAGTGATTCCGTCTGATTCGCATTTGTTAATTGTGGGTGAGAGATGGGTGGCATAAGCGCCAAAGTGGAGATTGTGGGTTTAGCAGAGCTAAGCCAGAAAATCACCAGAATGGCCGCTAAAACACCCGATGAACTGACCAAAGCGCTCAATATGGGCGCGCTAGCCGTTTCATCGACCGCAAAAAGCACCGTTCCAGTTCAAACCGGCACGCTACGCAACTCAATTCACGCAACTCCCGCAGTGAAAAAAGGTAATGATGCGGTAGCGACCGTTGGGACATCGATGGAATACGCTCCATATGTTGAATTTGGCACTGGTGTGCTTGGCGAAGCGACCAATGATAATCCGGAAGTTAAAGTTTCTTACGCTTCGGATCGGGCTGGTCAAATCGCTCAGCCGTATCTTTATCCGGCTTTACAAATGAATAAAGACAAAATCAATCGCCTAGTGGCTCAAGCGGTCATTAAGGCGGTAAGGAGTAATAATGACTGATAGCTTATACCTACCGAAAAAAGACGTTTACCAAGCTCTATCGAAGCTTGGCTATTATTGCAGTCAAACGGCGCAAGCGGTCTTTTCGGATAAACAGCTACCAGCTATTGTGTTCCGTGTCGGCGATAACAGTACTGAGGTTGACCTAGATAATGACTTAGGTCGCCAAAGTATCACTATTATCGTCGATATTTTCGCAAACGATAGTAAATCCGCATCAGAAGTCTTAGCTAAAGCTGACACAGCTATGCGTAAGCTTGACTATCGTTTGTCATACTCAGCCGATGTTCCCGCACCGGCTGGCGCACTCTATCACATCGTGTCGCATTTCGACACCGTGCGGTAGACATTCCTTGTCTGAAAGGAGTAATTTTATGGCAGGAATTCGAGCAAAAGGCACTAAGGTTACTATCAAAAAAGTTGGTAGCGAACCAAATGATTTAGTGCTTAAAAATCTCACCTCAATCGGTGAACAGGCGACTGAAATCGAGGAAATCGATGTCACCGATCATGATAGCGATGGCAAAGAGTACATTGCTGGCGATCGCGATGCTGGTTCACTTGATCTAGCTGGTAATATCAAAGATTCAGCTCAAATTGAAAAGCTTCAAGCGATTTTTGACGCTGGGAAAAATCGTCAATTCGAGATTGAATACCCAAGTGGCGATAAGTTGACCTTCGAAGCTTATATTTCGAAATTCGGCTTTGGTGAAGCGGCCACTGACAGCATTTATGCTTTCAGTGCTACTCTACGCATTAGTGGCAAACCAACTTTCACTAAACACGCCTAGTGAACGCTCGGGTGGTGCGTTATCCACCCAACCGAAATAATCTAAACAGGAATTTTACAAAATGATTAAAAAGCTAGATTACACCAACCCATCTTTTATTGCTCAGATTGAAGACGAAAGAGGTCGCAACTTCTTCGATTGCTTGGCTGAGCTTGGGTCAAAACCAGGTTTTAGTTCAATGCTATTTTTGTTCTTATGCGGCGGAGGCACGCAAGAGCAATATAATAAAGTGTTTAAAGAAGGCGGATTTGTTGAGTTAATGACGCTAATTAGTGGAGGCTTGATGGAAGCTGGTTTTTTAGGCGAGAAGCAGGAAGTGGACTATCAAGAATTGAGGAAAATGACCAAGGCCGTAATGGACGAAGCATTAGCGAACGTCCCACAGGCAGTTTTAAAGCCTATTGGCAATCCCAAGAAGGCTTAGCCTTTGCGATTGGTATACCGATTGATCTATTCTGGCGCATTTCACCTTTGCAGTTGCAACATTGTTACGACGGCTATAAGCTCAAGCAACGACGAGCAGTTGCTCAACAAGACGAACTAAACCACCTATTCGGTCGGTATATAGCTCTGGCCTTTAATAATCCTCAAAAATACCCAGAAAAACCTGTCTGGGCTGATCAACTTAATCGCCTAGATACAACTACCAAGCAGATGTCCGATGACGAAATGTGCTTGCGCGGCAAATTATTTGCTAAAAAATACGGAAAGGTCATAGAGAATGGCAAAAACGACAGTAAGCGAATTACAAGTTCTAATTAGTGCTAACGCAGCCTCATTCCAGGCTCAGCTAGATGCTGTTAAAAAACAAATGGCATCAATGGGTGCTGCCTCTAACTCAATGGGCAGTAAACTGGGCGCTGGGCTTAAAGGCACAATCGTAAAGTATGCTGGGCTTGGCGCGGCAATTACTGGCGCATACAAAGCTATGCGAACAGCTTCAAGTTATATTGAAGATGAAAACTTATTCGCCGTGTCGATGGATAAAGCGGCTGATTCTACTCGTGCTTGGAGCGATCAAGTTGAGCGCTCTGTGGGTGTTTCTGGGGCTTGGTTACGTAAATATACTGGCGTTATGACCAATATGACCCAATCAATGGGTTTATCTCACGATACGGCGGCTAAATTAGGCAAAAACGTGGCGTTATTGTCACAAGACATCGCTTCTTTTTACAACATCTCGCCCGAAGCGGCGTTTGAAAAGATGCAATCAGCAATGGCTGGAATGCCAAGACCTCTACAAGAGCTTGGTATTATGGTTCGTGATCAAGAATTAGAGCAAACCGCCCTAGCAATGGGCATTCGAAAAACTAATGGTGAGTTTACTTCTGCTCAAAAGGCACTTCTCACCTATGAAACGGTTATTCGATCAACCAAAAACGCTCAAGGTGACTTAGCTCGAACTCTGAATACGCCAACTAACCAAATGCGTATGTTAGCAACTAACGCGCGCAATCTTGGTGTAGCAATTGGTACAATGTTCCAACCGTTGCTGAGTGTAGCTTTACCAGCTCTTAACGCAATTGTCATGGCAGCTACGAGCGCTATCAGGGCGTTGGCTGGATTATTTGGTATTGAATTTAAAGCCGATGCTGGTGGCATTGGTGAAGTAGCGTCCGGAGTTGGCGGAATTGGTGAGGCGGCCTATAAAGCTGGTGGCAAAGTCAAGAAACTGAAAGGACAACTGGCCAGCTTTGACGAGATGAATACTCTTCAAGAGCAGGATTCGGGAGGCGGATCAGGCGGAGGTGGTGGAGCTGGTGCTTTGCCAACTATGGATTGGAGCAAATACAATGCTGGTCTCGACAACGTTAAGAACAAAGCCGTAGCAATGGCTGAGGCGATTAAAAAAGCCTTCAAAGACTTCGGTAAAGGCTTTGATTTCGCTAAGATTGGCAATGCCTTCAAGCGCTTTTTTGATGATGCCAATAAGTTTCTCAAGCCGATCGGTAAGATTCTTGGTGATTTGTGGGGGTATTTCAAGCCATTTATTTATTGGACAGCAAATGATTTACTGCCAGCATTTCTCAATGCACTAGGTGGCGCGATTAATTTTGTTGGAGCGGTAATTGGTAGAGTTTGGGATTCATTCTTAAAACCGTTTGTTGATCTATTTTTAGCGCCGATTGCGTCATTTACCGGTGGCGTGATTGTTTGGACACTGAACGCTATTGGCGATGGATTGAGGTGGATTGCTGAACAGGAAGGCGCTGTAACGACAATATCAAACCTAATGGCGATTGTTGGTACTGGTATTGCTATTTGGCAAGGTTATCAGTTCGTTATTGGGGTCGTAGCGGCCGCTCAGTTAGCTATGAATGGCGTCATGATTGCTGGAACTGCTGCTAGCGGGACTTATGCGGCTGGTATTGGGGCGGTCACCATTGCCCAGAATCTAGCTGCCACTGCTTCAACTTTGTTTTCTAACGTACTGACAACGATTACAAATCCTGCTTTCTTGGCTGTGGCTGCTGTTGCGACCGCTGCTGTGGTAGCATTCGAGGCGTTTAAGCTGGCCCAGGCAGAATCAAAACTGAAAGAAGAGCAACGAATTGATACCGTAAAGCTAAGCACACAAACTCAAAATTGGCATACTGAGGCTATTGAAGGTACGAAGCGCGCACTCGATGAGCTGTCTGGCAAGAAAATGGAGGCTAACGAAGCTGAGCTGGCTTATATGAGGTCGGTCGATCGGGCTAAGGAGGCTCGTAAGCTTTATAACGAAGCCGTTAAACAAGGTCGCTTAAGTGTTGACGATCTGCGCAAGCTTGAGCTTGAGGCAATTATTGCTGAGGGTAAAAGTGAGGAGGCTAAGAAAAAGCTTGAGCAAGCACAGAACGGCGTGACCGAAGCTATCAAAACGCATGAAAACCAGCAATGGAAAGCCATTATGGCACAAGAACAAGGTCGCTTGATGGCACTTGCTCAAAAGGGTGATTATGGCAAACTTAGCGATGAATTACAAAAATTAGCAAAAAGCGAACAATATTACACTGACGAACATGGCAGAAAAACTCGAATGTCTAAAGACGACACAAGAGCAATGGCTGAATTTATTGGTGACCAATTAGCTAAAATTAATGATGGCAATGGCAAGGCCTGGAAAGGCATTTGGGACAAAGCTGACAGAAGTGTTGACCAATTAAAAAATTTGTCGCCTAAGATATTTGAAAATGCAAAAGTTTCTGGTGAAAACTTTGGTCGCGGAGTCCAACAAGGCATCGCAAATCGAAATAATGATATTTACCGCGCTGGCTGGAATCAAGCTGACCAAGGCATGAAAGGATTTAATGCCCGCCTAAAAATTCATTCTCCATCTCGAGTAATGATGAAACAGGCTGGGTTTTTCTCAGCCGGCATTATTAACGGACTCAAAGCTACTACTTCAATGGTTCGTCAAGCTTCGTCAAATCTCGCTGGTAACATGGCCGATGCGTTCAATGAGTCGTCGCTTGATAATATCGTAGCGCCGGATTTTGCAAAGGAATTCAACAAAGGTGTCTTGTCGGCCAGTGGCTCAATTGGTGGCGAAATTAGAAGCGTAGTAGAAGCTAATGCTCCACATGTAACAGTAAACATCGGTCCAGACACCATTGTGGATAGAATTGTCGAGGCTATTAATCAGCGAAGTATGATGAAGAATCAGACAGTGATTGATATATAAGCTTGATTTTTCTGTCTGTATATGGGATTATGGAGATGTCTAAAGCAAATCGAACTGAAAACCGCTATTTGTGCGGCTGATTTCCACTAATGGAAACGGCACCGCATAAACAACTAGTGGAAACTCAGTTCGTGAATGGCTTTAGACACCTTGCGGTGTCGTTTTTAACTTTTAAAAAGGAGATTTTATGAAGAACGATAAAAACTTAATTATCAAAGTAAGTGTAGTTATTGGAGCAATTGTTGTCGCTGTCGTGGCGGTTTTTTTATTTAATAATCAGCAAAAAAGTCCTAACCAACCTAAGCCGATAAACGAAATTAAGCTGACGATGGCCGAAGAGTCGACAGTGTCAATGATTAACTTGATAATCGCAAAAGCAGAGCTTAGTTCGCCACAGACAGCCCATGTGATGTATTTAAGCCAGATGGGAGATATTGCCAAACGCTACAACCCGTCCACTGATTGGTTTGGTGGTTCAAAAGCGACATTTAATGCTAAGATTGATAAAAGCGAGAAACAACAAGTTATCACCTTATCCGACGGATCTTATTGTGCCGAATTCACTCTGCGAGAGGATGTACCATCAGAACATACACTAACTCGCTATTCGTTCGGCCAAAAAGACTGTCCTGGTAAAAAAGTTTTGTTTTTAACAACAGAGGAAATTGACAAATTGCCGAAATCAATGAAAGAATAGCCTCAAAATAGAATATATTTGGTGGTATATGGGTAGCATTTGGTCAGGGACGAACAATTGTCGGTGTTGATCCAG
>CAURNU010000002.1:0-143302 GCA_963526735.1 uncultured Candidatus Saccharibacteria bacterium
TTTTTAGCCTTCTTTTCTTTAACTAATTTAGACCATTATTTAATATTGTTTTTAAATTAAGCAAGCTCAACTGTTGCGCCAGCTTCTTCAAGTTTCTTTTTAGCTTCTTCAGCTTCATCTTTAGAAACTTTTTCTTTAACTGGTGCAGGAGCGCCATCAACGATAGCTTTAGCTTCACCAAGTCCAAGACCTGTAATTTCTTTAACAGCTTTAATAACAGCAACTTTTTGTGCACCAGCATCTTTCAAAGTAACTGTAAATTCTGTTTTTTCGTCAGCAGCGTCAGCAGCACCGGCAGTAGCGGCAACAGCAACAGCAGCTGGTTCAATTCCGTATTCCTCTTTGAGGTGTTCTTTCAGGTCGTTAGCTTCAAGAATAGTCAATTT
Organism: uncultured Candidatus Saccharibacteria bacterium; assembly: GCA_963526735.1. GTDB lineage: Bacteria > Patescibacteriota > Saccharimonadia > Saccharimonadales > Saccharimonadaceae > CAMUQR01. Next base: position 387 of record CAURNU010000002.1, read on the forward strand.
TACCAATTCTTCAGCCAATTTTTTAATGTCAGCCATGTTTTGACTCCTTTTATAAAATTATAGATTAGTAGAATAGTATTTTTAGTTAAAAAATACTCAAAAAATTAATTGGTTGCTTTACGAAATTCCAAGTCTTCGTTGGTGAGACCACCAGTAATGCCATGAAGTGGCGATAGTAAAGTCTCGACGATTTGACCGATGAGTTGGTCTTTGCTTGGCAGTTCGGCCAAAGTTTTGACCGTTGCCGCATCCATCACAGTGCCGTCGCTCATGAAAGCGCCAACTAGCTCCATTTGGGTATTTTCTTTAGCGAATTTACCCAAAACTTGTGCTGCAGCGACTTCATCTTCGCTTGAAAAAGCGTAAATCAGCTGGCCGTGCAAGGCTGAAGCATCGACATCTTTGAGATGATCAACGCTCTTCATTGCTACTTTGACCAAGCGGTTTTTAACGACTTTAACGGTGACGTTGCTTTCGCGAGCTAATTTGCGAAGCTCTTGCATATCCTTAACGGTAATGCCGGCGAAGGTTGCACTCGCAACTGCCTTTGAGTTTTTCAACAATTGCTCGATTTCAGCAACCAAAGCTTGTTTTTTATCGCGTGAAATTGCCATAAAATCCTTTCTTTGGTGTTGTTTTGTCAAACGATTAAATTGTTAAATTGCGGTAACTGGAGCGCCAAAAAACAAAAAAGTCTTTGATTCTCGCAACTACCAAAGACTTTATCTCATGATTTCCTCGGTAGCAGATTAAGTCGGAATCCGACAGCTACTGTCTTTGGCAATACCTAATTGGATTATATCATAAGTGTGGTAGAAAAATCAACATCAAAAATGATTAATTAGCCTATTATCGGGTAAATGATCGAATTGACAAGTATCTTATGCTTGACTTTTTAAATCAAATCTGATATAATTAAAGGATACACCTTATAATATCTGCCTCTATGTAGTTTGGGCGGTATATTATGAAAAGTTAGTTATTTAAAAGGAGGAATAAAAATGAGTAAAAATGAAAAAACAATGGCTAATGAGGTCGAATCTCGCAATTTGCCGATTGACGCAGCCATTGCTGCATTTGAGAGACTGAATCCGTATAACGTCAGTCATGTGGGCATGATAATAAAGCCTAATGATATTAAATCGGTGACGATTTATTTTGTCGGTGAGGCTTCTGACTTGTATTATCCAGCGGGCTGGTATTATACGGGTAAAGAATTTACAAATATGGGCAATTGCAGCGAAGGGTTCGCAATTGCCGTTCCCATGGAAAGGCATGTCAGTCAGCGACATGGGTTTACTCATTAAAATCTTAACCACGCCAACCGGCGTGGTTTTAAATTAAATACTTAACAATAATCGGAACATTCTGGTCGTCTTTATATAATTTCGGCACAATAGTATTGACATTATTATTAAAGTATTGTATAATGTCAGTATGAGTTTGGGAGATACCCATAATTCAAGTTCACAATTAACAATAATGACGCTATTTTCTACCCCTTCCCTGTGAATTTTGGGCAGTATTGACTCTATTATCAATAGTAGAGTGAATACTGCTCATGGTGAGCAGAATTTATTGCCAATGAGAGAATTCTTAATCTTAAGATTTAAGACATTGGCTTTTCCCACCTGGGAGGAAGGAGGGTGTCTCCATGAAGATGACACTATCAGACATAAAGGGTATGTATAAAAAATACGATTGCTTGGAAACAGAAAGCAATTATTTAGTCAAAAGGTTCGGAAAATACGAACCTGATATGATATTTGTAATTAGCAAAAAAATGGAAATGGAGGTGAATGACAATGGTAAGATAATCGATCCATTAGAGTTCACCGATCTATATAACTCTACATTGGAGAATATGAATATTTTGTTCAATGGACGCGTGGATGCGCTCATTGGCAAATTTTGGATCAGTAAGAATGGCAACAAATGCTTTTCTCCTTGTGAGATAAGCAAAGCAAGCCACTTTTTGATACGCGTTGATTGGGGCGGAAGTTTCAATTCTACGCGTGGTAATAAACCTTATGAGATAACAGAAATCAAAGATGTGGCACATTTTTGTCACAAAGCGTCGAATGGAGGTGGAACTGGGTACGACTATTGGGTTGTCCCAAAAAAATTTAAGAATGTCATTGGAGATGATGAATACTAACGGCATTCTTTCCCCAGCGTAGGCTGGGGATTTTTCATTGTGATAAATTGCATAAAAGGATTGATGATAGATGGGTGAAAAACTCAATTCTTATAGAAATATTCTGAAGTGCTAGTATATTAAATTAATGATAGGTGGTATAAAGTTTAGATTTTTAAATAAAATGTGTTAAAACAATTGACAAAATAAAACACTTGTGTTATAATGACTTCATAAGCTTGAGAACGGAAAAGTATCCACTCGAAAAGCTTAAGAACATTAAGACCAATATGAAGATATAAGGATTTCAACCGCTAAGGTGGGATGAGCGAATATAATACCATAGATAAAAGCTAATGAACCTATTGTATTCAATCACCCCACCTTGCGAAAAAAGAGTCAGGTGTAGGCGGTATCCGACCGATTCGGAAAATTTCCAAAGCGGCCGAAGCCGCTAGAAAGGAGCCGATCATGGCTAAAATTAAAATAACAAACCTTACACCTCATCAAGTTACTGTTATAGCTGAGGACGGCGCTATTGTAGCGCAGTTCCCTTCTGAGGGAATAGCTCGTGCCTCTCAGCAGGCTGAAAAAGTAGGGGAGCTCAATGGAATCGAGTTAGTGAGTATGAAGTTCGGCGAACCTGAAGATTTGCCGGATCCTGTAGAAGGAACTTACTATATAGTCAGTATTATTACTGCCAACGCAGCTCAGGCTGTTGGACGCAGAACAGACGATCTGCTGATTACGGCAGACCCTGTTCGCGATGCTGATGGTAGAATCATCGGTTGCAAGAGGTTTGCTCTAGTCTAGACTGATGACAGGCATCTCCTAGAAAGTGCATAAAAGAGTTTTTAAGGTTCGCCCTTAACTTCTAGCGGACAACCCGCAATACACTCGCCAACCTAGGAGCTCTGCTCCCCATTGCCTTACAACTGAATATTGGATTTACAGCCCGGACGAATGTCCGGGCTTTCCCTTTGTCTAAAAATATCTTTTTCATGATATAATTTTATTAGGTAATACTTAAAAAAGGATATTAAAAATGAGTGAGTCATTCCCCAGTTTTGGCGGAGCTGATCGGCATCAGTTTGAAGTACCGATGGAAGATCGACAAGAGAATATAGAAAATATTGAGCAATTAAGCGTAGCTCCAGTGCAAGAACTAGGCCAAAGAGCTTTGGAATCAGTTAATTCTATGGAAAACTTGGAAGAAAATAAGGCTGATACTTTAGCCGAACACATTCCTGTTATAGATACGGCAGAGAGTTTGGCAGAGCGTCAAGAAAAGCTCAAGAGAGGCATTAAGATCGTTATTGGCGGTCCACCGCACTCTGGAAAGTCAGTATTTATTGAAGCCTTGACTCAAAACTTGGATAAGGATAATACCTTTTCATTTAGTGCGGCTCCAGATGGTGAATGCCCATGGCTTCAGCGTCATTACGATGATCCAGAAGTAGTAAAATTTCGTCAAAAGGGTAAATTTACTACTGAGTTCGTAGCGGATTGTAAAAAGAAGATTCGTGACTGGGATGGTCCGTTGATGATCATCGACGTTGGTGGTCGGACGAGTGAAGAAAATGCACAAATGATTGAGGGTGCAACCCATGCGATTATTCTCGCTGGCGACTTATCGAAAGTAGCAGAGTGGCGTGATTTCTTTGAAGAAAATAATATTGAGGTTATAGCTAAGCTTCATAGTCACTATCGATGCAATCATGATGTTCAGCGCAATGTGGAGTCAGAAAAGAGCCATATTGTAAGCTCGGTGCATCACCTAGAGCGTGGCGAACCGGCGGCCGACAGAGAAACTATCAAACAAGTTGCAGGCCTAATATCTGATATGGTGGAGGGCAATATTGCATATAAAAAAGCTCATGAGGGCGAAAACGCCAATCCTTTTGAAGTATTTATTCCAGAAGTGTTCAAAGATTTGCCAAATGAAACCGTAGAACGAACTATTACCACTAGAGATGGACAACAAAAACAAGTGCAAAATAGGCAGATTTTGCGCTCGGCAATTCCAGAGATTTATGAAAAAGCTCTTGATTTTGATGGGCAACCGGCATGGCTTAATGGTCCGGTTAATTCTTGGGAGGCTATCGCTCTTGCTATGGCGTTTGAGGACGCTGGAAGTAGCGATGTGCGTCTCCGTGGGCCAGATGGCTATATTCCCATAAAGAAGCTTCCTGAGGCGGAAGAGATAGACACTAAATGGTGGGCTGAGCCTCAACAACAAGGTGAGATGGATGGTAAGCCAATCTATGTCGTTCACAATACGGCTCATGCCTCCAATAATCCAATTTCTCCAGTGGATTTAGAAGCTATGACTATTCCAAAACTTCCAGAGAATGCTTTTGTGATAATATCCACGCAAGGTCCAAACTGGCTAAAGGCATCAATTGCTTCTGGTTATAAGGGTAAGGTTGCAGGCATTGCGGCATTTCAACCTGGTGATGGCTCAACCATTGCTTGGTCGATAGATAAAGACTGTCTAGGAAAGGTTATCTAATGATTAGTAAAAAGGTTAACCTAGCTTTAAAAGTGGCGTCCAGGGCGCATCGTGATCAAATGAGAAAAGGGACTGACATTCCTTATATCTCGCATATTTTTGCGGTGGCAATGATTATCTCACGATATACAAGCGATGAGGATGCGATTGTAGCTGGCGTTTTGCATGATATTTTGGAGGACGTAAAACCCACGGTGTATTCTGAAACAGCTATGAGAAACGATTTTGGTAACGAGGTAGTTGAGATTGTAAAAGACGTCTCTGAAGAGAAAACTGCTGGCAAGCCAGAAAAACCTTGGGCAGAACGCAAAAAAGGTTATTTAACCCACCTAAGTAGCCTTGAGGATCAGCGACCGCTAATTGTTTCTACTGCTGATAAAATACATAATTTAACAGATATACTAGAAGAATATGAAATGGTTGGTGATAGTATCTGGCAAAAATTCAATGCTAGTAAAGATGATGAATTATGGTTCTATAATGAATTTCTAAATGTTATAAAAAAGAAGCATATTCCTGAACGTATGAAGATTGATATGGCTTTATTAGTTGATAGATTAAAGAGTGCGGTGAATCAGGAATAAAAACGTGAGCTTGATTGACAAACAAATAAATATATGTTATAATGATAGAATACACTATTGTGTTTCGTACATTATTAATTAGGGAGGTGTAAGCTATGATACGAATTCACAAAACCTATTCGCAAATTGTTAACGCCGTGACGCACACTGCTCCGCATCATGCGGATGAGGTGTTTGCAACAGTAATGCTCGCATTTTTGTTTCCCGTAGAGTTATTCAGAACGAGAAACCAAAGTCTTATTGACGCTACGGATGCTATCGTATATGATGTCGGTGGCGAATTTGATCCTACGCGAAAACGCTTCGATCATCATCAGAGAGGGTTTGCTGAAGTCCGTCCTGATGGAATTGTTTATTCTTCTGCTGGTTTAATCTGGCGCAAATATGGGATAGAAATTGTCAAGACATTGGGTAAAAACAAGGGAGTTGACAATGAAATGGCGCTCGAAATTGTGTCCTATGTCGACAATGCTCTTATTAGAGGCGTTGATGCAATGGATAACGGTCAGGGAGAAAAAGGTGACTCGATGTCAGTTTCCTCAGCTATTTCGATTTATAATACCCTTTGGGATGAAGATGAAGACGCAGATGTATGTTTCATAAAGGCTTGCGAGATTGCGAGTATGATATTGGAACGTGAAATCAAAGTTGCCATTTCTTCAATCCGTGGGCAAAAAATGGTCAAAGAGCAGATTGAGGCTACAACCGGTGCTGTCCTTGTAATGGACAAGTTTATAGGTGGGTGGCTGGAAGCTGTCCTGACTTCCGATAACCCGAAAGCTACTGATTTGCTATATGTGGTTTTTCCGGCAATCGATGGCAATTGGAATGTACAGGCAATTCCACCGACAATTGATAAGCAGATGTCTCAAAGGAAGCCTTTTCGTGAGGAGTGGCGTGGACTTCGAGGTGATGATCTCAGAAAAGTATCTGGCGTAGAAACAGCTATATTCTGTCATACTGCTGGATTCTTCGCTGTAGCTAAAACCAAAGAAGATGCTATCAGACTCGCGGAAAAAGCAGTAGATGCTTAACTACTTAACACTATCCTAATCTTAAATATGACGGTCGGAGAAATCCGGCCGTTTGCTATATGTGATGAATAGTTCGTAAGGAGCTATGTTATGAGTTTTTTATAATTTCTAAGTTGTTTTAATAGGTAGTTGTTGAATTATGTTAATAAAAAAAATGCGCTGACGCGCAAATATATAGTAATTAAAATATGGAGCCACGATCGGGGCTTGAACCCGAGACCTCATCCTTACCATGGATGCGCTCTACCAACTGAGCTATCGCGGCCTAACTCCCCTAGTATAGCAAAAACTAGGTCAAAAGTAAACCCATAAACTCGCCCGCCATACTCTAATCGTTAGTTAATTTTTAACCCACGCAGATATTGCTTCAACTCGGCGCTAATTCGCCGGCTTTCGATGGCTTTTTGGATGGCCTTATTATGGACAAAAGTCGGTAGTTGTTTATTCTCGAGATATGGTAGAGCGGTGTCGAGCTGTTTGGCGAGCGCCGTCGCCAGATACCAAGCTTGCATCATCTGGACATAATATTCATCGGATTTTACACTCATCACCTGCTCAATCATCACTGGCTGAAACTGCTCATCGAGAAAATTACTTAATAACAGCCCCATGCCATAGCGCACGGTATAAGTGCGATTAGATTTTAACCAAAGCTGGATTTTATCATACAATGCTTTTGGGTGACGCTTAAAAACTGGTGGTGCAAAAGAATCACAAGTCGCCCAATTATCGACAAACGGCAAAAACCGCTCGGTCAGTTCTAAAGTTCGCTCCAAATCACCCGCTTGTTCGATCAAAAAAGCATGTAAATTATTCTCATCGTAATATTGATGCGGAAGTTGGGTTAAAAACTGCTCGGCATCGGCTCGGTGATGACGCCATAAATCTTTTGCAAAACGCCGTAAAATTGGCGTGCGCACCCCGAGAATATGTGTTTTATCGATAGTCGGCATTAGTTTGGCCTGAAAATCCCGATATTTGGCATCGGCGAGGGTTTGAAGTTCGGCGGTGATATTCATGTCATTATTGTATATCAGAGGCTGAAGTTTGGCAAAAAGCTGTTCCCACTTCCCCTAGCCTTGTAATTTATTTTAAAAAATGCTATAATACGACAAGATTTTTAAAAAATAAGAAGGAATATAATGGCCAAAAAGAATAGCAAACGCAAGTTGGTTGGTTTGGTGAGTGAGTTGACTGGTCACCGCACTTATTACACCACCAAAAACACCATGAATACTCAAGAAAAACTGAGTATTAAAAAATACGACCCAATCGCTCGTAAACACGCTGTTTACACCGAAACTAAGAAAAACCTCGGTCGTAACGAAGTTAAACCTCGCAAAGGTTAAACCTAATTTACTGACTATGGTTATTAAAAACCACCTCTTAAGCGGGGTGGTTTTTGGTTGGGGTGAATGACCGTTAGGCTTTTTTGAAGTTATGAGAGATATTCCAACCAGCAATCAGCAGGAAAAGCACAATTCCAACAATACTGAATGTCGGGATTAGTCCACTGCTTGAGCTAGATGATGCAGAACTGTAGATACCAATCATCGCCCAGACAATTGCCAGTGGCATAGCGCCACAAGGCTTAAGTTTAAGGCTGAGGCTAGCGCCGACTAGCATAACAATAATTAGTCCTAAATAATAACCAATCATAGGGTCAATGCCAAAGCCGCTCCATTTGATTTGGACTAGCCAAGCGGCAATATTCACTACTGATGCAACTGCAATCCAGCCAGCGTGTAAGCCGTGGGCAAATGATAGAATCCGATGCGATTCTTTGAGTGACAAGAAGCATAGTTTAAGCAGACAAGCCCAGTAAGCTAGAATAATCAAGACCGAAAGTCCAATCCACTGATAAGAAAAAGTTAAGTTCCACAGGATATTTAAGCCAAGCATGACGCGCAGATAGAGTGAGTACTGTTTGATTTTATCAGCGATGGCTTTGTTTTTGAAATTACTCAAGAAATACACAGCGCTAGCTAAGAGAGAGGCGTAAATCACACCCCAGATCGCAAAAGTAAATCCTGCGGGTGTAATGGCGGTTTGGTACAATGCCGAAACTGCTTTTTGGGTCATTGCGCCTAGCCAGCCAACAGCGATGGCATAATTAATGGCAATAACCACGACGATGGCACTTAAATTAATAATGGCTTCAGTTTTCGGTGTTAAATTTTTCATGAGCCTGCTCCTTGAATTAGATTATGCTTATTATAGCATACTTTAACAATAAAAAATCCACCAGTAGTGGATAAAATCTGGCAGGGGCACTAGGAATCGAACCTAGATCTAAGGTTTTGGAGACCTTTATACTAGCCGTTGTACTATGCCCCTACGACCCGACCATTATAACATTTTTCTGTCAAAAAACCAAAAAACACGCCCAGAATTAGTATGAAAAAAGGCGTGTGCTTGGATGGAGTTATTTTTTGGAGGTGGGCTTGAGGTTTTTGAGTTTTGGCAAAACGAAGGCTTCGAATAGATTGCCGGCAATGAAATTAACCCCAAAAGCTAGCGCGCTGAATTTGGTGACGATCAGGATGTTGCTGGCGAATTGTTGGTGATAAAAATTGACTAAGCCAGCAATCACCAAGCTTCCACCTGCTACGAACAGATAAAAATGTTGTAATTTGTCGAGGCGATCGCGTTTTTTAACCCAATCGGCCAGCATTTGTTTGATAATTTCCCACATGTTGAACTCCTATTTCTCTCTTGTTTAATGTTGTGCGTCGGGCGATGTTTTGAGCAGACTATAGTCTACTCGCCTCTGTCAGGATTGACACAACGATATACTCTAATTATATCATATTTAAACCATAAAGTCAAAAGTAGCAATCAGATATATTCACAAAGTCCATAATCAGAAAAAACCACCCCAAGCGGGATGGTGTTTTCGTGGTGCTGGGGGAAGGATTCGAACCTTCGAAGGCGTATGCCGGCAGATTTACAGTCTGATGTGTTTGACCGCTTCACTACCCCAGCGTATTTCTGGAGCCGGCTGTCGGGCTTGAACCGACGACCTACGGTTTACAAAACCGTTGCTCTACCAACTGAGCTAAGCCGGCGCGTTTTGCGGAAAATCCGCGTCAACCGCTCATGCGGTGTAATCTAAATTATACCGAATTAATGGCGATTTTTCAAGCGTAAAATTATGAGTGAAATATGAGCGATGTAGCTATGATTAACAGCTATCACTGAATCACTCGACCGGAATTTGCCCCGGCAGACGCTTCCAACATCGGTTGAGTCTGGCGGTCGATCAGACGCATGGCTTTTTGATAAAGATCCTTGGCGAGGTCTTCTTGCCCGTCTTTATGGTAAGCGAGAGCGAGCATTTTTAGGGTTTGGGGGTTTTCTTCGATTTCAATCGCCCGCTCTAATGCCTGGATTTCTTTTTTCAAATCGCCCATTTTTTCTTGGACTTTAGCGTAGGCAATGTGACGCGACGCTAGGCTGTCATCTAGCTCTAATGCTTGTTCAAACGCTAGCGCTGCTTTTGGATATTCGCCGGTATTGTAATAAATCAAACCGACATTATGGAGGTTATTGACGCTAGGTTCGAGGCTTTGCGCAATTTCAAAACACTCCACCGCCTCAGTGAAATTCTCTTGTTTAGCGTATAAAATCCCCAGTCGATTGTAAGCGGCGGCATTTTTTTCATCGACCCGCAGAATCGTCAATAAGGCTTTTTCGGCGCGTAGAAACTTTTCGTTTTTGATAGCGTCCTGAGCAACCTGCCAGAAATTTTCGATGCGTGACAAAACATGCTCGCTAGTGCGATCGATGCGCTTCTTGGGTTCTTTGAAAAACAATAACCCGATGCCAACAACTGAGATTAAAATTAGTCCTAACATAATAATGTGATAACTCTATTATAGCATTTTTGTGTAAAATTACATAACCGCTTCGAGCAGGCAGAGGCGAACGGCACAATTCTGCTGGAGGCGAGTCAGCGCGGTTAGCCATTTGGTGGCGCGGGCGAAGTGATTAGTAGTGGCTTTGGTAATGGCGATGGTATGGTGAATTTTTAAAACTAATTGTGCTAGAGTAATGGCTTCATCGCGAGAGTTGAAGTAATTTTTGACGATTAGTAAGGCTTCGGCGGGTTTGGCGGTCAGGAGTTGGCGGGCGTCGGTAGCGATTTGGATATGGTGACTGGCTAATTCGTCGTTGTGAATCAACTCGAGCAATAATTGTAAATTATCTTGCGCCAAAAACAATAATTGTTGTTGTTTGGTGGCGTCGAGGTGCGGATAATTAGTTTTTAAAAAAGTGGTTAATGCGAGTTTGGCGATTGGACGAAGCTTGATTGTCTGGGTGCGCGAACGGACGGTGGTTAATAAGCGATTCGGTGCGGACGATAATAGCACTAAAAATATGCCAGAATTTGGTTCTTCGAGCAATTTGAGCAATGAGTTTTGGGCGCTGGCGGTCATAGTCTCGGCTTGCATGATTAAAAACCAGCGTTTTTTGTCGGTGGTGGTGATTGATTTTTCGATGATAGCACGCGTGGCGTCGATTTTAATTTTGCCGGTCTCGTCGGGCGTGGTGATGAGGACTGGCTCGCCTTTAGCCTGGCATTTTTGCACGATGAAGTGTTTGGCGAGTTCTAGCTCAGCATTGGTGCGAGCTGTAATCAAACTGCTATTGGCGCCCGATTTTAAAAACGAACAAATCTGATGCTGATTATCCTGCGACAATAAACTGTCAAATTCAGCTAAATCGGCAGTCGTTTCGGCTAGTTTTGCCATGGCGCAAACTCGCTTGGTAATGGCGCAGTGATGGTCAAATGTTGACCGTCAGGTGTTTGAAACTCAATTGTCTCGGCATGAAGCATAACGCGTGAATATCTTTCACCACCATAGAGATAATCACCAAGAATCGGCATGTTGAGATAGCTCATGTGAACGCGCAATTGATGAGTACGGCCAGTCTGCGGTTGAAGTTTAATGAGGTGTTGGTGGTTGATGGACTTGATAATCTGATAAGTGGTGACGGCTGGTTTGCCACTGGCGTCAACTATGAACTTGCCGGCGTTTTTGAGGGAGCGCTTTAACGGTAGGTCGATTTTGGCTTGATGATGTTTCGGGTGTCCAGTCACGATGGCGTAGTAAGTTTTATGAACTTGGCGGTCTTTGAATTGTTGTTTTAAAAAGTCGGCTGTGGCTTGGTTTTTAGCTAAAATCATTACACCGCTAGTCGTGCGATCCAGGCGATGGACAATGCCGTCGCGATAATTGTCGGTAGTAAAATCGCCGTGCTGACGGATAAAATCAGCCACGGTGAACTCGTCGTCGCTTGATTGATGAGTGGCGTGACTTAAGACGCCAGCTGGCTTGTTGATGACCATCAAGTCAGCATTTTCAAATAAAATCTCAAATTGTTGGGGTTGTTTGACGGTGGTGACGGTGGTGTCGATAGTGATGTCATCAAGGTTTGGGTCGATTAGTTTTTTGGGCGAAATGACAGTTTGGTGATTGACGCTAACTTGACCGTTTTTGATGAGTTTTTGTAGTTTGGCGCGTGATAATTCTGGGTGTTGGCTGACAAGATATAGGTCGAGCCGAGTTTGTTCGAAGTTGCGAGCCAACAAATAACAAGTTTTTTGATGAAACGGCAAACCAAAACTGCCCGGTAAATCAGGATTTTCGAAGATTTTCAGCTCGTTAGCCGGCCACGGTGCTAATTTAGCGATCTCTTCAGTGTCATCATCGAGTGTTGCGTTAAACAAAATCGCCCAGGTTTTTTTGTCATGGACAAATTGATACAACACTGAAAACTCACTCGGCGAGGAATGAGTTAGTTGATCGATTTTTGAGTCGGGACTTAAGACGCCGAATTTAGCGAGGACTTGCCGAACTTCTTTGATTTGGAATTTCATGATGTGCTACTCACCTGTTTTAAAATAATTGATTTGCATGGCGGTTTTGACTTCGTCGAGTGTAGCGGCCGCAACTTGCTCAGCCTGCTGGCTACCGCGTTTCAAGATCTCATAAATCATTTGTGGGTCTTTGGCGAGTTCAGCACGACGCTGGCGAATTGGTGCCAGGATTTGATCGAGTATCTCAATCAGGTATTTTTTGACAGCGACATCACCTAGCCCGCCCCGCTGGTAATGAGCTTTGAGTTCGGCGACCTTGGCTTTGTCATCAGCAAAAACATCGAGATAAGCAAAAACCACATTGCCCTCAATTTTGCCCGGATCATCGACTCGAAGATGGTCAGGGTCAGTGTACATTTGCATAACCTTGTCGCGCATTTCCTCAAACGAATCACCGAGGTAGATGCCGTTATTAAGGCTTTTGCTCATCTTATCGTTGAGACCATTAATGCCTGGCAGACGGCGTTCGATACCCTCTGGCGGTAAAATAGCCTCGGGCTCAACCAAGACATCTTGATTGTAAGTTTGATTAAAACTGCGGGCAATTTCTCGGGTTAGTTCGATCATCGGTAGTTGATCCTCGCCGACTGGCACGTGGGTGGCCTTGAAGGCGGTAATATCGGCAGCTTGGGAAATTGGATAGAACACAAAGCCACTTGGCACGCCTGCCCCAAAATCTTTTTGTTTAATCTCGGTTTTGACAGTTGGGTTGCGTTCGAGGCGCGCAATCGAGACTAGATTGGCGTAATATAACGCTAGCTCAGGTAGTTGCGGAATTTGGCTTTGGATGAAGATGGTGGTTTTGGACGGGTCAAGCCCAACTGCTAAATAATCCAGCGCCACCTCGAGTATATTGCGACGCACTTTGTCGGGGTTTTTAGCGTTATCGGTTAAAGCTTGAGCATCAGCAATCATCACAAAAGTTTGATATCGGTCGGAATTTTGTAATTCGACGCGGTTTTTGAGCGAGCCAACATAGTGACCAATGTGCAATTGGCCAGTTGGTCGGTCGCCGGTCAAGATAATGGGTTTTGTCATAAAAATACCTCTGTTTACTTATTCTAATTATATCATTTTTTTAGGATAGTTTTGAGCCGTTTGATGGCTTTTTTGGCTAAGAAATAACGCACTTGGTGCATGGCTAAGGTCGATTCAATGGTGATTTTATCGTTAATGTCGCGCAGTGGCAAAAAATTATCAGCCACGATTAGTGGGTCTAAAACACCATATATGATATGTGCCGGAATTTTTAAAGTCGCGAGCTTAGCAAAAGTGTCTTGTTTAATAATGGCGGTGCGCAGTGATTTTGCAAAAGCCTGTCGGGAGTGAGGTTTCATATTGCTAGTGTAGCCATAGAATATTTTGCCAATCTTAAAGGCGGTAGCTAACAATTGATCATTATTAAGCATAGTTTGATAGGAACTGCGTAGGAATTTTTCCTTAAGGTTGGAGCGTCGTAAATATATCGGTGGTGATATAAGCACTAATTCTGATACTAACGGTTTATAGCGACTTGCGAATTCGGTGGCCACGAGTGTTCCCATGGAGTGGCCGATTATAATCACTGGTTTAAAATTAATGAGCTTGTTGTTTTTAAACAAAGTCAAAAACAAAGAACGCGCCTGATCCTCGAGGCTGTATTTGAGCCATTCGCTAGCTTTGGAATCGCCGAAGCCGAGTAGATCGACTTTGATGATTTGGCAGTCTTTCTTAAATTCGCGCTCCACCCGACTCCACATCAAGCGCGAGACGCCGATACCATGAATAAAAATTAGCGTCGCCTTGTAATTTTTAGGCGTTGAAATTTCCATATTCATCAGATTAGGCAGTTTGAAAACTTTGTATAATAATTTCGATAACATCGTTTGATATTATACCATAAAAAATTCCACTCCGCCATGAGACGTAGTGGAATTTGATAATCGAGATAACGATTTGACCAAGCAATTAACGTTTTGAGAATTGTTCTTTTTTGCGAGCAGAGCGCAAACCGTATTTTTTGCGTTCTTTTTCGCGTGGGTCGCGTTTGAGCAGTTCAGCTTGTTTAAGCACTGGGCGCAAATCTGGTCCGTCAACTAATAAAGCTTTCGCGATACCGAGTTTAATCGCACCAACTTGACCAGTCCAACCACCACCTGAAACTTTTACGGACACGTCATATTCGCCTTGTTTGTTGACTAACACTAGTGGTGAAGTCAGCGCAGCGATTAATTTTTTGTCATTTGAAAAGTATTCTTCTGGGGTTTGGTCGTTGATGGTCACTTTGCCTTTACCAGCGTATAAACGTACGCGAGCGGTAGCTGATTTGCGACGACCGAGGCCGTAGAAATATTTTTTATCAGTAGCCATTATTTAACCTCAACTTTCTTTGGAGCTTGAGCTTCGTGCATATGGTTGCCATCAGCGTAAACTTTTAAGCGAGCCATGCGGTCAGCTTGCAGTTTGTTTTTTGGTAGCATACCTTTGACGGCGAACTCAACAATTCGTTCTGGGAACTTTTCGCGGAGTTCTTTGAGGCTTAGATCCTTAATTCCGCCAGGAAAACCTGAGTGTCGGAAATAGTGTTTTGCTAACTCTTTGTCGCCAGTTGCTTGAACATCTTTAGCGTTAATCACAACAACGTAGTCACCACCGTCAACATGTGGGGTAAAAGTGACTTTGTCTTTGCCGATCAAAAGTTTAGCAACGACAGTAGCGAGGCGACCAATGGTCATTTCGCTAGCATCAATCAAAAACCATTCTCGCTGAACGTCAGCTGGTTTTTGTGAGAAAGTTTTGTGTGCTTTGGTAATTTTAGCCATTATGCTTCCTCCTTAACTTCAGTTTTTTCAACTTTTTTGGCTTCAACTGGAGCTGGTTTATCAGCTTCGGCTTCGGCGTCAAAATTGATTTCGTCAACGAACTCAACAATTGCCATTGGAGCATTGTCACCAACGCGAGCGTCGGTTTTTTCCAGGCGTAAGTAGCCACTGGTTCGTTCGGTGAGTTGTGGAGCAATTGAGTCAACTAGGAAATTGCCAACTTTAACATCCAAAACTGCAATCACTTGGCGACGAGACGCGAGGTCGCCTTGTTTAGCTTTTGTGATTAGTTTTTCGGTCATTGGTAAAATTTCTTTAGCTTTTGGTAAAGTAGTTTCAATTGCACCGTTAGTAATTAGCTGTTTGGCGAGGTTGCGAAACAGCGCTGTTCGTTGGTCGCGCTTGCGTCCGAGCTTGCGACCTTTGTATCCGTGTCTGTGCATTATAGTTCTAACTCCGCTAATTTATTTTTTACTTCATCCAGCGCTTTTTGACCAAAGCCCTTTAGATCTTGTAAATCTTGTTCGCTCAAACTAATCAAGTCGTCCACGGTGCGGATGTCGTTGTTAATTAAAGCGTTGGTAGTGCGAGCTGATAGATTTAAATCTTCAATTGAAGAGTTAAGTTCACTCATCTCGTTTTCTTTGATTTTGCCAATTTCCTCACCAGCTTCGACAATAGTCGCACCAGCAAGCGATTGGTATTGATTGACTAAAATGGCAGCTGCTTCTTCAAAAGCTTGAGTTGGGGAAAGTGAGCCATCAGTGTCAATGGTAATTTCCAGTTTCTCGAGGTTGGTTTCTTGACCAACACGAGTGTCGGAAACTTTGTAGCGTACGCGCAAAACTGGGCTGAAGAACGCATCAATTGCAATCATATCTGAGTGCAAGCGATCTTTGCTAGCTTCGTCGATGTTTTTGTAGCCACGACCCGCTTCTGCGACCATATCAATTTCCAAAGTGGTCTTTGGATTGTCAATGGTGGCAATCACTTGGGTTGGGTTGACAATTTCCACATCAGCGTTGGTTTTAATGTCTGAGGCATAAACCACGCCAGCGCCAGTTTTCTTAAGGGTTAATTCGATTGGAGCGTCAGAGTGAACGATCAAGTGGATGTTTTTTAAGTTTAAAATCACATCAACTAGATCTTCTTTCACGCCGTCCAGAGTAGTAAACTCATGAGTTGCTCCGTGAATTTTGGCAGCTACAATCGCGCCACCGCGAATGCTCGAGAGCAAAACGCGACGCAAACTGTTTCCTAGGGTGTTACCGTAACCGCGGTTCACAGGGCTGACTACGACGGTCGCGCTGTTATCCGAGTGCTCGATAACTTCTTTTAAGGTTGGATTGTAAATATTCTTTGCCATTATTTCCCCTATCTTGAATAAAATTCAACAATCAATTGTTCGTTGATATCGTCCTCAGCCTCATCACGCTTTGGCAAACCGGTGATTTCGATAACCATTTTGTTTTGGTCAGATTTCAACCAGCTAAGTGGTTTTTGAACTGAGTTTTTTACTACTTCACTTAAGTTAGCAAAATAAGCTGATTTGGTGCTTTTTGCTCGAACTTCGATCTTATCGCCAGGTTTAACAGCGATTGATGGAATGTTCACTCTCTTGCCGTTGAGCATAAAGTGACCGTGTGAAACCAACTGACGAGCAGCTCGACGGCTAGTTGCAAAACCGGCACGATATACAGCATTGTCCAAACGAGTTTCTAGCATTTGGAGTAGGTTCTCGCCGGCTAGACCTTGGCGTTTGGTAGCTTTTTTCATTAAGTTAGCGAATTGCTTTTCAAGTAAACCGTAAATACGGCGAACTTTTTGCTTTTCGCGCAACTGGGTTAGATACAGACTGCCTTTACCTTGGCGGTTGTGGGCGTGCTGACCTGGAATACCGCTTTTGCGCACCATAATTTTATGAGCTTTAGGGTGCAAAGCGTAGCCTTCACGACGGCTTTGTTTGACAATTGGTGAAATATCTCTAGCCATTGTTTATGCTCTCCTTGCTTTCTTAGGACGGACGCCACCGTGTGGGACGCCAGTCACATCTTTGATTGATTCAACTTTGATTTCAACACCGCTCATCGCGCGAATCGCAGCGTCACGACCGAGGCCGACGCCTTTAACAAATACATCAACGCTCGATAGGTTGTGCTTGTCTTTAGCGATAGTGGCAGCTTTTTCAGCAGCAATTTGCGCTGCGTAAGCAGTACCTTTTTTAGAACCGCGGAAGCCACAAGCGCCAGCACTTGATTGGCTTAAAACATTACCTTTTTTATCGGTAAAAGTCACGATTGTGTTGTTAAAAGTTGATTGCACGTGCAATTTACCAGTTGGTACGGCTACACGTTGCTTTTTGCTGCGCTTAGCAGCTTTTGGTTTGTTTACTTCATTTGCCATCTGCTAATTCTCCTATGTCTTAGACGCAGCCTTTGGCTGTGCTCCACCAACTGCAATTGCCTTACCCTTACGAGTTCGTGCATTCGTTCGGGTTCGCTGTCCACGGACTGGTAAACCAGCAATGTGTCGTGTTCCCTTATAGCACTTGATGTCTTTTAATCGTTTGATATTGTTGGTCACCAAGCGCTGTAAGTCACCTTCTACGGTGTAATCACGGTCAATAATTTCGCGTAATTTTTGCTCTTCAGCCTCGGTGAGATCCTTTACCCGAGTGGTCGGCTCGATTTTAGCCGCCGCAAGGATAGCTAATGCGCTGGTCGGACCGATACCATGAATGTAGGTAAGTGCGATCTGAACCTGCTTGTCTGATGGGATTACAACCCCAGAGATCCTAGCCATTCTTAACCCTGCCTTTGCTTATTCTTAGGTTTTTTCTTGTTGATGATATAAACTCGACAAACTTTTGAACCGTCCTTGCGGCGACCACAACGACGAACGATTATATCATCGGGACTGATTTTTTTAACACTGGCACGAACTTTCATTAGTGTTAGATTCCTCTTTCTTCCCTTAGTTAATATTATTTGAGGCGGAAGCTGATTCTGCCCTTTTCGAGATCGTAAGGGCTTAGCTCTACTTCTACCCTATCGCCGGGTACAAGTCGGATGTAGTGCTTGCGCATTTTACCCGAAATGTGAGCGATAATTGTATGACCGTTGACGAGCTCAACCCGAAATTGAGCATTTGGCAATGCTTCTTTGATTTTACCTTCCAGTTTGATGACGTCTTTTTTAGCCATAAATTACAAGCCTACATTATACAGTAAAATTTACAATAAGTAAAGGCTTTTTATTGGCGAACGGCTTTGACGATGGTGCGTTGATCATAAGTCTGTTTATCCTTGAGCCAACGCCCACTGCAAGTGATGATGGCGATGGTTTCTTGGTCGTTAATTTTTGCCAAAACTTTGTCCATGGTATCTTGCGTAAAGTCGTCGAGCCTTACGGTATAATTATCGGTAATTTTATAAGTAAAAATTTGCCCATCGCCCCGCTCAATACTTATGATGTTGCCAGCGGTCGCATTGCCGAGACGTTTAAAAATGCCGTCTTTAGTGGGGCCACCGTTATGCCCATCGAGAATAATGGTCTGGTTTTTGCCAGGGAGACCGCTCTGGTTAAACCAGCCGACGTCGTAAATCCCTGGTGGTGTGCCGATTTCGTGAGTTTTGGGGTCTTTGCCGACTGGTAAGATGCGGGCATTGTGGACACCGAGGATTGGTAAGCTGAAATAGCGAGGTTTGTCGGGGGCGACTTTGTATTCGACAATTTCCTGCTTAGTGATTTCTTTTTCTTCGGGCGTAGGCGTGCTGATGATATTAGAAATGGTTTTGGGCAAAGGAATAGTGATAGGCTCGCCGAAGTGTTTTTGATAAAAATAATCGACCAAAACAGCAACGGCTAGCGAAAAACCAATGATCGCTAGCCCCAAGCCGATTTTTTTGAAGAGGTATTTGGTTTTTGTGAGAGCCATTTATGTAAAATCAATTATTTGTAGTCGTCGTAAGTGACCATTAAGGCGCGGGATGATAATTGACGGAGGTTCTCAAGAGCAACAGTCACAATAATCAAGGCACCAGTACCACCAATAGTGAAGTTAATATTAGAGATGCCAAATAGACGGTAGATGATGTAGTCAATCACAAATGGCGTGATGGCGATTAGACCAAGTGAGAATGAACCAAATAAAGTTAAACGATTAACTGATGAGCGTAAGAATTTAGCGGTTTGAGTGCCAGGACGGACGCCTTCAATGAAACCACCTTGTTTTTGGAGGTTGTCAGCGATTTCGTCAGAGTTAAACACCACGCTAGTGTAGAAATAAGTAAACATCACGATTAGGATAAAATACACGATTGGGTAAATCATGGCTTGCCAGCCACCAGCCTCAAAACCTTGTGCGGTTGGAGTGCGGAACCATAGAATCAGATTATTGGCGATATCTTGGAGATGTTCAGCACCAGATGATTTCAGAACTTGACCAATGAAGGCCGGTAGAGATAAGAAAGCAACCGCAAAAATCACTGGTACCACGCCGGCGGTGATAAGTTTCATCGGTAAGATCGATTTAATACCGCCGTAAGTTGAGTTGCCGTGAACGCGCTTAGCGTAGTTGATAGTAATAAGACGCTGAGCTTCGTTGATTTTGACCAGGAAATAAAGCACTAACAGACCAACAATTACCAAGAAAGCAGTTAAAGCCAGGCCAATTGGGCTAATCGGCAGAGTGAACCAGCCGAAGACGTTCAGTGAACCAGCGGAGGTATTGGTGAGGGCTGAGAAAATAGTCGCTAGCATAGTTGGCATTTGAGAAACGATACCAATAAAGATGATAGTTGAAATACCGTTACCAACACCCTGCTCTGTAATTAACTCGCCGAACCACATCAGCAAAATCGAGCCGGCAACCATTGAAGTGATGGCAATTACCCAACGAGCAATCGAGATGCTATCAAGAGTGATGCTGGCTCCAGCCAGTGCGGTTTGACGCAAGATGAAGATATAAGCAATCGATTGAAACACCGCCAGTGGCACGCTAGCAACGCGAGTCCATTGGTTGATTTTACGGCGACCAGTTTCACCGTCGTTTGATAATTCTTCAAGTGCTGGGATAGCTTTAGTTAGAAGCTGGAAAATAATTGACGCCGTAATATACGGGCTGATACCGACCATGACAATTGAAAAGCTAGTCAAGGCTCCACCACTCAGCAAGTTGAGAAAACCACCGAGGTCGGTTTGGTTGATGGCTTGTGCAATCATTTCTTTAAGTTGAACTGGTTGCGCCAGTGGCACAGGAATGTGCGCAATGAAGCGATAAATAGCAATAATTGCAAACACCACACCAAGGCGTTTGAGCATGTCTTTGTTTTTCAGGGATTTGATAATGGTCTTGAAATTCACGGTCTTACCTTCTTTAATTTATGAAAATATCTGGACTATATTGTAGCGGATTTAGGTCAAAAATTCAACTATTGATCCTTGATGTCTTTGATAGGATTGCGCACGATATTGCGAAGCATCGGTGGCAGAACGGCGACGAGCGACATGATGATAATCGCTAGCGCCAGCAGTGCTAACCATACAAGATTGATGTTAAAAAGCGTGAAATTAATCTTGTGATGAAACAAGCCGTAGCTGAGTTTGGCGAGAATCGTGAGGTTTTCGCCATAGATTGCGTTCAATATAAAGCTGATGAGCATGCCAAATGCCAACGAAGTAATAATGATGCGCACTGCGATAATTAAGCTATAGGATAAGTAAACTTTCGCGATGTCGCCTCGTCGAGCGCCGACTGCCCGAAAAATCGCGGTTTCGTGGCGACTATCGGACATTACTCGTGCCATCGTCAAACCTAATATAATAGCGGCAATTAGCGAAATGATGCCGATTACGATCAACACAAGAGCGCGTGACTGACTCTTGATAACTTGTAAAGTCGCAAAATTACGACCAAACGGATGTGCGTAGAATTTATACTTACTATTATCAACTGTACGGTTACGGTAGTAGGCTTGAGGGTCGCCAAATAGCCATTTCATTGGACCGTCAATTTGTTGCTCGTTTTTTAAAATATCAGCTCCATTTATAAAAGCCATGAAATTAATCGCGTCTTGGTAATTGGTGAATTCAACCACTGTTGGATGAAATCCAGCATTTTCGAGTGCCTTACCGCTAGAAGCGAGATTCTTGGCGACGGTCGATGGAAAAAAGATTTTGTCGAGACTGGCTTTGTTAGGTAATTGGCGATATAGCTTAAGCGGGATAATTGCACCTTGATGAGTGTAATTAGTTAATAAATCACGAGCTATGTCAGTGAGTTGAGTCGTAGTTCCGCGGGTTGTTTGATCGGTTGGCGGAAAAATGCCCACCACCTGAAAAGTGATCATTTCAGTATGCGGTTCTTGATATTCGCCAGTTTGTTTGGCGAGGGCAATGCGTGCTTCGTCTTGTTTTTTATCGTCTTTGGTGCGATTGTCTTGTTTGATAGTGACCCGACCACAGGCAGTTGTTGGTAGATTATAAATAATTTTTGGTTTATCTTGGGCAGAATCGGTTTGATCTTTTTGATCTTTAGGTTTATCTTTGACTAATTGTTGTTCAAGCGCTTTTTCGAGTAATTCACTCTCGGCTTCGTTGCGATAACAAGCCTGGTAGGTTTGGCCATTAATCTTGTGCTGGACATCTTCAATCCATTTGATAAGTTGTTTTTTATCAGTCGGCATTGGGGTAGTCTTAAGCTTGTCGCCGAACAGCGACTGTGCTTCAGTTGCCGTGATCACCACTGGCACAGCTTGGTTATTTTGGCGACGCAGATCGTTGGCTGGCAAAATTAAATTCTTCATCATAATATCTTCTTCAAGGCGATAGCGCGAGAGACGGACATCAGCTTCACCCCAGCCAGAATTACGTTCAAGTTCTTGTTGATCGCGGTTGAGAAAATCTTCTTGGTTGTTTTTGAGGAATTTTAAGCCAGTGATTTGCGATCGGTAGTCGCTGGTTTTGTAAAAGTTTATTGGATGAAACGGTGCTGCACGCTTCTTCAGTCCCTGGAAATTATTATCAGCTTCGGCAATGAACTTTTGTTGTTTGGCGAGTAAAATTCGTTCCAGCACTGGTGATTCACCATCATAAATATATTCTTCATGGTCGCCAAGTTTGTATTTTTTGATGGGATGTTTGACGCTTTTTTCATCAAAATCAATTTTATGCTGTTTTGCTAACGCTTTTTGCTCTTCGATGTATTTGAGATAATGTTGATTGGCTTCAGCGCGTGCCTGTACGTCATCTTTGTGAAGCGGTGGTAAGTGCCGATACATGAATACATCAGATGAGACAGCCTTGACGAGATAGCTCTGATTGCTAGCTTGATCAAATCGCTCGAAGGAGTTGAGTACACCACTGATAATTAGTGCCGAGGCAAACAGCACGCTAAACATTAGACCAGCTACCAAGACGGTAATAAACATCATAATCCGTCTAGTTTTGAGTTTAGCAACGGCTAAAGTGACGGTATCGATAAATCCAATCATGCGGTTTCCTCCTTGTTTTTATTTGATGAATGAACTGAATCTAGCGCAAAACCCTGCTGGCTGGCTTGAACGCGCTGTTGTTGACGGCGGGCATCGAGGCGAACGGACTGTGTGATAGGCTCTGAATTATCATGGTTGATTGGAGCATGAGTCGAGTTTATGGTCGTGGGTTGCGAAGCGGGGCTAACTACAGTGTGGCGAATTTTGGTCAAAAATTCAGCTTGGCGTTGCTCAGCTTTAGTGAGTTCGGCTGGGTGTTCCAGCGTTCGGCGGGTAATTTTTGTCGTTATCTGTGGAGTTGATTGAGGCGCGACTGAT
Organism: uncultured Candidatus Saccharibacteria bacterium; assembly: GCA_963526735.1. GTDB lineage: Bacteria > Patescibacteriota > Saccharimonadia > Saccharimonadales > Saccharimonadaceae > CAMUQR01. Next base: position 23,149 of record CAURNU010000002.1, read on the forward strand.
ATAGCCGGCGTTGATGGCGCTTGGTCGAGAATCATGCCATCTTTGAGCATAATATGACGGTCGGCTTTAGCGACAATTTCAGGATTGTGCGTGACGATTACAATTGTCGTGCCTAAATCTTGGCGAATTTGTTTTAACAAATCAAGCACGAGATCGCTGTTGACGGAGTCGAGATTGCCTGTTGGCTCATCGGCGAAAATAATGCTCGGTGAGTTAACGAGCGCTCGAGCGATAGCGGCGCGTTGGATTTGTCCGCCGGAGAGTTCTTTTGGAAAATGTTTCGCCCAGTCAGCCAGACCAACTCGCTTGAGCAGTTGCGTCACTTGGGTGGTGCGCTGATCACGTTTCATTTTTAAAAACATAGCTGGTACTTCGACATTTTTCTCTAATGTCAAAAACGGATGCAAATAAAAACTCTGAAAAATAAAACCAATCGTTTGATTACGAAATTGCGATAATTGTTTATCGCTCATTTTTGATAAATCTTGATTATTGACAATCACTTGTCCACTGGTTGGTCGATCGAGGCCGGCTAACAGATGTAATAATGTGGACTTGCCTGAACCGCTCGCACCAGTAATCGCCACAATTTCGCCTTGGCGAATCTCCAAGTTAATATCGTGTAGTACAGTAATCTGCTGACGCGACTTGTGATAAGTTTTGCTTAAATTATGCGCCCGAATGATCACCTTGCTATGTGCGCTCATTTCCCTATTTTTCATTTGTTTCTATTTTACCATAAACAGTATCACAAATTAAAATTATTGTTTTTTCAGACGGCGAGCGACATTTTTCATAGATAGTTGATCAAGTGTTAAAATTGAAACAATTGGTGCTGATAGTACAATGGCGCCGATGATTTTAACGATTTCGAGGTTAAAACCGATTAACGGCACTAGTCCAGTAATGTGTTTTGCATAAAACAAACTAGCGGCGGCGTTAAAATCAACTGAATAATGCCAACTAACGCCCAGTGCCAGCAAAGCTCCCGTACCGAGTGCAAACAGCACTGTTAGTAAACACAATTCAAACACATACCACAGATAGATAAACCAAACATCTTGAGCTGTAGCACCCAGTGACCGATACATAGCAATGAGCCGACTGTCTTGAGTGATTAAGCGTAAAAAAGTAAACACAATGATGATGACGGCAGTGACTAGTAAGGCGTAGTTAGCGAAGGACAAAATGAACTTTTTAATGGTCATATTTTCAAAAGTATTAAAGCTACTAGTGACTAATTCTTCAACTCGGTATTCTGGTGAACGAGGTCTATCCGATGCTAATAAACCTGGGGCGATGTAGTCAATTTCGTATTTGTAATAGTCGTAGGCTTGGTCAGCTGAAGCGAATTCAATTAATGCTTGGTAATTAAAAAGTTTAGTGTTGTCAATTAATTTTTTTATGACTGGTGAGTGATCGTTCAGCAGAAAAATGCCATTTGAAGAACTGCTGTAAAACGAAATACTATCCAGCAAAATATCAAGCGGTCGAATATCCCGCTCATGACGAGCAACTGAAATTTTATGACTACCGGGTGGTATAATCCCCGCTATAAAAATTTCTTGGTTGTTATCTTGGAGTACTTTGCCAAGGGCTTTTTGTCGAACTTCTTGTAAGAGATTGAGCTTGCCTTTACTTGAAACGATACCTTTGGTATTAATTTTTAATAAATCAATGGCTTTTTGAAAAGTGACGATTGCGGCAGGAACATTGCTTGGTTTTTTGCTTAAGTCGGCAGTGATACTGTTTTTAAAAATCTCAATTGGATAAAAACTGAGGTACAGGGAGTTAGGGGTGGTGCGGACTTCGACATTGCTAATGACTTTTCCGCCGTAAGGCTTGGCACGTTCGGTGAATAATTGATTAACTTGCTGACGATCAGTACTACAAGGCGCTGGCTTTTGTGAGGCCTGTCGAGCACAGTCTTTGTCCAACTGACCTTGCTCATTTACGCAGCTCTCTATTCCACGAGACGATTCTATTTGACCGCGTCTACAAGCTTGGGCTGTAATATAAATTTTATTGTCAAAAACCCCTAGGCTCTGTTGGCGATGAAAATCTTCCAAGCCCTGAAAAATAAACTGAACGGCGATCAAAATACTAAAGAGCGCTCCAATGACGACAACGGTGAGGATGGTTTGTTTCTTATGGTGAACTAAGTTGCGATGACCGAGTTTAATGAGTTTTGGTAATTTCATGAATTGCTCCTTGGCTAATTTTGATAATTCGATCAGCATAATCAGCGACCATTTGGCTATGGCTAGAGATAATGATGGTAATTTTCATTGAAGTGGCGATAGCGCGGAGGATTTTGATAACATTTTCGGCATTAGTTTGGTCGAGATTATTGGTTGGTTCGTCAGCCAAAATAATTTTTGGGCTCATAAACAGCGCTCTGGCGATACAGACACGCTCGGCTTGACCGCCAGAAATTTGGTCTAATTTATGTTTTAAAATTGAGTCGATATGGAGGGTTTTAGTGATAAGCTCGACTTTACGGTTAATTTCGGATTGTTTTAAATTAGCAAAAGTGCCGGCGAGAGCAATGTTTTCGCCGACATTAAGCTGTGGATGTAGATAAAAATCCTGGAAAATGAACCCAATTTGACGGCGATAAAAATCAGCCCGCTCCCTGCCCTTGAGTTTTAAAATATCGCGATCGTTGATGAAGATTTCGCCGGTTGTTGGGCGCTCTAAGCCTCCGATAATATTAAGCAAAGTCGATTTACCACTGCCGCTATCGCCCGTTAATAAGACAAATTGTCCAGCCTCAATCTCAAGATTAACGTTTTCAAAAATAACTTTTTGATCAAAGCGTTTGCTGAGATTTTTGAGTTGAATAAGCATATGGTTATTATAGCATAACTAAAAACCACTCCGCAAATTTCTGGGAGTGGTATTTAGTTATTTTAGAAGTAATTATTTAGCTTCTTTGTCTTGTTTAGCGCGTTGTGGCACTGGGGTGGCGATGAAGCTACCGCCAGCTTTTTGAATAGCCTCAAGGCTAGATTTTGACACTGCCTGAACTTTCAAAGTGATTGCGCCGTCGATTTCACCACGGGTAATGACTTTGGTTTTGAGATAAGGGGTTTTGATGAAGCCTTCTTCAGCTAACAAGAAGTTATCAACTTCTTTGCCTTTGAGTTGACTTAAGTTATCAAGATAAACAACTTGAGTCATTGGGCGCTTACTCTTAAAACCACGAGCTTTTGGCACGGCTTGGACTAATGAGCGTGAACCACCTTGGAAGATGGCGCGCTTTTTGTGGCCGGTGCGAGCACCTTGACCTTTGGTACCGCGACCAGCAGTTTTACCTTGACCGGCAGAAATACCACGACCAACGCGTTTTGGGTTTTTGTTGGCGGTGAGGTTTAATTCGTTATATTTCATACTTATTTCTCCTCAGCTTTCTTGGTTGTTTTAGCTTTGGTAGCTTTTTGAGCTGGAGCTTTGTGCCATTTTTCTTTTGGTACTAATTCTTCCAGCGCTTTAATCGTAGCATAAGCGATGTTGACTTTGTTGGTTGAACCAAGTGATTTAGACAACAGGTTCTTGATGCTGGTCAAGGCAATGATTGAACGTACCACACCACCAGCGATAATACCAGTACCAGGAGCGGCTGGCATCAACAGAACTTGAGCACCAGTGACTTTGGTTTCGACTTCGTGTGGAATAGTGTCGTTTTCGATTGGTACGGTGATCATGTTTTTTTCAGCAACAGCGGTAGCTTTCGCGACAGCGGCTTGCACGTCAGCACCTTTAGCGACACCGACACCAACGCGGTTTTTGCCATCACCAATTGCCACAAGAGCTTTGAAACGGAAGCGACGACCGCCTTTAACTACGCGAGTCACGCGGTCAATGTTGATCACTACTTCTTCGTATTTTTTAGCTTCGCGTACTGGTTTTTGGTTGCGACGACCAGCTTGGCGACCACGAGCTGGAGCTTTGCGATCGCGTTTTAGTTCTGGTTTTGCTTCAGCTTTGATTTCTGGGGTTTGTTTGTCAGTCATAATTAAAACTCCAATCCTTCCTTGCGAGCCGCTTCAGCTAGAGCTTGCAGGCGACCTGCGTATTTGCGACCGTTGCGGTCAAACACAACTTTGCTGATGCCAGCTTTTTTAGCGGCTTTAGCGAGCTTGGTGCCGATTTGAGTAGCCAGGTCAGTTTTGGTACCTGCCATTTTTGCACCAACAGTAGTAGCGCTAGCTAAAGTGTGTTGTTTAGCGTCGTCAATAATTTGAGCTGAGATGTGAGTGTTTGAGATAAACACGCTCATGCGTGGGCGCTCAGCGGTACCGATGACTTTTGCTCGGACGCGGTTTTTGCGCAAAGCGCGGTTTTTAAGTTTGTTAACTTCAGCCATAATTACTTACCAGCCTTTCCTACTTTGCGGATGATAGTTTCATCAGCGTATTTAATACCTTTACCTTTGTATGGTTCAGGTTTTTTGAACGCACGAATATCAGCAGCGACTTGACCGACTAATTGTTTGTCGATGCCACTAACGGTGATATTCATTTTTTCTACCTTGAGGTCAATACCTGCTGGCGCAGTGTATTTGACTGGGTGTGAAAAACCAAGGTGCATTTCTAGGTTTTGGCCACCGCCGTTTAAGCGATAACCCACGCCGTTGACTTCGAGTTTTTTCTCAAAACCTTCAGTCACGCCGAGAATAGCGTTGTTAATTAAAGTTCGTTGCAAACCGTGAGCGGCGCGAACTTTGTCGTCTTCGTTTTGACGGCTAACAACCACTTGGTTGTCGGCAACTTTAACATCAATGCCGTTCTGATGAGCGAGAGTTAATTCGCCCTTCTGCCCTTTAATGATGATCTTGTCAGGGTCAACCGTGATTGTCACACCGTTTGGTACTACGATTGGTAGTTTTCCGATTCGACTCATGTGATTCCTTTCGTTAAAGAGTGATGTTTGTCTTCTTCCGTGCTGTCGGCTGGAGCGGTTGATGACTGGACGGTGGTCAACTATTCCGAGCTCGAGGCGCAAAATCTCCCAATTTCACTCGCAATTTAATATTAACTCGTTTATTTTAACAAAAAACTAGCGAAAAAGCAAGGGATTGATTGCCTGAAATAAATCACCCGCTAGTTATTAGCGGGTGATTTGATGGTGATAATAATTACTTACATTCGTGAATCATAGTGCCGTTTTGATTGGTTCCAGTTTCATGACATTTAGCGCCTTTTCGTTGGATTTCCTTGATGGTTGGGCTCGGCACTCCGGTGGCTCGTTCTAGTCGATAAAACCGCTTAGTGTTGAGTGCTTCAGCATGATCATAACGATTCTCCTTAAAATCAATAAACCGATAAATAAAATAGCCTGTCAGTGCCAGGTTGGCGATTAGTAAAACAAAAATAATAATATCTTTAACTGGTAGTTTGATTTTTGATTTATTTTTTGGTTGCATTTTATTCTCCTTTATTTTTTTGAAAATACGGACAGTTTAAAATCATGTCCATGATCATAATTCATTTGTTTTAAATTAATTTCAATCAATTCTTTAATAAATAAGAGTCCGGTGAGCTGTATGCCTTCACGGTTTTTCTTGTGTGTCATAATACCAGCTATACACGCTTGTGGTATTAGGCATAAAGCTAGTGTAAGTTTTTCATTTCGTTTTCCTCCTTTTAAAGAACTATCAAATGGATTACGCTTAAGATTATATTTAAGAAAGAAAATAAAATCAATGGATTTTTGACGCAGAGCTTTTCTCTTGGCTAAACTTTCAGGTACTTTACCTTTTTCGTATTGCATAATAGGAACATATCCACCAGTTCTTTCGTAAGAAACAACATCACCTTTAGTGTAATTACCTTTAAAAACATGCTTAATCTCTAACTTTCCAGTAGTCATGATCAAGTCTGTGAACCTATTGCTGAGGTAGGTTGGTTTTTAGGTTGAACTAATATTGATCAAGAAATTCCTGCAAATGCTTTTGCCAGATTTCGGAATCAGTTTCCTTGAATAGACTGGTTAGAAAATCAATCATGATTTGTTGGCGTTTTTGAGCGATTTGTTGGCCAGTTGGCGTGAGTATTAGATTTGGAATTAGTAATAATTTATCGAAAAAATGTTGCACGGCGTGTTCGGCACCCGCTTGATATTGCTCGGGTGATAAATCATGACGGCGTGGTGCAATTGCTGGATTGAAAAACGCGTGACCTTGGCTCAAAGTAAAAGCGTGCGTTCGCAAAATCCCTTGAGTACCGATTGCATCGCACATATCAGCGTCGCTGACAATCTGACCTTCGAGAGTTTGCGGTCGAATGCCTTTGAGATATTTACTATAACCCATATGACTAATAATATCGAGGGCGGAGTGTCGGATTGATGTGGCGATTTTTGCTTGCGATAAAATACGTTTGGCGTTAGTTAGATTATCAGCCGAGGCTTGACCGAAGATTTTATAATCATCAACATCATGCAATAAGACCGCTAGATCAATAATTTGGCGGTCGCCACCTTCTTGTTCGGCGATTTGTAAAGCAATTTTTCGCACTCGCTCAACATGATCAAACCCATGACCATCGGTCGGGTCGTTAAGGAGTTGTTGAACCTGCTCGGCAACGAGAGTGATTTGATCCATAAGATAATTGTATAATAAGTGGAATTTTTTGCAATAATAAACAGTCACGATTGTGACTGTTTTAGCGAAACTGAAAACTGTTGTTACCAGCCGGCTATTAAATCTTCAGCTAATTTGATTTTTTCAGCTTCGTCGTCTATGAACTTAGTGAAGTAATCAAGATTTTCTTGAATGTCGAAGCCGATTTCTTTAGTCGCATAATCTTGCGACATGATGCAGTGTAAAATACCACCTGCTTCAATTAAGATTGGGTTGTGTGAATCGCGCGCTAGATGTCGCAAGAAGTCTTGGCAAATAGCAATCAAGATTTTTATCTCGTAATTACTATAGGTATTAATTGGGTAGGGGTCGGTGTGATAAGGAATATTGACTAATTTAAAGTCATAAGATTGTTGGCCATTAAACTTGATTCTGTCAGTGATAAATCTTAAATTATAATCATCGCCAAACTTGGCTAAAAAATTGATTGCATCCATATATACTCCTGTCATAGAAAAGGAGTGGTTTCCCACTCCTGATTGATTATGGCTTTGAGCCGTAGCCAGTGTACTGCCCCTTTCCGTATCGTTGTCGTTTGGTCCGTTTCCGGATCTGTAATGATCATGATTGGAGCTGTCCATGAAATTAGTTTCACTTCTGTCTCCATCTCCTAATAGCGTGTGACACTCTTTACTTCCCCAATCGAAAGAAACTGTTATTGGATTGCCTTGAGCGTCACATCCGCCCATTGACTCCCCAAAACCACCTTTGCGCTTACTATTTCTTACAATGTGCGTCTTCTAGAAAAGCCAATCATAATCGATTACTATTCATACATTATGTTGTTGATTACAACTTGTCAAGTTTAAAACAAGCCTCCGTTTCCAGAGACTTGTTTTTGAGATGATAGAAATCTTAGTAAATTTCCATTAGCAATTCGCCACCGAGCTTTTGCTTTTTAGCTGAGAAGCCGTTCATCACGCCTTTTGAGGTGCTGACAAGAACCATACCACGGCCATTTTTGACCTTTGGAATCTCGTTAGCGCCAACATAGAGACGACGACCTGGTTTACTCAATCGATTAATCTCGGTAAAGCGCGCGTTTTCGGTTGCTTCGTTGATGGTGACCACGAGAGTGTTTTGTGGTTTGTTGTCGATAACTTCGACATTAACGATATAACCAGCTTTTTTCAGTTCGTTTAAGATAGTCAGTTTCAACTTGCTGGCTGGCACGGTAATTTGGTGCTTACCAACTTTAGCTGCGTTACGAATCCGAGTCAAGAGGTCTGCGATTGGATCTGTTGATTGTAATGACATATTTCTCCTTTACCAACTACTCTTAGTTACGCCTGGGATTTCACCCTTTGAGGCTTTTTGGCGGAAGCTGATTCGGCTTAAACCGAATTTACGCATGTAAGCTCGAGGTCGACCAGTTAAGCTATCGCGGTTTTTCCAGCGAGTGGTGCTGGAGTTTTTAGGCAATTTAGCTAACCCTTCGTAATCGCCGATTCGTTTTAGTTCTGCACGCTTAGCAGCGTATTTTTTAATCATTTGTTGTCGCTTCAGGTCGCGTGCGAGGATTGATTTCTTAGCCATTATTTAGCCCCTTTCTTCTCAAACGGCATACCGAAAGCTTCAAGCAAGGCTTTAGAATGCTCTTTGTCTTCGTTTTTGATCACAAAAGTGATTTGTAAACCGTGTAAAACTTGAGTTTCTTCAAAAGTCAAACCTGGGAAAACTGACTGCTCGTTGAGACCGAGATTGTAGTTGCCAGTTTTGTCAAAAGCTTTGAGGCTAACACCACGGAAGTCACGAACGCGTGGCAACACGGTGTTGACCAAACGGTCGAGGAATTCGTACATGTGGTCGTTGCGGAGAGTCACGCTGACACCGACACGGTTCATACCAGCACGGATTTTGAAGGTTGCGATGGATTTTTTAGCCATGCGATCAACTGGCTTCTGACCGGTGATTTTAGTGATGGTGTTAGTGACTACTTCGTGGAAGCGTTTATCGTCTTTTTTCTTGCCGATACCGCTAGAAACCACGATTTTTTGCAATTTTGGCACTTGGTTAATGTTTTTTAAACCAAGTTCTTGCTTTAATTTTGGTGCAATGTCGTCTTTGTATTGTTGTTTCAAACGAGGCACGATTTTTACTTCAGTCATTATTTAGCCCCTTTCTTTGCCTTAGCAGTGGCAATCGCTTTGTTGCTGTTTTGGCGAGCAACACGAGTTTTGTTGCCTTCGTCGTCGGTTTTGTAACCGATACGGCTGGTTTTGTCAGCTTTTTCGTCAACTACTAGCGCTACTTTTGAAATGTCGATGCCAACTTGGATATCGCGCTTGCCACCCATTGGATTGTACATGCTTTTACGCATGTGGCGGGTGCGTTTGCCGATACCTTCGAGAACTACTTGATTCTTTTTGGCATTAACTTTGATAACTTTAGCGGTTTTGCCTTTGTCATCACCAGCGATGATTTTAACTAAGTCGCCTTGTAAAATACGTTGAGCCATTATAGTACCTCCGGAGCTAAGCTAATAATTTTGGTGTAGCCGAGTTCACGCAATTCGCGTGGTACTGGACCGAAGACACGAGTAGCTTTTGGCATTTTGTCATCGCCGATAATCACAGCGGCGTTGTCGTCAAAAGCGATGGTTGAACCATCTGGACGGCGGATTTGACTGCGGGTGCGAACCACGACAGCTTTGACCACGGCTTTTTTCTTGATGTTGCCAGTTGGGCTGGCGTCTTTGACGCTGGCGACGATAATGTCACCAACTCGAGCGTAACGGCGACGGGTGCCACCGAGAACCTTGATACAAAGGATTTCTTTAGCGCCTGAGTTGTCAGCAACTTTGAGACGGCTTTCTTGTTGAATCATGCCTATTCCTCTTCATTTGCTTCCTCAGCTTCAGCTGGGAAATTTTCAGCGACTTCATCACGCAATTCGACCGCGTCGCGTGCTTTCTCGACGATTTTGTCAAGAACCCAAGTCTTAGTTTTTGAAATTGGGCGGGATTCGGAGATCACTACAGTGTCGCCAGCGCCAGCCTGATTGTTTTCGTCATGAGCTGCATATTTACGCGAAACAGTGTATTGTTTTTTGTAAATGGGGTGAGTTTCACGACTGGTTACAGTGACGGTGATGGTTTTGTCAGCTTTTGCTGAGGTCACCACGCCGGTTAATGTCCTTGCCATATTATTCTTCCTCACTTTCGTTAATAATTAAGGCGTTAATCGCAGTCATAATGCGCGCGATTTCTTTACGCAGAGCTCGGAGGCGAGCTGGGTTTGCCAAATCGTTGGCGCGTCGCGAGACTTTCGCTTGGTCTAGTTGGCTTTTAGCTTCAACTAGCGCTTCGCTGAGTTGTTCGAGTGACATGTTAGTGTAATCAATTTTTGCTTTAGCCATTACATATCTCCTCGAGCGACGATCTTAGTGCGCACTGGCAATTTGTGGCCAGCAAGGCGCATTGCTTCTTTAGCAGTTGCTTCATCAACACCACGAATTTCAAACATCACGGTGCCAGCTTTAACTTTAGCTGCGAAGTATTCTGGATTACCTTTACCACCACCCATTTTAACGTCAAGTGGTTTGCGGGTAACTGGGGTGTGTGGGAAAATCCGAATCCAGATTTGACCACCACGTTTGATGTGACGGGTCATTGCCTGACGAGCGGACTCAATTTGACGTGAGTTAATGCGCTCGTTGTCGAGGCTCATTAGACCCCAGTCGCCGAAAGCGACAGTGTTGCCACGGGTAGCTCGGCCATTGTTACGACCTTTGCGAACTTTGCGATATTTAGTTTTCTTTGGCAATAACATAGCTTAACTCCTTTCTCCTTTGCAGATCCAGACTTTGATACCGATGATACCTTCTGGAGTTTGAGCAGTTGCACAGTGGTAATCAATGTTTGAACGGATGGTGTGTAGAGGCACTGAACCTTCAATCATTTTCTCACGGCGACTCATTTCTGCACCGTTTAGACGACCGGCAACTTCGAGGCGAACGCCTTTAGCGCCAGCTTGCATGGTGTTTTGCAGTGCCATTTTCATTGCACGGCGGAAGTTGATACGGCGTTGCAATTGATGAGCGATGTTCTCAGCAACTAATTTGGCTGATAGGTCTGGGCGACGTACTTCTTCGACATTGATTTTTGCTGGCAAACCAGTGATTTTTTCGATGTCTTGGCGAAGTTCAGTCACGCCGGCGCCACCTTTACCGATCACTACACCAGCTTTCGCGGTGTAAATTGTAATGGTGATGGCGTTTGATGAACGCTCGGTTTTAATGTTAGCGATAGTTGGGCGTTGGTTGAACTTCTGCTCAATCAAATCGCGAACTTGTTGGTCTTCTTTAATGAAGCGGGCGTTTTCCGATTTGCTACGAGTGAACCATTTGGTGGCCCATTTTTTGTCAGCTTGAAGTCGGAAACTGCGAGGATGGACTTTTTGACCCATTATTTCTTCTCCTCTTTCTTCTTAGTTGCTGGCTTAGCAGCGGTTTTAGTTGAAGCTTTAGCTTTTGCTTCGGTTTTAGCTTTTGGCTTCACTTTCTCAATACCCGTAACTTCAATCAAGATGTTACAAGCTTTTTTCTGGAAAGGCAGAGCTCGACCACGGCTAGCTGGGATGAAGCGCTTGAGGCGTTTACCAGCAGTTACCGATACGGTGTGAAGCATCAAACCATTAGCGTCTAAATTGTGGTTAAAAGTTGCGTTGGCTTTCGCTGATTCGATCGCTTTTTTAACTGGAGTAGCGGCGCGACGTGGAACGTGAGCTAGGATAACTAGCGCGTCTTCAACACTGCGACCACGTACTAAGTCAGCGACAATGGCAACCTTGCGTGGAGCTTGGTCGACATTTTTGGCGTAAGCGCGGACGATAATTTTATCTTGTGCCATTATTTATCCTTTCCTGCGTGTTTGCGGAACTTACGAGTTGGGGCGAACTCACCAAGTTTGTGACCAACCATATTTTCGGTGATTAAAACTGGAATGTGAGTTTTGCCGTTATGAACAGCGATAGTGCGACCAACCATTTCTGGGCTGATGCTACTTGCACGCGCCCAAGTTTTGATGACGGTTCGATCATCTGGACCGAGAGCGGCGATTTTTTTCGCCAGCTTGAAGTCAACATAAGGGCCTTTTTTGAGTGAACGACTCATGGGTTACCTCTTTCTCTTTGCTTCATGACGACTGCGAACAATCATCTTGTTAGTTGATTTATTACGACGAGTTTTACGACCGAGCGCCAATTTACCCCAAGGAGTGCGAGGCGCTTTACCGGTTCCGTGACGACCACCGTCACCACCACCGTGAGGGTGATCAACGGCGTTCATAACAACACCACGAACGGTTGGGCGAATACCTTTGCGTCGTTTGCGACCAGCTGATCCAATGCTGATGTTTTGGTGTTGGACGTTTGAAACGGTACCAATAGTAGCCATGGCTTGGACTGAAATCTTGCGAACTTCGCCTGATGGCATTTTAATCTGAGCGTAATCGCCTTCTTTAGCCATTAATTGAGCGCTTGCACCAGCGGCACGGACTAGTTTAGCACCGTTGCCTGGAACGATTTCAATCGCATAAATGAATGAACCGACTGGGATTTCTTCGAGTTTCATGCGGTTTGACGCTTCAATATCAATTTCGCTACCAACGAGGATAGTTTTACCTTTAGACATTGAAGTGTCAGCCAAGATGTAATGATATTGACCAGCTTGGTCTTTAACACGCGCAATGCGTGCTGAGCGGTTTGGATCGTATTCAATCTCTTCAATGGTCAAAGTAGTGCCAGCTGGGAGATTATAGTTCATGAGACGGTAATGTCGTTTGACGCCACCACCACGATGACGAACGGTGATCCGACCAGTATTGTTACGGCCAGCGTTTTGTTTTTTAGACTTTAGCAAACTTTTGAGAGGTTTTTTTGCAGTCACCTCTGACAAATCTTGGCTAGTCATGCCACGACGCGCTGGAGTTGTTGGGTTGTATTTTACCACAGCCATTACTTAGTCTCCTTGTCGTCAGCGGTTGCTGTTTCGAAGATTGCGAGTTTCTGACCTTCAGCTAAAGTGACATAAGCTTTCTTGGTGTCGCTTTCGTAGCGAGTGCCAGGATAGCGGTTTTTGCCACGGCTGTAAGCTTTTGCTTTGCCAGTTTGTTTCACAACTGAAACATTAACCACATCAACGTTATATTGTTCGTTAATAAGTTGTTTAATCTGATATTTGTTAGCGCTCACTGGCACGTCGAAGACATAGATACCTTCAGTCGCCAGTTGATAACTTTTTTCGGTTAAACGAGGGGTAATAAATAGATCTGCCATGATTAAGCCTCCTCACTTAGGCCGAGCCAGTTGTTGATTTTGTCTAAACCGGCTTGGTCAATTACGATTGCGTCAGTGTTCAGAATGTCAAACACATTGAGATACATTGCGCTAACGAGTTTAGCTTCAGCTAGGTTGCGGGTTGCGCGGATCAGTTCTGGAGTTTTTTCACCAGTGACTAATAGAACGCGACCTTCAAGCTTGTTTTTAGCTAGAAAATCAGCCATTTCTTTAGTCTTACCAGTAGTTTTAAATTCCAAAACTTTAATTAAACCAGCTTGGTGCTTCAGGGTCAAAGCTTGAGTCAACGCCACGCGCTTCTCTTGTTTTGATAAACGAATGGTATAGTTTTCGTTACCAGTTGGACCAAAAGCGATACCACCACCGCGCCAGATTGGGTTGCGGATTGAGCCAAAACGTGCTCGACCGGTGCCTTTTTGGCGCCAAGGTTTTTTACCACCACCGCGAACTAAACCGCGAGTTAGGGTTTTAGCGTGTGAAGAACGTGAGTTTGCTAGATAAGCTTCGTAAGCTTTTTTCAGCAAAGCGTGGTTCTTTACCGCTACTTCAAAAATATCTTTATTTAATTTAGCTTCAGCCATCTTAGTTTTCTCCTCTGATTACCACTAGACCGCGTTTTGGACCTGGAACAGCTCCTTTAACACCGATCAAGTTCAAATCTTTATCAATGTAGGCGATTTTCAAGTTTTTCACTGAAACTTTGTCGTTACCCATGCGACCTGGCATGCGCTTACCCTTGAAGATTTTTTGTGGGTACATTGAACCAATCGAACCAAGTTTGCGGGTGTCGCCTTTACCACCGTGGGTTTTAGCTTGACGAGCAAAATTGTGCCGTTTGATAGTACCAGCGAAACCTTTACCTTTTGAAGTACCAGTGACAGTCACTAGTTCGTCCATCGCAAAAGCTTCAACATCGAGTTTGTCGCCGACCTTAATACCTTCTGGTAATTCGTCAACTCGAATTTCTTTAATATGTTTTGGACTCACATTGGCAGGCTTTGTGTGTCCAGCAGTGGCCTTGCTCAGATTCTTACCCTCGCCAAATGCTACCTGAACTGCGTTATAACCATCGGTTTCGAGGGTTTTAATCTGAGTCACAGTCACAGGGCCAGCTTGAACTAAGGTCACAGGGGTAACTGTGCCGTCCTCGCTGATGACTTGGGTCATACCAATCTTGGTGCCGAGAAGTGCTTTCATTCTCTTTTTTCTCCCATTTTAAAGCCTTGATGATTTGCCGGTTTCAGTGGATTTAACAGAGTAAATCACCGACCTTGCCAACGCATCAAGTCTTTTGGTTAATTAATATACTCTTTCATTATAGCATATTTTATGATTAAAAACAAGAGAAAAAACTGCAAAAATTAGAGTTTATCGACGCTGAGATTGGGATAAATGCTAAGAGTCAGCGGATCATCGGCCGAATGAGTCTGCGCCCAAAAATAACCAGCCGTAGCCACCATCGCGGCATTATCGGTACAATAACTAAAATCTGGCACGATGACATGCGGAAAGGTTGCCTCAAACGCCATACGTAAAGCCTGGTTGGCTGAAACGCCACCAGAGATAGTGACAGCTCGGGGCTGATACTGGCGATAAGCTAACTGGGTTTTTTCGGTTAAAATCTCCACAGCTGTCGCCTGAAAGCTTGCCGCTAAGTCGTATTTGTCCTGCTCTGATAATAGTGGTGCAATTTCAAAAGACGGAAAACTAAAATCCTTGCCAATAAGTTGTTGCGCCTGGCGTAAAACCGCCGTTTTGACGCCAGAAAAGCTAAAATCATAAGGATTAGCGAGGCGCGGGTGGGTGAACTTAAACCTCCGAGCATCACCCTGAACAGATGCCTGTTGAATCTTCGGACCGCCAGGATAACCGAGGCCAATAATTTTCGCGACTTTATCAAAAGCTTCACCGACGGCATCATCTTGAGTGCGACCCAGCAAGCGAAACTCAGTCGGCGACTGAAACAACATCAACTGAGTATGGCCACCACTGACTGTTAAGCTTAGCACTGGAAAATCCGCTTCAGTGAGTGCGTCGCTTCCCTGCTGACTATCTTTTTCCAAAAAATTAGCATAAAAATGCGCCAAAATATGATGCACGCCATAAATCGGCTTGTTTTTAATGACAGCCAACGTTCGGGCAGCTAGATTACCAATCAGCAGAGAGCCAACCAGTCCTGGTGCGTTAGCCACGGCAATGGCGTCAATCTCATCCCAACCAACACCAGCTTCGGCTAGTGCCTGATTTATCACTGGTCCAATTACCTCAATGTGGGAACGTGCCGCGATTTCGGGGATAACTCCGCCGTATTGAGCATGTAAGTCAATCTGCGAATTAACCACATTAGATAAAACGCGTCGGCCGTCTTCAACCACCGATGCTGATGTTTCGTCACAACTCGACTCAATTCCCAGGATTTTCATGGGCTTATTTTAACATATTAGAAGTGATTAGCTCAAGTTACAGTGATGGTCATGCCTCGATTGAGAAGTGCGGTTTTTAAATCACGATTCCAGCCGGCAAAAAATAACTCACCAGTCCCACTACGATAATCAACAGATACCAAATTCGTCGATTGAGAGGATTACGCTCAAATCTGCGGGTTAACAAAAGCGCCAATAAAACTCCAATCGGCACGCCTTGGAATGCTACACCACTCGCCTGCCCAGTGCTAATTTTAATCCAAAACGAGCTAATTACCAGCAATAAAGCCAGTTTTAAAATATAAATCCCGTCCGACTCGCCAAATGTCAAATCCTTCAAATTGCCCCTGCGTGAAATAGCAGTGCGGTTTCTGGCATAAGTGCGGGCGCGCTTTTTTGACATAATTTAAGTATAAGCAATTTAACCATAAAAAGCAAAATCCTTGCGTTCAAAGAATCTACAATGAAAAAAGCCCCTCTTAATGAGGAGCTGATGATGTACTCTGGTGCTTAGTTGGATGAATTGATTTGCACCAGAACCAATAGATTGCCTTGTCAATGAGCGAACAAGGCTTTAATATAATCGCCTTAATCTTATTTCTATTGGCGTGGTCGTGAGCTTGTGTTAAGGCTTCACGATACAAGTGATTAGCCTCTGCTTTTTGACCACTCCTATAGGCAATACTGCCTTGAACAGCACTATGAAGTGCGAGTGACTCCTGGTCATCCTTGAGGTAGTTATAGCACTCCTCAAGTCTCTCAGAGGCTCTGATGATGTTCTTTTGATCAACATCCATCTCGCTCTGAGCTAGAATAATCAATCCTTCTTGATGCGTGCCGTTTGCATACTTAAGAGCCTCTTCGTAATTCTCGTTAGCCAAGAAGTGCTCACCTTTGCGATAATGCATACCAGCTTTCATGCTATAGGCTGTATACAATAACTTCCTATCTTCGGGCGTATAGGTTTCGCTAGTGCGATTCTTAATATGTTCACGAATCGCCTTAAAGATGACAAAATTCGCACTATCAATCTCTCCTCTGCTTATTAAGTCCTTCGCCTGGTCAATACTACCCTTAAGATTATCTAACTGTAACATAAAAACCCTCCTCATTTTTTTAAAAAATATATTACCACGAGATTATATCATCAAAATGCTTATTGTGCAAATATGAAGTAGTTATTTAGATTAATCTATTGATAAAAATGCCTAAATATGGTATAATTTATATTGTATAGTATAGATCTTTTTTAAAAAAAAGGGGGCAAAAAATATGGAAAACACGTCTGAAATGACGAAAGAACAAGCTCAGCAAGCCTTTCAGGAGATTATGAACGGCTTAGAGCGGTTGCGTGTGGAAATATTCACAGGCAGCCGTGAGCAGTCTGAAAGAGCCAAGGTAGAGCTTGTGAATTCGATGATGCTAATTCACAAGTTAAGGCTGTGTGATCTCATTGATTTCGATCAATGTAAGAAGGCTATGGAAGAGATCGCTAAGCGTTTCAAGTTATAGTAAAAACCCTCTACTGTAGTAGAGGGTTTTAAAAATATCATTTGGTTTTTGCTAAATCAATAATTATTCAGTAGCGCCCATTTTAATTTCAGCGTCGACACCCGATGGCAGATTGAGATTCTGCAGGCTGTCGATGGTTTTTGGTTTAGCGTCAGTAATATCGATTAAGCGTTTGTGAACACGCATTTCGAACTGCTCACCACCTTTTTTATAGACGTGCGGGCTTTTAGTCACTGAATAAACACTGCGTTTGGTTGGTAGAGGCACTGGACCAGCAACTTTCGCACCGGTACGGATAGCGGTGTCGACAATTTGTTTTGCTGATTTGTCGATAATTTTGTGGTCGTAGGCCTTGAGGCGAATACGAATTTTGATACCTTCTTGGTTCATAGTTTCCTTTCTTGAAGTGATGTAACCTCAGTTGACGACTATCGAGAAGCCGAGACTAAGTTCTCATCACAATCTAATATCTCATATATTATACCGCAAAAAATCCAAAAAAGCAAACAAAAACACCCTGCTATGAAGCAGAGTGTGTGATGCTCGGCGGAGCATCGATGTGTTCTGGCGCTACCTCCAGCAAATACGACAAGTGTTGTTTCTCTTTGTCGGATACGCTGATTGCGCAAATCAGCTTTTCAGCTGACACACCCTCCCATAGCCCGTAAAGAGCATCATAGCTCCAGCTATTGAGATTATTTAAAAAATCCAAACCTTCACTTTTTATAATATACACGGCATTGCCGTGCTTATGGAAGAAATGTTCGTAATTTTCTCCCTGGAAAGCTTGGTCTAGGTAATATTTTTGCCAATCCTCCCTCGTTAATAACGGTGGATCAGCTAGTGATGCGAGCGTCTGCTCAAACACATCACATTGAATGTCTTGTTCCGGCTTTGGAATACATCCTAACAGAGCCAAAACATTGACTAAGCGATGATTGACTGTGTTTAGTTTTTGTTTAGTTGCTTGACACAAGTCACCAACTGTTTTAAAACTTTTGATAATTCTATCACACTCAAAAGTCTTAAAGCGCATGCATTGACAGATAAAATATATTTCCGTATTACTAAAATCGCCAACTTGCTTAACTTTTTCTTGCCAGATTGCTTGTTGTTGCCAGATTGTTTTTTGCGCTTTAGCGCTTTTTGTTGCTTTTCTCATAATACCCTCCTTAATTTACGAAAAACTTATCAGCTATGTAAAAGAACTAAACTTCGCTGATATTGCCATATTATAACACTTTTTTATAAAAAGAAAAGATACAATAAAAAATCCCCCACTGAAATACAGCGGGAGATTTTCTTCAAGTGAGGCGGTCAACCTAATGTTTGATAATCAGAGATTATTTAACAACTTCGGTAACCACACCAGCACCAACGGTTTTACCACCTTCGCGGATCGCAAAGTTCAAACCTTTTTCCATAGCGATTGGAGCTTGGAGTTTAACAGTGAAGGTTACGGTGTCACCAGGCATAACCATTTCTTTGTCAGCTGGTAATTCAACTTCACCGGTAACGTCAGTAGTTCGGAAGTAGAATTGTGGTTTGTAACCTTTTGAGAATGGCGTATGACGACCACCTTCTTCTTTTTTCAAGACGTAAACTTCGCCTTTGAATTCGGTGTGTGGAGTCACGCTACCTGGTTTAGCAACAACTTGACCACGCTCGATGTCGTCGCGCTCAATACCACGGAGCAAGATACCTGCGTTGTCACCAGCTTGACCTTGACCAAGATCTTTGTGGAAAGCTTGGACGCCAGTCACCACTGATTTTTGGGTTGGTTTTAGACCAACGATTTCAACTTCGTCGTTAATTTTAACAATACCTTGTTCAATACGACCAGTAGCCACGGTACCGCGACCTTTGATTGAGTGAACGTCTTCGATTGGCATCAAGAATGGTTTGTCGAGGTCACGAACTGGTTCTGGAATGTATTCGTCCATAGCTTTGATAAGTTCCATGACGTTGTCCATTTGAGTTTCGTCGCCTTCAAGCGCTTTCAGAGCTGAACCCTTGATAATTGGGCAGTCGCGGTCGAAACCTTGTTTTGCGAGCTCGTCGCGGATTTCTTCAACAACCAATTCAGCCATTTCCTCATCAGTTTGGTCCATTTTGTTTAAGAAAACAACGATACGAGGCACGCCAACTTGTTTTGCCAACAAGATGTGCTCTTTGGTCTGTGGCATCGCACCGTCAGCTGCTGAGACCACAAGAATAGCACCATCAACTTGAGCTGCACCGGTAATCATGTTCTTGATGTAGTCGGCGTGACCTGGCATGTCAACGTGCGCATAGTGACGATTTGCTGATTCGTACTCTTGGTGAGATGAAGCGATGGTAATACCACGAGCTTTCTCTTCTGGAGCGTTGTCGATTTCGTCGTAATTTTTTGGTTGGTTAACGTCGCTTGGAAGACGCTTTGATAGAGTATGAGTAATAGCCGCAGTTAAAGTGGTTTTACCGTGGTCAACGTGACCGATAGTACCAACGTTTACGTGAGGCTTACTACGATCAAATTCTGCCATTTATTATTTCTCCTTATATTGTATTATTTTCGCGTTTGGTCATTTATTAAGACCTCACGACGGATATTAACATTATAACTGATAAGTCGCAATTAGTAAAGAGTCAAAAAGCCGAGGTGTAGTATGTTATAATAACGCTTATGAATTATGATATTTTTGGTTGGCTGGCGGGCTTATTTGGGGTGATGCTCAGCATTTCTCAACTCAAGAAACTATGGCAATCGCGATCAGTAGCGGGCGTGTCGCTGGAAATGTGGCAATTATATGTCGGTGTGCAAATCAGTTGGGTGGTTCATGGCATTGTTGAATCCAATCAACCGATGACTTGGGCGAGTCTAGCCTGTGCGCTGATGGGTCTGTCGGTACTGGTCTTTTTTAATAAATACAAACCCAAAAAATCACGCTGGGTGCATCAGACCACATCTGCTTGGTGGATTTTTGGGGCGAGTGCGGGTCTGGCAGGCTTATTTTCTTGGGTGGCGTGGTATTTGCCGGCTGAGATTAAAGGCTTGATTTTCATCTTCCCGACGACTTTTGGGCAGATTCATCAACTGATTAAAATCCATCAAGCCAAGTCCGTAGCAGGTCTGTCGGTGACGATGCTACTGATTTATAATTTTAACCAAGCTCTACTTCTAATCTGGTCGATTCTGATTTTCGACCGTACTTTGACGATGACGGCGACCACTTCAATGATGATTTTAGCTGGATCGATTATTCGTTATTATTACAAATTACGCCGTTTCAAAAAACGTTAGGTTGCTAACTTCAACTATTTAACACCAGTCGATCCAAAACCGCCTCGACCTTGACCATCTAAGCTATCTACTTCGGTAAATTCAATACTTGGCTGATTAGCGACAATTCGGAACTGGCAAACTCGGTCGTTTTGGTTAATAATGGCATCGCGAGTAGCATAAACTGGCATCAACCACTGATCATTGTCGCCACAATAAGAATTGTCAATAATCCCGATGCTATTAGTTTGTAAAATGCCCCAGTTTTTAAAAGTCGAACTGCGTGGTGCGATATGGGCTTCATAGCCCTCGGGCAATTGCATCGCTACGCCTAGCGGAATGAGTTTAAAATCGCCAGCTTTGAGCTCAATCGTCTCAGCAGAGCGCAGGTCAATCCAGTCGCCCTGAGTAATTTTAGCTAGTTTATCAATTTGATTAGTGAAATATTTAATGCAAATGTTCATGTTTTTCATTTTAACATAGATGTGCTAACTCGCGGAAAACATTAGCATTAAAGCGAGTTTTATGGTAAAATAAATTATTATGCAAGAAGAATTACTTAACGACAATATTCCGCATTATGACGGCCCTGAATTTTTAGCAAAAATGCAAGCTTCTCAAGAGAAGATGAAACAAAGTGATGACGAATTTGATCAAGCTTTTGAGATTATCAATCGCCACCCGCGCCGAGTGACGGTGTTTGGTTCGGCTCGTGATGTTGAAGAAAATCAACATTATCGCGACATGGCGTATGAACTCGGTGGTCGCTTAGCACGCGCTGGTTATACGGTTGTGACCGGTGGCGGTAACGGCATTATGGGCGCCGCTAACAAGGGTGCTTACGATGCTGGCGGTGGTTCGGTCGGTTTTAATATTAAACTACCTCACGAACAGCACCCAAATCCCTACACGACTGATGATTTGACTTTTAAACATTTCTTCACCCGCAAGGTGGCTCTGGCTTTCTTCGCACAGGCTTATATTTATTTTCCAGGTGGTTTTGGCTCAATGGATGAATTGTTTGAAATCGTCACTCTAATGCAAACCAAAAAAATGCCTCGCCTGCCAATTATTTTGATTGGTAAAGATTTTTGGAGCGGACTAGTGCAGTTTGTTGATCACAAACTCCTGCCAATGCGGGTGATTTCAGAGGGCGATAATCAGATTTATCAAATTGTCGATAGTGTCGACGAAGCTATGGCGCTCCTTGGACACTAAGCGATTATATAATTAGACCTAAAATCTCGTCGAGCATCACAACTCGGCGAGATTTTGTTTACAAAAAAGACCAAGAAAAAAGCCTGCATTAAGCAGGCACTTGAAGGCCAAACACGCCGGCAAGTCGGTGAAATTCTCGCCGACCCATGGTCCATGTTTTCTGGCTGTCCCAACAATCTAGCGGACGGCGATCGTATGTAATCTCCATCTTAGCCTCCCCCTTACCTTCCTCGGGCTGTTTAATGGCGATCACCATGTGACCATAATTGGAAACCACTCGTCCTCTTATGATTCCGCCATAAAATACCGAGATCTTACCATTTCGCTCTCGGTATTCACGGTAGCAATTGTCAGATAAGTGCTTCTCAGTCATAACTAAATAAGCAAAATCCGCCACTGAAGTACATCCGCAGTGGTTCAATTGCTTTTGCATGAGCTTAGAATAACATTTCTTCTGATCCCTGCCAGAGTTTAAATACAAAAAAAGAAACTCTCTTGGCTGCATTAAGCGTTTCTTCTTTTTAAGAGTTGATCTGGGTTTAAAGAACCGCCTACCCATAAACTTCCCCTCCTATCATGGGTACATATTTACCAACTAATCAAGATTGGCATAATGATATTATGTTTGATTAAGCTATTTTTGTCAAGCGTAAGCTATTTCAGCCAAAACCACAGCAAAACTATCGCACCTAATGCGATGCGATACCAGCCGAAAACTTGAAAATCGTGTTTTTTGATGTAGCTAATGAGGAACTTAATCGCAAAAAACGATACTAGATAAGCCGTGATTGTGCCGAGTGCCAATAAAAGCCACTCTGAAGCAGTAAATTTCAGACCGACTTTGATCAGTTTTAACAAACTAGCGCCAAACATCACTGGAATCGCCATGAAAAACGAAAATTCGGCAATAACCGAGCGCTTGATTTTCATCAATAAACCACCGAGAATCGTCGCGCCACTCCGTGAAGTGCCCGGAATTAACGCCAGCACCTGAAAAGCACCAATTTGCAAGGCTTGTTTATAGCTTAGTTGACCGAGCTGGTTGATGGTGGCTGGTTTTTTAGTACGTTCCACTGCAATAAACCCAATACCATAAACAATCAGCATAACAGCGACCGTCACAGGATTGAGCAGGTATTTGTCGATCACATCATCAAACGCCAGCCCGATGATCGCCGCTGGAATTGACGCTACTAACACTTTACCCCAGAGATTAAGGGTCATTGGCTTAATGCGCTTGCTACGAAAATCATACGGCATTAGCTTGTGAAAATAAATCGTCAGCACCGCCAGAATTGCCCCAAGCTGGACAATAATCAAAAATACACTGCGAAAAGCCTCACTCTGACTGAGCTTAATGAAATTCTCCACTAAAATCATATGGCCAGTGCTGGAAATTGGCAACCATTCGGTAATTCCTTCGACTACGCCAAGGACGATAATTTTGATCAGTTCAATTAAAAAAGCGATGCTAAACATATGATTATTATAGCACAGCCATCATCATCGTAAAAACCAAAAATCCGCTTCCAGTTAAGCGGATTTTGGCATAATTGATAACTAATTAACGGCGAGAAGCGTCAATTTCTTTTTTGACGATAGCGCCAGTTGTGGCATTGATGTCGTAATCATACTCAGTCAAACCGTGATAAAACTTGATTTCATACACCTGAATGCCTTTTTCGTAGTCCAATTTCCATTGAAAACGGGTAATGTCGGTTTCTTTTAAGTTCGCGTCCTTAAGGGCGATCTCCTTAGCCTTAACTTCGCCAATAAGAGCGGGCTGGGTATTCGGGTTAGTGGTTGGTGTCTCAGGCGTCTTGGGAGTTGCAGGAGGCGTCGGTTCCACTCGCTCTTCTTTAACGTCTTTGCTAACCACACGCTTGGTTTTGGCGTCAATTTTATACTCGTACTTGCTCTTACCGACCTTAAAATCAACTTCATAAACTAGTCGTCCATTGTCACGATCGAGTTTAGCCTTAGAAAAATTAACGTTATTGATGAGAGTTTGAGCGTCTTCTATAGCGACACTTTTAGCTTGATCAAGGTTAATGCTAGGCTGGTTGTAATTCCACCACAACACACCGCCAATTGCTACTACAGCGACTGTAGCTATACTAATGAGGGGTAAATGGTTTTTCATATTGCTCCTTGCGTTAGTTTAACTACTTTATTATAGCATAACAACAATCTAAAACACCGCCCCGATAAGTCTAGGACGGTGTTTTTAATTATCAACGATTAACTATTTTGAACGTTTTTCGATGATCTCTTTAGCGACGTTAGGTGGAACTTCCTCATATTGTGCCAGCTCCATGCTTGAAGCAGCACGACCTTGACTCATTGAGCGCAGGTCAGAGGTGTATCCGAACATTGTACCGAGTGGTACAAAAGCTCGAATCAGCTTCACGCCAACAGATAAGTCTTCCATCGCTTCGATGCGACCACGGCGAGAGTTTAAGTCGCCAATCACATCACCCATGAACTCTTCTGGAGTAGTGACTTCAATCTTCATCACTGGCTCAAGCAGAATTGGGTTAGCTTGTTTGATACCATCGCGAGTTGCGTAAGCACCGGCCATCTTAAAGGCTAATTCGCTGGAGTCGACATCGTGGTAGCTACCATCATACAGAGTAGCTTTGACGTCAACTACTGGATAACCAGCGATCACACCGCCTTCCAGAGTTTCTTTAATACCCTGTTCAGTTGGTTTGCGATACTCTTGGGGCACCACACCACCTTTAATTTCGTCGATGAATTCGAAGCCTTTGCCTGGTTCATTTGGTTCAAATTTGATCCAAACATCACCATATTGACCACGACCACCTGATTGTTTAATGTATTTACCTTGGACTGATGAAGTACCTTTGATACTTTCGCGGTAAGCCACTTGTGGTTCACCAACGTTAGCTTCAACGTTAAATTCACGTTTCATACGATCAATCAGAATCTCCAAGTGTAATTCACCCATACCGCTCATGATGGTTTGACCCGTTTCTTCGTTAGTGTGAACACGGAAGGTTGGGTCTTCTTCTGCCAAACGATTCAGGGCAATACCCATTTTTTCTTGGTCGGCTTTTGACTTTGGCTCAACAGCGATTGACACTGGTGGTTCGGAGAACTCAATACCTTCCAAAATCACTGGATGAGCTGGATCACAGAAAGTCGCACCAGTGCGGACGTTCTTAATACCAACCACCGCAGCGATATCACCAGCACAGACTTCGTCGATATCAGTACGCTTGTCGGCGTGCATACGAACGATACGGCCAACGCGCTCTTTTTCACCGCTCATGGTGTTTAAGATGTAAGAACCTGCTTTTAATTTACCAGAGTAAATACGAACGAAAATCAACTTACCAACAAATGGGTCAGTTGCGATTTTGAAGGCTAGACCTGCCATCGGTTCGTTTTCATCAGAGTGTTTAGCAACTTCTTCGCCAGTTTTTGGATTAGTACCAATAATTGATGGAATGTCAATCGGGCTCGGGAGGTAGTCAGTCATCAAGTCAAGCACTTTTTCGACAATCACGCCACGGCCGTCACCACCGGTCACTAGGAAGAAATCACCGCCTAAGACACGTTTGCGTAGAGCTGATTTTAGTTCGTCGATAGAAATTGCTTCTTCACCCTCGGAGAAGAACTTTTCCATCAAAGCGTCATCAGCTTCCACTGCCGCTTCCACTAGGGCTGAACGAGCTTCCTTAGCCTTATCCAGCATGTCCGCTGGAATATCACCAACGATCAATGCCTTATCAGAGAAATCTTTGTAGGTGTAAGATTTCATATCGATCAAGTCAACCACACCGCAAATGTCTTTTTCAAAACCAATTGGTAAGTGAATCGGCATGGCGTTTTTGTTCAAACGCTTGCGGATGCTGTCGAGTGATTTGTAGAAATCACCACCAGTTTGGTTAATTTTGTTGACGAAACAGATACGAGGCACGCCGTATTTGTCGGCTTGACGCCAAACAGTTTCGGACTGTGCTTCCACGCCCATTTTACCATCAAACACGGTCACTGCACCGTCCAGCACGCGGAGTGAACGCTCCACCTCAGCGGTAAAGTCGATGTGTCCTGGGGTGTCAATGATGTTAATTTTGCAATCGCGCCAGAAACAAGTCACCGCAGCGGAAGTAATGGTAATACCACGCTCTTTTTCTTGCTCCATCCAGTCAGTGGTTGCACCGCCGTCGTCGCCACGCACAGTACCGATTTTGTGATTGATACCAGTGCGGTACAAAATACCTTCGGTCGTGGTGGTTTTACCAGCGTCAATGTGCGCGATAATACCGACGTTACGGATTTTATCAAGTGTAAATTTCTTTTCTGCCATAAATATATGTCCCCAACCCTAATATTATCGTGCAAAATGCGCGAAAGCACGGTTGGCTTCGGCCATTTTGTGAGTATCTTCTTTTTTCTTAAAGGCAATGCCGGTTTCGTTATAAGCGTCAACGATTTCAGTGCCGAGACGTTTAACATAAGGCATACCTGATTTTGAGCGTGAAGCTTGCACTAGCCAGCTAAACGCAAAGTGTTGTTGGCGGTGACCCGAAATTGGGTATGGAATCTGATAGTTAGCACCACCGACGCGGGTTGAACGAACTTCGAAGCTTGGTGAAATGTTTTTGAGGGCTTTTTCGAAAACTTCGAGCGGGTTGTCGCTTTTTAGAGTGCGAGCGGCCATTTCCAAAGCACCATAAACCGCTTTTTCCGCTACTTCTTTTTTGCCGTTTAACATTGATTTGTTGATTAATTTTTGCACCAAAACGCTATTGTATTTGCGGTCTGGTTTAACAGTTCGTTGGAGTTTTGCAGTAACTTTGCGAGGCATGACTATTTGTTTCCTTTCTTCGCACCGTATTTGCTACGACCTTGTTTGCGATCAGCTACACCTTGGAGGTCGAGCGCACCACGAACGATGTGATAACGCACACCTGGAAGGTCAGGCACACGACCACCACGCACCAACACTACGGCGTGCTCTTGGAGGTTGTGACCTTCACCACCGATATATGCCCAGACTTCTTGACCATTAGTCAAACGAACACGAGCGACTTTACGAAGTGCTGAGTTCGGTTTCTTAGGGGTTTTGGTAGTGACTTTAACACAAACACCACGTTTAAATGGTGAGTTTTGCTCGTAACGACGAGTCTTGAGGGTGTTGGTGATTGAACCAAGCGCTGGCGACTTTGATTTTTTAGCCGCAGTTTTGCGTGGTTTACGCACCAACTGATTGATTGTTGGCATTTTTAAAAAATACTCCCTATGTTTTAAGTAATATAACGACCGTTTCGGCAGCACCCTACTTTAGTCGTGTTATTTATCCAAGATAGCTCCGTGGTACACAACACGAACAATCTCGATAAATCGAAACTCTTTGTCATTATAACAAAAATTTGATTAAAAAGCAAGATTTAAGGACGGCTTGGTTAGCGATATTGCAAATGAATAATCTTCACCATACGCAGACGATCGGACATTATCATGTTAAATTTGGTGGATAGTTTCAGGCCTTTTTTGTCGATATGACGATAGAATGGCTCGTCTGCCAGCACCTGGACATTATTGGCAATATTCGATGCCAGTTCCTCGGCAGAATCTACGCAAAAATACATTTGAGCGTCGGCATGACCGACTTGTTTCATCCATTTTCGGCGCATCAGACGCAGTCCTCGTTGATTGACCGTGTCAAACACCACCTCAATCACGCCGTAAGATCCAAGCATTCGCAACAAATCCAGGACTTGTTTTTGCTCAAAATAATAAAACAAACCGCTAGCCGTAATCAGTAGTGGCACGTCACCGACTTCATCGCGGACCTGGCGAAGCCACTGCTTAGAAAAAGCGTCAGTCGCTAGGAGTTTCTCGCGATTTGATTCTGACAGAAGCGTCTTACGGTAGTTAATTACCTCTGGCAAATCCACTCCGTACCAGCGCGTCTGACCGTTGTCATTGCGATTGAAGGTGGTTTCGAGTCCGCAACCAAGCTGAACAATTACGCCATCCGGATTACGCGATAAGAAATCTTGAATATGTCGATCGATATTGGCACTACGCACTGCCGACGCTAGATAGGTATATTGGGTTTGGGTATGATTAGTCAGCACTTCGGCTGGCAGTTGAGACTTGAGAGTCAACGCCGTTTTATCATACAGAATCGACGGAAAATGCTCGCTGGCATAAATCCTGCCTAGCATCGGTACAAACAGCGTGCTTTCGACGGTTCCTAAATGAGTAGTCATTACTGTCATTATACGCCTTTTTTCTAAAAAGAAAAAAGCCCAGACTAATGTCTGAGCTATAAAGAATACAAAAAGCTACTCGAGTACTAATCAGGCAGAGCGTAGCGAACATCACTGCATTGATAACAGTACATCTTCGCCTTAACAGCGCTCTTGGCATCGCTTAATTTTTTATCAAATTTGCGCCACCAACGTTTCCCGTTGTACGAATTGTTGCGGCGCAATACTGGGCCGAACTCATGATCAATCCCAACGACCTCGTAGACTACATACTTCTCGCGCTTTCCTTCGTAGCTAGAGAGTATAGTGTAATCACCAATCGCCACTACAAATAGCGCATGGCCGTCCAAGGCTATCTCCGTATCTGACTTAAGATGTACTTGCTTTTTGGGAGCACCATCTGCATCGCAGATCACACAGGCACTCCCAAAATCCTTACCTATTTTAGCTCCATATTCCCAGACTGCCCATAGTCCAGAAATAGGAGTTATTGTCGTTCTAATCCCTTCCATATTTCCCCTCCTCGTATTATAAAAAACATTACTTTAAAATACTAAGTTTGCCCCAGCAAACTCTTTTTAATTATGACACACTTTATTTTAAAACACAAGTAGCATATCATAAATCACCATAAACAACAAAACCCGACCACCTATCGGGACACGCCTAAGAGCTTATGGAAAAACCCAAAATTTCACTTCATTGTGAGGTGTTTGACCAAGCTTGCGCCAACGAATAATCCGATACCATGAACCTTGATACGCACAAGTCCCGCCATCATTGAAGCAAGTTTCGAACCGAACTTTAGAAAAAGGCGGCTCTTTGTCTGCATTGAGCGCCATATAGTCAGCTCCCAGCATTACCATCGGAATGAGTATGATTAAAATTATCAACCCGCCCATAATTAGTGGCCATTTGTGATTCTTTTTTTGGGGTTAAGAGAGTTATTGGACATAAATCCGTCCTTTGTTTATGCTTGTGATTATATAAAAACTGCCTCAAAAAAGCAACGGCATACAAAAACCACAGCCATATTCAGCCGTGGTTATTCGTTCATAGAAAGATTGTGCAATTCAACTTATTTACGTCAAACTGTAATTGACATCACTGATCTATTCTGTCTAGCAGTCTTAATTAATTTAAGCAAGAAAAACTTATTAACACTAAGACCTTCTAGCAAGTAAGTTTCGCCAGTTGCGGTCGTGACTCGAAAATAAGCATTGATGAATGCGCAGAGTCTCAAGGTAAGATTCTTATCGAGCGCATTGCGTTTTGCTATTAGTTTATCGACAATAGTATCAACTGATGCGCGGAATCGCTCTCGCAAACCATCAATTTTTTCGCAAATTGCAACACAATTTTGCAATTCATCTCCATGGATCACTTCAAACTTAGTGATGGCAAATTGAATTTCTTCATTATCTGAGATTTCATTGTGGTTATAAATTCTCCCGCTAATCTCCCAATCAGCGTCCAATTCAATTGGATGAGCCTCTAGGATGAAACTAACCATTTTTGCCAAATGAGCATCCTGAGTAAGATACCAGTCACTCAACACTAAGCATTGTAAATCATTTACATCTGTCATTTTTCCTCCTTTAATCTTTCTATTTTTAAATAGCTATTAGCTCTGCAGTAGGCTAACCGAACAAATATTATAAGATTATTGCAGTTTTGTCAATAAACGATATATCCTGGCGCAAGATTTAAAAACAAGCTCCCGAGTTTTATACTAAAAGTCATTATCAAGCTCTTGAATAATCCTCTGATTAAAATAGTCCATAATTAGTTGGTGTCGTTTTTGCGCATCAAGTTCAGTTTGTTGAAGAGAATTAATATACTCCACAAACTCATTAAACACAATATAGTTAGGCTGTTTTTCCCAATCAGCATAACAATAGTCATCGTCGTAATAATTAGTCATTTCTGAAAGATAGTCAATTTCTATCGATTGTAATTGTTCACTATCATTAATTAAAGCATAATATAATGCCAAACAACACAGCGATAGATATTTATGTTGATTATTTTTTGGCGACAGTGCTTTGGTAATAGTATCAATTTTAGTTAATGCTTTGTTCATATTTTTATTATATAAAAAAGTCTTTAAAGAACAAGAAAAAGGCGTTTCATGTAGAAACGCCAGTAGCTAGAGATTGTTGGTTAAATATTTAATTTCTGCCCAGTCTCGATCGATTTCATCTCGACTCTTGTCTTTGTCTTGAATGAAAGCTGCTAAATTAAAAATACGTTCGAGCTGTGGCACTTTGTTAACATAATCGACAAAATCGTCATCAAGAGCTAATTGGACAATTGCATTGCAAGACTCTTGAGGGTTGGTATTTTGTTGGATGATTGTTAAAATTTTTTCCTTGTAGTCAAACACTTTACTAATACTTTTACATCTTTATTATTGCTTTGAATATCCCAGCTCATCTTGTCCCTCCTTAGGAATTATTCCTAGCTGATGAAATTATGTTATTATTAATATCATACAAAGTCAATTTTAAAATCAAAACAAGCTCCCGAGAATGAGAGCTTGTTTTTGTGGAGATGGCCTAGATCTTAAGCGACGTCGGCGATATCTTCTGAGATATCTTCGGCGCTAAATTCACCTTCGATGTCTTCTTCGGCAAATTCCTGATCTTTAGCAATCGGCGCACCAGTACCAACTGGAATCTTGTGGCCGATAATCACGTTTTCTTTAAGACCCTTGAGGTAGTCAACGCGACCGCTAGTTGCGGCGTTAATCAAGACACGAGTTGTATCCTGGAATGACGCCGCTGATAGGAAGCTGTCGCTCCAGATTGATACCTTGGTGATACCGAGCAGTAATTGTTTGTAAACAATTAGCTCCTTGCCTTCTTCGGCGAGTTGCTCGTTAGCATCCTCAACCGCAGCGGCCGAGACAATATCACCAGTCACGAACATCGAATCGCCAGCATCTTCGACTTGGACACGGCTAAACATTTGTTTAACGATGATTTCCAAGTGCTTTGCAGACACGTCCTGACCTTGAGCAGCGTAGATACGCAACACTTCGTTGATAATGTAGCGCTGAGTGGCTTCAATGCCCTTGAGGCGCATCAAGTCGTGCAAGTTGAGCGAACCAAGTGTCAAACGATCGCCGGCTGAGACTTTGTCACCAACCGAGACGGTTAACTGCATACGGCTTGGTACTTCGTAGCGAGCTGGCGAAGCAGCGGTTGACTTGATGATAATATCAGTCTTTGTGACTTCAATTTCGCCATCAAACGGCGCAACCAGTGGTTTTTTGTCGTCTTGAGCTTTTGCTAAGACATCACCAGCTTTGACGTAAGAACCGGTTTTGACTTGAGCAGTGCGGTCTTCCAGAGCGATTTTTTCGGTTTTACCTTCGGTTGGGGTGACTTGGATGATGTGCTTACTGCCCTCTTCCCAGATGTCAACCACACCGGCAATTTCCGTAATAAAGGCTTGGCCTTTTGGTTTGCGGGCTTCAAATAACTCTTCAACACGCGGCAGACCTTGGGTAATGTCACCACCGGCCACACCCGAGCTGTGGAAGACGTTCAAAGTCAGCTGAGTACCCGGCTCACCAAGTGATTGAGCGGCAATCACACCGACTGGCTCGTAAGCATTGACCAGGCTACCAGTTGCCATATCAACACCGTAGCTTTGGCGTGGAATACCATGCAGGGTTTTAGCCGACAAGATACTCTTGATGGAAACTTCGTTGATGTTTTCGTCAGCTTCGATAGCGTTAGCGATCGCTTCAGTGATAAGCTCGTCTTTTTTGACATAGCCTGGAACGTCAGCGGCAGCATAACGACCACGGATGCGTTGTGCGAAGTCCACCATTGTTTCTTTGGTTTCGTCACGGTAAATCGCATAGCCTGGGTCAGCCACATCCACCATTTCATCATCAATCGTGAAGATATCCTGTGCCACGTCAACGAGACGGCGGGTTAGATAACCAGAGTCAGCAGTCTTGAGCGCTGTTGAAATCAAACCTTGACGCGCACCACGAGTTGCCACATATGCTTCAAGTGATGACAGACCTTGGAGGTAAGATGAACGCACTGGGAGCTCAATTTCCTTGTTCATAACGTCCACCAGCACACCGATGTTTGCGGCCGCCAATTTGACGTTCGAAACGCTACCACGCGCGCCTGAGTTCACCATCACGCTGATGCCGGTATCCATGTGCTTGAGGCGGTCTTGGACGAGGTTTTTAATATCATCGTCAACACCACGCCAGACACCAACAGTCAGCTTATAACGTTCTTCGTTGTTAATCAGACCTTCGTCGTATTGTTCAGCGACAGCTTTAGCGGCTTTGTCACCTTGTTTAATCAAATCATCAACTTCATCGAAACGCACATAGTCGTCTTTACCAGCCGAAATTGCACCGATAGTAGCATAACGGAATGACAAATCTTTGAGGCGGTCAGCAGTTTTGGTCGTTTCTTCAGCACCATATTGCTCGTAGATTTTCGCCATGACTTTTTTGAGGCTCTTCTTGTCTTGTGGATTTTCTTGGTATGGGAAATCTTTTGGCAAGACTTCATTGAAATACACACGACCGAGAGTGGTATCACGCTTCACGCCTTTAGTATGAACTCGAATTGGTGACTGCAAGGCAATCAAACCATTTTCGTAAGCCATCTCCGCTTCATAAACTGAAGTGTAGGCTTTGCGTTCGTCATTAGCATATTTTGGTTTGTCGTAAGTCAGATAGTAATTACCAAGCACAATATCCTGGTTGATGTTGAGCACTGGCGAACCATCTGCTGGTTTGAGCAAGTTGCGTTGAGCAGTCATTAACTGGCGAGCTTCTTCTTGCGCCTTAGCAGAAAGTGGCAAGTGAACGGCCATCTGGTCACCGTCGTAGTCAGCGTTAAAGCCGGTTGCAACTAATGGGTGAAGCTGGATAGCTTTACCGTCAATCAAAACTGGTTGGAAGGCTAAAATACTGAGGCGGTGAAGCGACGGTGCACGGTTTAACAGCACGTAGCGACCGACAATCACTTCATCCAGTGCGTCCCACACTTCGGTCTCACCGGCTTCGATCAAGCGAGTCGCTGAGCGAATATTATGAGCGTAGTTGTTGCGAATCAACCAAGAAATCACAAATGGTTTAAATAACTCGAGTGCCATTTGTTTTGGCAGACCACATTGGTCGATAGTTAGTTCTGGACCAACCACGATGACCGAGCGACCTGAGTAGTCAACACGTTTACCGAGCAAGTTTTGACGGAAACGACCTTGTTTACCCTTGAGCGAGTCACTGAGTGATTTAAGTTTGCGACGGCCGCCGGTTGAAGAAGCGGCGCGATTACCACGAGCAGCTGAGTTGTCAATAATTGAGTCCACAGCCTCTTGAAGCATACGCATTTCGTTGCGACAAATCACTTCTGGTGCATTCATTTCTAATAGTTTTTTCAAGCGGTTGTTGCGGTTAATCACACGACGATAGAGATCATTCAAGTCGCTGGTTGCAAAACGACCACCGGTCAGTTGCACCATTGGGCGCAATTCTGGCGGAATTACTGGCAAAACAGTCATCACTAAGTGACTTGGTTTGATGCCAGCGTTATGCATACCTTCTAGCATTTTGAGGCGCTTGAGGACTTTTTTGCGTGATTGACCTTTGGCTTTAGCGGCTTTTTCGGCTAAATCGCTAATTAAATCTTCGAGATTAATCTCATCGAGCAAAGCTTTGATCGCTTTACCACCCATACCAACTTCGATTAATTCGTCATATTCTTCTGGCAATTCGCGGTATTCGGTCTCGCTCATCAGCGCACCTTTAACTAAGCTCTCGAGAGTTGATTTTTTAGTTAAATATTCAGCGTCGAGTTCTTCGAGCTCTTTGGTTTGACGTTTAGCCAATTCTTCAACGTTTAGATTTGCTAACTCTTCATCGGTTGACTCACCAGCGCCAGCTTTTTCGTAGCGGATTTTAATCGCTTGTTTAGCTGCTTCATAAGTAGTTTCAGCGTCTTTAAGCATTTGGTCACGTTTTTCTTCGTCAACTTTTAAGATAGCGTAGCTGGCGAAATACACCACGCGCTCAATGTTTTTAACCGTCATGCCTAAAATCATGCTGACGGCGCTTGGAGTACCACGCATAAACCAAATGTGAGCAACTGGGGTCGCAAGAGTGATGTGACCCATACGCTCGCGACGCACAGCTGATTTGGTGACTAATTCACCATTTTTGTCAACGGCAGCTTCGCGTGAACGCACGCCTTTATATTTGTTGTCATGCGGGTTGATGTCTTTAACTGGACCGAAAATACGTTCGCAGAATAGACCATCACGCTCTGGTTTTTGGGTACGATAGTTGATAGTTTCTGGTTTGGTGACTTCACCGTAGCTCCAGTTCAGAATATCTTCTGGTGAAGCTACAGCCAAGCGCACCGCATCAAAATCAACATCTTTAAAATTTGGACTATAAGCCATACTAATTCTCCTCCTCCACTAGTTTTTCTTGGTTGTCATCTGTCTCGAAATCTTCGTCGTCTTCGAACAAATCTTCAACAATTTCCTCTTCGTCGGTTGCGGTAGCTTCCTCGAGAGCGATTTCCACCTCGGTTGATGGTTCGCTCACAGGAGCGCTCGTATCTTCTAAACTGAAAGCTTGGCCGTCTTCAGTGTCGAGCAAGTCGATTTTCAGACCAAGACCTTGCAACTCTTTAACTAAGACATTGAATGATTCAGGAATCTTCGGACCAACGATCGGTTCAGCCTTGATGATTGATTCGTAAGCTTTGGCACGACCGAAGACATCGTCGGATTTAATCGTTAACATTTCTTGCAGGATAGTTGATGCGCCATAAGCCTCAAGTGCCCACACCTCCATCTCACCGAAGCGCTGACCACCGTTTTGAGCTTTACCACCGAGTGGTTGCTGGGTGACTTTTGCGTATGGCCCAATCGAGCGGGCGTGAATCTTGTCAGAAACCATGTGGTGCAATTTCATCATGTGCATGACACCAACGGTGACTTTTTCTTTAAACGCTTCGCCAGTTTGACCGTCATAAAGCGTCACTTTACCGTCACGTGGTAAGCCGGCTTTTTCGAGCTCATCCGAAATTACTTCGTCTGGCACGCCGTCATAAGACACGGTTGCCACTTTATAACCGAGGGTTTTAGCTGCCATACCCATGTGAGTTTCAAACAACTGACCGAGGTTCATACGGCTTGG
The DNA here is from genome assembly GCA_963526735.1 of uncultured Candidatus Saccharibacteria bacterium. Taxonomy (GTDB): domain Bacteria; phylum Patescibacteriota; class Saccharimonadia; order Saccharimonadales; family Saccharimonadaceae; genus CAMUQR01. The sequence goes on from CAURNU010000002.1 coordinate 57,946, forward strand.
GACACCCATTGGGTTCAAAATCACATCAACTGGAGTACCGTCTTCCATATACGGCATATCTTCTTCAGGCAAAATCTTGGCGATCACACCTTTGTTACCATAGCGACCAGCCAACTTATCACCGACGCTAATCTTGCGGAGCTGCGCCACGAAGATTTGGATTTGCATCAACACGCCAGCTTTGAGGTCATGACCGTCTTCACGGCGGAAGATTTTGACGCCAATAACTTTACCACTACCAGCGTTGTTCATACGCTTTGAGGTGTCACGAACATCTTTAGCTTTTTCACCGAAAATGGCACGGAGCAAACGCTCTTCAGAACTGAGTTCTTGTTCGCCTTTTGGTGTAATTTTACCGACTAGGATATCGCCAGCTTTAACTTCTGAACCGATTTGGACAATACCGTTTTCATCAAGATTGCGCAGGCTCTCTTCAGACACATTTGGAATATCACGAGTGACAATCTCTGGACCGAGTTTGGTTTCGCGGACTTCAACATTGTAATCCTTGATGTTAATGCTGGTTAATTCATCGTCACGCACCAAACGGCTCGACAAAATAATCGCGTCGTCCATATTGTAGCCATGCCATGGCATAAAGGCCACCTTGAGGTCACGACCCAGACCAAGTTCACCGTTGTCAATTGAAGCACCTTCAATCAAAATATCACCAGCCTGGACTTTATCACCAGTTGCAACAACTACTTTTTGATTAATACAGCGATCATCGTTTGATTTAGCAAAGTGAATTGGTTGGTATTTTTTCAGACCGTCTTTATATTCGACGATAATTTCGTTAGCGTCGGCTTTTTTAACGACACCATCCGCTTCCGCTAAGACTAATTGCGAGGTATTGCGGGCAACATCAGCTTCCACACCAGTACCGACAGTTGGCGCTTCTGGGCGCAATAGTGGCACAGCCTGGCGTTGCATATTCGCACCAGTCAAGGCACGGTCAACGCGGTTTTTTTCGATAAATGGCACGAGTGAAGCAATCGCACCGAGAATCTGACGGTGAGCAGCGTCCATCATGGTCACTTCGCTAGCGTCAACTTCCTCTGGTTGGAGATGGCGACGAGCCGAAACGCGTTCATCGATGAATTTGCCGTTTTTGTCGAGTTTCGCACCAGCATCAGCAATCACTTCTTTTTCTTCATCAGTCGCGTCAAGATAAACGATTTCACCAGTCACTTGACCATTTTTAACTTTAATATATGGGGTTTCAATAAAACCATATTCGTTGATACGTGCGTAGGTTGCTAGGTTCAGCACCAGACCAACACTACCACCCTCTGGGGTTTCTACGGCACAGATACGACCATAGTGAGTTGGATGGGCGTCACGCACTTCAAAACCAGCACGCTCACGAGTTAGACCACCAGGACCCATCGAACTTAGACGGCGTTTGTGTGAAAGCTCAGAAATCAAGTTGGTTTCGTCCATAAACTGTGACAACTGGCTCGAAGCGAAGAACTCACGCACCGACGCCACCATTGGACGAGCGTTAATCAACTGCGATGGAGTGACGTTTTCGATGTCAACCATAGCCATGCGATCCATGATGTTGCGTTGCATACGCAATAAACCAATACGGAACTGACGAGCCACCAATTCACCGACCAGTTTCACACGGCGATTCGACAAAGCATCTATATCATCTGGCTCACCTTGTTCGTTGTTGAGGCGAATAATTTCCGCAATAATTGCCACCAAGTCATTCATCTGGAAAACACGATGAGTGGTGTCATTTGGGGTGTCAAGACCGAGGCGTTGGTTAATTTTATAACGACCGACTCGACTGTAGTCAAAACGGCGAAAATCATAGAGCATTTTCTCGATCATTTCGCGGGCGTTATCAACGGTTGCTAAGTCACCCGGACGCAAACGACGGAATACTTCCAACAGCGCCTCAGAGGTAGTACGCGAAGTTTCTTTATCTAAAGTTGCCTCGATATAATCGACATCACCAGTGTTAACTTGCTCAAACAAAGCTTTAATTTCTTTGTTAGTGCCGTAACCAAGCGCCCGCAATAGCGTGGTAGCTGGCATTTTGCGACGACGGTCGATTTTAACATAAATCGCACCAGCGCTAGTAGTTTCAAACTCCAACCATGCACCACGGCCTGGGATCATTTTTGCACCGAAGTTTTTATGACCAGCAGTTACGCTCGCTGTGAAAAAGACACCAGCTGAACGGATCAACTGTGAAACAATCACACGCTCAATACCGTTAATAATGAAGCTAGCATTGGTAGTCATTTCTGGATAGCTACCGAGGTAAATTTCTTGTTCCTTAGTTTCACCAGTGACTTTGTTGAGCAACTCTACAGTCGCAATCAATGACGATTCATAAGTAGTGTTGTTTTCTTTACAGTCGTTAGCTGAGACTTTTGGTTCTTCAAACCGATAATCTTTAAACGACAAAGCCAGTTTTTGACCAGTATAATCCTCGATTGGATTAACTTCGGCAAAAATTTCGCTCATGCCAACTTCTTTTAAATCTTTCCACGAATCAATCTGATGCGCGATGAGATTTGGAATCGGCAAATTATTATCTTCTTGAGTGAAATACACTCGCTGATTGGGATTTTTTGGGGACGACGCCACTAAAACTCTCCTCTTGTTAGTTATTATTGACGGCACAAATAGATAACACTAGTCGCTCTGGTTGTATTGTCTGTGGCCACTAGACAACACGAAAAAACGAGCACTATACTTTCTATGAGATAGATTATAGCAAAAAATGCTCGTTTTGACAATAGAAAAACATTAAAAATCTTTGTTCTAAATTGGCTTCGCGATCACTTGATCCGCCAGACCGTATTTAACCGCTTCTTGCGCGCTCATCCAATAGTCACGATCAACATCTTTTTCAATTTTGGATAATTTTTGACCGGTGTTGTGAGCTAAGATTCGGTTTAATTCATTTTTTAAGAAAATACTCTCGCGCAGGTCAATTTCTTGATCAGTAATTTTGCCACGCGTACCACTTGATGGCTGGTGAATCATAATTCGACTACTCGGCAACACAAATCGTTTGCCTTTAGCACCGCTCGACAACAAGAACGCTCCCATTGATGCTTGCAGTCCAATGCCGATTGTCTGGACGTCAGGCTTAATATAGTTCATCGTGTCATAAATCGCTAGGCCGTCATAGACCGAGCCACCAGGACTATTGATATAAAATTTAATATCTTCGTCAGGGTTCTCATACGCCAGATGCAACAACTGCGCCACAATAATATTGGCTGTGTGGTGATTAACGTCCTCGCCCAAAAACACAATCCGCTCTTTGAGTAAGCGTGAATAGATATCAAAAGCCCGCTCACCGCGGTTCGTTTCTTCAATAACAGTTGGAATGAGATAATTTTGCATACAATATATATTATACCACACTTTGCGATAAAAATAAAGAGCGGAAGCTATATTTTACATTGCAAAAGTCGTAGCTTTTAGTCATAAAAAAACACGCCTGTGCGTGCATTCTATCTGTGCATATTACTTATGCTAAACTGGTGCCGCGGAAAAGACTCGAACTTTCACGTCTTGCGACACTAGCTCCTAAGGCTAGCGTGTCTACCAATTCCACCACCGCGGCGAATTGTCGTTTTAGTATAGCAAACTCTTCCCCGTTTGTCCAGCAATTGACCAAAAAATATTCTATTTCGGTTGTGTTTATGATAAACTAATATTATGAATAAAATTGCCAGTTATCTGAATGCAAACTTACTGGGAGAGGCTGTATCGCGTAACGACGTCATTGCCACTTTCGCACAAGACAAAAGCATCTTAAGCGTTAAACCCGAGGCGGTGATTTTTCCCCGTAGCACTGAAGACATCCGCAAAACCGCCAGTCTATCTTTTCAACTCGCTAGCAAAAATAAACTTTTACCAATCAGCACTTGTGGTTATCGCAATGATTTTACCGGCGGGACGCTCTCTGATGGAATTTTAATTAATACTTCACGTTATTTAAATAGCGTAGTAGACTTCGATCCTGACCAAGCTCTAATTCATGCTCAGGCTGGCACCGCTTTAACTGATATCAATCTCATCGCAAAAGAACACGGACTGACTTTGCCTCTGAATGCAACCGATGCACGCCATTCAATTGGCGGGGTAATTAGTCATAACCTAATTTATCCACTCGCGCGCCACGGTAATTTGATTTATCAAATGGTTGATCAACTGGAAGTAGTCCTAGCTAACGGGACGACTTTACAGACCAAGCGCCTCAACAAGCGCGAGCTCAGTGCCAAAATCGGCTTACCGACCGCCGAAGGCGAAGTCTATCGCAAGATTGACGCTCTGATTGAAGAAAATCACGCCCTCATCTCTACTATCAATCCTGACCACGTCGATAACGCTGGCTACGCCAATATCGCCAAGGTCAAAACCGAGGCAGGATTTGATTTGACGCCGTTAATTATCGGCTCGCAAGGAACTTTAGGCATTATCACCGAAGCAATTATTCGCCTCGATGATTTATTGCCTTATAAAATCTCCCGTTTATTGTCGTTTACTACACTGGCTGACGCTATGGATGCTTCCGACCAACTTCTAAAGCTCAAGCCAACTATTCTTGATATTTTTTCGCATAAATTGTTTCAAATATCAGCCGACCAAGGACGAATTTATCCTGACGCTATGACTGCTGATGAAAAAATAGGTGGTCAAACCGCTTATCATCTGCTCGTTCAAGTTGAGGCCAAAAATAAGTTTTCGCTTAAGAGCCTAGCGAAAAAAATCACTACTATCGCCAAGCAAGCCCGCGGTGTCGCTAACGACAATGATGAAGTGATGCAAATGCGCGATTTACCACTGATGCTGGATTTTGATGAAACGATTCATAAAGCAGTCCCGATTGCTTGTGGTGCTAGCGTACCCCGCGTCAAATGGCAATCGTTTGCTGACACCATCGCTAAGCTCGAAACCGCCATGGGGCTCGATTTACCGATTTATGGCTCAGTACTAACTGAGGTACTGAACTTACAATCCAGTCTGGATTTGCGTCAAATTATCAACAAACAAAAAGCCCTTAAACTCCTCAATTCCTACTCAACACTTGTCACAGAACTTGGCGGTGTGATTTGTGCTAATGGTGGCGATGGACGCCTCAAGAGCTTGGTTGCACCGAAGCAAATCTCACCTGAGCTAGCTCAACTTTATGCTGAAATTAAAGCTATCTTCGACCCGTATGGTATCTTCGCGCCATGCGTTAAACAACACGCCGATTTACGTGACATCGCCCAAAAAATAACTTCTAACTACCACAATGACTTCTTCGCCTAATGTCGAATTCAATTCATCGACTTATCATATCAAGGCAGACGATCTAACTCCGTTTGATCCCGAACTTCTAACTCACGGCGACCAGCGTAATGTTGTCGATAAATATCGCCACTGGCATCTTGATGCCATTCGCCAAGATTTAGCCGAGTCAGCCTCAGAACTCGAAATCGCCATCGAGAATCTCGAACGCGATTTTAACATGGGTACAATTATTCGTAGCGCTAATGCCTTCAATGTCCGACGCGTTCATATCATCGGTCGCAAACAATGGAATAAGCGTGGAGCAATGATGACTGATAAATATATTGAGGTTATTCATCATCCAAGCGTGACGGATTTTCTATCGGCAGTGCCAACCGACTATCAGCTGATTGCTCTTGATAACCAATCGGGCGCACACGACCTAGCTACTTTTCCATTGCCACGCCAAGCAATACTGATTTTTGGTAGCGAAAACAGTGGTATTTCAGCCGAACTGCTCCAACACGTCCACGCCATGGTGCAAATCGAACAATTCGGCTCAACTCGCTCAATTAACGTCGGTGTCGCGGCTGGCATTGCGATGTATGAATGGACGCGTCGCTTCAAATTAGCGCCCCAAATCGACAAATAGTTGCCTTTATCTCTAATAATGCTATAATGTTGTTATGAAACAGGCTTCACGTCTATCTACATTACGCATGATTGTCATTATTTTAAGCGTGATTATGATGCTCGGTTCTGGCTATTTATTTATTCAAAATCCCGACACCGCCGTCAATAATCCTCTGTTTAAAGTGTTAATTGGTTTATTGGTAGTGGATTTGGCGCTCTTTATCTGGTTCAAAATCGCCAGTTCGAAGTTTACCGCTAAAAACAAAGCCACCAAGACCCCAGTCGAACTCAGCCAAGACAGCATCCATACCAAAGATCCAAAACCCCACTCCGAAAAATAATTTGGATAACTCAGACGTTTTTTTGTAAAAACAACTTTTTTGATAAACTTTGGATCTAATGAAAGGAATTTTATGACATTATCAACTCAAGGCTACAAAGGTACTCGCGATTTATACCCAGAAGACAAACAATTACAAAATCTGATTTTTAACAACTGGCACCAAACCAGCCAACAGTTTGGTTTTTTGGAGTATGGTGCGCCACTGCTTGAACCACTGGAGATTTACCAAGCTAAATCCGGCGATGAATTAGCCAATCAACAAACCTATGCTTTTACCGACCGTGGCGATCGTCAAGTAGCGATTCGTCCAGAAATGACCCCAAGCATTTGCCGATTAGTTGCCGCTAAACGCCAAGAATTGGCTTATCCAGCGCGATTTTATTCGGTGGCTAACTTTATGCGCTATGAACGCCCCCAAAAAGGTCGTGAACGTGAGTTCTGGCAACTTAACGCTGATATTTTTGGCGATGACTCAATTTATGCCGACGCCGAGATTTTAATGTTATCATGGCAAATTCTAATGAACTTTGGCGCAACTCAAGATATGTTTGAGATTCGCATCAATGATCGTCGCCTGATCAACACTCTGATGAAAGATTATCTCGGACTAAACGACGACACCGCTTACAAGCTCATCAAATTGCTCGACCAAAAGGATAAATTGCCAGTCGCTGAATTCCAAACTAAACTGGCTGAATTAGTCGCTGACAAGACAGCCCTAGCGAAGTTGCAAACTTTACTCGACAACTCTGCGCTCGATAATTTCCCAGAGGAACTCAAAAATACCACCGATTATCAAAATGTTGTCAAAATCCTGGAAGTCCTCGAGACACAAGGCATCACCAATGCGCGTTTCGATATTTTCCTAATGCGCGGTCTTGATTATTACACTGGCACCGTGTTTGAAGTGTTCGACACTCACCCAGAGAATAACCGCTCGTTATTTGGTGGCGGTCGCTACGATGGATTGGTCGGTATGTTCGGTGCTGAACCGATCTCGGCCGTTGGTGTCGCGCCTGGCGGTTCAACCTGTCTCGAGTTTGTTAAGCTCCACGATCTAGCCCCAAGCTATGTTCCAGCTACTAAGTATATGATTTTGCCACTGGATAACCAAGAATCAGCCGCTTTTCAATTAGCTAAAACCCTGCGCCAAGCCGGTATCAATGTCGAAATCGACTTCACCGATCGCAAATTAGCTAAAAAAATCAAAGCCGCCGACAAAAAAGCGATGCTCGGTGTGATTATCCTTGGTGAGCAAGAAGTTGCTAGTGGCAAATACAGCCTCAAGAACATCAAAACCAACCAAAGCGTTGAACTCGACATCAAGGCTCTAATCAAAGCTTTGGAATAATTCTATTCCAGCTCTCGGTCTTAACTTGATACAATAGATGATTATCCGTCAGTTTATGATATAATATCTCTTATGAAAATAGAGAAAACCCATTTATCAGATACAGAAGTCAGTCTGACCATCGCCCTTGATAAAACGGCGCTAGTTGAGGCTGAAACCCAAGCCTTAAAACAACTCGCACCAAGTGTCAGCGCTAAAGGCTTCCGCAAAGGTAAAGTCCCAGCCGACGTTGCTAAAAAGCAACTTGATCCGAGCATACTTGCCAATCGTGTGATTGAATTAGCAGTCAACAAGGCACTGTTTGAAGCGTTTAATCAAGAGGATTTAAACCCACTCGACCAGCCAAAAGTTGACATTACTAAGTTCGTTCCAGAGCAAGAACTCGAATTTAAAGCCGTCGTACCAGTTGTGCCTGAAGTTAAATTGCCTGACTATAAGAAGCTCAAAGTCAAAAAAACCGTCGCTAAAGTCACTGACAAAGACGTTGATGATATTTTGGCACGCGTCCAAAAAGGCTTTGCAACTGACGAATCAGTCGATCGTCCGGCGAAACTCGGCGACAAGGTTGTGATCGACTTCAAAGGCTATCTTGGCGACAAACCATTCGAAGGTGGCGAGGCAAAAGATTACACCCTAGAACTCGGTTCAGGTCAATTTATCCCTGGTTTTGAAGAAGGAATTGTTGACAAAAAAGCCGATGAGCGCTTCGACCTAAAACTGAAATTTCCGAAAGAATACCATGCTAAAAACTTGGCTGGCAAAGCCGTAGTCTTCACTACTAGCTTGAAAAAAGTTTTGGAAGTTAAACTGCCAGAGTTGAATGACGAGTTAGCTAAACAAGCGGGCAATTTCAAAACCCTTGAGGAGTTTAAGGCCGACATCCGCAAAAACTTAATCGTTCAAAAAGAAGAAGAGGCGGAAGCTAAATACCGTGACGAATTAGTTAACGAACTTGGCAAAAAAACCAAAGTTGCTATTCCAGAAGTCCTCAAAACTGACCAAATCAACGCCTTAAAGCGCGATATGACTCAAAATCTGATGTATCGCGGTATGACTTTAGAGCAGTATCTTGAATCGCTCGGCCTGAGCGAGGAAGATTGGATTACCAAGGAGCTGACTCCAGTGGCTGAAGCTCGAGTCAAATCTGGCCTAGCTATCGCCGAAGTTTCTAAACGCGAAAAAATCGAAGTTAGTGAAGACGAAGTCGATGCTAAACTTGCCGAGCTCAAAACACAATATGCTGGTAGTCCTGACGCTCTGAAACAACTCGATAATCCAGCTGTTTGGCGTGACTTACGCAATAATCTGCTCACCGAAAAAACCATCAATCGTTTAGTTGAGCTTAACGCCTAAATCAGTTGCGTGGATTAACCCGCACTACTAAATTAAATATCAAACCTGCCGGCCATAGTCAGTTGGCAGGTTTAATTTTAATGCCCAAAACTTCATATAGCCTCCTAATTCTCTGTCAGGTATCATCTTATGTCAAAGCGTCACACCGACATCCAAAAGAAAATCGCCGGTAACCAACCGACGATTTATCTGAAACAAAACAATTATATTTTTATTATATCACGCTTGTGGCTATTTTGTCAAGAGTTTTTGGAGGATTTTTGCTGATTTTGAGTAATTTCAGTCAATATCTGTTCAACAAACTGACTTTTAAGCTGTTTATAAGTTGCTCGATCAGCTCGCAATTCGCGCGCTAATTGACACTTGACTTGCTTATAACGCCGACGCCAGTCTGGATTGTGACGCAAAAAGTCCCGAATCTCTACGAACTGCCGATAGCGCTGACTGCCAACTAACGCCAGATGCAAATGCACATCGCCTGCCACAGTTTCTTCCTGGCGCGATGCCAAAAAACAATATTCCGCATCACATTTTTGGCCAACAAACCACCCCGCCTGCACTAATCTTTGACTAACCATCGCAACATCGGACGACGCTCGCACACCGATCAAAACATCAATAATATTTTTACCGACTAACCCTGGCACAGCCGTTGAACCAACATGCTCAATCACAACATCATCACCTAGCAACTCTAATAACTGCCGTTTCACTAACGCGAATTGTCGCTGATTTTTTATTAGATTTTGTCGAACGATTACTACCATATTTTAAATAAAACTCACTTTGGGCATTTTGTCAATTCACGAGCGATGGCTTGCTTTTCGGCCTCAGTCACCCATAATTTATAGCGAGCTTTGATTTTAACTTGACGCGCCACGTATTGACAACGAAATGATTTATTAGATGGCAACCACGTGGCAGCATCGGCATCGCCTTTTTGCTGATTGGCTGGGCCATCAACCGCCAATAGATTATCTGGATCGTTATAAAATTGATGACGCTCGGCTGGCGTCAGTTGTTGAGCACCTTTTTGCCAAGCGTCACTGACTGCTACGATATGATCAATCTGCACTGCCGAACTCGACTGCTGGCCACGCTGGTAATTAATCAACTGCCCCGTGTATGGATCATGTAGTTTACCCGATAGGACTTTGCATTTTTGGTCGACTTGCACCTCTGTTAAATCACGCTTTAAAATCACATTGCGCATATCACAAGCGCCGACCTTACCCCAACCATCGCTAAACTGTTCGCGTTTATAGCCAGTCTTGGGCGCCCGGCCTTTGACTTCCAGAGTGTTTAATAAATCAAGTGAAGCCTGATCAGTCTGAAACTGTCCCAAACCAACATCATAACCGAAGAATTGCCCCAACTCCGTCCAAAACTGACGATACTGCAACGCGGGAATCTGCACTAAAATCACCAGCAATACCGCCAGCACACCCAACAACGCTAGACGTCGTCGTCGCTGAAAAATATTTGCTGTTTTAAAAACTTTAAACATAAACTTATTATACCTCAGTTCTAATTTTTACGGGAGTTTTTAGCTAAAAACCACTCCGATGTTGAAAATTGCACTCGCCCTAACTTTTCGCTACAATATTAGTATGAAATTAGAGCATTTTTTTGAGCATTTTAAACCAGAAAATTATCAACTTAAACTTGAGATTGATCGTATTGGTCGACATTTTCAAGGCACAGTAGTGATTACCGGTCAAGTAAAAAATCCTAGTGGAATCGTCAAATTCCATGCTAATTATTTAACCATCGAATCGGTCAAAACCGGCGACCAGGCGGTTGAGTTTAGTTATTATGATAATGTTTTAGAACTAACTAACCCTAATAGTCAGCCGATGACCATTGATTATAGCGGGCAAATTATTGACCAGATGAACGGTATTTATCCGTGCTATTATCAACTTGACGGTCAGCCTTGCGAGCTAATCGCCAGCCAGTTTGAGAGCCACTATCTGCGCGAGGTAATGCCGTGCGTCGATGAGCCGATTGCCAAGGCAACTTTTGATCTGACACTAGTCACCGAGACAGGCGTGACGGCGTTATCGAACATGCCGGTTGCCGAGCAACAGCAGGTCGATGGTCAGCTTCACACCACCTTTTCCACTACGCCATTGATGAGTGGCTACACGCTTGGTTTTGTAGTCGGCGAGCTCATCAGCAAGACCGCTACTACCGCTTCAGGCGTTCAGACAACCGTCTATGCTACACCAGCTCACCAGCCCGAGGCACTTGATTTTGCACTCAATGTCGCAGTCAAATCAATTGATTTTTATGAACAGTTCTTAGGTGTTAAATATCCCCTACCAAAATGCGACCACGTAGCTTTACCAGACTTCGCAGCGGGCGCAATGGAAAACTGGGGCTTAGTGACTTATCGCGAAGCTTTACTACTAGCCGACAACACCACCGCCGTCAGTTCAAAAAAACAAATCGCTTCAGTAATCGCTCACGAACTCGCTCACATGTGGTTTGGTAATCTAGTAACAATGAAATGGTGGGATGAACTGTGGCTTAATGAGAGCTTAGCGACGTTACTCGAGCACTTCGCGGTTGAGGCGATTTATCCGGAATATCAGATTTGGCATGATTTTTATAGTTTTAATTACCAGTACGCTCAAAGTCGCGACGCTCTGCCGGGCGTACAGCCGATTTTGACGCCGATTAAACATCCTGATGAGATTAGCACGATTTTTGACGGGGCAATTGTCTATGCCAAAGGAGCATGCGTGATGTTAATGCTCGAAAAATGGCTCGGTCAATCTCAATTCGCTCAGGCACTGGGACAATTTTTAACGCAATTTGCTTATCAAAACCCAACAACCGATGACTTTTTGGCTACTTTTGAGCAGATTTCCGGCAAACCAGTGGTTGATTTTATGCAAAAATGGCTCCATCAAAGTGGTTTTCCACTGGTGGAATTACGCGATCAGACGCTCAGTCAGCGCCAATTTGGCTATGACAGTCAGCAAATCTGGCCAATTCCTCTCGGCGTAGAAGCCACCAGCGCTAATCTCCCAGAGGTGCTGTGGCAAGCTGAGGCCAGCACTAATCAGCAACCGTGCCTGATCAATCGCGACGTTGTCGGCTTTATGGTGACAAATTACGATGAGGTGCGCAAAAATTACTTGCGTCAGCGTTTAACGACGGGCGAATTGAGTGCGCTCGATCAATTTTATTATTTATCTAACCAACTATTGCTCGCCAAACATAATTACATCGCCTCAGCCGAGCTAGTCGATGATTTTCAGTCGTTTCAAGACAAAGAGCATGATTTACTAGTCTGGAACAATCTGGCGAAAATTATCGGCTCGCTCCGCTTTTTTGTTGAGGCGACCGCAACAGAGAAAAATTTAAAACATCTAGTAGTACAAAGTGCGAAATCACAGGCTGAGAAACTTGGTTTCACCGCGCAAGTCACGGACACACCCGAACAGCTCGAATTGCGCGCACTGCTCGTCAGTCAACTAGCATACGCCGAGGAGCCAACAACTGTCGACTGGCTGATTCAACAATTTAACAACCATTACCCAGTCCGTCTAGCTGAACTCAGCCCCGATTTACGCAGTGTAATTTTAAGTGCTAAACTGAAATATGACTTCACCGAAGATGTTTTCGAGACGTTGGTTCAGCAGTACCAAACCACGCATAATCCTGATTTTAAAGACGATTTGCGCGTTGCTCTGACTAGCGTTCGCGAGTTATCAGCTGGTCAGCGTTTGATTGATTTACTCAGTGATAAAACCGTTGTTAAAAACCAAGACCTCAGCGCTTGGTTCGTGATGATTTTACGTAATCGTCAGCTTAAAGACTTAGCATGGCAGTGGCTTAAAGCTAATTTCGCTAAGCTTCGTCAGACTTTCAGCGAAAATAAAGATTACGCTGATTTTGCACGCTACGCTGGCGCCGTGCTTTATGCCGAACAAGATTTAATAGAGTATGAGCAGTTATTCACGCCTTATCGCGATGATTTAGCCTTAGCGCGCACTATTGAAGTTGGTCTGTCAGAAATTGAACTTCGTCACCAGCTTTACCAGCGCGATGCCCAAAGTGTAATTGATAAATTATCAAGCCTTAAATAATCCACACACCATCAATTACACAAAAAAGCACATATTTTGACGCCTAGTGCTTTTAATTATCCGCAGGCTATTCCAGCTCGACTAGCTCACTAATTACGAAATTATCTGGCTGTCCCGTCACAAAGACCGCGCCCAGCTTCACATCCATTTCAGGGTATTTCTTCAGCACGACATCTGTTGCCAGACGCATTTTATTGAGCTTAAAAGCATTAATCGCGCTTTCGCCACCACCAAAATCTGCATTTTTGCGGGTTTTGACCTCAATTAGATAGATAGTTTGGTCGAGTTGAGCGACAATGTCGATTTCAAACATTTTCGTCCGCCAATTCCGACTTAAAATCGTAAATCCTTGCGTATCCAACCAATCCACCACCGCCTGCTCGCCCCAATCACCAATTACTTTAGTAGTAAGTGACGACTCGGACTCTGGTCGCACAAAACCGACCAGTTCTGACATCGGTCGAAAACTACGCCGATGTTGATCCGACACGCCGTAATCTAATATCGCCTGATGATGCGCTTTCGTGCCATAACCTACATGTTTTTCAAAACCATATTGAGCGTAGCGCGTATCCATACTCAGCTCCGTCATATGCCGGTCACGCGCAACTTTCGCCAAAATCGCCGCCGCCGACACGCTTGGGATTAACAAATCAGCCTGCTTCATAGTACTCACTCGCACATCACCCACAAAATCACTAATTCCATCAACAATAATCTGCTCAACCTCAGCCAACAACTGTTTATCCAATTCCGCCAACGCCCGCTGGGCTGCTAATTTTAGCGCTTGACTGATACCGATTTGATCAATTTCGCCAGCCTCCACCCAACCCAAACCAAAACCCAATGCCCGCGCTTGAATCTCCGGCTCAAGTGCCAAACGACGCTTCGCCGTGAGCTTTTTACTATCAGTTAAACCCTCAATTTGGCAACCATCCGGCAAGATACACGCACCAACTACTAATGGTCCCGCCCATGATCCGCGTCCAACTTCATCAAACCCCAAAATCATTTATCCATCTCTGTTTTTAACCTAAAAGCGGAGCTTAATTATCAGCTCCGCTTACATTAGATTCGTCTTAAAATCCGCGGTAATGGTTAGCCGCAAACATTTTTTCTAAACCCTCAACACTACGACCATATTTACTGAGTGAATCAGCAATTTTACCGTTTTTAATTAAGTAGAAATGAGGCGTACCAAAACCTTTTTCCTCGTTTGCTTCAGTCACACCAGCGTCAACTAAGAATTGATAAACCTGTTCGTATCCCTTGTAATCTTCGCTATTTTTCTCTGGTATACAGCTATAGCCAGCTTCAATTTTCTGAATTAAATCACGATTAGCGTTCTTGTCTTTGTGCTTTTCGAGAAATTGTTTCATTACTTTTTCTAAATTCAAACAATGACCACAATTACGACAACCGATGTAAAACACTTGCTCACCTTCTTGCTTTAACTTCGTCGCCGCTTCAGCCAAAGCAATAGTTTTATACGGCTCGTTAGCGTTATCGACGCTATATTTGACATTTTTAGCGTTACTGCCTGCATTATCTGATTTTTCGGTTGAACTAGCTGTGCCACGTTCCTTGCGCAAAGCCTCTTCGACCGCCGCTTGCTTGTTAGATTCCATGAAGAACCAGCCGATTGAAATCACCGCAATTACCATAAATCCACTAAGTACCACCTGTGTCAGTTTTTCTGAATTCATACTTCTCCTTTTTATTAAACTTATCCTTAATTATAACATAAAAACCCGCCCAGAATCAGTTTTTGGGCGGGTATTTTTTTTAGATAAGATGATTATTTGGCTTCAGTCTCAGTTTTGGTTTCTGGTTCAGCTTTTGTTTCAGTTGCTGGTTCAGCAACTTCTTCAGTTACGCGAGCTTTACGGGTGTCAACAGCCTTCAGGCGAGCGCTTTTACCGCTACGTTCACGCATGTATGACAAGTAGTTACGACGTACTTTTGAGCTACGTACAACTTCAATTTTTTCAATCAACGGGCTATGCAGTAAGAAACTTTTTTCCACACCAACACCTGAAGCGATTTTACGAACGGTGATGCGTGCAGTATGCGATTGTTTGCGATCAGCACGAATCACAACGCCCTCAAACATCTGAACGCGCTCTTTATTGCCTTCTTTAATTTTTTGGTAAACTCGGACTTTGTCACCACTTTTGACGTCAACTAGCGCACCAGTTTTTTTCTGAGCGTCGTTAACCTTCTTAATCAATTCAAAACTCATCTTTTTCCTTAATTTTATTAGTTATTACTTCTACTAGCCGAGTATTATACCACAAAAAATATTAAAAATAAAGAGTTATTTGTGTTAAACCACCCAAACTACAAGACTCGGTTAATTTCTTCGATAGTGGTTTCACCGCGTAGTGCCGCCAAAGTAGCTTTTTCAATCATTGTCAACATACCGTTTTGGCGTGCTAGCTCCTCGATTTGCGAAGCATCGAAACTGCCGACCTCAGTTTGCGACTGTAAGAAACGCTCAATTGTTTCATTGACCACCAACTGCTCCATAATCACCATGCGACCTTTATAGCCAAACGGAAATTCAGTCGTTGGCACCGGCTTATATAGAGTCATGTTTTCAATCAACGGACCTTTGATGACGTCTGGGACTTTTTTCAGAGTATTTAAAACCCACGCTCGCTCCGCCTCGCTCGGCTGGTAAGGCTGTTTCGTATCAGGCACGAGTTTACGCAACAAACGCTGAGCAAT
Source organism: uncultured Candidatus Saccharibacteria bacterium (assembly GCA_963526735.1). Lineage (GTDB taxonomy): Bacteria > Patescibacteriota > Saccharimonadia > Saccharimonadales > Saccharimonadaceae > CAMUQR01. The sequence goes on from CAURNU010000002.1 coordinate 73,709, forward strand.
AATCAAGCGAATCGACGATGCAAAAATTGGGTTGAATCCAATCATATCAATCATACGCGTAAAGGCCGCCGAAGCTGAATCGGCGTGAAAAGAACTCATCACCAAGTGACCAGTAATCGAAGCCTGAATCGCTGTTCGAGCCGTGTCCTCGTCACGAATCTCACCAACCATCACCACATCTGGGTCTAGACGCAAAATTGAGCGCAAACCACTGGAGAAACTACCGCCTTCGGTCGATTTAATCGGAATTTGTGCCACGCCAGTGATGCTGTATTCAATCGGATCTTCCAGAGTGATGATTTTTTTGTCAGTCGTGTTAAGCGCGTTCAGCATTGAGTATAATGTGGTAGATTTACCAGAACCAGTTGGACCGACTAATAGCACCAGTCCACGTGGATGTGAGATAATTTCGTCAATTTCGTGGCGTGATTTCTCATCTAGTCCGAGCAAATCTAGATTTAGCAATGACTCATCAAAGTTAAACAAACGCATCACTGAGTCCATACCATACATTGTTGGCACTACCTCAACACGCAAGTTTAGCAAGAACTGTTCACCGTTATCACGCACAATGTCCATATTCATACTACCCGACTGAGGTTTAGAGGCAGCCACCGAAATACCCGCTCGACTCGACAACTCGCCAATTAAAATACGATAGCGGTCACGACTAATCATCGCCACTGGGTGCAGAGCGCCGTCGACACGCATCCGAACACGAATCGAATCACGCATATTCTCAATGTGAATATCGCTAGCACCCAGCTTCTCAGCCTGAGTAATGAGATAATCAAACAACTGGTCAGCGCGCACACTATTGAGCGCTTCAGACACCGCCTGGATCGTATCACTGTCACCTTCTTTAGCAATCACAATATCTTCGTAGTGTGGTTTGACTGGCGGGTCGTAGCGATTAAGCATGACTTTAAACGCCGCTTCGCTAATCAGCACAAAATTAACATTTAAGCCCTGATCATTATAAAACTTCAGTTTACGCTGAATAAAAGATTGAGGTGTCCGCGACGTCACTGCAAAACGAAATGGTGTTTTGTTATCACCGGCTTGCAGAGGAATTGCTTGCTCAGCACGGATTTCTTCGACCGTCAGCACATCTTTATATAACGGCATATCGTTTTCGACCGGGCGCATATCATAGTATTTTAACCCTAACACGCCGGCGCGCATCTGCGTCGAGTTTTCTTCTTCATTACGTCGTTTAATCTGAATTTGTTGTTCGTCCATTACTTACATTATACAAGATTCTTATGGTTTTTTGTATGATAAAATTATCACATGGAAATTGTTTTATTGCTACATAACATTCGTTCAATTCATAATGTCGGCTCAATTATGCGTACTGCTGAAGGATTTGGCTTAAAATCAGTGGTGTTTTCGGGTTATACACCTCATCCACGCGTTGCCGATGACCCACGCCTCCCGCATATCATCGAAAAAATCGAGCGCGAACTCCATAAAACCGCCCTTGATGCTGAAAAATTACTAAATGCCCGCTATTACGATGACCCGCTCGCGGTGGTTGCTGATTTTCGTCAGGCTGGTTATCAAATTTTAGCATTAGAACAGAGTGCCTCAAGTGTTAATTTACGTGATTTTAACTTAACTCAGCCTGCCTTGTTAATCCTGGGTGAAGAAGTACATGGCATTCCGCCGGAATTATTGCAAACAGCCGACACCACTCTCGAGATCCCGATGCACGGACAAAAAGAATCATTCAATGTCAGCGTGGCGACTGGAATTTGCCTTTATCAACTGACTAATGACTAAGGTGTTTGTTTTCTTCTATAACCATTCTGCGTTAAGTAAGCTAAATTTGTTCCTTGTATGATTGCTTGAACTATTTACATGTGTCAAAAAGATCCGATAACAAGAGATTACGTTTCATTTTCAAGTAACACACTCCGCTGTGGTATCGTCCGATCGCTAACTTTCGCTTGTGGCTAATTAGCCTCTAAACTCCAAAACACCCATCAGTTGACGGGTGTTTTTTCATATCTACGGAACGCGATTAAGCTTTCACTTCTTCAGTTGGAGCTTCTGCGCCTTTGTCTGATTCGACGTCAGCTACTTCTTGAGCATCGCCACCAGTTGCTTCATTCTGAGCCTCTAGTTGTGCTGGGTCATAAACATTCGCTACTGCTAGATTTAAGTCAATTTCTTTATCGGTAAACTCAACACCTTTTGGTAATTTAATGTCGCCAAGTGTAATGTGATCACCAGCTTCTTTTAGCTCAGCCAGTGGTACTTCGAGTTCAGCCGGCATTTGATTTGGTAAAGCACGAAGCTCAATTTGCTCGAGCACTTGCATCACCACCAAGCCAGCTCGCTCAGCTGGGCTTTCGCCTTTACCGACTAAGACGATTTCGACTTCGGCATCAATTGGGTCTTTTGCCGAAATTGACTGGAATTCGATGTTAGCTAAAGTGCGCTTCACTGGATCACGATCGATTTTTTTAATAATCGAAAAATAAGCCTTGCCGTCAACTTCCAAATTGACCGGAGTTGAAAAACCAACTTTTTCGAATAGTTTATCAAGCGCGATTTGATCGGCTTCGACGTTAATTGGTTGATGTTTTGCACCATACACCACGCCGGGGACAAGTCCCGCTAGGCGCAACGCCTTGACTTTTTTGCCGGTGACTTCTCGTTTTTGAACTTTAAAGGTAATTTTTTCTGCCATTGTTTCCTTCCCTTCGTTACATTGATTTGTTCTGCGGCTGCAAAACAAACAGATATACTATATTATACCATAGTTTCAACAGTGGCAATTTTTAAATTTCCGCCAAGAGTTGTGAAAAACGAATCTTAAACCGATCGGCAGTCATTGGGATTTGTGTCAAAGCCGACAAGCCGGTTTGGCCACAACAAATCAGATCGACCCCATCCGCTCTGAGTTGTTTGAAATCGCTCAGTGTCACTTCCGCAATAAAACTATATCGATTTAATTTCAGGCGATATTCTTGAATCTGCTCGGTGATGGTCCGCGCCCAGGCTTTTACCGTCTTAGCATCCAGCACCCGTCCTTGCAAGACTGGCAAGCGCAACCAAACCACCACTTGGTTCATATCGACATGTCGCGCCCGTAATTCAACCTCCAAGCTACGCAAAATGCGTAGATAGTCAAGCGCCACCGCACCTGGTCGACTATCAAAACTCACTTGTGCCACGCCTTTTATCTCAATAATTGGCACGATAGCCCGACCAAGAGCTTTATTAGCAAATTCAGCCAGTTCACGGGTATTTGCGAGAATCACTCGATCACTTGGTGAAGCCTGCCCCATTAGAAACTCCGCTGTCGCCTTGAGAATGGCGACTTTGTGAAATTGAGCCTGATTGAGACGTTGATCCAAATCATCGAACTGCATCACCACTTCACGACTACCGCCACCTAGCACTCGCATACGCGACGCTAAAGTATACCCAAGTGCCATCTGATCCTTGAGCGCGTCTAGTAACTCTGGTCGTTGCTGTTTTAACTCTAGAAAATGTTTTTCGGCCAGCACCACGCCATTACCACGAATTGGTAAATCACGTACTTCTAGAATATTTTGAGCCGTCTCTAGACTCTGCGTCGACAAATCCAGCACTAACCGACCAGCGCCGTTAATCTGACGAGCCTGGTTGAGGATTAGTTTCGCCATATTTGGCTCACCTCGGATTAATTCAATCTCCGGATTACGGTGAGTGATTTGTGTCAGCGCTGCGCCAATATTGACTTGATTAGATCGCACAATCGACTGACCAATGCGGGCAATCAGCTCCAATTTATCCTCAACGTCAAAATCATAACCAAGCACCTTGATGGCAATCGCCAACCACTCAAGTGACTTAAGTTCAAGATAATCAGCATTGGTTAATTTATAAGTCCGAAACTTATCGGATAGCGACAGGCCAGAGCGATGATTCACCAATAAAGTCTGCTGATCAAATTGAAATTGATTGAGAATATTCTCGGTTTCGCCCGTCTGATAAGAAATCAAATCTGACCACACTAAACTAGCGCGCCGTAATAAACGCCGACCAGCTTCCGAACGTCGCAGGTCATGTCGATATTCCACCACCAGCTTTATAGCTGGATGACAATCAAGATAATCATTAATCGAATCAAGCGTCGCGTCAGACAGAGTAGCGCTTTCGAGCAGGACTATGGTTTTTGGAACCAATGCCGGCTCTTCCCAGAGGTAATCATCATACCGCCCAGCTCGCACTACCTTATAATCCTCACCAACCTTTAATATCACCCGCACCGCAAAATTGCGCGCTTTTTCTGGCAACATTACCTGATAGTCTAACAATCCCAGCGTGTGTTTTAATAAACCTAGTTGCGAAAAAATCCGCTTCGAACTGCGCGCCACCAATGCCCGATTATCAAACCGAATATCCAACCACGCACGGTTATTTTCATCATACAGAATATCGCGTTGCTCCAAATCGATAATCTGACGCTCCACATTTTGACCAATAACTAAAACCGTTGCTTTCACGACCACCCTTTTTATATTAAACTTATGTTTTATTTATGAAGTATTATATCAAATATGCTAAATAATGCCAATGAAGTTAATTAGAGAGTTTTTGAATTGTGACGGAATCATCGTTGTGATTCAAGGTGACTTTATAGCGCGCGGTTTTTTCGACTGTCAAATGAAAAATCGTCTGATCAGTGCCGGCTTTTTTGTCGTAAACACTCTCGATTGGTTGCTCAATTTGGGCATTGCGATGATCAAATTCTCCTTGATCTTTTACTAACAGACGCGATATTTCGTTAGTTAAAGTTTGCTGTTGTTTGTCTGAGATCACTGAGCCAAGCTCCACTTGATCTTGATTTTTCTGATCCCAGCCAGCAATAATCACTGTATTTTGCTTCGGCTGACCAACACCGCCAGTTGGACCGGCGTAATCGCGATTCGTCCACCAATATACTACGATTAGCGACACCGACAGAACAATAATTAAGCCAATTAATAGTTTGTTTTCTTGAATGATTTTAAGTAATTGTTTCATTATTTCCTCACCGCCCACATTGACCAGGCTCCGCCTAAAATATCGCTCTCTGTATAACCATTTTGATTCTGAGTGTGGCGCTCACTGGCTGGATCCGCCACCAAGAACCGACCATCGCTCGTTAATCCTCTTAGCACCAAGATGTGTCCACGCGATGTCCGTGTCAATGGACCATGCGCTTGTGATAAAATCACCATCCCGCCACTGCGTAATGTTTCACGCGCCCGAGCAATATTTAAACCGATTTGTGTCACTTTTAAACCATACCGTTGAGGCACGCTAATCAATGAGCCCCACGAAATACCCGCCGGAAAATCCGCAAAATTACGCGTCACTAATGGTGTAATGCTTTTATCACCAATCAAGTTCGAAATCACAATCGCCAGCGACGTTGGTCCACAACCGCACTCAGTAAAAGTCGAACGCGAACAGCTACCACGACCGATTAATTGCCGACTCCAAGCGCCTTTATATTGATAGTACATATTAAAATTACCCAGGCTAACCGCACCGCCCGCACCGCCAAATCCGCCACTATCTGACAAACCGTCACTCGATTGGCACTCGTCATAACTATGTGCCGTGCCCAACTTGGTTTGATCAACCGCATCACCCGCCAATTGATAAATCTCACTAGCCCATTGTTTAATATTTCGTAAATAGCCCGCGGTGTCGTTCTCGTGCGGTGGAGCATAACGCATCATGGTCTCGTCGATGGTTTTAAGATCCCTATAGCGCGATTTGATATAAGCATACATGTCGTCTTGATGAGGCGACCGATCGAACAAGCTATCGGCTAGTGAATTCCATTTATACCATAAACGAGCGCTGGCGATATGAGGCTGAGAGCGAGTGGCGGTTCGCCCGTAGGCGTTGTAGCCATCGCGCAAAGCTTTACCGGCGCGCGGGTCGGTACCAAGTGAGGTTTCCATGCGGGCAATCACAATTGGCAAAATCGGGTTAATACCCGCTCGTTGACCACCCATCACCGCATATTTACCAAGACCAACAAACGGTGACCGCGGACTAACTTTTTTAACCCATTCATCGATGGCTTGGGCTAATTTATCGGGATTTTTAATTTCAATCAAATCCTTCGACAGGCCGCCCGCTAGACTCTGTCCACTCGCTTCACTCGACGACAGCGTTGTGCATTCTTCTGACGACAACGAATCATCCGTATCTAAAAACATAATGTTATTGCGCGTATAAAACGATTCTTTATTACTAGCAAAAACAATCGGGCTTAAAAACTGCAGATTAATCGCCAAAATCAACCCAAAACAAACCATCGTTCGGGCTAATGTTGGTCGTTGTGATTTTGCTATTTTCATAATCTTTGCCTTGTGGTGCGCAACTCTAGTTAATTGAAGTGTAGAATAGAGCGCTTGAAGTTTTTTTAAACAGATAACAACTCTAACTTTACTCCTTATAATTATAGCACATTTGGGTTATTTTTGCAATAGAAAGGGGCGTGAGTAGATAGTATCACAAAGACGCTAATTATCGGTTGTTTTTTTGATAAAAACTAATCTTAGCATCGGCATAAGTACGCTCATCGGTCAACTCCAGACTGGGGATATGGAGGGCTGGAGCGGATTTGGGATTCGATAAAATCAGCTGACCACCAGGCGCTAAGACGCTAGCTAGGGCAATTACGCTCGAGTTCTGAGTGTCGTGATATGGCGGATCAGCAAAAATTAGGTCAAATTGTTGGTCATTAGTTTCGAGAAATTGCAGGACAGTCGCCGGCACCAACCGTCCATTTTCGACGCTGAGCGCCTCCAGATTTTGGGTTAAAATACCAGCAACCTGGCGATTTTTTTCGATGAACACGCAAGATTGCGCCCCGCGACTCAGTGCCTCAATTCCCACCGCGCCGCTACCCGCAAAAGCGTCCAACACACGCGCATCAATCACGCTAGCCCCGAGTTTATTAAAAATCGCATTGCGAATCCGCTCACCCATTGGATGAATTTTATCCCCAGCCGGCGTTTTTAGATTGCGATTACCATATTTACCAGAAATTATTCTCATATTGCTCCTAATTCAAAATTGTTAAATTATCAAATTGGCTAATTTGTTGCCACAGTTCAGGGTATTTTTGCAAATCGTCACGCACGGTTTGACCACGCGAAGCAACGTCCTGGCGATAGATTTCGCAGGCCTGAGCCGACGCCTCAATCGCCTCAAGATTCGCATCCAAATCAAACCAGCCGTGTTGTGACTGTCCAAATAGATCGCCCATTCCGCGCATATTGAGGTCCACTTCCGCCAGATAAAACCCATCATCGGATTTTTCAATCTCAGTTAAGCGCTGATTATCCTCTGTCGAACCACCTGATAATAAATAACAATAACTCTGGTATTCACCGCGCCCGATTCGCCCACGAAGCTGATGTAATTGGCTCAGACCGTAGTTTTCCGCATCCTGAATCACCATCACCGTAGCGTTTGGCACATCAACACCAACCTCCACCACAGTAGTAGCAATTAACACATCAAATTGTCCGTTGGCAAACTGGCGCATGATAGCGTCTTTTTGATCGGCTTTAAGCTTGCCATGCAAGGTCGCCAAGCGATAGTTTTTTAGCTCGCCTTTGGCTAGCGCCTGATAAGTCGCCTCCACGCTCTGACGACTCGATTCGTCATTTGCCTCAATCAGATTACAAATTACATATCCCTGCCGGCCTTGGTCAAGTTGCGCCCGCACATCGTCAAACATCAACGCCTGTTTATTTTTAGGAATAATCGTAGTTCGAATCGGACGACGCGTGGCGGGTTTGTGACGAATCGAGATAATTTTAAGTTCGTTTTTTAAAACTAAAGCTAGCGATCGCGGAATCGGCGTGGCCGTCATCGACAACAAATGAGGTTTGAGATGAGCTTTTTCAGTCAAAGCTTGGCGTTGCAATACCCCGAAGCGATGTTGCTCATCAATAATCGCCAGTTGCAAATTCGCAAACACCACATCAGATTGAATCAGAGCGTGCGTGCCAATCACCAGATCTATTGTACCAGCCTGCAAGTTAGCATAGAGTTGTTGCTTGGTGGATTTTTTGAGGGCGCTAGTTAGTAAGGCGATTTTGACACCGAACGAGCCCAAAAACTTCTGCGCCGTCTGAAAATGTTGATTCGCCAAAATCTCAGTTGGCGCCATCAACGCCACCTGTCCGCCCTGATGCGCCACCACTAGTGCTACCACCAGCGCCACTACAGTCTTACCCGAGCCCACATCACCCTGAAGCAGGCAGTTCAGAGAGTCATCTTTCATCGTTTCGAGAATCTGCCAAATAGCCTTGCGTTGGTCATCAGTTAGTTCAAAAGGTAAACTCCCCACAAATTGTTTCACCAGCTCATAATCAGGCTGAATCGGTGCTGACGCTAGGATTTTTCCCTGTTCGGCTGACACTAAACTCGCCAAATTCGCCACCAGATATTTTTCGATCAGATAACGCCATTTGGCTTGTTTAACTTGCTCGAGCGAAGTCGGAAAATGCAATTGATACAAAGCATCGCTTCGCGCCATTAAGTCCATTTGACGCACCACTACCTCTGGTAAAATCTCATCCAGAATTAAAATCTCACTCGCCAGTCCAGCAATGGCTTTACTTAAAAAACTCGACTTCAGTCCACGCACCGTGCTATAAATCGGCTCAATAAAATCCTGCTCCAAGCGTTTCTGAGCGCTAGCAGTTGCCGACTGAACACTCGGATTTAACAGCTGAAATTGCCCTCGATTAAAACTATATTCGCCCGAAAAATAAAACTCACCGTGCGCTAATTGTTTTTGGCGATAGGGTTGATTGAACCAAGTCGCTAGAATCTTGCCCGAATCATCTTCGAGTTCGGCAGTGGTAATTTCTAAAAAACGTTTTTGACCACGTCGCTGGCTAAGCTTACTGACTGACGCTTTAACCGTGATTTGCCCCGGACGAATATCAGCAATCCGCCGAAAGAAGTTAACCGTCCGATAATCGCGTGGCAAAAAATAAATCAAATCTAGCCGAGTATAAATCCCGGCTTGATGAAGCTTCGCAAGACTGACTTTACCGATGCCTTTAATGTCCGCCAGCGACGCTTGGTTCATTAGCTTAGCAGTTGCTCCTTAGCCGCCGTTAAGAATTGATTCATATAGTCGCGCATCACCTGCGATTGAGTTTGAACATCGGCATAAGGATTGACTGGCTCATAGCGCTTGAGATAAAGCTTGATTTTTGGCTCAGTTCCCGATGGTCGAATTGTCAAGCAATTGCGCTCGTCACCAAATTCATACACCAAGACATTACCTTTTTGACGACAGCTAAACGGCGTCTGCGCACCAGTTGCTAGATCCGTTTTAATTAAATTATTATAATCAAACACCGCCGTAACTGGCAAACCACCCAATTCTTGGAGTGGATTTTCACGCAAATCGTTCATCAGTTGCTTCATTTTATTAAAACCAACCGCACCAGTAAACTCCGCGGTTGCCAAGCCTTCTTGATACACACCAAACTCTTCATACAGTGACAATAACTCGTCGTATAATGTTTTGCCAGCTTTTTTGAGCTCGTCAGCATATTTGGCGATTACTAAAGCGCCCGACGCAGCGTCTTTATCGCGAGCATGAGTGCCAACCAACACCCCATAACTCTCCTCGCCACCCGCCAAAAAGCGTTCACCGAGCGGAGTTTTTTCTTCAATTAGCTCGCCAATAAACTTAAACCCAATCAGCATATCATCGTACATTTTAATACCGTATTTTTGGGCAATTGCTGTGATAAAATCAGTCGTCACAATCGTTTTGCAGACATACGCATTGGTCGGATCAGCGTTTTTCATGACGTAATTCATAATCAAAGTCGCTGACTGATTACCGTCAAGCGCGATAACCTTACCGCGATGATTAATAATTACCGACAAACGATCAGCATCTGGATCAGTAGTAATCGCAATGTCGGCATTGTCGGCCAGCATTTGCTCGGTCGCTAAAGTATTCGCACCAGGCTCTTCGGGGTTTGGTTTATGATTGACAACATTTGGAAAATTACCATCCGGTGTCATTTGCGCCTCGACGGTACTTACCTGAAAACCAAGTTGCCTCAATACCGGCAAAACACTAGTTTGACCAGCGCCATGCAGTGGTGAATAAACGATTGATAACTGCGGATCACTGATGGCCTGACCATTGATCACTGCATCAAAGTAAGCTTGATCAACTTCTTCGCCGATCATCTTGATCTGCGCCAAATCACCCATTTTAATCTCCGTCACAGCGTGAACTTGATCCATCACACCACGATCATCTGGCGCCACTAACTGACCACCGTAATTTGCATAAGCCTTAAACCCATTATATTCAGGTGGATTATGAGAGGCAGAAATCACCACGCCAGCCGCTGCTTGTAAAGATCGCACCGCAAAACTCAGCTCCGGTGTCGCCCGAAAACTTTCGAACAAATAAGCTGTTAGCCCGTTACCGACAATTACCCGAGCGGTTAATTCTGCTAGTTGTCGCGAACTATTGCGCGTATCATAAGCAATCACTACACCTCGAGTCGCCGATTCGGCTGATTTATTTAACAAAAACTGCGCCAAACCTTGCGCCGCCGCACCAACCGTGACATCGTTAATGCGGTTTGGCCCGACACCAACAATTCCGCGCATACCGGCCGTGCCAAATTCAATATCCATAAAAAAAGCATCTTCCAGCGCCTGCCAGTTTTCCGATGCCATCAAAGCCTCGATTTCAGGTTTAAATTCCGCGAATCTCGGTTCAGTTAACCATTTTTGGAGATTTTGATAAGCTGATTCCGATAAATGTTCTTGCATTTGTTTTTTACCTCACGAGAATAAAATTATTCTTTCCTTTCTTCACTAAACACGCTTCACTAATCAAGCAATCATCAGTGATCTTTTCACCATCAATTGAAATTGCCCCCGACGCCATCAAACGGCGCGCTTCACCGTTACTGCCCGCCACGCCAGACTCGGTAAGAATCTCAATCATCGTTTTGTTTAAACCGACCGTTGGAATTTCGCCGGCTAAGACTTCAATATCATCAAGCCCCAGTGTATTAAAATCGCGACCACCAAACAACACATTAGTCACGCGTTGGACACTTTGGTAACGCTCCTGTCCATGCACGAGGATAGTCGCTTCTTTTGCCAGAGTTTTTTGAGCAACACGTGCGCCTGGATTGGTTTTGTGTAGTGCCTCGATATCCTCGATTTCATCTTTAGATAGCATTGTGTAAATCTTGAGATAATCGATCACGCCCTCATCGTCAAGATTAAGCCAAAATTGATAGAATTTGTAAACACTAGTCTTGGTTGGATCAAGCCATACCGCCCCGTCCTCGCTTTTACCGAATTTACGACCGGTAGTTTTATTAACCACCAGAGGCATTGACATTACATGTGCTTCGCCACCGGCAATTCGTCGAATCAAATCCACGCCCGCTATAGAATTGCCCCATTGATCAGCCCCACATAATTGCAAAGTCACACCGTGATTTTTAAAAAGATGCACAAAATCATAACCCTGAATTAACATATACGAAAACTCCGCATAAGAAATCCCACTGCCGTCATCACCGAGTCGACTTTTGACGAACTCCCGACTCAGCATTTGACTCATCGGCACAAATTTACCAACCTGATGCAAAAACTGAACATAATTCATATCCTTAAACCAGTCATAATTATCAACGATCATGAAATTCTGACCGGCAAACAACTGACGAAACTGCTTAACAATCCCGCGCTTATTAGCTTCAACCGTCACCAAATCTTTACGGGCGCGTTCGTCTTTTTTACCATCTGGGTCACCAATCATGCCAGTCGCCCCACCAACTAGCAAATAAGCCTGATGCCCAGCCTCAATCATCCGACGTGCTAGAAGCATAGCCGCCAGATTGCCAATCGTCATGCTATCGGCACTCGGATCAACTCCGATGTAGAACTTGACTTTTTCGCGATCTAAAATGCTCAAATCAGCATAAGTCGTATCTTGAACCTGATTACGCCAGCGCAGTTCTTCCGATAGTTTCATAATTATCTCCTTTATTTATGCGATTATTATACCAAACTTTTTTCATAGTTTAAAACTGGTTAAGTATGTTAAAATAGAATTAGTGATGATGATTTTTAGAGAATTAAGGAGAATATGACGAAGAAATCGAAAACCAATTCGGGCAACTCTAAGGGCTCAAAACAACAACTCAAGGCGAAAAAAGCCGCCAAAGTGAGTGTTTATCGCAATTTAATTAACATCAAAAACAGCAAGAATACTAAAGACTCCAAAAAAACCGATAACAAACACAAAGCACAAGAACTGGCGGATTTACCGAAACATCCAGTCAAGCGTTTTTTGTATCGCATGCACCCAAAACGCGTCGCCAAGTTTGTTTTTTCTAAAAAAGGCGCTTTCTTATTCTTAAAAATCTTTTTGGTGATGGTGGCAATCGGCGGATTGTCGCTAACCATGCTTTATCTTCATTACCGTAAAGAAGTCAATAATCTCCGTCCAGAAGAAGTTGCTAAACGCATCCAGACCAGTGTTAACCGCTATGTCGATCGCAACGGCAAACTTCTCTGGGAGGATAAAGGCGACGGCAATTACAAATTAGTCGTCAAGCAAGAAGAAATCAGTGATTATATTAAAAAAGCCACTGTTGCCATTGAGGACCGTGATTTTTATAAACACAAAGGCGTCAGTTTGAGTGGGATTGCCCGTGCAGTCGTTAATAACTTGCGCGGTGGTAGCGTTCAGGGTGGCTCAACTCTCACTCAGCAGTTAATCAAACAAGCATTTTTTGCTGAAGAAGCTCAAGAACGTGGCATCAAAGGTATCCCTCGTAAGATCAAAGAAATGATCCTGGCAGTTGAGCTCGAGCGCCTCTTCTCTAAAGATCAAATTCTCACTATGTATCTCAATGAATCACCTTACGGTGGACGACGCAACGGTGTTGAATCAGGTGCTCAAACTTACTTCGGTAAGCACGCTAAAGACGTTACTCTCGCTGAAGCAGCTCTGCTCGCTGCCATCCCGAACAATCCGGCTCGTTACAACCCATATTGGGTTGCTGGTCATAAAGCGCTCATCGCTCGTCAGCACAAAGTCCTCCACGACATGGTCGAAACCGGTGCCATTACGCAAGCCGAAGCCGACGAAGCCAAAAAAGTCGCTATTTTAGACACTCTTAAACCAGAATCTAGCCAGTGGAAAGACATCAAGGCTCCCCATTTCGTCCTAGAAGCTAAGCGCGAAGCCGAAGAAAAACTTGGTGTTAAAGTCCTCGGCAAAGGTGGCTTAACTATCAAAACGACCCTTGATCTTGACGCCCAAGCTGAAGCCGAGGCGGCCGTTGCTGCCGGCTCCAAACTCTCTGCCGGCGTTGGTGCTGACAACTTAGCGATGAGTTCAGTTGATGTCGAAACTGGACAAATTATAGCCATGGTCGGTAGTGTTGATTTCTTTAAACCAGGCTATGGTCAGCGTAACGCTGCCGTCTCAAAACTCGAACCCGGATCTAGTATCAAGCCAATCGCTGACATCGCACCATTATTTATGAAACGCGAAGGTCTAAATTACGGCCCAGGCTCAATTCTGCGCGATGAAGATATTCGCAATATCTATTGTATAAACGCTCCAGCTAGCTGTAATGTCCAGAACTACACCAGGCGAACTTATGGCGATGTTACTATTCGTCAATCGCTTGCCAACTCGCTCAACCGCCCACTGATTAAAGCCATGCACATCGTTGGTGTCGATCAAGCTATCGACATTGCCCGCCGTCTAGGTGATAAATCCTACTGCCAAGGCAATAGCTATATCGGCCTATCCTCAGCCATAGGTGGTGGTTGTACTCTAAAATTAACCGAACACACCAACGCCTATGCTTCGCTAGCTCGAGGCGGGGCTTATTTACCGCTATCTTATCTCATTGAGATCACCGATAATAACAAAAATCAGCTCTACCTCTGGAAAAAAGCTCAACCCGACCAAGTCATCGATCCACAATCGGCTTATATGGTAACGGATATCTTGGCAGATGCCGCTTCGCGTAATCTCGTCTTCGGCTCGATGGGCTACAGTTATGGCTTCGTAGTGCCAGGCGTCTGGACTGCATCAAAAACTGGTACTACCGATAACGGTGCCGGTCGCGCAAAAGACTCCTGGATGATGAGCTATTCTAACAAAATTGCCACCGGTGTCTGGTCGGGCAACCACGATGGTGCGCCACTTACTAGCGACTCCAACCACGTTGTTCGCCGAGTAATCCATAACTACATGGAAGGTGTTCACAAGAATGTCTACGCCAAACAAGGCAAATGGAAATCAGGCGATAAAATTGCTCAGCCTGCTGGCCTCAAGCACATGAGTTTCATGGGCAAAACTGACCTCTGGCCAAGCTGGTTTAATCCAGATTCAGCCGGTAAAAAAGAGCGCCTGATGTTTGACAAAATTTCTAAGAAAAAAGCCACTGAGTGTACACCAGAACTCGCACGTATCGAACAAGATGTCTGGACTGTCATTGATCCAATATCCAAAAAAGAAACTAAGTTCGCACTTGACGGTTATAACCCGAACGAAAATGATGACGTCCACCAATGTAGCGATGCTCAACCGCAAGTCGATAGCATGCGCTCTACACACATCAAGGACAAAGAATATAGCCTAGAAATCAACCTCAAGCCCGGCAAACATCCTCTCAGCAAAGTTATCGTCGTCACTGAGGGTAAAACTATCTACGACTCTGCACCGACCGGCAATACAATCACCGTCAAACATACTTTTGCTACCTCACGCGCTCCGATTGAAGTTATCGTCCAAGATGGCGGAGGCTATCAATCTAAGAAAAGCTTCATCGGTCCAACTCTCAGCAATAGCTAGATAGTTGCCATTAATTATCATAAATCCCGCTAACTACTAGCGGGATTTTTAAAAGCGCTTTTTTATTTAGTGGAAGTGTTATTAATAATACGATCGAGATACTCATCCTGACGAGATTTTGGCTTGCGCGAGCGCTGTTTCGTTGAGTGGGAAGAAGGAGTTGATATTTGATTAGAACGACGCTCTTTCGTAGGTTTTGCAGTTGACTTTGCTTGAATCGTCGCCTTGATTAGCTGACTATTCACTTTTGACTGAGATCTTGATTGATTATTTTTGAGCTGTTTAACAGCTTGCTTAGGTTGCTTGGTGGGTTTCGTGGCGTGCTGTCTTAACTGATTATCGTGATTTATCGGCAATGATTCCACTACCGCAACCGGCTTTTTAACCAATTCCGCAAAAATCATTTTACCAGCATCCGTCTGCAAAGCCCGACTAATTTCGACCTCAACAGCCTCACCAATATATTGTTTAGCGTGCGCTACCACCACCATCGCACCATCTTCTAGATAACCGACTGCTTGATCTTTGCCTTGCCCCTCCTGAATTAACTTGATTTTCACATGTTCACCCGGCAACACCTGCAAACGAATCACTTTTGCTAATTCATTGATATTAAGTACTGTCACACCCTCAACCACAGCAATTTTATTAAGATTATAATCAATTGTTGCCAGCGCAAAACCTTGCTCGCGTGCCAGTTCCAACAGTCGATTATCAACTCCCTCTGGCGTATTACGATTATCTGGCAAAATCGTCACCGTCACTTGTTCAACTCGTTGTAGTTCCGCCACTACGTCCATACCGTAGCGAGCGCGAGTACGCTTATCAGTATTCGAACCATCAGCCAAAAGTTGTAATTCTGACAACACTGAGCGCGGAATGACCAACTCATCATTGAGCCAACCAGTCTTCGCAAGCTCCAAAATTCGTCCATCAATTAACACCGAAGTATCAAGCAGCACCCGACGTCCACCACCCGAACGCGTTGTCTTAAAACGTAGCCGACGCCAGCTATCTGCCGTCAAGCCCAAAATAATTAGCACCAAGGCTAAAGTTAGATATTCTTCCATAAATTCCTTTCTGTGGGGATTTTTGTTTAATGAAGCGCGCTAATAATGTAAAAATAGAGTCTCACAGTCACGCTTGCTCTAGATTCAAATCCACCGTATTTGTTAGTTATTTTTCGAGATATTTAATTAAAATTCGTCGGAGATCTTTTACCGACTCAATAAAATCAGTTTTAACATCGCCTCTCGGAGCGATAGCTTTGGTGAAGCCGAGCTTTTGTGCTTCTTTGATACGCGAGGCAATGCTTGGCACACTGCGCACCTCACCGCCCAGGCCAATTTCGCCAAACACCACGATGTCGTCAGTAAGTTTACGACCGGTAGCGTTAGAAGCGATCGCCATCACTACAGCAAGGTCAGCAGCTGGATCATTTAGCTTCAAACCACCCACTACATTAACATAAATATCCTTATCACTCAAGTCCAACTTAGTCCGCCGTTCGATTACCGCCACTAATAAATTGAGCCGATTAGTGTCAAAACCCGAGGCAGTGCGCTTCGGATAGCCAAAGTTAGTTTTATTAACCAGCGCCTGGATTTCCACTAGCAATGGTTGATTACCCTCAACCGTCGCGAGCACAATCGAGCCATCCGTATTAGCGCGCTCTTTTAATAAAATCTCCGATGGATTTTTCACAACTTTTAAGCCTAAGGCGGTCATTTCTAAAATCGCTAATTCTTCAGTCGAACCGTAACGGTTTTTGATGGCACGGATTGTTTTAAAACCACCGTAGCGATCACCCTCAAACTGCATTACCACATCGACTAAGTGCTCTAAAATCTTCGGTCCAGCGATTGATCCTTCTTTAGTGACATGACCAACAATCACCATCGCCGAATTGGCGGTTTTAGCTGATTGAATTAACACGTTGGTCGAATTCGTGATCTGACTCACCGAACCTGGCGCTGAAGTAATCGAATCGAGTTGCATGGTCTGAATTGAGTCAATAATCACCAAATCATACTTCTGAGCCAAGACTGTCGCTGAAATATCTGCCACATTGGTTGACGAAATAAACTCAATTGTCAGCTCTTTATGGGGATGCAACCGATGCGCCCGCGCTGCCACCTGAGCAAACGATTCCTCGCCCGACACATATAGCACCCGCGCCGTCTGCGAAATAAAGCCCGCTACTTGCATCAGCAGAGTGGATTTACCGATACCAGGCTGACCCGCCAACAGTACCACACCGCCAGTCAAGAAACCACCGCCCAGCACGTCATTGATTTCTTGAATACCACAATCTAGACGCCGTTCATCAACCTGCGCTCGACCACCGTCATACTGGAGTCGCTCAGGAGTGAGGACTGAGGCGGTTTGGCGCGATTTAGCAATGGCGGTTTTAGCATCATCCATCGTTTCTTCGACGAGGGAATTCCACTCGCCACATTCACTACAGCGCCCTGCCCACTTCGGGTGACGCGCACCGCATTTTTGACAAATGAAGATTGATTTTTGTTTGGCCATTAGTTTACTCCTGTGTCTGGTGCTTGAGGTGAATCGAGCGAATCGAGGCTCCGATTCAATTCGTGCATCGCCAAGTTAGTTTGATTATATCGATCGATTTTCTGATTCAATTGCGTGATAGCAGTTGTTAATTGCGACTGACGCTGACGAAGCTGAGCTTGGCGTGAAGCTAGTTCCGCCCGACGTGCCTGGAACTCGGCCTGAGTTTGAAAACCGCCAGCCGTTGACGCTCGTTGATTGAATTTCACCACCTCTGCATTGAATGCTCGTACTGCTTGTTCGTATTCCGCCTGACGTTGCTTGAGCGATGATTCATCACTTGTAATTTCAGTTTTTAAGCGCTCTAACACCTGCTGTTTTTGCCAAAATGGTCGTTGCGACGCTTGATTCATCGCCACAATCGCCTGACGATTTTTAAAAATCTGACGATAATGTCGTTCTAGCTCTTCTGACAAACCAGCAAATTCCGTCCCTAAAATCGAATGCAGTTCATTTTCAAATTCCCCCGGTTGTGTGCGCTGGTAAAGCTTCATACGTTGTTCTAACTCGCTAGTCTTGACTCGGTTATAATCCACCACCAACAGTTGATTAATACGCGTGCGTTGTTGTGGTGTCATCCGCCGATACACTGCGTGCAATAACTCATGCGCTAGTGTTACCTCGCTAATTCCTACTAACTCCTGATTAGACACTTGATACACAAAAATGCTTCGCCCATTATAACACCCCAGGATAAAAGCCGTGGCTTCTTTGCGCTGACAGTTTTGATTAAACTGTTGCTTGGTCTGAAGTTGAGGTTCTGAAGCGCGCAAGATTAAGTCTGCCCGTTCCGTCAGCTCCAAACGACCAGCCATCGCCCCCAGCTCGCCACTCAACTGCACATTGTGCGCCAAAATCATATCGGTAAACAGCTGAGTATTCGGCCAAACAAACAACACCAATCCGATAATAATCGTCAGTAGCGCTATCTTGAATTTAACGCCACCAATTCGACTAGTATTCAAACAACGCTTATCATCACGTCCGCCACGCAACCGGCTATTTAGTTGAGACATGAGTTATAAGCTCCAGATGACCTTTTTTGATCGCCAGTTTAATCTGATCGCCTGCATTAATTCGCTCCGCTAGCAACGCCTCAGCGATTTGATTCTCAATCTGTTCTTCAATTGTGCGTCTGAGTAAACGCGCACCTTTTTTAGCACTAAAGCCTTTAGAAATAAGCATTTTTTTGGTCGATGGGCTGATTTTGAGTGTTAAATCTTTCGTTTGTAAGCGTTTTTCGAGATCTTTAAGCATCAAATCAACTATTTGGCGTGCATCACTCGTCGTCAGCTGATTAAACACCACCACATCATCGAAGCGATTAATTAGCTCAATTGGCATAAATCGATCCAGCGCCTCAATTGCTAGTTTTTTTGCATCAACCACCGACTCCACTCCTTGACCAAAGCCATAATTACGCTTACTACTGCGCTCAGCAATTTGTTCAGTACCAAGATTACTAGTCAAAATCACGATCGTGTTTTTAAAACTAACTTTTTGACCGCGTGCATCGGTCAAATAGCCGTCTTCTAATAATTGCAACAAAATATTATAAACATCGCCATCAGCCTTCTCAATTTCATCAAACAGCACGACCTGATACGGTCGACGACGAATTGCATCGGTCAATTTTGCGCCATCATCATAGCCAACATAGCCGGCCGGTGCTCCCAATAACCGACTCAGTGAATGACGCTCAGCGAACTCACTCATGTCGATTTTTAATAAAGCGTCTTCACTACCAAACACTTCTCGTGCCAGTACCTTCGCCAACTCAGTCTTGCCCACGCCACTCGGACCCAGAAAAATAAACGAACCAATCGGTCGACGCGTATCACCAATGCCACTGCGCGAGCGTCGAATCGCCTTGGCTACTTCCGCGACCGCTGTTGGTTGACCGATAATGTGTTTTGCTAAGTTTTTCTCGAGGCCAAGCATTAGTTTTTTCTGACTTTTAGTGAGTTGTTGCGTTGGAATGCCCGTCCGCAAAGCCACCACACGCGCCACATCCGCAATCTCCAGACGAGAAGTAGTCTGTTTTGACAGCTTTTTGCGTTGTTTTTTCAGCTCAGTTTCGAGTTTATCAAGGCGATTTTTGAGATCAGCGGCTGTTTCATAGTCCTCTTGCTCTAAGGCTTTCGCTAAATCAATTTCCAATTGCGTTTCTTCATACATTGTTTGTTTAAACTCAGGCGACAGCTTCGTCTTACGTACACGCTTGAGCGCCGATGCCTCATCAATTAAATCAATTGCTTTATCTGGCATAAACCGATCAGTCAGATATTTATCCGCTAACATCACGGCTTGTGTAATGACCTCATCAGGTAACTCAACTGAATGATGTAGTTCATAATTGCGACGCAAGCCTTTGATAATTTTGATCGTTTCGTCCAAGCTCGGCTCAGTAATCTCAACCGTCTGGAACCGTCGATCTAGCGCTTGATCCTTTTGGATAAATCGTCGATATTCTTCATACGTTGTCGCTCCGATTAGACGAATTTGACCACGCGCCAAAGCCGGCTTCAAAATATTAGCCGCATCCATCATACCCTCAGCTGCGCCCGCACCCATCAACAGATGAATTTCATCAATAAAACCAACTCGAGACTCATCTTCTGCTAGCTCATCAATCACTTGTTTGAGGCGCTGTTCGAACTCGCCACGATATTTCGTGCCAGCAATCATCGACGCTAAATCAAGTTGAATAATTTCGGCGCCAATCAAATTCAGCGGGACGTTGGCGTTGGCGATTTGTTGCGCCAATGCTTCAACCACTGCCGTCTTCCCAACGCCTGGCTCACCAATCAGCATAGGGTTGGATTTAGCGCGACGCGACAAAATCGTCGCCAAGCGCTCAATCTGCGCCGACCGACCAATCACCGGATCAAGTTCGCCCTGAAAAGCCCGTTCGGTTAGATTAACCCCAAAACGCTCAATCATTAACTTCGGTTTTGCCTTTAAAATCCGCTGTTTGTCATTTAGCAACGCCTCGTGACGCGCCTTAGTCACACTCTGCTGATTCATCAAGCTCACCAAATCATCACGCATCATTTCAATATCAACACCCGCTGACTGAAGCATTACCGTTGCTAGCGAGCCGTTTTTTGCCGACAGCAAACCATACAACAAATGCTCCGAACCAACATAATCCAGACCATTTCCCGCCGCTACCCGACACGCTTCTTCAAACACCATCCGAGCATCATCATCAAACATTCGCGCCATCGGAGCCGTTGGCATTGTCGCCGGTTGTAAATCCGCCACCCCTAGTTTATCTTTCAAAATACCAATATTCGCTCCGGCATCTTCCAAAAAAGTCCCGGCCGTCGAATTCGCTCGCCATGCTAGTCCCAACAAAATATGCTCAGCACTAATAATCGATTGACCCAGTGAATACGCCCAAATATCCGCCCCCAGCAGGCTCGCTTTGGCGTTCTCTGTTAGATTATTAATCATATTAGCGAATTCTTCCATATTCATCTTTATATTTTAACAAAAAAAGCCCCGTTGCGCCACTTTTCCCCGGCACCACACAACCGCCTCGCCGTTCTTTTTTTTAAAAAAAATAAGCTCGGAGCTAAACACCCCGAGCTTATCGACATCACTCTAGCTACAACTAGTTATCACCTTCTTCTTCAACAGCGTTAATCAGCGCATCTTCCACGTTGCGACGCTTTGGTTTCGCTACTTTTTCTTCGCCAGCTACTACGATGTCAATTTCATAACCCGCCAACTGACTTGCTAGGCGGACGTTTTGGCCAGAGCGACCGATAGCAATTGATTGCTGGTCTTTAGTCACAAAAGCCCTGGCTTTTTTGGTTTCTTCGTCGATTTCGACATTAATTACTTCCGCTGGACTGAGAGCGTTATAAATCAACTCGCTGACACTTTCACTGTAGTTAATCACATCGATTTTTTCACGATCGCCGATTTCCTGAATCACTGATTGAATACGCACACCGTGTCCGCCGACCAACGTTCCAACCGGATCAACGCCTGGCACATCTGACCAAACAGCGATTTTCGTACGAACACCAGCTTCACGCGCAATCGCTTTAATCTCAACAGCACCGTTTTCCATCTCTGGTACTTCGCTACGGAATAATTCTTCGATAAACACTGAGTCAGCCCGACTCAAAATCAACTGCGCACCACGCATACCGCGCTCAATGTCTTTAATTAACACCTTGATACGCGCACCGACAGCGTAATATTCGCCTGGAATCTGTTCGCGACGTGGGATAATTCCCGTACCTTTGCCCAGATCAACATAGACAGTTCCACGATCAACGCGTTGGATATTGCCATTAACCACTTCACCAATCCGATCCTCGTATTCTGCCAGCATCACTTCCTTTTCAGCTTCTTTGAGGCGTTGAACAATCACTTGTTTTGCAGTCATCGCTGCCACTCGACCAAACTTCTTCACTTCATGTTCTTCTTCAATCACACCACCCAGTTCAGCGTCAGCTTTGCGTTCACGAGCCTGCTCGAGTGTCAACTGTGCTTTTGGATTTTCTACTTCTTCGACGATTTCATACACCACAAAAGCCTTCGCCGTGCCATCAACCGTATTCAACTCAGCTCGCACCACTTGATCACGATCACCATTATCACGGCGCCACGCTGCCGCAATTGCTGTCTCGATAATTTCTAACACTTTTTCCTGAGAGAGGTTTTTTTCTTCAGCAATCGCCCCCACCAGAGATACGAACTGCTTCAAATCTAAATCTTCCATCTTTTTTCCTTTTCTTTTATTAAAAAACCCGACCTGCCGGTCGGAAATGTACATTTTCATTATAACACGTTATGCTTCAAAAAGTCAAGTCGCACGTCACAATCAATACCAATATTATTTGCAAAATATGTAGCCCACCACCTCGAGAGGCAGTGGGCGAGTCTAAAGAGCTAGCTAGAGAGTGCGTGAATATAA
Source organism: uncultured Candidatus Saccharibacteria bacterium (assembly GCA_963526735.1). Lineage (GTDB taxonomy): Bacteria > Patescibacteriota > Saccharimonadia > Saccharimonadales > Saccharimonadaceae > CAMUQR01. Next base: position 96,121 of record CAURNU010000002.1, read on the forward strand.
CTTATCTATTCAAATCTAATGTCTGTACAATAGACCGTCAGATCTGAATCTCCATTGTATTTAATACGATACTCGCCACTATTGGCGATCTCAATCTCATGCTCGTGTCTAATTCCGCGAGACTTACGTCCCTTCGTCAGAACTTGTTCGTGAACTTCGTTATCGTAAGCTACGTCTAGCTTATCGACAGTTGTCCACTTACAATATTCATTCTTCCTGTGCTGAATTTCCACTTGCATCACCCCCTTTGCCTTTCGGTCTGCTCGATATATCCCGCTAAGGCTTACGAGCTGACCTTGTGTAAAATACTTGCAGTTGGTGATGTATTTGCCTGAGATTTCAAATTCCGCTCCACGAGAAGTGTAGCCACTTCCGTAAGCATAAGCGTTGTTAGCCCAACCTATGATTGTCATGGTAGCTAGAGCAACGGATACTAATAACATATGAATTTTCTTCATATTTCCCCCTCAATATAATAATCTAAAGTGCACTCTCTAGCTTATCAATGGAGACTTTTTCATTTTATCACATATTTTACGGTTTTAGCAAGGGCAAAATGCTTATCTTGAGGATAATCTTGCACCCCACCCATACGAACATTACTGTTTTAGTCTAACAGAGAGGAAACGCCCAATTAATAGCTTAATTTACACAAAAACCTAGACTTTTGATGCGTTTTGGTGTATAATGAAGATATATGCGTGTTGATTTTTCAACAAAATCAGCGCCTCATCTTATTTGAATCACCCAGCTTGTTTTTTAAACATTTTTTTAAAAATCAATTAGGTAATTTAAACAAGTTTTAAACAGGAGACTTATGAAAAACAATCAAACTAACAAAAAAACCGCCCCACGGGCGAATTTGCGTCGGGCCGCCCAAAAGCCCCGCCAAAATTCCTCGGCGATGAAAATCGACGCCAAGGCCGTTAAGGCTGGCAAAAACCAGAATACGTCAACCAGCGCCCCTGCTAATGCTCAAAAACCAGCCGACAAAAACCAGATTCGCGTCGCACCCGGCACGCGCCGTGGTGAAGTGATCCGAGCTCAGCGCATGATTTCGAGTGATATCAACCTACGCTCATCTCAGCACATCGTCTCAATTCCGGTCAACAAATCCGAGTTTAATGGCCTCCACGGTCAACAAATTTCTCAGACTGCCATCAAACAAGCCAGGTTTAATCCCAACGCCGTCCGCGTAATTCCCCTCGGTGGCTTGGGTGAACTCGGCATCGGTAAAAACATGACCCTAATCGAATACCAAAATGAAATGGTGCTGATCGATATGGGTAGTATCTTCCCGAACGAAGATTACCCTGGTGTTAGCCATATGACAGCTGATGTATCTTATGTTAAAGCCAATATCCATAAGCTGAAGGCAATTCTATTCACGCACGCCCACCTTGACCACATTGGCGCTTGTGCCAATCTGTTGCCAGAACTAGCTTCGGGCGGTAAAGTGCCAATTTACGGTACGGATTTTACCATCGAAATGATTAAAAAACAGATGGACGAGCTGTCGGAAGATTACAATATCAATTACAATGTCATTAATCCACACGCCCATGAAGACGTCAAGATTTCGCAACACTTGAGTTTTGAATTTATTCACGTTCTGCACTCGATTCCAGGCTGTGTAGCAATTGTCCTGCGCACGCCGAACGGCATTATTGTTCACTCTGGTGACTGGCGCTTCGAAAAAGACCCAATCGAAACTCCGTTCGACATGCCACGCCTCGTGGAAATTTCCCAAAAAGAAGGTATTGCCCTTTTCCTCAATGAATCCACCAATATCGACTCACCTGGTACACATGCCGTCAGTGAAGCCGAAGTCGGCGATAATATCGGTAAAGTGATGGATCTTCGACCAAACGGTCGCATTATCATGAGCTGTTTCTCAAGCCAGATTTACCGCATTCAGTTTATTTTAGAACAGGCCAAAGCGCACGGTCGCAAAGTTGCTTTTGCTGGTTTTAGCATGATTAACACTGTTGAAACCGCTCTACGCACCAAGAAAATCCAAATTCCAAAAGACACCATCGTCAAAATCGAGGACACTTTGCGCTTGCCAGACAACCAAGTGGCAATTATTTGTACTGGTAGCCAGGGTGAGCTTAACGCTGTTTTGAACAAAATGGTCACTGGCTCACATCGCTTCATTAAAATTAAATCAACCGATACTGTTGTTTTCAGCTCCAACCCAATTCCTGGTAACGAACCGCGGGTTGTTTCAACAGTTGATGGCTTATTGCGCGAAGGTTCTTACGTCATCCAACACCGTCGCACTCATTTGACTGGCATTGGTGACCTACACTTATCCGGTCACGCTTATTATGAAGATCACGTCTTGATGCTTCAGAGCCTCCGTCCGAAGAATTACATGCCAATTCACGGTCAATTCTCGATGCTTCAACACAATGCTGAAATGGCTTACAACGTCATTGGCATGAAAAAAGAAAATATCGTCGTCTGCGATAATGGTGACGTGATTGAACTATTGCCTGACCAAACTATCAAACGCAATGGTCGCGTCCAAGCCGGCACAATTATCTATGATTCAGCAAACCACACCATTCACGAGGCAGTAATCAAAGATCGTTTGCATATCTCGACTGAAGGTATCGTGATTGTCGTGTTGATGATTAACAAAAAGACCGGTCGTATCGCTAAAACTCCCGACATTATCTCCCGCGCTTTCATTTATCTCAAAGATAACGAGGAGCTGATGAGTCGAGTCCGTCACTACCTGAAGATCAAAATCGAGAAAACCGATCTACGCAATATCGATATTAAAGACCTTAAAACTGAGATTAAAGACGACGTCACTCACATTTTGTTTGACTCAACCAAACAAGCTCCGGTCGTGATCCCTGTCATCAATATGTTTTAAATAGACTTTTACCGACCGCTGGTCAATCATGATCACCGGTCGGTTTAGTCAGAATTATTTTTTTAAAAAAAGGAAACAAATGCCAGAACAACCCATTCGCCATATCCCAGTCGCCATCATCTCCGGCCATCTCGGAGCTGGCAAAACCAGCCTGATCAACAGCCTACTCGCTAGTGCCACCGGTCTGAAAATCGGAGTGATCGTCAATGATTTTGGCAAACTCAACATCGACGCTATGCTAGTTGAACAATCGACCGAAGAGTTAATCGCCTTGTCTAATGGCTGTATTTGTTGCTCGCTATCGAACGAACTCGACGATTCGCTCAATCAGCTGGCTCATGCCGACAGTCAACTTGACCTCATCCTGATTGAAGCCAGTGGCGTATCTAATCCGCTCCAGATGACCGAGCTACTTTTTAATTCTGAGAATCAGTTTATTAAACTGCTTGATCTGATTTATGTGATCGATGGCGTTAATTTCGAAACATTATGGCGCGATAAACCTGATTTAATTCGCACTCATCTGGGCAGTTCGAAGTTAATTTTAATTAACAAAGCCGATCTATTAGCGCCTGACCAACTCTTGGCCATTGAAACGCAAGTTCGCGAAACCAATCCGCGCGCCACTATTTTAAAAACTGTCAATTGTCAATTCGATCCAGAGATTTTGCTAGATTTACCGGCTGTCACTCAGTTGAAACTCGGTCAAACTCCACGCCAACACTTAGCGAATTATATTTCAGTGACCTTTCGCGAACGCCAACCGCTCGACCCGCTAGCTACCACCAAGTTTTTAAATAATCTACCGAGCGGTGTTTATCGGCTTAAAGGCTGGATGTATTTTGGTCAAAAATCGCTCGGCAATCGTCAGATTTTAATCCAAAAAGTCGGTCAAACTCATACTCTATCGGGACAACCTTGGCCGGATGATCAAGAGCCAATGACTGAGCTAGTGTTTATCGGAGTAGATTTTGATGGCGCGAAACTTCTACAAGATTTGAAGCAGTGCATTGACCAACAGCCCGATGATGTGCTGGTCGATAACGTAATTGATTCGAGTCGGTTTTAACACACCATAATCCCAACCTCAACAAAAAACTACCTGAGCTGACTCAGGTAGTTTTTAACAAGATTTAAGTTATTTTTAGTGAATGTAGTTATAAGTCGGCACGTATTTAGCTTGGATTGTCGCCCGAGTAGTGACGTTATAACCAGCATAGTTCATCTCTGACACCACAATATCACCGTTAGCCAACACTTCTTCCACAATACCAACGTGACCATAGCCATACCAGCCAGAACCAGTCTGGAAGATGGCGCCTGGAGCTGGAGTTTTATTGACTATGTAGCCGGCCTTGTTAGCGCTATATGCCCAACTACTACCATTGCCCCAGAATGGTCCAACTGGGCGACCATTACGCGCACGCCACTCATAAGCATGCCAAGTACAGTTACCATCAGCATAAGTGTTACGACGATAAGACAAGTTCGGGATGCGCGTGACATTAACGCGACCACCGCTACCGGTTGCGCTGAACAAACCAGAGGTCCACGAAGTATATGACGTTCGTGCCACTGGTCGAGGTGCTACATAGCCTGGTCGTTCTTCATTCGGCAAGATACCTTCTGGGATAATCACATCGCTACCAACTACCAAGCCTTTAACCTCGATATCATTGAGAATCTGAATGCGCTGAATATTAGCTTTATATTTTTCAGCGATTTTTTCGATGGTGTCACCAGCTTTAACTTTATAAATAATACCATCAACCGGCAAAATCTTCAGGTCGGTATTAACTGTTAGATTGTCATCTTTGAGGTTATTTGCCCATTTAATCGTGTTAGTTGAAATTTGATATTGGTCAGCGATTTGCTGAATAGTCTGGCCAGCCTGTACACGGTGTAATTTGACACTCCGATTCGTTGATGCTAAGTCAAAAATTGGCGCTGCTTTTGCTACCGTTAACTCAGCATTCTGCAAGGAAACTTCTTTTTTGATGGCGTTCATCTCTGATAAAATCGCCACATCTTGTGCCACTGGTAAGTTAGCACGTTCCGCCAGGTCCAACGCCACGCCGATGGAAGTGTCGTCGTCAATGTTAGATTTGACAGTTTTGGCAGTTTTTTGCGCCATTTTCATAGAATCCACTGCCATAGCCTGATCCGATTTTTTGGAATCCAGCACATAACCACCCGCCATAAAAATCACCAACAATGCAAAAAAGATGGTGTATTTCCAGAGCGACACCTTATGATAGGTTCGTCCATGACGCAGAGCTACGTTTTTTGATATTAAACGCCGTTTGCGGGCGTCTACTAGAGATAGTTTGAATGATTTTAGATTATTTTTGATACTCATATTTAATATCGCTAGGCTTAATTAGTCCAAGTTAATCGGCCACTTCGAACCACTGTAAGCATAACTCTTTTACATTATACCAAAAATTACGCCAAAAGTCTAATTTTCGGGGTTTTTTCGGGACAATACTCTAATGGACAGCACATTTTTTATGGCAATATTGCTTGACGTTACGGTTATGTTCAGCTAGAGTTTTCGCAAAATACGTCTTTTCATCATCACCCGCCACGAAGAACAGATAATCAGTATCAGACGGCTGAGCGACCGCCAAGAGCGAACTTTTGCTTGGGGTGGCGATTGGCGTTGGCGTTAATCCGACCACCTGACGGGTATTAAACGGCGATTTGATATATAAATCATTCTCAACACCCGCCAGACGTGAAGCGTATTGATAGGTCACATCTGAACCCAGTGCCATTTTTTGTTTGTAGCGTTTTAAGAACACCTGCGCTACTTTCGCTCGATCGTCCGCTGAATTAACCTCGCGCTCGACAATTGATGCTAAAATAATCCCTTGATAAAGCGTCAGCCCTTGCTTTTTATATAGCTCCACTAGTTTATTATCTTGAATAAACTTCAAATACTCATCAAAAGTACGCTTCAGCGCATCTTCGGCTGTGCCTTTAGTAAAAATCTCGTAAGTATCGCCAAAAATTAAACCTTCCAGATTGGTTAATTCTGGCAATAAGTCGAATAATTTATGCTGGCGAAATTTAAACGCCGTATCAATTTGCGCGTCACTATAGCCGACTTTTTTGAGAGCTTCACGATGCGACGGCGTAGTATCGGTTTTGCTATTACGATGATTTAAAGTTGCACCAGGATAAAAAGTGATTTTTTTGGTATTTGGCTGAGTTTTTTTGAGATTAGTCAGCAGAGCCTGGATGCTAGGCTGGCGTGGTGCCACTTCATAATCACCAGCTTGGATATTATGACTAAACTTGGTGGCTTTTAGATAGATTTTAGCGATTTGAGCATTACGCAATACGCCATGCTTAGCTAGTTCATCAATCACTTGTGCCAACGACGCACCGTCTTTAACTGTGAGATGAACTGTATCATTATTAGCTGGCGTCAACATCCACCAGCCGGCCAGCGCCATGCCAATCACTAGAAACAGCACTATACCAACTGCTATTTTCCAGATTTTTTTGCCAGTCGAATGTGAATGAGCTCGGGTGGTCTTATGGCGTAAATTCAAGTTAGCATCTACCGCCTGTAAATTCGGCTCCAAGTTCAAATTAATGTCTTTAAAATCATCGTCGTGCATGTTTGTTTCCTTATTTTAAAAATATTAGTTCGTAGTTAACGCCCCTCGAGATAATCCTCAAGAATAATTGTCGCAGCGTGGGCGTCAATATCGCCCTTGGAGTATGGTTTTTTGTAGCTTTTGAGGCGTTCTTCTGCTAAGACACTGGTTAGTGATTCATCCTTAAACACCATTTCACCATCAAAAACCTCCTCCAACTGACTAAAAAACTGCTCGACTTTCTCGGTTTGAGCGGTTGGCTCACCAGATTGATTACGTGGATAGCCAACCACAATTTTAACGATATTATTATCAAGCGCCAACTTAAAAATCTCGGTCAGTAACTGCTCGGTATTCTCGAGTGCGCCATACGGAATAGCAATTTTAATGTTTTCGTCAGCCATCGCCACGCCCACACGTGCGTCGCCATAGTCTAGCGCCATAATTTGTCGACTTGCCATATTTTTCAGCTACCTAATTTTTCACGAAAACTGTAATTTTGTCTTTATTGCCAGGGACTAATTTCACCCAGAATGGTGAGAGTTTAATTTCCACGTCTTTAATACCCTCAATTGAGGTATAATGCGATTGCACATCACCCAAAGCCTTACCGCGCGCCTCTTCTTTGACCTGCTCTTTGTCAATGTCAGGCCCAATTTGAGCCTGAGCCGACACACGCATTGAACCCTTGCCGTCTTTAAATACAAAGTCATTAAACACCACCTGATCAACGCCCGAATTATAGACTTTTAGCTTAGTTTTGTCAGATTTATTGTCTTTAAGAGCGATATAGCCAATATACTCCTCAAGAGTTTTCTTCGGCACAGCGCTGATTTGGTATTCAACAATCTGTTCGAGTTTGACTTTGCCGTCTTTAGCTTCTTCATCAACTTTGACATTCGACACCAGCTCACCTTCTTTAGTAATTAAACTGTCTTTAATAATTACCATTGACGAGTCAAACTTATTGCGCAGTTCCTTGACGGCGCTATCATGGCCGTCTTTTAAGAGTTCAGTTTTAGCCTTGTCATAGTCCGCCTGGGTCATCACCCGAATCGTGCGCTCGCTACCGCCAGTCATAGCTGAACCAAGAGCCTCAATGTGCGACACGCCCTGAATCGAATATTTACGAGCATCAGCATTACATGATGGGCCTGGCTTGGTTGATTTGACGGTAACTGTTGCCTTACCGGGCACGGCATCAGACAGAGAAGCACCGCTCGGAGCAGGCACATTGACCGCCTCTTGTGAAGTATAAACACAGCCACCAGCTGAAAAACTCGTACCAGCTGGAATGGTTTTTGCGCCAAGGTTAGAATTTAATAAAGTAATCGTACCGCCGGCTGGGATTTTCAAATCTTTCGTGCCTGTCACTTCAAATTCATGGGAACGTTTGCGGTTAGATTTTTGGGTTTGAGCATAAATTAGATTTGTTTCAAACTTAGTTTGATCTGCTTGTTCAACAAAGCTAATACTTGAGGAAATATTAACACCCTTAGTGTTAGTAATCAGCGTAATTTCAGCTCGAGGTGCAAAAATAATCGCCCACACCAAGAAACCGCCCAGTACTAACAGCGCTAGTCCGCCAATGAAGATTTTCTTGCGGAATTTGTCATAATTTGGGACTTTAATTTTAACTGGGGCAAGTTTATCAAAAGGTGTTTTCGCCTTAGCGTCACCACTTGAAGCTTCGATTTCTTCTTTAGACATACCAGCGAGTTCACCAACACTGAGTTGCGCACCGTCAATAATATCATCGTCGCCGTCAATTTTGAGCGCTGGGATTTCGGGCATTTCTGGTTTAGAAGTGAGAGTTTTGGCAACTGGGATTTTAGCCACCGCCGACAAACGAATTAGCGCCTCTTGATTAGTAATAATCACCATCACTTTTTTGGCTTGTTTAGCGGCATGAGCTAATAATTGCAAATTAACCGCGCTCTGCAAAATCCCAATCTGTTTTGGGGGCACTAGAGCGACAATTTTATGCTCAGTTTTTTTGATTTTATCGATGATCGAAGTGACATCATCTTTAACGTCTATATAAATTACTTCTTTGGACATGCTATATTCTCAAAAATTTATTAATCTTATCGCGTAGACCAGCCACTTCGTCCGGTTCAATAGACATTGTATCACAGCCTACCCGAAGCAGTCCAACCGCCGTAATTAAGGTGTGATCATTGAGACTATCGGTCTCATCTTTTACCCCAACCACGTCTTTGAGCGAGATATGCTTAATCGTTGGCTGTTTCGTAAAAGGCAAATCTTCCGGCCATTTGTAGTCGGCTAGTTTTTCGACCATACCAATCAAACTCGAACCACCACCGCACAACAAAATCTGATTTGGCAATTGATCAACCGAGTCAAATTCACTCAGCGCCAATTCCACACCTGATAGCCAAACAGCAAGAGTTTTATTAACTGCCATTAGCGCATCTTGCTTGATGTCTTTTTTAATACGCTCATCAGCTAAGTTAATCTTTAAAGTCTCAGCTTCTTTATAACTTAAATTCAAATCACCCGAAATAGTCTTCGTAAAGCTACGACCGCCAATGCCAAACATCTTCGTGCCTTCCACACCACCGTCATTTACCACGGCAATATCGGTCGTACCGCCACCAACATCGATTAGAATTGACGTAAAATGACTAGCTGAATCATTACCAATCACCGAGCGTGATACCGCAAACGGCTCTGCTGAGACGGCGATCAGATCGAGATTTAGCTCTTCCGCTACACGCTCCAACGCTCCGATATGCACCATTGGCGCACAAGCCGTATAAATCTGAATAGCCACATCGCGCCCCTGAAAACCAATCGGGTTAGAGACCTTGTAGCCATCAATATGAATCCCGACCAGTGCCGAGTTCACCAACTTCACTTCAACATTATCATTACCAGTTTCGATGGCAATTTGCTTTTGAGCTTTTTCCAGCGCCCGCTCCTGAACCTTGTCAATAATAAAGTCCATCTCAGCCTCATCCAGCATCTTATCTGGTTGTGGTCGACGATACCGGATCGTGTGCGTCACACCTTTAACTAATTCGCCAGCGATGCCCATCACGACTTTGGAAGCTTGAACATTAGCCTGTGCCTCAGCTTCCGAGACTGCGGCTTCACAGTTTTTGACAACATTCGCGATGTCCGCAATCGCTCCAGCGTGCATATCGTTTGGTTGCTGTGGTTTGCGACCCACCCCCACCACAGTGATTTGGTCGCCATCAAGTTTCGCCAGCAATGCCTTTACGCATTCCGTTCCAACATCTAGCGCCAATACAAAAGTTTCTTGAATCGGTGGCTCAGCTGATTGTTTGGTGAGTTTTTTGAATATCATGGCTTCATTATATAACAATTATGCTTAGAAATAAACCTTTTTCTTGCCAGGTTAAGCACGGAATGCTATTTTAAAACAGCTTTAATACGACGAATGCCAGCTGCCGATGATTGTTCCTTGACGATTGTAAACTTCTCGCCATTTGGCGCAATTTCACCAGTGTTTTTAACATGAGGTCCACCACAAATTTCGTAGCTAAACCGCTGTTCACCTTCACCAACTTGATAAACCTTAACATGATCACCATATCGCTCTTCAAAACTGCCATGCGCACCGGCTTGTTTAGCTTCTTCAATTGACATTTCACTAAACGATACTGGCAATTTATCAGCAATCGCCTGGTTGACGAGTTTTTCAACTTCCGCAATCTGCTCAGGTGTCATTTTTTCGTCATAATTAAAGTCAAATCTAGCGCGTTCATTTGTAATATTTGAGCCTTTTTGTTCAACTTGATCGCCCAAAACCCGCTTCAGTGCCGATAGCAACAAGTGGGTCGCGGTATGATAACGCAATTGCAAATCACTCTGACCTTCCAGACCACCTTTAAACATACCTTTTGAGGCAGTTTGGGAGCGCTGACGTTGCTCGGCCATGCTTTGATCAAAACCGACCTTCCAATTTTCTTCCACGGCAATACCTTGTTTTTCGGCATATTCTACACTTAATTCTGGTGGGAAGCCATACGAATCATATAGTTTGAAAATCTGCGCACCATTTAAAGCTTTAACGGCCATTTTTTGTAACTCAGTCACACCTTTGCGCAATGTCTGACGAAAGGCTTTTTCTTCTTTTGCTAGCACCGCCAAGACAAGCTCGCGCGCTTTCGCCACTTCTGGATAATCAGTAGCGTATAATTCAACCACCACTGGTACAATTTGTTCTAAAAAGTTTTGTTCAATACCCAGGTCAAACGCTTTAACCAACGCCCGACGCACCAACCGACGCATCACATAGCCGTGTTCTTTATTGCTCGGCACACAACCATCAACCGCCAAAAAAACCGCACTCCGCAAGTGATCAGCAATCACTCGCATTGACGCCGTATGTTCGGCGTAAGTTTTGCCGCTAATACGTTCTAGCGCCTCAATAATTGGCCACAACAAGCTACCCTTGAAGACATCGGGACTGTTAAGCTTAGCAGCTGTGATGCGCTCGAGTCCGCCACCAAAGTCGACATTTTTATGTTCTAGTGGCTCAAAACTACCATCTTCCAGGCGTCGATATTCCATAAACACCTGATTGCCAATTTCCATAAAACGTCCGCTATCGCTAGCTGGATGAGCCTGTCCATAGCTCGGGTCGTGATTTTCTTCGCCAAAATCATAAAACACCTCGCTATCTGGACCACACGGATCACCAATTGGCGTCTTGTCCAGTCGTCCACCTCGACTCCACCAGTTTTCACCGTCATCGTAAAAGAAAATTCGTCCGCCTTGCATGCCATCGCGGTCGCCATTCTCCGCCGAGCCAATTTCGACAATTTTGGCTTCAATACCCGCCTCCGCAAACACTTGTTGCCAAATTTGTGCTGCCGTATCATCGCGCGGAATGCCATACTGCACATCACCGATAAAACACGTTACGTAGATTTTATGTGGATCCAGCCCAACTTCTTTTGTCAAAAACTCAAAAAACCAACGAATCTGTTGTTCCTTAAAATAATCACCCAAGCTCCAGTTGCCAAGCATTTCAAAAAAAGTCGTATGACGATTATCGCCCACATCCTCAATATCTTGCGAACGCAAGCAAGTTTGACTATCGGTCAGACGCTGACCAGCTGGATGAGTTTTGCCGAGCAGATATGGCAACAGCGGTTGCATACCCGACCCAGTAAACAACGTTGTCGGATCATCCTGCAATAAAAGTTTAGCGCGAGGAATAACTTTATGCCCTCGACTTTCGAAAAATTCCAGATATTTTTGGCGGATTTGTTGTGCATTCATAAGAGATATTTTAGCATTTTTACTATAAAAATTCCAGCTTCAACACACTTGGTTTATATAACTTTGACATTAAGCTCCGCAACCTATACAATGTCATCAACTTATTTTTTTAAAAAAATCGCACATTAATAAAGAGAGGGTGATATTTAATGCTAAATATTATTAGGAAATTATTTGCGCTATTTAATGGCGCAACTGATCACTATACTTATAACATAACGTATGCCATACACAATAAAGGTATTCCAGAAGCTACATTACAAATTTTCACTTATGATATTCCAAAACCAATTAGAACATCAGCGTCTTGGAGAAAATTGCTCGACGACGTTAGCCTTCATTCACTCTACAACCCGCGACGAGCAGAATATGCCAGCACTCGTCTAGTACAAGTTAGCCTTTCGAGAGGTTCCAAACCCCTCAAACAACGCGCGAGCACATACAGTTATTTCATACGGTATGGGTTTCGCGAGGAAGGCAAAATCAAAAGCACTGATTACGTTTATTTAAATACAAATAATAAACTAATGGAAGTGCAAGATGCTATGCGCGAATTAAAACCTTTATTGCCAGTCTACGAAGGCACAAAACATAGAGAGCTGATAATCATAGCTTATAACCGCCTCGCTTAGATCATTTCAAAAAACACCAGCTGAGCTGGTGTTTTTATCTTTTAGGCTTCGTGGGTATGTTCAACAATCCAAGCTGTCATATTGCGTACCGCCCAGATTGAGTAAATCCCCAAGGTGATAATCGAAAACAACATCCATTTAATCCAATTCACAAATAACTCACCGCCCTTACCATCAAATCGCAACTGGCGACCATTAATGTAAGTAGCACTAGCCATTGCTCGCATCTGCCAACACGCCAACCAAGGATAGGCAATTCCGAAGGTGCAAACTGTACCAATCGCCAACGCGATTGTATAGGCAAACATTTCGATAGCCGACATCTTAAATTCTGAATTCAAAACCATAGCTAATGGCGCTGGTGTTGGAGCTGATGAATAAGCATTATCTGTGGCATTTGAGGTGGTTGTGTTGTTATCAGCCGAGGTGTTAGAAGAACTTGAAAATTGATTTTTCAAATTCTCAAAAGATTGCGAAGCGCTTTGCTCAATGACGCTGGCTTGCTCTTTAATTACCTGCGACAAACTATCGCCAAACGCTTTGACTTTATCAGAAGCTGGTGTACTAGAGGTCGTCTGATTAAAATTAGTTTGGCTCGAATGTTCCTGGTTAGCATTATCTTGGTTAAAATTATCTTGATTCATAGATTCCTCGTATTATGTTTATGGTTTAATTCTGGCTTATTATAACCGTTTATTCACTATCTGGCAATACCACCGCCTAAACACAATTCACCGTCATAAACCACAACCGATTGTCCGCTGGCAATGGTTTTTTGATCAGTCGTAAACTGGATAATTGCGGTATTATTCTCACTAGCCATAATTCCTGCTTCAATTAGTGGCGCTAAATGACGCAAGCGAACGTGATATTTTTGGCCAGCAACTGGCACTTGATGCGTCCAGAAGCAATCGCATAGCTCAATTTCACGCGCCCACAACCCACCTTGATTTAAATTGCGCGATACAAACACTTGATTGTGAGTCATATCTTTACCAACCACAAAATACGGTAAGCCACCACCGATTTCTAAACCATGTCGTTGCCCAATCGTATAAAAAATCGCACCTTTATGTCGCCCCAGCACTCGACCAGTTTCCTGCTCAATAATATCACCAGGACTAACCTCAACATACTCCCGCAAAAACTCCTCAATCCCGACCTGTCCGACAAAGCAAATCCCTTGCGAATCTTTTTTGTCCGCGGTAATTAAACCCATTGTTTCTGCCAGCTTGCGCACATCTGATTTGACTAATTCGCCTAGTGGCAATAGAGTTTTATCTAACGCCTCACCAGTCACACGATATAGAAAATAAGTTTGGTCTTTTTTCTGGTCGGTCGCTAACGCTAAATAACTTTTGCCATCAACCACGACTTTTTTGGCATAATGGCCAGTGGCGATTAATTCTGCACCGTCCGCCAGTGCTGTTTCTAAGAATAATTTAAACTTAATCTCTTGATTGCACATAATATCTGGGTTCGGCGTCCGACCCGCCCGATATTCCGCCAACATATAATCCACCACTCGCTGGCGATAATCAGTTTCAAAATCATAAACTTTCAGCGGAATACCCAGACGCACCGCCACGCGCTTGGCATCGGCCAAATCTTCTGCCCACGGGCAACGCATACCTGGCAAATCTTGCGACCAGTTTTTCATATACACACCAACAACTTGATGACCGGCTTGTTTTAATAAACCAGCCGTCACACTGCTGTCCACTCCACCACTCATTCCGACGAATACTCGTGCCATATTTTTCTCTTATTTACCCGACACTAGCAATAATCCACCAGCTTCTTTCACCGCTAGGTACCAACTGCGCGGTGATAAATACCAAGTTGGCGACCAATCACGGTCTTGTTTGAGTGGTGCATTATAAATCTTAAATTCCGAAGCAAACTGACTGCGAAACTCTTTATACGCCCGCGCCTGATGATAACCCGAAGTCACCAAAATCAATGAATTAATTGGTTTATACGGATTTTGCTGATTATATTCTTCGATCAGTTTTTTGACATTGACAGCGTTTTGGTGAGTATTACGCGATTGCGGTTCAATTTTTATCGCCCCAACCGGCACACCAGCATCAATAGCAATCTGACGCATTTCTTCAGCATTGCTTTGGACGTTTTCTTGGCGAGAGGCACCAGCGGTAATCAAGACCGGAATTTGTTGAGCTTTAGTAATTGTTGCTGCATATTGCGTGCGCGCCTTGGTATCTCCACCAGAAATTACCACCACTGCGTCAGCTGTTGGACAAGGAGTAATTGACGAATCAGATGGTTTCTCAGTAGAAGGTTTTTGATCGCTGACCATTGGTAAACAATTCGTGCCGGGTACGCCCAAACAATTCGTCGCTGTACTAATCGTCGTTCCCGACGCCAGCCGACATTGCCGAAAATCATTGACATCAAGCAACCGATCTAGTCCAAACCCCATCGCTCCGAGAATAATAATCGGTATCGCCACTCGTTTAATTATTTTGAAGATAATCATTTGCCCACTTCCTTTCTGCTAAAACTTCTTCAATTATCACCTCGGCGGCATAATCAATTTGCTCCGCCGTTGTAAGCTGTCCTAAACTAATCCGCAAACTCGCCAAGCGTTCGGCTTCACTCAAACCTAGATTCACCAGCGCCTGCGAACCGCTACCACGATTCGCTGAACACGCCGAACCAGTCGAAACATAAACACCGCGATTTTCCAGTCGATAAATCAATCGTTCCGCCTCAATATTTTGAAAACTTAGCACTAGATAATTAGCTAAGCGTTTTTTTGGCGAGCCAATAATTGTCACGTCAGGAATTTGCGCTAAGATTTTTGTTTCCAGTCGGTCACGCAATTCAGCCACTTCTTTAATTTTAAACTTGCGTAATAAATCCACTGCTTTAGCAAAACCAATCACTAGCGGAACATTTTCGGTACCTGAGCGTAGTGCCATTTCTTGCCCACCGCCTAAGACTAGCGGAGCGACTTTTACGCCTGGACGAATCCACAAACAGCCAATTTGCTTTGGGCCATAAATCTTAGCGCCAGACAGCGTCAACAAGTCCACACCCAAACGTGCCACATTAACCGGCAGGTAGCCCAAGCCTTGCGAAGCATCACAGTGTAGTTTTAGTGGTCGTTGATCACCTCGCGCTAGACGCTGATCACGGATTTTGCGCACCTCGGAGGCAATCTTCGAAATCGGCTGAATCATCCCTAAATCACTACTGACTAAA
Source organism: uncultured Candidatus Saccharibacteria bacterium (assembly GCA_963526735.1). Taxonomy (GTDB): domain Bacteria; phylum Patescibacteriota; class Saccharimonadia; order Saccharimonadales; family Saccharimonadaceae; genus CAMUQR01. The sequence continues at coordinate 111,753 of CAURNU010000002.1, forward strand.
CTCACACTCACTAAATCTGTCTGATCGGTGATTTTGCTAATTAAATCATCGACATCAACCAGTCCGCTCGGTGTAATTTTGGCAATCGCATGATTGGTTTTAGACTGGGCAAGTTTTAAAACCGCCGGATGTTCCACGCCCGAAATCACCACTGATTCCGCCCCAGCAAAAGCCAAATTAAGCGATTCAGTCGCCCCCGCCGTCATAATCAGTTGATCAGCCTTAGCACCAATCGCCTGCGCAATCGTCGCCTTGGCGTTTTGATAATCAGCACGCACTTTCAATGCCGGCAAATACGGCGCGCTCGGATTAAAAAATAACTCAGTAAAATACGGCAACATCGCCGTCATCACCCGGCTATCCACTGGCGTCGCCGCCGCATAATCCAAATAGACTTCCATTGATGTAAATTATACTCTTTTAACTCAGAATATTCAACGAACCAGACGTAAACCGAAGAATGTTATTTTTAAAAACTACTCCTACTGAATATCGCGAATTTTTGGACCTCGAACCTCTGGGTCACCAGACTCAGACCAAACTTTCATCCATTCCGTCATTTGATACAGTGCTTGAAAACTCTCATTTTTAGCCGCTTCCGTTAGTTCATCATCCTGAATATTCTCAGCATGTCGCTTCATTTGGTTGGCAATGAACCCTCCGAACGCCAAATCCAGCTCGCCAACATCAGCAAAGGTCAACACAGCCGCTGCTAAGGCCTCTTTATAGTAATAATTCTCATCAATTGCCTTAAAAATCGCCGCCCAGCGTCGCTTTTTTTGAAGCCTCGATTCATCAACTTTAAGTTTAATCAGTTCGAAAGTTGCTCGTGCCTTAGCTAACATCAATGCCAAATACGGGCTGTCGTCATCCATCACTTCCAAGTCAGACCCCTGCTCCGCCAGAACCTCCAGTTCCTGACAGAAATCAATCAATACGTCATAATCATCCTGTAGCATAACGCCACCAATAAGATACGAACCAATCTGGCGCGGCGAAAGCTGATCGTCATAAATAAACTTTTCAACACCTGCGAGCATTTCGCGAATTTGTTTGAGATATGGACTGTTCATAGCAATATCATCTTGTGCTCTAATTATTTCTATATCCCGAACAATCGCCGAGCATTCGCCATAGTGACGGTCGCTAATTCTGCCAATTCCACCCCATAAAAATCCGCTAACCATTCGGCCACTTCCCGCACATAAGCCGGCTGATTTGGTTTGCCACGACGACCTTTTGGTGCTAAATATGGCGCGTCGGTTTCAATTAGCAATTTTTCTAACGGCACCGCTCGAAACGCTTCTAACTGCGACTTGTCCTTCGTAAAAGTTGCAATACCATTCACCCCAATATACAAACCTCGCTCCAGAGCCATCTGCAAATTCGCTAAATTATCCGAAAAACTATGCACCACTCCGCGCAGCACTCGCCCCTTGGCTTGCGCCCGCATTGCCATTTCATCAAAAATTGGCCAAAAGTCATCAAATGCCTCACGCACATGAAACACCACTGACAAATCCGCCTCAATCGCTACCATCAGCTGTTGGCGCAACACCTGCTGTTGCACCTCACGAGGTGAAAAATCATAATGATAATCAAGTCCGATTTCACCAATCGCCACAATTTTCGGCTCGGTCAAATCGAGCGTCCGCAGATACGCACAACCAGCACTAGCATCATGCGGATGAGTACCGACCGTTGCCCAAATCTGTTCATGGCTCTTGGCAAATTCTACCGCTCGGCGCGAGCTCTGCTCATTAGTGCCGATGACCACCATTTGCACCACGCCAGCCTGTTCAGCCAGCGCCAGAACTTCATCAGTCGGCACTGGAAAATCTGCATCGTGGATATGACAGTGGCTATCAATTAGTTCGATTTTTTGCATCTTCATTACACCTCGCCGTCCGCCATTTCCATCACATTATTTCTTGTCTTGTGATTGCCGTGGATTGGCTGTATAACGATAAATCTTCGGGAATAAACCACCCGCCTCTAGCTCACCAATAATTCCTGGTTTAAAGATCGCTTGGATTTTTTCGGCAGTCGTTGGCATGAACGGTGCTAACATATCCGCCACTTGGAGAATTGATTTACACATATAGTCTAGCACTTCCGCCAGATGATGCTCCGCTTCAGGGTCGCCTGCCGTGCGTCGTTTAGCAATTTCCCACGGTTTAACTGTGTCGATATATTGATTAACACTGCGAATATGCACCCACACTTCATCAATCGCTTGATTAAAATTAAAATTCTTCATCGCCTCAAAATAGACCGTTTCATCATGATGAGTGTTTTTAACATCATTCATCACGCCATCTTGGTATTTTTTAAGCATGCTGACAATCCGACTGACTAAATTACCGAGGTCGTTGCCTAGCTCGTTATTATAGGCATTTTCAAACCGCTCCCACGTAAAATCACCATCATCTTGCGTCGGCACATGGCGCGAGAAATAATAACGCAGAGCATCGACGCCGTAATTATTAATAATTTCCATTGGATCCACCACGTTGCCAATAGTTTTACTCATTTTGACGCCATCGACTTGAATATGCCCATGCACTAACAACGCTTTTGGTAGTGGCAAGCCTAGCATCATCAACATCGCTGGCCAGATTCCAGCATGAAAACGCAAAATATCCTTACCAACCACCTGAACATCGGCCGGCCAATAAGTCTTCCACTCCGGTCGTTCTGGATAACCCAAAATCGTCAAATAATTCGCTAGTGCATCAATCCACACATACATCACTTGGTTTGGATCATCTGGCACTGGTACACCCCACGACACGGTTTTTTTCGGTCGGGAAATTGACACATCAAGCAAGCCATCTTTTAATAAATTCAAAAACTCATTGGCTCGACTCTCCGGTAAAATCTTCATTTTGCCGGTCGTAATCGCTTCTTTAATCTGCTCCGAAAAATCGCTAATCCGCAAGAAGTAATTTTCTTCTTGCAAACGCTGATACGGGGTTTTGTGGTCAGGACAGATGCCATTATTCGCCACCGCTTCTTTGTCGGTCACAAACGCTTCACAACCCTGACAATACCAGCCTTCGTAGGATTTTTTATAAATATACGGCTCAAGCTGTTTCCAAATATACTGAACCGCAGCCTTGTGATGAATGTCAGTTGTTCGTACAAAGTCAGTATAGCTAGCGTTCATTTTGCCGATAAAATCTTTAAACTTAGTAGCGTTTTGATCGACATAGGCCTGCGTCTCCAAGCCAGCATCACGCGCTTTAATGGCGATTTTGTTGCCATGTTCGTCAGTCCCTACCTGAAACTTCACCTCATTGCCCAGCTTACGTTGATGACGCGCCCAAATATCCGCAATCAAATAATCCATGGCATTGCCAATGTGCGGACTAGCATTAACGTAAGGAATAGCAGTAGTAATGTAAAGTTTAGATTTCATAAAATTATTATATCAGAAAAACGCTTATTATGGAAGTTGCGCCCTGTCTCATATCTTGCTTTATTATATAAAATGTGTTATAATTAAAAGATGTCATGATACGAAAAAAGGAGGGAATTAACATGACTAATTTATTTGTAATTAGCCCTGATGTGGGCTTCATGCAGACACTTTATCGCCAATGCGCTGGCAGTCGTCTGCAGGTAACGAATCATCCAGTCAACAGCGATTTGATCACATATCAAGAAAAACAAAAGCTGAAGATGATTCGACACGAGTTCTGGAACACTGAGGAATTTGCGAAAAAAGCGCTCAGCGCCGATAATATCATGCTCATCGACCTGAAATTAGCCTACCAGAATGATAAAGAATGGCGAAAATGGCTCGAAACAAGCTATCCTGAGATAGTTACTGAGGCCGTTCGAATTGCCATTCAGCACCAGATGATCATTATTCTGGCACAACCAATTATTGCCAAGCTTGGGCGTGTTGATTGGTTTAATCAACATCGCTTTTTCTTCAAGCACTTGGTAGAGATTGAGTTAATTGACCAGGAGCGTATGATGATTATCGGCTATCACGATGATAATCTGTTACCGCTCGTCAAAGCTTTTTTATAAACCGCCACCTGCTGGCGGTTTTTTTACTTTCATAACAATCCCAATAAAAATAAGCCGACTTAAGTCGGCTTATTAGGTATTAATCGAGAGTCAGTTGACGCATTAGGTCGTTAAAGACTTCTACGTCAACCGCGCCTTGACGAGCTGTGATTTCGCCACGACGATAGTTAATATCGCCCGTGGCATCTATTCCAACCCACTTCAGGGCTGAGAAATAGTAAATCTCAGCTTGGCTCAAAGAGTGCTCATTTCGAATTTCGAGATAAGCGCTCTTATGAGCAGGCATTGTGAACGGATCAACCCCCATGTACTCAAAATAAGCACACACGAGCTGATTAAGGTCTGCATAAGTGATTGAGCGATGACGATCAATATAACCTTGATCGTCAACTAGCCCTTTCGCCATTGATGTTGCTTCGAATTGACTAGGAGTCATCCCTAGCAATTCCGCCATTACATCAATAGCTTCACCTACGCGGACAGCTCCTCCGCCCGCCAGTGGTCGAAAGTTCGTATTGATACGAACTTTCGCCAACTGACTGTCACTATAGGTGTCCATGCCGTACTTCTCAATTTGACGACTTGAGAAGTGGTCGTTAGCACAGTCATAGCGACTATCACGGTAGTCGTCACGGCGAGTCGTGTCGTCATTACGACGAACGACTTTATCGTCGTGGCGAGTATTGTCAACGCGCTCAACTGGACGATCTGTGCCAATCTTGACCACAGACTCCTCTTGAGTTTGGCTGTTGACAGTTACTCGGCAGGCCTTCATAGAGCTGTCATAGACCGCCTTCACGTCCTTAAGAACGTTAAGGTGCCTAACCGGCGCATAAGCCTTGCCGTTAATCAGCTTCAGGCCGTACTCTTCCGTGATTGTTAGTTTTTCGTTCTCAGTTTCGAGAACGACCGCCTTGGCCTTAGGCTCCCATGTAACCTTCAAGCCAAGGTCTCTAAACTTGGCTACCGGTAGATACATTCTACCGTGGATAATATTACCTTTTACAAGGTAGGTATCCGCCATGGCAGTTGTTGCCATAGCTATGAACATCATTATAATCATCATTATTTTTTTCATTTTTCCCCTCCACGCCCTTTGCGGGCTAAAAATTTTTTAAAAATGTTCATTTTCAATCGGCTTTTTTCTCTCGATTCTTAATGAACTATACTATCGTTATTATACCACAAAAATGATTTTTAATCAAGGGTAATGTTTAAGGTTAGAGATTTAAAAAACCTACATCATCGACGCAGGTTATTGATTCGCTAAATATCGCTGAGTTAACCGCAAAAACTGCTCAAAGTTTAGATCTTCCGCCCGCCAATCGGGATTAATGTCAGCCTCGGCTAATAATCGTTCAATATTAGCTTTGTCCAGTGCTAGACCACCGGCCAGAGACGAGCGGAGTTTTTTGCGTTTCGCCCCAAAACCAGCTTTCACCACCCGAAAAAACGCCCGTTCCAGCTCAGTGTCGACAATCAGTGGCTGAGGACGCACATCTAGCCGAATAATTTGCGAATCAACTTGCGGTGGTGGTGTAAACCACTCCGGACCGACAATGTCGCCAAGCTCAACTGTGGCGTAATTTTCAACTGCCAAACCTAAGATACTACTGCCATTGACTTGAGCAATTCGCTCCGCCACTTCTTTTTGAATCAAAATCGTAATACTTGCTGGACGATATGAAGAGCTGATCAGGTAATTAACGATTTTGGCGGTGATATAATACGGCAAATTTGCCACGACCTTATAACCAACCGGTAACTGGTTCAAATCAAATTGCAAAATATCACTATTAACCACTTCTAGATTCTTGCCAGGAAATTGGGCTGGTAGTTTACGTGCTAGTTCCGCGTCAAATTCCACCGCCACTACTCGCTTGGCTCGACGCAAAATCGCACTGGTCAATGTCCCCAGTCCAGGGCCAATTTCTAAAACCGTATCATCAGCCTCCACACCAGCAAACTCAACCATCGCGTCTAAAATCAGCCGGTCTTTAAGCCAATGTTGTCCCAGAGATTTATTGTTTTTGAGTGCCATTTAATCATCAAGTCCTATTTATACCGCTAACAACCCCTAACGCCCATCGCGGTTTGTCCAGTCGGTTGCCAAGTCAAACCCGTGCGGGTGTCTAGCCGTAAATCCACCAGTGTCATAGACCTTACCAGGCCCAAGGCTGGTTTCGACCACTGAACAGCGCGGATAATTACCAAGATGCGCTGCGATAATCACATAGCCGGCCGAGTCAACTTTGACACCGTCTTCACGCACGGTGTATTTGCCACCCTGACCGCAATTACGCATCACCACCGACATCGGCAAATCATAATAAGTTTCACGGTGCTGAACGCCTTTACTATCAACGAACTGAAAGACTCCCTTCGACTGCGTCAAACCACCTGAACTGCGCTTCGCACCTACAATTTCAATCTGTTCGACGGGTTCTTTGACCACCACGCTCTGCAATTCACGCCGGGAAATTTCTTTACCGTTTTTAATCTCCACTTGATAAGTGACTGATCGTTTACCAACCGCACCAGCCTGCTGGATTTGGTGAAAACCAGCTGGTTTTTCATAATTTAGCACCTGACGCGTCTTAAACGGCACATCTTCTTCGACCGCCAGCTGTTGCTGACCTTCTTGCCAAATTTCCAGCGTCATTCCCGTTCGTAATGGTTCCGTCGCTCCGAGGTTCATGCGATCGTTCGCACCAAGAGTCAGCTGACGTTGTTTTAAAAAGTCACCAACCGTTGCCTGATGGCTACGCACTACGCTTTTTTTACCAAAGAAAATTAAATTAAACTCCGTCGCTCGACGAATCACCATTTGCGAGCCAAGACCCGAGCCAAGGCCGAGCATATCAAGCTGAAACTCCACCTGATCTTCTGGATATAACGCCAAACCCGCCACCCTGGCAATATCGCTAGCCAACTGATACGGTGTTAAAATCTTAATCTGACGCTCACCATCAATCACCGTCAGCGGTCGCGCCCGAAAAATATTAACATTGAAGCCGTCCGATACCTCTGTATCCAGACTTGGCTCCACAAGATCGAATTTATCAAGCGTAATCCCGGCTTGCTTGAGCACTTCAGCGACAGTTTTTTGCTCGGTGAGGACGGTCTGCTTGCGCTGTTTATCATAAATCGTCACGATTTTTTGGCCAGTTGCCGCATAAACTCGCGTGCGCAAGGCTTGCGATAACAATTCCGCACCGTTCATGACTGCCAGACCACCAAAAATCAGACCGATAATTAAACAAATTTTGGGCAATTTTTGCTTCATATAACTCTTATTATTATACCTAGAAAACTCTTTTTTAGCAAATCCTGCGCTATTTTCATCAGTCCTGGTTTGTCCGCTGACTTCGTACAAAAAACTAGCGCAACACCAAATCTTGTTCAGCAAATTCTTGCTTCAGATTGGTCATCAACTGCTCACTCAGCGTGACTTGGAACGGTAGTTTAATAGCAGTTTTTTGGTCATTTTCGCCCAAAACCAAGATAATTGACTGTTTGCCGGGATAATTTTGGCAGATTTGACGCAAATTAGTCAGCTTTTGACGATTAGAAGCGTCAATTAAACGAACATAAAGTTTAGTAATCTTTGGCTCAGATGGCGGCGCTTGATAATCGGACGCCGGCTCGCTCACTACCGTATCCGCCCGCAAACTAGCTTCGTATTTAGCTTTTTCAGCCTGAGCACGCTTAATTTCCTGCACCGGATCGATGAAACTAATCGGCGCACTGCTACCAAGATTGGTGGATTTTTTAGTACTGACTTTTTTAGCACCATTAGTTTCCAAAAACTCCTCATAATTACCACGAGGCGTCTTTTTCTTACGAAAATTCGGTTGAAATTCAGCCAACATTTGATCAGTAATTTCAGTAATTTGATTAGCAATCATCTGTGGTGGCGCCGTATTACCATCACGATCTTTGGCGGTAATTCTCCCCTCGATCAGCAAAACTTTATCAACAATCAACAAATCCTTGACTTCCTCGTAGAGACGTGGAAAGACAATAATACTAAACGGTCCGAACTTATCCTCAATCGTCAAAAAGGCCATTTTATCGCCTTTTTTGGTGGTGATGTCACGCACGCCAGTCAAAATCCCACCCAAAGTCATGGTTTTGGCGTCATGATGTTCAGTTAATTCATGAAAATTAACGGTGTTTTCATGCAAATATTGCTCATATTTATCAATTGGATGGGCGCTAATATACAGACCAAGCAGTTCGCGCTCCCACTGAAGCTGTTCTTTTTGTGTCGCCTGAATCTTGGCAGAGGTAATTTCAATATCTGGAGCCGCTCCAGCATCTAACCCAGCAAACAAATCAGACTGACCGCTCAGCGCTTCTTTAGCCGATTTGGACATATAACCCTGGATTTTATCGAGATTTTCCAATAAATCCGACCGCGTATAGCCAAAACTATCAAACGCACCGGTTTTTATCAGCGAATCCCAAGCTTTTTTGTTGAACTTTGAGCCAGCCATGCGTTTCGCAAAGTCCACGATTGAAGTAAATTTGCCCTGTTTACGAACTTCAAGCACCTCCTCAACAATTGCCTCACCAACGCCTTTCACCGCCGCCATACCGAAGCGAATTTTATTAGTCCCCGGCACAATCGCAAACTCAACGAAACTTTCATTAATATCTGGCGCCAGTACCTCAATACCAGCGTGGTTACACTCAGCAATCATAATCGCCAAACGATCAGTATCGTCTTTATCACTGGTCATTAGTGCCGCCATAAAGGCACTTGGATAATGTGCCTTGAGATAGGCCGTCCAATAAGCAATCAGCGCATAACACGCCGCGTGTGACTTGTTAAAACAATAGTTAGCGAATTCCTGAAGCTGATCCCAGAATAGCTCGATTTTTTGGCGGGAAATGTCTGAATTAGCTAGCGCACCCTCAATTAGCTGGGGTTTAATTTGTGCCATCAAGTCTAGTTTTTTCTTACCAACTGCTTTACGCAAAGTGTCCGCCTGACCACCAGTAAAGCCACACAGATCCTTAGAAATCTGCATAAATTGCTCTTGATACACCAAAATTCCGTAAGTATTACCGAGCGCCGGCTCCATTTTTTCGTGCAAGAAAGTAATTTTTTCTTCGCCGTGTTTACGCTTAATAAACGAATCGATAAACTGCATCGGTCCCGGACGATATAGCGCCACCATCGCGATAATATCCTCAAAGTGCGTCGGACGTAATTCCTTGAGGTATTTTTTCATGCCGGCCGATTCTAGCTGGAACACGCCAGTGGTATCACCGCGTTGGAATAGCTTATAGGCGTCCTCATCTTCAAGCGTCACATTAGCGATATCAATATCCTCGCCATAAACTTTTTTGATAATACGTAAGGTGTTTTTGATAATCGATAAGTTTGACAGGCCCAAAAAGTCCATCTTCAGTAGGCCGATTTCCTCAACTTGACCCATTGGGAATTGAGTTGAAACTACACCTTTTTGTGCCATTTCCAGTGGCAAATATTTCACCAAGTCATCTGGCGCAATCACCACTCCGCAGGCATGCACGCCGTGTGATCGAATCGTGCCCTCAAGACGCATCGCGTAGTCGAGAATCTGCTTGGATTGCGGATTGCCGTTATATTCAGCACTCAGATCAGGGTCTTCTTTGACGCTTTTTGATAGAGGCACGTGCCGACCTTGCACTAGCGACGGAATCATTTTACTGAGCCGGTCAGACTCGGCATAAGGAATTTCCAGCACTCGCGCTACGTCTTTTGCTGAAGAACGAGCGGCCATTTTACCAAAAGTGACAATGTTAGAGACACGGTCTTTGCCGTATTTAGCCACACAATACTGAATCACTTCGTCACGTCGATCATCCTGAATATCAACATCAATATCTGGCATTGAGATACGATCTGGATTCAAAAAACGCTCAAACAGCAGGTCATATTTCAGCGGGTCAAGGTCAGTGATACGCAAACAATAGGCAATAATCGCCCCAGCCGCCGAACCACGCCCCGGACCGAAAATAATTCCCTGTTTGCGACCCCAGTTAATAAAGTCCTGCACAATCAAGAAATAACCGAAATAACCCATGCGATCAATCACCTCTAGTTCCATATCAAGCCGATCAAGCACCGCCTGAGGTAAGAGTTTTTTGCACTCCTCTACTGGGTAAAGATGCTCGTGCATCCCCTCAAAAGTCTGATGACCTGGCTCGGCGTAGCGCACCACCGCACCGTTATAAACCAACTTCATCAGATAATCTTTTTCGGTTGTTTCACCTTCCGGCAAGGGGAAAACCGGAATTAAAATTTGTCCTAGCGTAATTTCGACATTACACATGTCAGCGATTTTTTTGGTATTGAGAATCGCTTCAGGTAGTTCCTCACCCCAGCGAGCAATAATATCTCTTGGATCGGTTAAATATAACTCCAAATCCTTGAGCGACATACGCCGAGTATCGCTTAAATAAGCACCGGTGCCCACACATAGCAAAATCTCATGCACCTGACGATCTTCGAAGTTCAAGTAATGCCCATCACAGGTCACGACTAGAGGCAAATTAAGCTCTTTAGCTAATTTAATCAAGCCTTCGTTGGCGACAGTTTGTTCACTAAACGGTGCTGGTGATTTCGGGTGGCCGTGATCCTGCAACTCCAAAAAGAAATTTTCGCCATAAACCGAATGATACCATTTGGCTTTTTCCTTAGCGCCTTCGTAATCACCTTGACGCAGTTTTTGCGCCACTTCACCATTAGCACAGCCCGACAAACAAACCACATCTTCCGAGTATTTTTCCATCAGCTCGTGATCAATCCGTGGTCGATAATACATCCCCTCGAGATTAGCCTTGGACGACAGCATCATCAAGTTTTGATAGCCTTTATAACTTTTAGCTAGCAAGGTGATATGATAACGTTTTTTATCAAATTGCGGATCGCGATCGTGACGCGACCGTTCAGCTACATAGGCCTCAATCCCCAGAATCGGCTTAATGCCAGCGTCTTTGGCGGTTTTATAAAAATCTAATACGCCCGACATTGTGCCGTGGTCGGTAATTGCCACTGCCTCCATGCCGAATTCTTTAGTTTTATTAATCAGCTCATCAACCTTAGTCAAACCGTCCAACACGCTGTAATGCGTGTGGTTGTGAAGGTGAACAAAATCCGATGGCTGAAGGGGTGTTTTTGCCATAAATTGCTAGCGTCGAGCCGTATGCTCAATTATTTTGTTAATTAACTCACCCAAAATCGGGAACCAATCGACCATGCGTGCCAATAACCAAATCAATAGCGCTAAGACTAACGTACCGCCAATCGCACTGCCCAGCCCAAATAGTACGCCCTGCCAGAAGCTGAGCTTCAGGAGCTTGCGTTTCCGACCGTAAGCCTCGAGCAACAATTTATCAGTGAATTTACGCTGAGCCCTGTCCACTTGCTTCATAATGCGCACATCTAATTCAGCCTCGCTCACACGAATTGTTTTGTCAGATCGATGCTTTGACTGAGTAGTTGGTGATACCGGCACTTCAGACCGTTGTTTGGGCATTGTAATTACAAAACTCCGTCCATTAGGTTATTATTCAGATTATATTCATTATATCATTAAACATCGGCATTGTAGTTGTGGTTTATACAATAGCATCGTCAATAAAAACCCGCCCCGAAAAGTTCCGAGGCGGATTATTTGTACTACTAAAAATTAGTTGTTTTTGACTTCTTTGATCGCTTTTTTCACAACTTTTGCGTCTTTAGCAGTTTCTTTTTTGAACCAGCCAAAACCACTTTTAGCGTTTTCACCGAATTCGCCTAGTTTAGCTTTCGCATCATCAATAAAGTCTTCACTTTTGTCGCGGACATCTTCGTAGATTTCTTTGGTTTTGTTTTTAGCGTCAGCTCGCATTTCTTTGCCTGATTTTGGAGCGGTGAACCAACCAGCGATTACACCGATTGCAGCACCCACTGCTACACCTAAGACAAATTTTCCATTTTTTGACATGATTTTATCCTTTCTTTTTACCTTTAAATAAATTCATCAGCGCTTTTCCAATGAAAATCGGCGATGAAATCTTTGCCACGTTTTCTGTAAACTGGCGCATTTTACTTGTTGTAACTTCTACATCATCAGCAATGGAGCGTAGTTGCTTAGTGACTTTGATCAGCTCGATCATCAAGATAATCGCCGCCACAAAGAAACAAATGAGCACTACTGATAAGACGATGATTAAAACAGTTGCTGCGTCATTCATTGCAAGCCCTTTCCTTTATTTAATATTACTTTCAGCATAATCAATTTGCACTAAAAAGTCAACCACATCAAAAATCATCCCAGCAATGATCGCCAGAATGATTTTTGTCATTAGTTTTATTTATTCAACTAATCGTTCCTGTAAATAACGACGAATTTCTGGGCCCAACTTGTCGTGCATCAGGCTAAAATCGATCACGGTTTTGACATATTCCAGTTTATCACCGGTGTCATAATATTTGCCGTTTTGAATTTCTTTCGCATACACGCCGTAGCCATTGTCGATCATTTTCTGAATGGCTGGCTGGATCATCAACTCGCCTTGGCCGTCATACTCGGCTTGAATCTGGCGCAAATATGGCAGAATCTCCGGTGTCAGCAAGAAACCACTCACGCTAGCCATTGAGCTTGGCGCTCGATCTTTGCCAGGTTTTTCGATAATGCCGTTAACTTTTAGCACACCCGCCTCCTGCTCAACACCGCCCGCAATGCCATAGCGATCATATTCGCTATCATCAGTCACTGTTTTACAGGACAGCACACTACCACCGTATTTGGCATAAGTTGTAATCATCTGTTTAGCGCTATTTGGTGAAGCCACAAAAAAGTCATCCGCCCAAGTGTAAATAAATGGCTCATCGCCTAGCAAATGCATTGCACACAAAATTGGTGTCGCATTACCATATGGTCCTTTTTGACGCACATAGACGAAGTTAGCCATTGAGGCGATTGATTTAATCTGATCAATGAGCGGAGCTTTTTTCTCACCACCGGCTCGTAAGTTATTAAGTAATTCTTCACTTGGCTCATCAAAATGATCTTCAATAGCGCGCTTGTTGGCATTACCAACGATGATGATATCTTTAATACCCGCCTCGACCAACTCTTCAACCACATACTGAATAATTGGCTTGTCAATCAGTGGTAGCATTTCTTTAGGCATTGCTTTGGTTTGTGGTAAAAAGCGTGTACCAAAACCGGCTGCCGCAATCACTGCCTTAGTTGGCATTTTACGTTCTTGATTCATTATCTCCTACTTCCTTAATCTTGCTTGCAAGAGCTTATTAATAATCTGTGGGTTAGCTTGACCTTTTGACAATTTCATTGACTGGCCAACAATAAAGCCCATAGCTTTCATATTACCGGCTTCAATATCCGCCAAGGCTTTTTGACCTTGTTCGCTTGCCAAAACCTCGTCCAGAATCGCTTCAAGCGCTGAATCATCGCTGACTTGCAAGAGTTGTTTTGCTTCAGCGATTTGTTGTGGAGTTTGATTCGAAATAAGCAATTCATTAAACACCAACTTCGCATTGGTCGAGCTTAATTTTGCGTCGAGGGTCATTTTTGTTAAGTCAATGATTCTTGCAATTAGCTCGTCGTTAAACTCGCAATTTGGCTCGTTTTCTAAGGCGCTAACTAGCCAATAAGCTGCCATTTTCGCTGATTCAGCACCAGCTTGATCGAGAATTTGGGTGACGGCTTGCGCATATTCTGGCTTAGTCAAAAGCGTATCAACCACCGATTGATCAAACTTCAAATCTGCCCATTTATCACGATAAACGCCCGGCAGTAATGGCATATCCGCCTGAAACTCGGCAATCATCGCCTCAGTTAAGACCACTGGCGGAATGTCAGGATCGGGCATATAGCGATAATCTTGCGCCTCTTCCTTAGACCGTTGTGAGAACGTGCGACCAGTTGCATCCTCGAAACCACGAGTTTCCTGGATAATTTTACGACCAGCTTCTAGCTCATCAACCTGACGATGAAATTCATACTCAATTGCTCGTTCGATACTACGGAAAGAGTTGAGGTTTTTAGTCTCCGTTCGAGTACCGAGCTCAGTTGCGCCTTTTTTAGCCACTGACAAGTTAACATCAAACCGCATATTACCTTCATATAAATCGCCAATTGTCACGCCAGCAAATACCATCAATCGATGCAGTTCCTGCGCAAAAGCTCGCGCTTCCTGCGCCGAGTGAATATCGGGCATGGTCACGATTTCAATCAAAGGCGTACCGGAACGGTTTAAATCAACATAGCTAGCGCCGAGACCGTGCGTCAATTTACCAGCATCTTCCTCGAGATGAGCGTGTTCAATTCGCACTTCAAAATCTCGTTCCGGCAAACTAACTTTAACTACGCCGGGACCAATAATTGGCTGATACAACTGTGAAGTCTGATAGCCTTTTGGCAAATCCGGATAAAAATAATGCTTGCGATCAAACCGACTGACTGGATTAACCTGCGAACCCAGTGCTTTTGCAGCTCGCGTTGCTAGTACCACCGCTTGTTTATTGAGCACGGGCAACATACCAGGTAGCGCCCAGTCAATGTGGTTAATCGTAGTATTCGGCGCTTGTCCACGAGCGTCGTTATTAGCGCGCGAGAATAATTTAGTTTTGGTTTTGAGCTGAACGTGGCATTCAATGCCAATCGTCATCTCATATTGATCGTATTTTGTTGAGTCCGCCATTAGATTGCTCCTACGTCCTTGAGGGCTTGTTTAAAACATTTCAGTACTGCATGGACTTGCTTAATGGTTAATTTCACATCAGCCTCGTGAGCGATTTTATTGCGAATTTTGTGGGCTTGCCAAATCTGATCTTGATTTGAAAATCCCTTGCCAAACGTCTTCATACGCTCGCCCATGGTATTACCCCGCACCCCGAGCTCTTCGAGTGCTTGACCAAGTAGTTTATCCGCATTCAACACTGTCATCTGAAAACTCTGTTGGTTATTCGCATCAAGGCTATTTTCAATTTCTAACCACAAACTACGATATTTTTCTTTATCTAAAATGGTCGATTTTTGCTTCAAAGTCAGGATCGCAAATAGCACAATTCCCAGTAGCAAAACCACCGCAATAAAGATAATTACTTTAAAATCCATTTATTTTAACTCCTCAATTTGTTTTACAAACGCAAGCAACTGCGCATCTCGGTCTTGTTTAGCAATAACCTGGAAACCGACCGGCAAACCGCTGGCGGTCGGTGCAATCGGCACGCTGACCGCTGGCAAACCAGCCAAGTTAGCCGGTGTTGTCATCACATCCGCTAGATACATTTTCATCGGATCGGCGATGTTTTCACCGATTTTAAAGGCGGGCATTGGCGCAACCGGACCGACCAAAAAGTCATAATCTGTCAATACTTGATTGAGACGCTGGATTAACATTGTGCGAACTTTTTGTGCCTTGAGATAATAAGCATCAAAATAACCACTTGATAACACAAAACTACCAATCATAATTCGGCGTTTGTTCTCGATTTCAAAACCTTCCGCACGTGAGTTGGCGTACATCGACGCCAACTCAGCCGACCGCTCTGAACGCTTACCATAACGAATGCCGTCATAGCGACCAAGATTACTGGAGATTTCAGCTGGCACCACAATATAATAAATTGCCAGTGCGTATTTGACTTCTTCAACATCAATTTCGTCAACTTGATAGCCGGAGTTTTTGAGTTTGTCAATCATCTCACGAGTGCTTTTTAACACTTCGGGGTCGTTAGCTTCAGACATAAATTGCTTAATCACGGCAACTTTTGGTTTGTTCTGGAGTTCGGCGTGAGATTGATAAGCGCTGGCATAAGTAGTCATATCCCGCTGATCCTGTCCCGCTAACACGCTCATCACAAGATCCGCATCTGTAGCGTTATGTGTGAAACAGCCAATTGTATCGGTACTAGAAGCCATCGCTACCGCCCCGAAACGACTCACTAACCCATAAGTTGGTTTGAAACCTAGCACGCCGTTAAAACTAGCTGGTTCACGAATCGAACCACCAGTGTCAGTTCCCAGTGCAAACGGCACAATGTCGAGTGCCACCGCTACTGCCGAACCACCACTTGAACCACCAGCTACCCGTTCAGTGTCGACGGCGTTTTTGGTCACGCCGTAAGCTGAGTTTTCGGTCGAACCACCGTGCGCAAATGCATCAAGGTTAGTTTGTCCGATTGAAATTGCACCGGCGGCTTCCAGCTTATCCATCACGGTTGCTTGAATTGGCGCTCGAAAATTACCTAAAAACTTACTAGCCGCACTGGTCGTACCCTGATCGCCCTCATCGCCAAATGCTAAAATATTATCTTTATTCACAAATGGCACACCTGCCAACACACCGACATCTTCACCGTTTGCTAAACGCGCATCAATTTCTGCCGCTCGACGCAAGGCGCGTTTTTCATTTAAACACAAAAAAATATTATAATCCGTGGTCTGTTTGGCTTTATCTAAAGCTTGCTTGACAGCCTCAACCGCTGTCATTTGACCACTTTTAATCTTATCCCGAATTTCAATTACTGTTTGCATTTTATAACACCTTTGGTACTTTAATCTGGCGATCCGCGGTTTCTGGCGCCAAGCTAATCAATTGTTCCGGCGTTACGTCCGGAGTTTCTACCTCATCCTCCCGCCAAACATTTTGCAAATCCAGCACCTGATAAGTCGGTTCCACGCCGTCGGTATCCACTTCGTCCAACTGCTGAACGTAGCCTAAAATCGCCGATAAATCGCGTTTCAAATCCGCTTTTTCCACATCAGACACGCTAAAATTACTCAGTTTCGCCAAGTAGTTAATATCGTCATCAGAAATATTCATAATCTATATTTTACCACATTTTAGATAATTTTAAACTTGAGCTTGGTCGCCAAGGTCTTCGTTAGTTGATCAACAATCGCATCAACTTGTTTCGAGACTAATGTTTTTTCACTTGGTGTTAAGGTCAGGCGCACCGTAATACGTTTTAAATCGTCGTCTTTTTGATAAAAATCAACTGGTGCTAATTTAAACTCAATCGCTTTAAACTTCTCAGTCGCCTGAGTTAAAATCTCAATAA
Source organism: uncultured Candidatus Saccharibacteria bacterium (assembly GCA_963526735.1). Classification (GTDB taxonomy): domain Bacteria; phylum Patescibacteriota; class Saccharimonadia; order Saccharimonadales; family Saccharimonadaceae; genus CAMUQR01. The sequence continues at coordinate 128,866 of CAURNU010000002.1, forward strand.
TCGTTTGGTAATTAACCTCGCGTGCCACTTCCAAACAGAGGTCGCGACTGACACTTGGTAAGGTTTTAATCGGCTTAAACTGAATCTGAGCGGTCGTTTGCTGTTCCGCCAATGCTTGTAAATCGATTTCCAGACCAGCCACTAATTTTGGTAGTTTGAAGTTGGTGCGGATGGCTTTTTTGAACTCACCGACAAAACCAATCAGTTGACCATTCAGCCAAATCTCCGCCGAACGCTTCGGCTCAAATACCGTCGCCGTCGGCAAATCTGACTTGAGCGGTCGGTAGTCAAAACACACATGCAGTTTATCAGCAATTAGCTCGGCGTATTTTTTTGCTAGATAAAAACCAGTTTGATTTGATTTTTTATCCGCCAAAACCAGTGCCAAGCTATTCATTTCAAACGGCGTGCCATCATCCTCCAAGCCATGACTTTTCCAGTGAATTTTACCCAATTCAAACAGACCAAATTGTTCAAAACCAGCCCTAATATTCGGATAAACTTTGTCAAGCAAATTCGGCAAAATCGCTTGGCGATAACGTTCTAATTCCGGGCTAATCGAGTTGACTAACCGATACGAATTATCAGGATTTTGTCCAGCTTTGGTGATTAATTTTTCCGGCACGAAATTATAAGTTAACGCCTCATTCAGACCACCACTAGCTAAAATCTGACGCAAGTTTTGACGCAAGTTATCAAACGAGCTAATCAAATTCGCTGAAATTGCTCGCCGTGGCAGAGTCAACTCAAGATTATCATAGCCATTGAGCCGACCGATTTCCTCGATCACCTCAACTCGGCGCGTCACATCTGTGCGCCACCACGGAACTTGCACCACTAGGTCATCACCCTTAATCTTGACCTCAAGTTCAACATTTTCAAGCATCGTTTTTAAAATATTAGCGTTAAAATTAGTGCCGAGATAATTGTTAATTAACTGATAGTTAAGGGCTATCTCAGTACGCGAGTTGGTTGTCATCTCAGCTGTTGCTACTGCGAATAATTTATGTGCATCATCGATACCAGTCAAAAGCGCCAGATTACGTCCCAAGGCAATATCAGTAATCGCTGACGGTTGACCTTTAGTAAAACGTGTCAACGCTTCAGAAAAAATCCCGTGGCGCATCTGTGCAGACCGCATTTTGTACAAATTGAAACTGGCCGACTCCAGCACAATCCGCTCGGTCGACTTGTCAATCTTAGTATCAAAACCACCCATCACACCAGCCAGCGCTACCGCGTGTTCACCAACTGCAATCACCGTATCGTCTGGCGATAATTCAACTCGCTTACCATCGAGCAAGGTCAGATTTTCACCTTGATGACCCGCTCGCACTGTTAAACAAATTTGATCCAAACCTTGTTCCTTGGCGATTTTTAATAATTTATCATAATCATAAGCATGAGTTGGCTGTCCCATTTCGAGCATGACCCAGTTCGAAATATCTACCACTGGTTCAATTGGTCGCACCCCAACTCGCGCCAAATAAGTTTTTTGCAAAAAACTCAAACCCGTTGCTTCGCGAACATTTGCCACCAAGCTCGCCTGAAACTTCGTTGAGAGCTTTGAGTCATCAATCGCCACGGCAATTTCGCTAGTCTGAGCTTTAAATTTCAATTGATGATTAAACCACTGAGGTGAGGTGAATTTTTGACCTAAAATGCCAGCCACTTCCCGCGCAAAACCAACCATTCCGAAACAATCCGGGCGATGAGTCAGTGACTTGTTTTCAATTTCTAACAGATAATCATCCAGTTCATAGCTCTGAGCGAAACGCGCCCCAGCTGGAAAATCATCAGTAATTTCTAAAATACCCTCATGCTCGTCCCAGAGGTCAAGCTCGCGTGGCGAGGCAATCATACCATGGCTCAGTACACCGCGCAATTTGCGAACCGACAGCTGAAACGGCTCAGCGTCATCAGCGGTTTCTGGCACAATTGACTCTGGCGGAAGCCATGCCACAGTTAAGCCCGCTCGAATATTCGGTGCTCCACAAACCACCTGAATCAAACCATCATCACCGCGCCAAGTATCGCCAGTTACGCCACCATCGTCAATGTAAGCCACACTCAAATGATCAGAATCGGCATGCTTGTCACACTTCACCACCTTAACAATCAACACATCACGGTATTTTTGACCTAAATCCGTCACGCCCTCAACTTCGACTAATTTCGAGCCAATTTGTTTTGCCAACTCCTCGATTGGTAAGTTAATTTTGACAAACTTTTTTAACCAATTAACAGATACAATCATTTTAAAACTCCCTTAAAAACTCTAACTTACCCGCTTCAAATAGACGAATGTCGCGAATGCCGTATTTGAGCATCACCAACCGTTCAAAACCACCACCCCATGCAAAACCACGGTATTGCTTAGGATCAATGCCCGCCATTTTTAGCACTTCGGGGTGAATCATGCCACAACCGAGCATTTCCAGCCATTCGCCCGGTTTACCACCAATTGAAGCTGGTTTTTCAATCATAAACTCCAGGCCTGGCTCAACAAACGGGAAATAGCCCGGTTGAGTTCGCACCGCTACCTTATCCTGATAATACGCCTCAAAAAACGCCTTGAGTGTCGCCATCATCTGTGCCACGGTCGCATCACGACTGACGAACACGCCTTCGTACTGATGAAAAGTATGCTCATGCGTGGCATCTAAATCTTCGTTGCGGAATACTCGACCATAACTCACCACCGCAATTTGACCATTGCGTTCGAGTTCAGCCTTACCCGCGTGCAAAATCCGATTTTGCATAGTGCTGGTGTGGGCTGGCGGAATCAGACCTTCCTCAGTCCGAAAAGTGTCATAACTATCGCGTGCTGGATGTCCCTCAGGGAAGTTCAGCGCTTCAAACATATTAAAATCATTATCAATCTGACGCGATTCAATCGCCTCAAAACCCATCGCTCGCCAAATTTGATTGACAGCTTCAATTTCCTTCGATAACGGATGAATCCCACCAAACTCTGCCGACAATAGTTGTGGCGGTTGTTCATTTTCTGCCCACGGTGCGGTAATGTCGAGAGGTTCAACTTTAGCCTCGTCGTCGCTAGCTAGTTTTTGCTCGATTAAGGTTTGAATTTCCTGACGAAAGCGATTCAGTGCCTGGCCAACTTGCGCCCGATCAGCCGGCTCGAGTTGTGGAATTAACTCGTATAATTGTTTAATTTTCGGGTGTTTCAGGAGCGATTCCGGTCGCTCTGCCGTCGCCAGCTCTGTCACGAGCACTTGACGTAGTGCTTTAATTTCTTGAATAATTTGTTCTAGTTGCATATTACCTTCCTAACATCAACCACAAAGCCAAACCCGCTAGTAGCGCAATTACCACACCTGCAATTATTAGCTCACGCCCCGACACTTCCGCCTCAACATCAGGCGGTAATTCTTTAGTTTCAATGCGCTTGCCATCAAGTGCAGTAATTTCGACTTTTGGCGCAATCTCCGCATCTACTAGCGAATCATGGCGTTCTTTGTGTTGAATAATTCCCATATCAGTTATTATACCACAAGACAGCCGGTTGAGATTACGAATCAATTATGCTAAAATCAACACAAGTATTAACTAAATATTAAAACTTTTATCAACAATATGATCAGTTACGACTCGATGAATAATTCTTATCGCGAAATGCCGAATGATTTCGTGTTGGTGCGTCATGGTGAAAGCGAATCTAATGTCGTGCAACGAGCCGAATACCAAGGCGAAATCCACGAAAACTACGAAGAAGTCGCTTCCCGACCAGACTGGCAACAACGTCTCACACCGACTGGCGTCAAACAAGCTCAACTCGCTGGTCAATGGCTCCGTGATCAATTTGGCGATATTAATAACTTCGACGGTTGCTACGTTTCGCCATTTTTACGCGCTCGCGAAACCGCCAGCTGGATCGGTGGCAATAATTGGATTATCGATGATCGGATTATTGAACGCTTCCGAGGTGTCTACGGCGTTGTATCATACGAGCGTAATTACACATCAGACAGTATGAAACATTTTCAAGGCATATACGACGCCTCACCATGGTATGCCCGAATGGACGGCGCTGAGAGCCTCCAAGATGCTTTCGGTCGTTTTCGTAATTTTCAAGATTCGATTAAACGTCACCACGCCCGTCAAAAAGTTCTCATCGTTTCGCACGGCGACTTCATCCGCACCGCTCGCTACGCAATTGAATGGATGCTACCGGAAACCTGGCACCGTGCTTCGACTACTGAGAATTTCCGTTTGCCCAACTGTTCAATTGTGCATTATACTCGTATTAATCCCCTCGACCCAACCGACATTCGACGTGGCATCAACTGGTATCGAATTGTTTACCCAGACGATATCGCCAATTCACCATATGGCGGTAAGTGGCAAAAAATTGAAATCAAACGGATTTACACTTCCGACGAACTAATTGCTGGCATTGAAAAATTCCCAAAATTAATTCGCTAACTTTTTTTCAAAAAAGCTTGACAATTATCAAACGGTTGTGCTTTAATACTAGGTAAGAGTATAGGAAAAACAAACATTATAAAAATCCCGATTCAATCGGGATTTTTTATTAGCTTATTGCTTTAATTCTTAAGCAGTTTTGATAGTGGTTTTAACGCCAGAATCACGCACCAAGACCTTATCCAGCAAGAAACCGAGCACGCCACCAAGTAGCGGTGCAATCACGTATACAACTGCATTCCATTGCCAAGTTTCTTTTGCGAAATCAACAATAGCGATTGACATTGCTGGGTTAGCAACTGGCAAAGATTTAATATTACCAACCAACATACTCATCAAGAACAACACTGCAAATGTTGAAGTACCGACTACCACAGCTTTTTCGGTTGCGCTACGTTTCCAAGCTTGTGCCACCATGAAGCTAATTAGGGTTGCACCTAGGAATTCACCGAAGAATACAAACCATTCTTTACCGCTAGCAAGCGCTGGTAGTTTAAAGATGCTTGGGGTGGTACCACCCAAAGATGCTTGAGTGTTAGTAGTGTCCGCAGCCTGGAGGTATTGAGTTAGCAGAATAACTGCTAGCATTGTACCGAGCACTTGAGCGATTGCCACAAGCACCATTTTTTTGGTAGAAATTTTGTGACTAATCCACGCACCAAATGTGAAAATTGGGTTGAAAAATAGCACCGCAAAACCGCTCAGCGCCAACGCGATACCGATCAAGATCATACCGATCAAGAAGTAGCCGGCATTACCAATCAAGGTCGCATAAGCGAGGGTTAGAAGCATGGCGCCGATTAATTCAACGAACAACAACGACAACGTTTTAGCGCTGAAAATACCGTCGATGTCTTTAATAGCGTTAGCTTTTTTGAAGAAATTAGCTTTTTTAGCTGGAATGTCCTTAGTAACTACAGTAGTGGTAGTTGTTTTTGGAGCAGTCGCAACAGTTTTTTTACTGATTTTTTTGGCTTTTTTAGTTGCCATAAATGTATTATCTCCTTCTATATTATAGATTATTTCTATATTGTACCATAAACTCGATATTTTTAAAAATCTTACGCTTATCTCTCCTTTTTTGAGTGGTTTTTGGTTATAATAAATAAGTATGAATACGTTTACAATTAGTCAAATTTTAGCTCGGCAAATCCTCGATTCGCGGGGCAATCCAACCGTTGAGGTTGATGTTAAACTTACTACCGGCCACAGTGGTCGAGCAGCGGTGCCCAGTGGCGCTAGTACCGGCTCCAAAGAAGCACTCGAACTGCGCGATGGCGGTGACGATTGGATGGGTAAAGCCGTCTTGCACGCCGTTAACAACGTCCGCCAAGTGATCGCTCCAGCGGTTTACAATCGGCAATTTCACTCCGTTGCCGAACTTGACCAACTGATGATCGAGTTAGACGCTACCCCGACAAAATCTAAGCTCGGCGCTAATGCTATTCTTGGTGTTAGCCTAGCCACCGCTAAAGCCGTCGCCAACGCCTCAGGTCTCGAGTTCTGGCAGTATTTAGCTCAAATCGCCGGTACCGCCCCATCTCTGCCAATGCCCATGATGAACGTTATGAACGGTGGCGCTCACGCTGATGGCTCAAGTGATTTTCAGGAATATATGATTGTGCCGGTTGGCGCACAAGATTTTACACAAGTTTTAAAAATCGGCACTGAAGTTTTCCATAATCTCAAAACCGTCCTCAAAAAACGCGGTTATGTCACGACAGTCGGTGACGAAGGTGGATTTGCACCAAGCCTCAAGCATGGTAATCAAGAACCGCTCGAACTCATCGCCGAAGCCGTCGAGCTTGCGGGTTATCAGCTCGGCACTGATGTTAAATTTGCCTTAGATACCGCCTCCAGTGAAGTCTATCAAGACGGTGTCTATCAGCTTAAAACCGAGCATCTCAGCCTAACTTCTGAGCAAATGATTGACAAATTCGCTGATTGGACAAATCGCTTCCCAATTGCTTCGATTGAAGACGGTCTGGATGAAAACGACTGGCAAGGCTGGCAGGAATTAACCGCTCGCCTCGGTGACAAAATTCAGTTAGTGGGCGATGATTTGTTGGTAACCAATCCGCGCATTCTACTCGAAGCGATTGACAAAAAAGCCTGCAATGCGATTCTCATTAAGCTCAACCAGATCGGCACCCTGAGCGAAACCATCGAAGCCGTCAAAATCGCCCAAAGCGCTGGCTTTAACGCGATTATTTCCCACCGCTCTGGCGAAACAGAAGATACCACCATTGCTCATTTGGCGGTTGGTTTAGGCGCTGGTCAAATCAAAACTGGTTCACTTTCACGCACGGATCGTATCTGTAAATACAACGAGATTTTGCGCATTGCCGAAGCTCATCCCGAGCTAAAACTCGCTCAGCCATTTCAGGCTTAAGATAAATTATTTAACCTTGACCGTTCATTGACTTTTGAGTAATTTTATGCTATAATTAAAGAGTACCATTAGTCATTTATTTAAAAATTCACTCACCAACGTGAGTGAATTTTTGGTTTGTATTGATCTTGGTTAGTGGCGAGATTTTAAACTTCGTGGCGCCACACCTGTTACCAAAGCAATTGCTAACAGCACCGCAAAACCACACATAATTGACGGAATACCATCGATTGTTACTGAATTAACTAAATTAACCGCAGTCGTTGGCACCATAAACAACAAATATCCCAGTCCCAGTGCATATAAAGCCCGACGCCGAGCTTGGTCTTGCTGTTTTGCCACCCAGAAGCACAACCACAGCCCGACCAGCAACCAGCCATAATAATAAAATCCATAAGCCTCCGCGGCCGTCGCACCAACTTTAAAAATCACATAATTACCAAGGCATTGATCAAACACCACACTAGCACTACCGAACAAGAAAAAGCCAATAAACAGCGCGCCGGTCAAATAAGCCACCGTCGGTAGCTGTTGAAAGCGCGGTTTTTTCACCTGATGATTGAGCATACTGACCGCCAAATGCACGCCCAGTGGTGGTAGCATACTAATTGAGATAAAGCCCAGCCGTGACCAAAAATCACCACTTAGACCCATCCAACCTTCACAAACATTCGCCTCGGCCAGTTGGAACAGTGCCAAAAACACCAACAGAGCTATAATCAAGCGACTTAGCTTGTCGGTTTTGTATTTGAGCCAAACCCACAGCGCGCCAGCAATTTCCAACACAAAAGTCGCAATCATCACTGGTGGAGAAAAACAATATAATTTCAGTGGTGATTTTTTATTAAACATAATAGCTCCTTCTGGTTTTAATATTTGGCTTATTTTAGCATAAAAAACCTCTAGCGACAATCAAGAACCGTCAATGGCTCTTTTTGCCACCGCCACCATGTTCAAGAACCTCATATCGACATCACATTGGATAAACTATTCACCAATCAGCGCCAAAAATTCCGCCTCGCTCAACACCCGTATACCAAACTGCTGAGCCTTCGCTAGCTTCGCCGAGCCGACCTTACCACCAACTACTAGATAAGTCGTGTCCTTCGTAATAGCTTTTTGGAATTCGCCCCCCAAAGCTTCGATTTTGAGCGATGCTTGATCACGAGACATTGCACTCAACGTGCCAGTGATAACAAATTTTTGGCCAGATAATTGCCCGTCGGTTTTGGCGTGATGCACTGGCTCCACGCCTGCCTCCAGCAGTTTTTCGAGTAAGCGTTGGTTATGCACGTTTTTAAACCAGCTCACCACGCTTTCCGCCACCACCTCGCCGATACCATCGACATTACGTAGTTGGTCAAAATCCAGCTGAGTAATCGCCTCGATAGTAGTGAATTGATCCGCCAAATCCCGGGCGGTTTTACTACCAACATGACGAATCCCCAACCCAAAAATAAAGCGTGCCAGATCCGGCTGTTTAGCCCGAGCAATCGCCGTCAGCAAATTATCGGCCGACTTATCCGCAAAACGCTCCAGCCCCAATAAATCTTCACGATCCAAATGATAAATATCCGCTACATCGTGTACCAGACCACTCTCCACCAGCAAACCAGCATTAGCCTCGCCTAAGCCATCAATATCCAGCGCTTCTTTTGAAGCATAGTGCTCCAGCGCTAGCTTTAACATCTCTTGATTATGGACGAACTCATCAGTTTGTTTCAGTCGATAGACCGCTTCACCCTTGGGTCGCTCAAACACTGCGCCCGGAAACTGCTCGGCCAGCGCTCGCTCAAAGTTAAACGCCTGACTTTCCGCTGGCCTCAGCGACAACAATACCTCCTCAACTTGCGGAATAATATCACCCGCTTTATAAATCACCACCGTATCCCCAATACGCACATCCTTGCGAGCAATCTCATCAGCATTATGCAAGCTCGCATGCTGGACAGTTGTCCCGGCTAAACTAACCGGCTCAAAAATTGCCACCGGAGTTGCTGCCCCAGTTCGCCCCAGTCGAATTTGAATATCGCGCACAATCGTGGTAGTTTGTTCGGCTGGATATTTAAAAGCTACCGCCCCGCGTGGAGTTTTACCGACCACGCCTAACTGGGCAAAATCAGCTCGATTATTTAGTTTAATCACCGCACCATCAGTATTAAAATCCAGTTCGTGACGTTTATTTTCCCATGTTTTTAAGAAATTCATCAGTTCTGACAAATCACGACATACCTGTGCCGACTGATTACAAACAATGCCAACTTCACGCATCATTTGGTAAGCGAGCTGGTTAGTTGGCACCTCACTCGGATCTTGACGCAACACATCATAACCGATAAATCTCAGTGGTCGCGAGGCCACTAGCTCACTGTCGAGTTGGCGAATCGTCCCAGCTGCCAGGTTGCGTGGATTAGCAAATTCTGGTTTTCCTTCAGCGCGCTGAGCTTGATTTAAACGTTTAAAATCAGCTTTAAAAATCACAATTTCACCACGAATCTCAGTTCGGCCTTTTAATAACTCCGGAAACTGATCAGTTGCTCGCAAGCGCAATGGCAAATTAGCAATTGTTCGTACATTTTGCGTAACATCTTCGCCCACTCGCGAGTCACCACGCGTCACCGCTTGCGTCAGCACCCCGTCTTGGTAAATCACCGCACAAGCTAGGCCGTCCATCTTTATGTCAGTCCAGTATTCCATCGAAGTAGCCCGTTCAGCTGGCAATAATTTGGCAATCCGCGCCTGCCAAGCTCTAATTTCTTCCTCGGAAAACACATCCGCCAAACTAATCATTGGCACTTGATGCGTGACTTTATTAAATTTATCGAGCGCTTGTCCGGCTACTTTTTGCGTCGGGCTGTCTGGCGTAATTAGCTCTGGAAATTGCTCCTCCAACTGCGATAATTCATGCTTCAAGCTATCCGCCGCCGCCTCACTCATCAGTGATTCATCCAGCACATGATAATGATATCGATAATCATCAATCAACTGGCGTAATTTTGCTACTCGTTCCTGAGCTTGTTCGAAATTAAGCTGGTTGCGACTCATCTTCAATTAACCTTCGGTATAAGAAATAGATATAAACATAAGTCCAAATCAACGAGCCGACCGACAAAACCGTCACCACCGCTGGAATTACCGGTACGTTTTTAAACCACTCCCATTTTTCGCTGAGTTTGCCATAAAGGAGCGCAATCGGTAACGCCGTCACCGCCCACACGCCAATCACTTGCATCAAATGCCAAATCAACCGAAAGAGAATCTTCAATCGTCGCCCAATTGTTAAATCGCCAGCAATTTTAATCGCTTGCAATGGACTAATTCCCGGTAAAGTCGCCACAATCAACGCCAAAAAACTGCCTTCAACCCAATAAATAGTGAGCGACACAATCAATACTAACGCCGACTGTAGCAACATCATTCCTAAACCATCTGTCACGGTATTACTGCCGACCGCTGCCGCATAAAAAATCGTAAAAATTAACAGTGGCATCAACTGCAACAACATATAGACCGCCACCAGCATCGTGGCGACTAGTGGACCACACGCATTATACAAACTATCGCGAAAACTCACTTTGCGTCCCGCTAATCGATTGCGTAAATACCAAACCGTCACTAGCCACGCCACCATGAATAAGAACCCAGTCAGCATTTGTTTACCTTCAGTGTCAACTGGGTTAAATCCGCCACTGCTAGCCGTCGAGATCAAAAGCAAACTAGTTTTAAAAAAATTATCGCCTAGGCTGTTGCCACCTTGGTAGGTTTTATCAAGGGCAGTTTTAAGATTATTGTAGCGTTCTTGGGGAGTTACGCCAGTTAACAAAATACCCGCCACAAGAGTTACCGCAAGTAACGTCAAAAAGAAACGTCGTTCGCGCCATAATTGTTTTAAAATCATCCGTGAAAACCGAAAATAGCCTTCAATTTGCAGAGGTCGCTGGTGCATTTTACGCGGTGTGTGGCGAAAACTGCGATGCGGTCGGCGAGATTTATGGTCTTTGATAGCAGACCTAAGCGCACCGAACGCACTCATGAATGATTTTTTAATCATCGCCAGCGGACGGATTTTGACTGGCTTTTTAGTAGTTGCTTGAGGCGTGTTTTCGGTAGCTTTAACAGCTTTCGTTTTTTTAGCTTTTGAATCCTTTTTAGGAGCTGAAGTTTTTTTCGTCTTAGCCATAACCTAGAATTGTCCTGCCATTTGTTGCAACCGTGCGATACGTTCCTCAATTGGTGGATGAGTGCTGGTCATTTTCGACAACCAGCCTTTTTTGAGCGGATTATTGATGTACATATTAGCCATTGATGGATTTTGATTGCGTAAAATCGTCTTATTCTCGGATAATTTTGTTAAAGCACTAGCTAGTGATTCTGGATCGCGCGTAGTCAGCGCCGCGGTTGCATCGGCTAAATACTCCCGATTACGGCTCACTGCCATCTGCACCATCATTGCAATAATCGGCCCAAAGATCGCGGCTACAATTGCCACTACCAACAAGATAACTCCCGCTCCGTCGTCATCTGAGTCTCCCGCTCCGCGAATCGCAATCCTCAGACCAATATCACATAACACCGAAATCGCTGCCACCAGCCCAAAGGCAATCATACTAACTTTAATATCGTAATTGCCGACGTGCGCCATTTCATGCGCCATCACTCCTTCTAGCTCACGATCAGTCATCATGTCAATCAACCCAGTAGTGGCCGCCACGGCAGCATGTTGAGGATCGCGCCCCGTAGCAAAAGCATTTGGCGATGGATCATCAATCACATAAACCTTTGGCATCGGCAACCCAGTGGTAATCGACAGATTCTCGACAATCCGATAAAATCGTGGATTATCACGCAGTTCAATTGGCTTGGCACCCGCCATAAACAGCGCCATTTTTGAGGCAATAAAATATTGAATAAAAGCATAAACCAGTGCGGCTAGAATCACATACAACGAAATATAAACTTCACCCGCTAAGCTCGCAATGAGCACTGATAGCCCAGCAATCAGCCCCAAAAACACCAGCATAATCAGCCAAGTTTTACGTTTATTTGCATCAATTTCTTTATACATAGTCTAGTCTCACCTCTGTTCTGGCAAGGCGAGCGACTGATTATTTAAACAACCAGTCGCTCCACCTTTTTTATCTAATTAGTTTATAGTCTTAAAACTGTACTTCTGGCGCTTCTTCGATTTTGGCGCGGTCTTCAACTTCGAAGAATTCGCGTTTTTCAAATTTGAACATACCAGCGATAATGTTAGCTGGGAACACAGCGATTTGAATATTGTAATCTTTAGTACCAGCGTTGTAGAAGCGACGAGCTGCTTGAATCTTGTGCTCAGTGTCTTCTAATTGAGTTTGCAGTTGCAAGAAGTTCTCGTTGGCCTTTAATTCTGGGTAGCTTTCAGCCACAGCAAACAGACTTTTGAGTGCCATTTGCATTTGACCTTCTGCGGCCGCCGTTTCTTCGACAGTTTTTGCGCTCATGATACCAGCACGAGCTTCAGTCACCATCGCAAACGTTTCGTTCTCATGCTTAGCGTAACCTTTGACGGTATTGACTAAGTTTGGAATCAAATCAGCGCGATATTTGAGCTGAATTGTGATATCACTCCACGCTTCTTCAACGCGAGTTCTGAGAGTGATAAGCTTGTTGTAAACGCCAATGATAAAAGCCACAATCATCACAATGACGACTACGACAATCAAGGCAATTAGTTTTCCATCCATGTGGTAAATCTCCTTTTGTTATGCTAATTATTATACTTATTTTTAAATGTAAAGGCAATGATTTTTGCGCAAATAAAATAAGCCTCTCGAGGCTTATTTTGATGATTTCTGGTGCGCAGAGCGGGACTTGAACCCGCACAGCTGTTTAGGCCAAGGGATTTTAAGTCCCTCGTGTCTACCAATTCCACCATCCGCGCATAATTTCAAAACAAATTGTTAAGTTCGACTAGCGGTGGTGTGATTAGTAGACAATGTCTACGATTTTTATCTTTGGAATCTAACGATTCCGCCACCATCCGCGCATAATTTATCTGATTGTTAAAACTAACAATATCTTTGTGGAGGCACCTACCAGAGTCGAACTGGTCTACACGGTTTTGCAGACCGCTGCGTAACCGCTCCGCCAAGGCGCCACCTCACTTGATTATAGCATTTTTATAGCACAAAATAAAGACTTTCTGCGAAATCACCAAACCCGCTTGAAAAAGACCTCGCTTTTTGTTAAAATTATCTTAGTGTGGCTCTTTAGCTCAGTTGGTAGAGCAGAGGCCTGAAGAGCCTTGTGTCCCCAGTTCAAGTCTGGGAGGAGCCACCAAAGTAAGTGCCTCACCCTCGTGGTGAGGTATTTACTTTGGCTTGTTTTTTTAAAAAAAGCAAGGACTCGAACTGGCAGTTCGGGCGCACGCATGAACGTTAGTGAATTGTCTGGGAGGAGCCACCAAAGAAAAAAGATCACTTTACGTGGTCTTTTTTCTTGTGTAAGTTTTACAATCTAGATTTAAGAATTACCATCCGTAATGAAAGTTTGCATCTCAAAAATCTGCACCAATTAAAAACAGCGTCGAGCATCCTCTACGCCATTTTTTATGAAACAAAACTTGGTAGCAGCGACTGGGATCGAACCAGTGACCTTAGGCTTATGAGTCCTACGCTCTAACCAACTGAGCTACGCTGCCACAAGACTTGTTAATTTTAGCAAATTTAATTCCAAAAGTCAAAAAGTAAAAGTCGCGCCCTAGATGTTAGTGACGCGACCATTTCCTTAACAAGGTTCTTCTGGCGATAGCACGAGCTGACGCAACTTAATGCCAGCTTCTTCGGCGAGACGTTTTGACCAGACAAACTTTTGATTGCCTTTTCGCAACTTTGAATCATCGAGATAAATCACTTCTTTAATACCAGTTTGAATAATCATCTTCATGCACTCAAAACATGGATATAAAATGACATAAATCCGACAGCCATGCAAATCCTGCGTAGCGTTCAAAATCGCATTAGCTTCGGCGTGAGCCACATAAAAATGTTTATCTTCACTATCCCACGGCACTAAATCTTGATCAATTCCCCGCGGTGCGCCATTGTAACCCGCCCCCGCCACGGTGTTTTGTGGTGTAACAATAATCGCCCCAACTTGATAATCTGGATCCGGTGAGCGTTCAGCCATCACCTGTGCCATCTTCATAAACACCTCGTCCCACGAGGAACGAGCTTTACGAACGTTCATAGTTTTTCCTCCTTTTTTACAAAATTAATGTACAATATTATCATTATCATACAAGATTGTTTATAAAAATCAAATATCATAAAATGCAGATCAGCTGATTGCTTCACTATGAGTTTTTGCTATAATAAACTCATGCTTAACAGCATCGGAACTCGCAAGTTATAGTTCCCTAATAATTTAGATATTGATATAATTGCACTCACAACTACTGCAATATGACCCCGTTATAGTTCCCTAATAATTTAGATATTGATATAATCCAGAGTGGTTATTATCTGTATCAACCTTAGTTATAGTTCCCTAATAATTTAGATATTGATATAATAAGGTTTACAATCAAGAACAGCCACTTATGGTTATAGTTCCCTAATA
>CAURNU010000003.1:0-133241 GCA_963526735.1 uncultured Candidatus Saccharibacteria bacterium
GCGAGCTGGGTTCAGAACGTCGTGAGACAGTTCGGTTTATATCCGGTATGGACGTAAGGAAATTTGAGAAGATCTGCTCTTAGTACGAGAGGACCGGAGTGGACGAACCTCTGGTGTATCGATTGTGGCCACCTGCTGCATTGTCGAGTAGCTATGTTCGGAAGGGATAAGCGCTGAAAGCATATTAAGCGCGAAACCCACTTCAAGATTAGATTTCCCTATGAGGACACAGAGAGATTATCTGTTTGATAGGTGCAAGGTGTAAGTATAGTAATATATTCAGCTGAAGCATACTAACAGTCCCATTGACTTTTTATGCTACTTGCTTTATGATTAAAGTAAGTTAGGCTTTGACTAATAATTGGTGTTTATCACACTATGTTGTTATTTACAAAATGAAAATAATGGCTACCGAAATAAGACTTTGACCCACTGATGACGATATATCAGCCCAAAGTGTCGAAGTCGTGTTTCGGTGTCCATGGCGATGAGGAAATACCTGTAATCATTCCGAACACAGAAGTCAAGCTCATCAGCGGCGATTATACTGCTATGCGGGAAACTAGCACGATGCCGAATTATAGAGAAACTCTCCGAAAGGGGAGTTTTTCTTTTTATTGTTGTTGATTCTGTCTGAACTCAGTTGAGTTGGTTGTGTTATACTTTGGCCGTGAGCCGTCTCGTTAATTAGACTGAGATACTACTCAATGATTGATTGTGGAGTTGTGGAATGTTTAATTGTACTAGTTTTGAACCATAAGAAAATAGCCCATCTCGCAGAAGATTGGGCTATTTTCGCTTTGAGAGTGTGTTGTAGTATTTATCTGTTCTTTGTATTCAAAAAACAGGGTATCTTTATTATATAGCACGAGACGTATAATTGCAACAGTTTTATTACAATAAAAAAGTGCTTGTGTAAATATTGACAAAATAGTTATGGTATGATATAATTAAAGCATTAACATATCACAAGAGAGATGTGTGTAAAATAAGAAAGGAATTATTTATTATGGCCGGAACTAAAGAAGGCGGTAAAAAAGCAGCACTTGCAAACAAAGAGCGTTACGGTAAAGATTTTTACGCAAAAATCGGTGCTAAAGGTGGTAAAAAAGGCACAACTGGTGGTTTTGCTGCTAATCGTGAATTAGCGCGTATCGCAGGTGCTAAAGGTGGTCGTTTGTCAAAACGAGGCCCAGCTAAGAAAACTGCTTAAATAATTGCCAAAAATGCAAAAGCCCGCTTGGAGAGAGCGGGTTTTTGAGTGTTGAGAGTGTGTGGGGTGGTTATATCAATCATATGTCACCCTCGTTCATAGAAGTGGTGCTAATAACGGACGAACAGGCGATGAAATGCTTAATTGAGCTGTTTGCGACGTAGGGCAGTGAATTTGGCTTCATTGGGTCGCCAACGTGCAGAGCATTCTAGGCATTTATAGCTCAAATCAGCGGTCTGGGAGCCAACTGAACCACATTTAGGACAGCAACTGCGCTGATAAAGCCAATCACGGTAGGTTTCAAGCGTCTCATCAATTAAATCAGCATCAATTGCGACCTGATAGTGCGGTAAAAGCTGATTTTTGGTGTGTTCCCAGGCGTCAGTTTCCATTTTGACAAGTTCGATATCGAAACGATAGTCGGTGTGCTGGAGTAGAGCGTGAGCCAGTTCGTGGAGCAATAAAAGCTCAGCTTGTTCAACCTGAGGCTGATAAACTATAGTTTGTCTATCTGGTTGAAATTTAAACTGATCGCCAGCCTGAAACTGAAATTGCGGAAAATCAGCTTGGAGCTTTTGAACTAACTGGATAAGGTGATTATTGGTCATGATGTTTAAAATATTGATAACAGCCGTAAATCACTGATAGTTTCGGATCTTTGGCAGCTAGAATCTGCGGTCGGCGGAGATTAGCGGGTAACCGCTCATCAATCAGGTCATTGAGCGCTTGTTGGTATTGATTAAAAGAACTACCCATGCTACCGCCAATGACGATATAGCGTGGTTGGAGAATTGGAATGAGCATCAATAGTCCACGCGAAATCCGATCGGCAATTGCATCCCAAATGGCTGGATTTTTGATGTTTTTGGCAAGTTGATTATAGGCTTCGGCGATAGCTTTACCAGAGGCGAAGTTTTCCCAAGTCTGGACAGCGCCGTCGTATTCCAGCATCATCATACCGGCTTCGGAGTCGAGCAGAGCGTGCGGTAATTTACCATCAATCACACAGCCTGAGCCGATGCCAGCACCGATATTAAGATAAATCAGCGATTTCGGAGTGGGGTTGATGTTGGTAGCCTCAGCTAGTCCGCCTAAATTAGCGTCATTTTCTACTAAAACCGGCACATGAAATACTTGCTCAAGCTCAGGGCGGAAATCAAAACCAATCCAGTCATCGCCCAGGTTGCTACACCATTCGACGACATTGTGATGCACTACGCCTGGCACGCCAATTACAATTGCACTGGGTTTTTGATCAGCAAAATCTTTAGCAATGGTGGCTTGAATCAGTCCAAGGCAGTCACTTGCTAAGTTAGGAGTCAAAAACTCCATTTGCTGGGTAATTGTGCCAGTGTCGTCTAGACTGGCGATGGTTAATGTTTGACTGCCGATATCAACTGCGATAATCATATTTCCTCCGGGTGATGCCCACTTAATTCACGATAATTGTATTAGTCTTATTATATCAAATCCTGCTCTACGCTTATGTATTTACTTTTTATGATAAATATGATATAATTAAAATATATAGCTTGTTCAAGGGAGAATTATTATGGCAAATATTAAATATATTATTAAAGATCCATCGTTTAAATATTTCATCATCGGTTTAGTGCTGTTTATAGTGATTACTGGTGGTGGTATTATGGCGATTAAAAATCTCGTCAATAATAACAATAAAGGTGAGCAAAAAGAAGATTTGGCAGTGGTTGAAGAACAGCGTAAGCCAGATAACACGGTGACAATTGATGATTCAAAACCAGCACCATCAACCAACCCTACTCCAACTCAGCCGAACAAAACACCTGACGTAACAGCCTCAACCAGCCCTGAAACTACTGCCCCAAATGCAACTCCAAATGTGACCAATCCAACCGAATTATCCCGCACTGGTGGTAACAGTTTGGCGACGGCACTAGGCTTGTCAGCTTTGACTTATGTGGTGGTTTTAGTGCTGCAAAAGCGTTAAGCTACTAATTGCTCAACATACTGACATCGGCTATACGGTGGGGATCGTTTTCTTGAACAAAACACCTTCTTATTTTTTTAAAAAAACTTATCCTTGAAAAAACTGGCAAAACAGGGTAAAATATAGATAATCTATTAAGGGTCGGTTAGAGTTGGTTTTAAGTCGTAACTCTCTTCTCTAGGCTGATTCTTTTTGGACAATATTATCTAAGAAAGGAGTTATATAATATTTCGCTTGATTGAGGCGGGGTATTAGAAAAGACTTATGGCAAAAGCCACTATAACTATGGATGAGCTATTAGCTCAGAACGAGCAAATTAAGCCTCTAGCTCAGGGCGATATCGCAACTGGTACTGTGATTTCAGTGAAGAAACACGAAGTATTGGTTGATCTTGGTGCCGGCGGTACTGGTGTTGTACCACGTCGCGAAGTTGGTTTTGGTCGCAAACTCAATGTTGGTGATGAAGTATCAGCAAGTGTCATGGACGAAGAACTAGAAGATGGTCGCGTATTATTATCACTACGCAAAGCCGTCAAAGACCGTGGTTGGGAAGAAGTTTCCAAAATCATGGAAAATGAAGAAATTGTGGAAGTTGAACCATTTGACGCTAATCGCGGTGGTTTGTTGGTTGAATATGAAGGTGTACGTGGTTTCTTGCCAGTCTCACAACTTTCAGCTGAACATTACCCACGAGTAGCTTCAAGCGATAAAGATGAGATTTTGCAACGCCTGAACAGCTTAATCGGCAAAAAAATCAAAACTCGTGTAATTGATGTTGACCGCAAGACTAATAAGCTGATTTTCTCAGAAAAAGAAGCGATTAAAGACAGCCTAGCTGCTACTTTCAGCAAAATGGCAGTTGGTGACAAAGTTAAAGGTCAAGTGACTGGTGTAGTTGAGTTCGGTGTCTTCGTGACCGTTGATGGCATTGAGGGCTTGGTACACATCTCAGAAATCAGCTGGGAGCGTGTAGTTGATCCAAACGACTATGTCAAAATTGGTGACGATATCGAAGCTAAGATTATTGATATCGACAAAGACCGCCTGAACTTAAGTATTAAACAATTGACTGATGATCCATGGATTAGTGAAGTTGAAAAGTTTAAAAAAGGTGACGAAGTCGAGGGAACTGTTACTCGTATTACGCCATTTGGTGCGTTTGTGCAACTTAGCCCATCAGTTGAAGCGTTAGTTCACGTTTCAGAACTGGGCAAGGGTGATGATGTCAACCCAGAGAATATCTTTACTCTCAATGAGAAAAAACAATTCCGAATCTTAGACATTGACAAAGACAATCGTAAGATTTCACTATGCTTAGCAAAATAAATTAATATAAACGGCTAGTGTTTAGGAGCTAGCGACAACAGAAAAAGGAGACATATGGAGCAAGAGAAAATTATCACAATGGGCGGGTCAATTACCGTCAATGAGCTTGCCGAAAATCTCAATCTGTCAGTCGCTAGCTTGATCCAAGAGCTGTTTAAAAACGGTATTGTAGCGACGATTAATCAAAAACTTGACTATGACACCGTCTCGATTATTATTGATGAATTAGGTTTAAAAGTGAAGCTGGAACAAGCGGAAGTAGTGCATGATACGAAACTCTCGGCTCATCAGGCTTCTGACAAAGCGAGGATCCGTCCGCCAGTGGTGGCAGTAATGGGTCATGTCGATCATGGTAAAACTACTCTGCTGGATAAAATTTTGAATATGAAAACCGTTGAAGGCGAGGCAGGTGGTATTACTCAGCATATTTCTGCTTATCAGACGGAGTTTAAAGGGCGAAAAATTACTTTGCTGGATACGCCGGGGCATGAGGCCTTCGCATCAATTCGTCAGCACGGAGCGTTATTGACCGACATCGTGGTGATTGTGGTGGCGGCTGATGACGGTGTGAAGCCACAAACCGTAGAGGCGATTAAATTTGCTGAATCAGCCAATGCTAAAATTATCGTGGCAATTACCAAAGTTGATAAACCAACTGCTAATGTCGAAATGGTAAAAGGCCAGTTGGCAAGTGAATATCGTTTGAACCCGGAAGAATGGGGCGGTGATACAATCATGGTGCCAGTGTCAGGTCGGACGGGCGAAGGCATTGATAAATTGCTTGAGTCAATTCTGTTGATCGCCGAAATGGAGGAGTTTAAAGCTGATTATGATTACTTATCTGAGGGTCTGGTGATTGAAGCTCGGATGCGTCAGGGCAAAGGCGCGGTGGTTGGCTTGTTGGTCCAACACGGTGAGTTGCAAGTTGGTGATATCTTGGTGGCGGGTGGTAGTTATGGTAAAATCCGCACAATTGTTGATTTCCGTGGTAAAGCTGTCAATAAAGTTGGTCCATCGACGCCGGTGACAGTGACTGGTTTTAAAACTTTGCCAAACTTCGGTGAATTATTCCGAGAGGTTGATTCGGAGCGTGAGGCGCGTGCCTTGGCCAACCAAGCTCGTTATGAGGCCAGCATGAATGTTCCAAGTAGCAATGTGACTGGATTAGAATTACTGGACAAAATTCATCAGAGTGCCGTTGCGCAAGATTTTAATGTGTTAATTAAGGCTGATGTCCAAGGCAGTTTAACCTCAGTAATTGACAACGTTAAACTTATCGACACGAATGACGAAGTACAAGTTAATGTTGTGGCGCATGGTGTTGGTGATGTGACCGAAAGTGACGTTAAAATGGCGGCTAACGGCACTACTGTGATTTATGGCTTTAATATTAATATCTCAGCTTCAATTCGACGCTTAGCGGCGCGACTTGGAGTCCAGGTGCGACTCTATAATGTGATTTATGAATTGCTAGACGATGCTAAAGCTGAGATGGAGAAGCTGTTGGCACCAGAAGTCAAAGAGCACGATATGGGTAAATTGACCGTTAAAGGTGTTTTCCGTACTTCAAAAGATAAGATTATCGCTGGTGGCTTGGTGACAACTGGCAAAATTATGCCAGGCATGCTGGTGCGTGTAAAGCGCAATAAAGAACAAATTGCTGAACTGGAAGTATTGACCGTTGAAAAGCATCAGCAAGAAGTTAAGGAAGTATTTGAGGGTGATATGTGTGGTTTGTCGCTCAAATCAACCAAGAAACTTCAATTAGAAATCGGTGATAAGTTTGAGCTGTTTGAACGAGAAATTGTTGCACGAAAATTGAAATAACGCTATAATAAGCATAAGCTATGAAATTAAATGAACAGTTTTTAGACGAAGTTGGTTTGGGAAATCTGCCGCCACAAGAGAAGCAGGCTTTTTTGGAGTATTTGTATTCAGAAGTCGAGTTGCGTGTAGGTGATGCACTATCACACAACATGACACCGGAGCAGGTGGTGGAGTTTAAAAAAATTGCCGATAAAGATTCAAGCTTCATTATGAATTGGCTGTCGGCTTTTGTGCCAATGTATCATTCCGATACTTTGTTTGAAAAAATGCAAAAAACTACTGGCTACGACTTAGCGGACACGCGGTTATTGTCAGAATATGCTGCGACGAAGTGGCTAGAGCTGAATCGACCAGATTATGCCCAAATTGTGGCCGATGTAGTCAGCAAAATGCGTCAAGAAATTCTCGAAAACAAAGATAAACTACTCAATAAATAGAGTTAAGAATAAAAATCACTCACATTGGTGGGTGATTTTTAAACTGTTAGTTTTTGTAGCCGTTAATAAAGGCAGTGGCGGTCATGGTTTTGCCACTTGGGGCAATGAGCTGATGAATATTCAAGAATTGACCATCGACGCATTCAAAATTCAGTGGTGAAGTGGGCTGATTATCGGCGCTGGCGTTGGTAATAATGCAGATTTGATCGTAAATCTCGAGGCGACTCTTCGGAAAAACGTTATAGGCGCGAATTTGATTAACAAGTTGGTCAGCGCTCGATTTTTCAGGATTGAGCCAGCCTTGTGCTTTAGTTAGGAGCGAGCAGTAGGTAGCTTGAGTGTCGTCTTGAGGTTCTGGGCTTGGTTTACCGGCAATGATTTGTGGTAAGATTTGAATCAGAAGCTTACTACCAAGTTGAGCGGTCTGTTGATAGAGCTGACTAGCGGTTGTGGTCGGTGTAATTTCAACCGGTACTTGGGCGTAAATCTCTCCAGCGTCCATTTTGTCGTTGAGGGTCATGATTGACACGCCAGTGATGTTATCTCCATTATAAATAGCGCTTTCAATAGGCGATGGTCCGCGATATTTTGGCAAGAGTGACGGGTGGAGGTTGATAATGCCTAGCTCGAAACTGTCAATAATATCCTGGGGGATAATTTTACCAAAACTAACTAAAATCGCCCCAAAACGGCTGGTTTGCGCGATGGCATCACGCATTTGCGTGAGGTTTTCGGGTTGATAGACGGTGACGTTGTAGTTTTCGGCGATGGTTTTAACGGCTGGTGCTTGAAGTTTTTGACCACGACCTTTTTTAAGGTCGGGTTTGGTAATGACGGCTTCGATTGTGATGCCGGCGCTTAATAAATTATCGAGAACGGTAGCGCTATAGTCTTCAGTCCCGAAGAATACCAGTTGGTTTGACTTCTGTGTCATAATCTAACTCCTGTAAATTGCCATTATCGTCGAGTTTGTAAAAATCGTCGTGATTGGTGATGCGATCCACAAAAGTAATACCGTTAATGTGATCCATCTCATGCTGTAAAACGCGCGACAAAAAACCGCGAGCTTTGATGTGAAAAGTCTCTCCTTTTTCATTTTTAGCTTTGATTTTGACTTTGTCAGGGCGGGCGACTTTGCCGTAGAAATCCTTGACGCTGAGACAGCCTTCAAAATCACGGCTGGTTTTGCCTTCGAGTTTAGTGATTTTCGGGTTGATTAAAACGTGAAATTGCTTGTTGTCTTTGTCACCAAAATCTTCTCGGACGATGATAATTTGCTTTAACACACCGATTTGGACGGCGGTCAGGGCAGTGCTGACTTCGTGTGGGCGGTTAGCTTCCCAATCAAGCGCGGCCTGCTTCATCCGTTCAATAATCTCTAAAATTTCCTCGTTAATCTCACCAACTGGCTCAGAAGCTTGGCGTAAACGAGGATCGGGCAGGGTAATGATGTCTTTGACGGTGCCTTTTTTCATGCCAAAATTATACCATAAACCTCTGATAAAAGCGAGTTTTAGACTTAAATCAAGCTAGAGCTATCAAGGTCGAATTGCCAGTTTGGCGGGAGGTCGGCGACGATTTGTTGGAGGATGGGGCGTTTAGTGGATTTGACGATGATTTGCCAATAGAATTTATCACCGCGTTTTTCGTAAAAACTAGGCGATGGTCCGACAATTTCAATATCGCTAAATCGCTTGCGCAAATCATAAGCTAAGGCTCGAGCGTGCTTGATGGCGACGGCTTCAGTTTTATAACTAATCGTCAGTTTGAGTAGAAAACAAAATGGTGGGTAGTGGTGAGCACGGCGCAGGGCAATTTCCTGTTGGTAAAATTGCAAATAATCTTGGGTGAGAGCTAATTTGATGCTAGGATGATCGGGCTGATAGGTTTGGATGATAACCTGAGTGGATTTAGCATTGCGCCCGACCCGACCAATCACTTGAGTTAAAAGTTGAAAAGTGCGCTCGGAAGCTACAAAATCTGGCAAAAATAAACCAGTATCAGCTTGAACAATGCCAACGGTGGTGAGATTGGGTAGGTTAAGACCTTTGGCAATAACTTGTGTGCCAATTAAGATATCAATGGTGCCGTCGCGGAGTTGATTGTAGGAATTGGCGACATTTTCATCAGTTGGGGTGTCGGCATCAAAGCGACGAATGGTGGCTTTGGGAAATAGGCGGGTTAGTTCCGCTTCAATCAGCTTGGTGCCGATACCGCGATGCTCGATTTCGGCTGAACCGCATTGTGGACAGTGTGTGGGAATAGCTTGAGTATGATTGCAAGAATGACAGCACAGTTGAAAATTATCATGATGGAGGGTGAGTGGAATATGGCAATGTGGACACTCTGCCAGCCAGCCACAGGCCTTGCATAGAGTCGCTGAAGTACTACCACGGCGATTGTGAAAAATCAGAACTTGTTGGTGCTGGTTAAGTGAGTTCTGAATCGCAGACAGCAGTTGATTCGATAAAATAAAATTACGTTTAAAGTTGGCTTTAGTACGCATGTCGACTAACTCAATGTGAGGTGGCGTGGCATTTAAAGCTGTGTCGGGCAATTCGAGCAATGAACACTTTTTTTGTTCACAAAACCAATAGTCACTTAACAGAGGTGTGGCGCTTCCTAAAATTAGTTTAGCATGATGTAATTTTGCCAACACACTAGCGACCTGAGTGCTGGAATATTTAGGATTTTTGTCTTGCTTGAGACTGCTGATTTCATGAGCTTCGTCAATCACAATTAGCCCGAGATTTTGGACGGGCAAGAATAAACTGGAACGCGTGCCAATAATAATTACTGGCTCCTGAGTTGTTAAAATCGCTTGCCAGATTTGATGGCGGGCGGATTCGGTTAAATTAGAATGAAACATAATCACGCGCTCGAATTGGCTGGTGAATTGTTGAGTCATTTGAGTAGTTAGGGCGATTTCTGGAATGATAATAATGGCTGACTGTTGAGAAACTAGTGCTTGACGAACAAGTTCAAGATAAACAGTAGTTTTGCCAGAACCAGTGACACCACGCAGTAAATGAGTTTGGGGCGGTGAATTAATGATTTTATTAATAATTTCGGCTTGAGCAGGGGTGGGAATGAGCGAGGCATTAGATTCACTGGTAGTAAAAATTGCTTGACTGGCACGCCGATTTTTTAAGATGCCAGTTGGCAGGGCGGTTTGGATAATGCTCGCCAGTGGAGCTAAATAAAACTGACGCATCCATAGCAGAGTTTTGACGAGTGGCAATGGTAAAGTTTGATCGGTGACTGGAGCGAAAATCGGCTTAGTTGTAAATTCAGGCTTAGCGACAATCTCAAAAATCACACCCAGAGCAAGAGCTTTACCAATCGGAACTTGGACAATTTGGCCAACACGATAATTATGTTCACTGTGGTACATGAACTGCTCATGTTGTTTAGAGACAACTTTATTAATCCCAACCAAATAATATTTCATTAATTGTCATTGTAACACTTAAACTTGATGAATAATATTAAAAACATTTGAAAAAGTGTTGTAAAAAGTGTAATATAGAATTAAGTAGTTGTTAAAAATAATTTTAAGGGGAAAGGCAGATGCTAGACGTATTTATAACTTCACGAGTTCGTCGCAAGGTGATAGTGGTTTACGCTAAATATCCTGATTTTAAGACGCATGTTCGGGGTTTGTCAAAATTAATTAAGGAAGATCCAGGCAATGTTCAGCGCGAGCTCAAAAAACTTGAGCGAGCTGGTTTCTTATTAAGTGAAAAAACTGGTAATTCACGAGTTTATTTCACTAATAAACAATTTGTGATTTTTAAAGAATTGCAAAGTATTGTTATTAAAACTCAACAACTGTCTAACTCTAAAAAGAAAAACCTAAAATAGGCTCTCAGCGTGAAAATAGCTGTAGAAATTATTGATATTTTACTGAAGAATCGTCAGGTCGTCGACCGTGATGATTTTTTAAGTCCAAATTATGAACGGGTGATGGCGAGCCACGATCCGTTTGGGCTGGTGGATATGGACAAGGCGGTCGAACGGTTGGTGTTAGCGCACCAACACCAGCAAAAAATCGTGATTTTCGGTGATTATGATGCTGATGGCGTGACGGCAACGGCCTTGCTACTTGATGCGCTGGCGAGTTTTGGGTTTGAGCGAGCGGATTATTTTTTGCCGAATCGGTTTACTAATGGATATGGCATGACTGTTAAGGCGGTTGAGCATATTGTGGCAGAAAAACAGCCGGATTTAATCATTACGGTGGACTGTGGTAGTTTAAATCAAGTGGAAATTGAGCGGGCTAATCAGCTGGGCGTTGATGTGATTGTGACTGATCATCACAATGTGGCCGAAGTGCAACCGCCGGCTGTGGCTGTGGTTAATCCGAAGCGCCCCGAAAATACCTACCCCAATCGCTCTTTGTCGGGCGTGGGGACGGCTTTTACACTGGTACGAGCTTTGCAAACGCGCCTGGAAGGTTTGGCGCCTAGTCAAGAAAAGTGGCTGTTAGACTTGGTGGCAATTGGCACGATTGCTGATCTAATGGAATTAAAAGGCGAAAATCGCGCACTGGTTAAATTCGGCTTAATAGTGCTTACAAAAACACGCCGACCGGGATTAAAACATCTGCTTGACCAGAATAAGCTGGAGCAACTCACGGCCGAGACGGTTGGTTTTGTGGTCGGTCCACGAATTAATGCTTCGGGTCGACTGGAAGCGGCAGATTTTGCGTTGGAGGTCTTGACTGCACAAACTTTAGCCGAGGCACACGAGCGAGTGGAAAAGCTCAATTACCTCAATACCAAGCGTCGTGCCTTGCAAGACAAGGTTTACAGTGAGGCGTTTGAGCAAGCGACGGAGAGTGATGATCCGGTGCTAGTGTTGGCTGGCGATGGTTGGCACGAAGGTGTGGTGGGGATTGTAGCGTCACGCATTCAAGAAGAATTCCAAAAACCAGTGTTTATTCTCAGTCGTCGTCCCGAACAAATTAAAGGCTCAGCGCGTAGTTTTGGTCAGTTTTCGGTATTTGAGACGATTGAGGCTTGTCGGGATTTATTACTGACGGGTGGTGGGCATGATGCGGCGGGAGGTTTAAGCTTTAAACCGGAGCATTTAGAAGCAGTCAGAACGCGCATTAATGATTTTTATCGGTCGCTTAATTTAAAGAATCAACAGCAGTTTTTGGAGCCAAAACCAGAGATTAAGTTAGATTCCTTTGTACTTCTGAATAAAGATTTTTATCATCAAATGCATCAGTTAGAGCCGTTTGGTGTGGGTAATCCCGAGCCGATTTTTGAAGTTGTGAATTTAACCACTGTGCAAGTTTTGTTCCTGGGCAGTGATAATCAGCATTTGAAAATTCGTTTGCGCGATCGTGACGGGCATGAGCTCGAAATGATCTGTTTTAATTACAACAAGGAATGGAAAATACGACTTGAGGATCGTGTGAAAGTAATTTTTACATTATCAATGAATTATTGGAACGGTCGGGAAACTCTGCAAGGACGGCTCTTGCGGATTAGCAAGATTTAGCTAGTTGATTTTGTCGCTAATATCTGATAAAATACCGATATGGTAAAAGTTACACGAAAAGATGACAAAGAGGCGAACGAGAATATTATCCGTCGCTTCAACCGCAAGGTTGTTCAAAGTGGTGTGCTTTCAGCGAAAAAAGCTAGCTTGCGTTTTGAGAAACCAATTTCAAAAACTGAACGCCGCAAAAATGCTATCGTATCAAAGCAACGCCGCAGTGAGAAATTAGCAAAAATTAAAATGGGGCTACGCTAGTGTCCCTGAAAGAGACTATCTCGAACGATTTGAAAGCCGCCTTTTTAGGTGGCAATCGTTTTATTAGCGATACACTTAAAGGCTTAAAAGCAGTTATTCTTAATCAAGAAATCGCCCTCGGTAAGCGTGAGGAAGGTCTAACTGATACTGAAGTTGAAGCTGTTGTCCAAAAAGAAGTCAAAAAGCGCAAAGAATCAGCCGAGATTTACACTCAAGCTGGTCGCGATGAGTTGGCGCAAAAGGAGCTGGATGAAATGGCTATTTTGGAAAAATACCTGCCACAACAACTCAGTGAAGCTGAAATTGAGGCGCTGTTGAGACAGATTATTGACGAGAGTAAGTTGACTTTAGATGCTAAAAACCAGGGCATGCTCATCGGTCAGGTCAAAAAACGTGTCGGTTCAGCGGCCGATGGAGCAGTAGTAGCTCGAGTCGTAGCTCGCTTGCTCAATCAATAGCTAATGCAAATTAATTAAAAACACATCACACATTGGAGGTAAAATGATCATATTTTTTGGAATGGCTGGGTCTGGTAAAAGTGTCCAGTCGGATAAGTTGTCAACGGCCATTAATTGGCCGCATATCAGCGCTGGAGCGGCGCTACGTGCGAGCGATGACCCACAAGTCAAAGCTGATTTAGCGAAAGGTGAGTTGGCTGATTATCGCATTACTAATCGTTTGGTGCGTCAAACACTCGATGAGGTGAATAACCGTTTAATTCTGGATGGTTATCCACGTCAAATCGAACAAGCGCAGTGGCTGATTGATGAGCAACGTCCAATTGAATTATGTGTCTGGCTGGATGTGTCAGAAGAGGTGATTCGTCAACGCTTGGCGGAACGAGGCCGACATGATGACACGGCTGAAGCAATTCATCGACGATTAGAAATTTTTAACCAGGAAACGGCTAAGGTGTTAGATTTGTTTAAGCAACACCAGATTAAAATTGTTAAAGTTGATGGTTCAGGCTCAATTGAGGAAGTTCATCAGCGAGTTTTACAGGAGGTACAAAATGTCCTTGCAACCAACTAAAACTCCCGAACAAATCGAAGCCATGCGCCAAGGCGGGCAGATTTTAGCGCAGTTATTGGTTGATTTGAAGAACTATGTTCAGCCGGGTATGACTGGATGTCAAATCGATGATTGGTTGGAGCAAGAAATCCTCAAGCGAGGTGCCGAAGTGACCTATAAAGATCCAGCTGAAGGTGTGGATTTTCCAGCGAGCATCTGTATTTCGGTGAATGAAAATATTGTGCATGGGATACCAAATGATATACCGCTGGAGCGGGGTGATGTAGCAAAGTTTGATCTAGTGATTACTTATCACGATATGAAAGTTGACTCGGCATTTACCATGGTGGTCGGCGAAGAACCGTCTGGCTCGAAAAAACATCTGCTCAATAATGTTGAAAAATCACTCTATGCTGGTATCGCTCAAGTTAAAGCCGGAGCGCATATTGGTGATATTTCGTCGGCAATCGAAAAAGTACTGAAAAAAGCGAAGCTTGGTATCGTTCTTGAGCTAGTTGGTCATGGTGTTGGCCAAAAAATGCATATGGATCCAGAAGTACCGAATTTTGGTCATAAAGGCACTGGACCGGTGTTATCAGTCGGTGATACGATTGCGATTGAGCCGATGGCGAGTTTGGGCAAGGGGGCAATTACCACTGCCTCTGATGGTTGGACAATCGCTATGCGGGATGGTTCATTGTCGGCACATTTTGAGCATACTGTACTAGTTACTGCGAACGGTTGCGAAATTTTAACTAAACTAAAATAATTACCGCCGAAAAACTTGTCATAAGCGTTGTTTTAGACTATAATGAAAGCTATGGAAAGTAACTCTCAAGTTATTGTTGGACTCGATGTCGGCACTGGCAATATTAAAGTAGTGGCTGGCGTAGTTAATGATGGTCAAATTTCAATTGTTGGCGTCAGTGAATCACCGACCAGTGGAATGCGCAAAGGTGTAGTTTCTGATATGACGAGCTTATCAAAATCAATTGATGAGGCTCTAGGTCAAGTTGAAAAAGCAACCGGCTATGAAATTGACACGGCAACCATGAATATCGATGGATCGAGCATTATTTCGACGAAAACCGATGGTATGATTGCGGTGGCGGGTCAGGAAATCAGCGCTGATGATTTACATCGTCTCGAAGAATTAGCAACCATTGGTAAAATTCCTGACAATCGGGTTATTCTAAAAGTAATTCCACATGATTATATTCTAGATGGTCAATCTGGCATTAAAGATCCGCTTGGTATGACTGGATCGCGCTTGGAGATTAAAGCAAATGTAATTTCAACGTTGGCGCCTCATCTTGATGGTTTGCACAAAGTAGCGAGTTTAGCTGAGGTGGAGCCATCGCAAGTAGTAGTATCGGCTGAAGCGGCAGCGCGTGCTGTTTTAACTGAAAAACAACGGGAAAATGGCGTTATGCTCCTTGAAATGGGGGCGGCTACAACTGGAATTGCCATTTACGAAGGTGGTGATTTGCAATATTTAGCAGTACTACCAGTGGGTGCTAATAATGTCACGAATGACTTAGCATTGGGGCTGCAAATTGATCCAGAGCTTGCAGAAGTAGTGAAATTAACTCGTGCTAGTGCCGTCTTTAGCGGTAAAACCAAAAAAGTTTCGGTCAAACACGGTAAACAAATTTATGAGTTTGATCAGGCAGATATTGATGAAATCGTCAACATGCGTCTCAAAGAAATTTTTGAGATGATCGACGCTAAATTGCACGAATCGGGTTATGCTGGTAAACTCCCAAGTGGAGTAGTGTTAACTGGCGGTGGAGCTAAATTAGCAGGAATTGATAATTATTCGAAAAATGCTCTTGGTTTAGTGACGCACATCGCTAATTGCCAACATCAATTCCGCGGTTTGAGTGATAAAATTAATGACTCGGCATATATGACGGCGGTTGGTTTAATGCTATATGACCTAGAAGCGTACCGCGCAGGACGAGCGACTGAGTCAAAACATAGCGGTGGATTGTTCAGCGGTTTGAAGAAATTGTTTAAAAAATAAAAGATAACGAGATAAAGGGGAGACATAATGCCAGAAATTAAACCGACAGAAATTGAAACTTTTGCCAATATTAAAGTGGTAGGAATTGGTGGTGCCGGCGGTTCAGCAGTTAATCGCATGAAAGAAGCTCAGTTAAATGGCGTCGAGTTCATCGCCATGAATACTGATGCACAGGCACTTCATAATTCACTGGCTGATATTAAAATCTACCTTGGTCGTGAAGCGACCCATGGTCTTGGTGCTGGTGCTGACCCAACGAAAGGTCAATTGGCAGCCGAGGAATCGCGTGAAGACATCAAAGAAGCCTTAAGAGGCGCTGACATGATTTTTGTGACCTTTGGTGCTGGTGGTGGCACTGGTTCGGGTGCTGGTCACGTGGTGGCTGAAGTAGCGCGTGAACTTGGTATCCTAGTGGTTGGTGTGACGACTCGACCATTCTCGTTTGAGGGTATTAAGCGCAAAACCAATGCTGACTGGGCAATTGATCAATTGCGTCGCCAAGTTGACACCTTGATCACTATTCCGAATGATCGTTTACTACAAACGATTGATCGTCGGACACCGCTACTTGAAACCTTTAAAATCGCTGATGATGTCTTGCGTCAAGGCGTGCAGGGGATTTCAGATTTAATTACGGAACATGGTTTGATCAACTTGGACTTTGCTGACGTTAAGGCGATTATGAGTAATGCTGGTTCAGCTTTAATGGGTATCGGTCGGGCGAGCGGTGAAAACCGTGCCGTTGAGGCTGCGAAGCAAGCTATCGAGTCACCACTTATCGAGGTATCGATTGATGGTGCGCGCGGAGTACTGTTTAATATCACCGGTGGCTATGACATGAGCATGAGCGAAGTACAGGATGCGGCTGAATTGATTACCGCGGCGGTTTCACCAGATGCTAATATTATCTTCGGTGCAACTCTCAAACCAGAACTAGAAGACGAAATTACAGTCACTGTGGTGGCGACAGGTTTTGATTCGGTTTATTCGAACCCAGAAGAAGATAAAGTGCCTGAGCCAGAAGTAGAAAAACCAGTTGACGAAACACCAGAGTTTGATGAAGATATGGCAAAATCAATTGATTTAGAATTAGGGAATCAACCACCAGAGCAGGAAGCTCACCAAGAGTTTCAGGACAAGACCAACGAAGGTAGCGTGTGGGATTTGTCAGAAGATGAACTAGATACTCCACCATTCTTGCGTGGGCGTAAAGATCGTCGCTAGGATTTAACTATGCGTGTAGTGGTGGTATATAAACAAGCTTCTGATCACGCTCGGGAAGTTCGTGATTATTTACGAGATTATCAGCGGTTTACTGGTAAGGTTATCGAAGAAATCGATCCTGAATCGCGTGACGGTGAGAGCTTTTGCCGGGCTTACGGTATCGTTGAATATCCAACATTGATGGCGATTTCTGATGCGGGCCAAATGCAACAGATGTGGCGAGGTCGTCCGTTGCCGCTGATTGATCAAGTTAGCTACTATGATCGCTAATGAAAAAAAGCACTGAAAAATCGGTGTTTTTTGATTCGGACAATAAAACATCTTGACAAAACATAAGGATTATGCTACACTGAAAGTATAACTACAATAAAAACAAACAAAAATAGGATTTAAAACATGTCAGTGGATCAATTTAACATCCCACGCAACACCATTGAAGATGTCGATACTGAGACCTCTCAGGAAAAATTAGAATATTCATTGAGTGAAGAACAAAAACGTTTTATGGCTAGACAAGCGCTGTTTCTTTTGACATAATATAAACCAAAGCATTAATCAAAAATAAAAATTAACAAAAAAAGGAAGTCTTATGGAAAGAATGCCAACCGCTCGCGAACGATTCGATAACTTCGAGGCAAACAAAATCAAACAACAAAATGAAAAATTTGAGGAAGCTATTTATGGCAAAACAGCTGGTGTGACTGATTTTTCAGATGAAGCTAGACAGCGCCTAGAAGAAGGTATGGCTTATGAAGAGTACTTGCGTAAGATGTCTGAGCGTCAAGCGCCACGAGCTTTGGACATGTTGGATCAAGAGCAAGCGGCGGCTGATTATCAAGTGCAACAAGAACGTGAAGCGGAAGAACAACGATTAGCTGAACAAAAACGTCTAGAAGAGGAACAATTGGCTGAACAGAAACACCTAGAGTACCTAGCTGATGATCGTGTGGTACATTTAATGAATCATGCGAAACGGATTAGTCAATTGCGCGCTTCTCAAGAACAATATGTCAACGGCCTACATGCTAAATACCAAGAGGCTGTTAAACATGGCTTAACAGCTAGTTTAGATGATTTTATTAATGCCAATCCTCAATACCAAGCTATGAAAAAGAACTTGCGTAAAAAAGAAGACTACCTGAATAATCAACTGTTCGACATGAGTCAAAAAGATAGTCAAGTGTTTACTGATCGGATTATTAATGAAATTATTGATGCGACTGACACGTCTGAGGTTACTGCAGCTCCAAACGGTGCTAGTGAAACTACACCACAGGCCGAAGCTCAGCCAGAAGTGCAAGAAGAAGTGTTAGACGCTGACATCGACGCTGAGCAAGTGGAAGACGAAGAGCTGATCGCTGACGCCGATTATGAAGCCCAAAAAGAGGCTGCAACACGCCAACTTGAGGAATCCATGAACGGAATGGAGAATCCGAATAACCTATCTGAAGATGAATTGGACGATGATCTGAAGCGCGCAGTTAATGCTAATACTTCACCAGCTGAAAGAGCCAGCTTATTGGAGCACATCAGAAAATCACCATTTGTGAAAAAAATTGCTGGTTTAATCGCTGCGACTTTGCTGACGGTTGGTATCGGTTCATTTGTTAAAGCCAACAAGCAAACAGAAAATGTGCCATTAAACAACCAGACAAAAGTCGAATATCAAGCCGACGCGCTTGGAAATAACGATAAAAAGTCAGAAGCAGAGAAAGTTGAGAAAGCCGAGAAGATCAATAGTTATGATGAATTCTTGGTTAGTGCTGAATATCGCAATCACAAGCCAGGTGACTCGATTGAATTCAGCGCTGAGCTCGAAAAACAAATTAATGAGCGACGAACTGGCAACTATGGTATTTTTGCACCAATTCAGGGCGAAACATTAGAGGAAAAAGCGGAGTTTGTTAAAAAAGCCGGCTATGTTTCTCCGGAATTGATTGCTAGTTTAGAAAAAGGCGATTTGCCAAACTTTAAATTACAATTTATGGATATAAATGGCAACATGGTTGACGCAGTCTCTAACGATGAAATCAATCAAGCGGTTGAACAAATGAAGAGTAATCCTCAGTTGATGGGTGCAAACTATGATCGCTTTGTCGAGGCGCTTGAAGGTGCGTCTCTTGAAACTATGCATGTCGAAGCTGGTCAAATGAACGTTTATAAATATATGAACCGTGACAACATGCGTTATGAAATGGGTATGGGTCAAACCAGTAGTGAGGGTGATGCAATAGTCTTTAAAATGCCTACTGGCGTCCGTTTGGTCATTATGGAACATTGTGCCAACGTCTTAATTTATAAAATTGATATTGATACTACATTGATTCCGATTCCAGGCGATGACGAGCCTGAAGGGTCATCAATATCAAGAGACCCAAAACCAGAGAAGAAGACGGAAGATACCCCAGATCCAACGCCAAAGAAGGGCGACACTCCAGATCCTACGCCAGGTAAGCCAACTCCCCCAGGAACACCAACCCCACCAAATACACCGAATAAGCCACCGCAAACTCCTCCAGAGCTTGAAGCAAAAGATTTTGATAAGTTACCAGATGCAAACGACGCCGTAAACAGTGATGGTAAAGCAAGTGGTAAAAACCTCCAAGGAGCTGGTGAACTCAAAGACGAGGTTCGAAGTACAAAAGAAACTGTCGACGAGCAAATCGCTGAACAACGAGCTGGCCAAAAAGCCGTTGACCAAGCCACTGAAGCCCAAGCTAAGCAAAATCTTCAGAACGAGCAAGCGCAAATTAACAAAACGAATGAACAACTGAATAAGGGAACGGATAATATCATCACAAGTGAAAACTCCAGTGCCAACACAGCTGTCAATCAAAACTACGAAGATGTTCAAAAACAAGCTGGCGAAGCACAAGAGGGTGTGAATCGAACCATTGAGTTAGTTAAACCGGAAGATAAGGTAACCGACAAAACGATCTTTGACAAAATGGATGAATTGCGAGACCAAGGTTTCTCTGAAGATGACATGAAAATCTCCAAAGATGCCGACGGTAACTATAAAGTCGAAGTAGATGCCAACCAAGGTAAGGTCGAAATGCCTTAACGATAGGTAACACAAAAACAAACAGAGAAAGGATAACATGAAACAAAACACAAACATTACAAAACTTGGCTTCACAGTTAGCGTCTTGGCGCTGACTGTGGCCACCGCCCTGGGTGGGTCGGTACTGGCCTACGGTCCGGAACGCCCAACCTTTACCGGCGAAAAACCAGCTGACTATGTCACCTTTAACTCAATTACTAATAACAAATATTATGGTGATGAGCGTAATTTCGTGACAATTAAGCCAGTCTCAGACGGCGCCAAAGATACTTGGACTAACCTAATCAATGTCGTTAGTGACCAAGAATACTATGTACGTATCTACGTTCACAATAATGCCGCCGCTAACTTGAATCTATTTGCCGAAAATACGCGAGTCTTTGCTAATATTCCAGGCGGAGCAGCGAAACGAGTGCAAATTGATGGCGCGATTAGTGCCAATAACGCAAAACCACAACGTGTTTGGGATGATGCAGTTTTCCAAAGTGACAAATTGTTCAACATTTCTTACGTAGCTGGTTCAGCACGCTACTATAACAACCACTTTACCAATGGCGTGGCAATCAATGATTCGGTAGTCACGACTGGAGGTGCCCAAATCGGTTACGACAGTATCAATGGTCGGTTGCAAGGTTGTGCGCAATATGCTGGTCACTTGCTGTTCAAAGTTAAAGCGAAAGTTGCTAAAAGCCCGAACTTTACTATTGCCAAACGAGTGCGTAAAGTTGGCGATACAACTTGGTCAAAAAACATCACCGTCAATCCTGGTGATAAAGTTGAATACAAACTGTATTACGAAAACAAGGGTGATACCGCCCAAGCCAATGTGATTGCTAAAGACTTCATGGCAAAAGGTATGACCTACCAAGCTGGAACTTTAAAAATCTACAACGCATCTAATCCAAATGGTTTAGCCTTGACCAACTCCGATAATTTATTTAACGGTACGGGTCTGAACTTCGGTAATTACATGCCAAAATCAAACGCTGGTTTGTTTTACACCTTCCAAACTCCAACCAACGATCAACTAACCATCTGTGGTAAAAATATCTTCCGTAACCGAGCAGTGGTATATACACCGAATGGTAACCTCGAAGATATGGCTGATGTGGTAGTAGTCAAAACTGGTTGCACGCCAGAAAAACCAACGCCAAATCAACCAACTCCAAATCGCCCAGGTGAGTTGCCAAGCACTGGTCCAGCTGAAATTGCGATTAGCATGATTGGTCTGCTGTTAATTACCGCCTCAATTATCTACTGGTATAAATCTCAGCAGGAAATTAAAAAGCGAGTTATCAGCAACGGTACGATTGAAATGAAAATCGATGACAAAACGACACCGCTCGTTGCGCCACAAGATGATATCAAGAAGAAATAGCCACTTATAGCTAATAACTTAAATCCCACCCCTTAGGCGGTGGGATTTAAAATGAAGGTCGAGGGGCCTGACTAGTCGTCTTGAATTCGAATATGATACAATAACCGTATGAATAAGATTACAAAAGCAATTATCCCTGTGGCTGGTTGGGGAACACGGCGTCTGCCAATTACCAAAACAATTGAAAAATGTATGTTACCTGTCGGTAATCGACCGATTATTGATTATGTAGTGGAAGACTGCATCAAGGCTGGCATTACTGATATTTATTTTGTAGTGTCGGAAGGCTCAACTCAAGTCAAAAGTTTTTATTCAAATAATCCCAAGCTCGAAGAATATCTCAAGGCTAACGGTAAAGAAAAATATTTGGAGTTGGTAACACCGCCGGCTGGTATCAATTTTCACTTTATTGAACAAGATCCAAATGGTAAATATGGCACGGCGATTCCAGTCTATCTGGTCGCTCAAGAAATTGGTGATGAGTCAGTTTTGGTGCTAATGGGCGACGATTTTATTTATAATCGTGATGGTTCAAGTGATGTGGCGCGCCTAGTGGAACAAGCGGGTGAGGGTAGTGCGCTGTTGGGTGCGCAAGTGGCGCCTGATGAAGTGTCGCGTTATGGCGTGATTGAGTTGGATGCTGAGCACAATTTTAAACAAATTGTTGAAAAACCTGAACCAGAAGATGCGCCAAGTAATTTAATTAATATTAGTAAATACGTCTTGAGTGTGCAGGCTGTGGCGATGATTAAAGCCTATGCTGAGCGTGATGATATTCAGGGTGAATATTACATTACAGTGCCTTTGAATGATTATGTCAGCAGCGGTCAGGCACTGAAAGTCGTTCCGGCTGAGGGTGTTTATCTTGATGGTGGCACCGTCGAAGGCTGGGTACACGCAAACCGCGTAGTGGTTGAGGGTTATAACGGCTAGTCGAGCTCTTGTCAACATCGTAAAAGTTTGATATAATATAGCCTGATATTTTTAATAAAGGAAATAATAATGAAGAAAGCAGTTATCAAGGTCAGTGGCAAACAATATATCGTCGCTGAAGGTGAGACCCTCTGGGTGGATCTCCTCCCTGAAGGTACCAAAGAGCTCGAACTTGATGCGCTTCTTACGATTGATGGTGATAAGACCGCTGTAGGTCAGCCAGTCGTAAAAGGTGTGAAAGTAAAGGCTGTGGTTGATCCAGAAATGCAAAAAGGCGACAAATTGCGTGTTATTCGCTATAAAGCTAAAAAACGCGTCCACAAAGAAATCGGACATCGCCAAAAATACTCACAAATCACCATTAAATCAATCAAATAAATGATAAAAATCGCTCGGCAAAGTATCAACGCGCTGAGCGGTTTTTATTAGTAAAAAGTTTAAAAAGCTTCTGCTTTGTGGTAAAATATTAGCTATGGAACGGGAAGCGGTAGTAATTGCGATTACGAATCAGAAAGGTGGTGTCGGCAAGACGACGACCTCGATTAACTTGGCTTATTATTTATCAAAATTAAAGCGAGAAGTATTATTGATTGACTTCGATCCGCAGGGTAACGCCTCGAGCGGTTTAGGAGTGAATAAACAAGAATTGGGCGCATCGATGAGTGATGTGATTATTGGTGATACGCCGATTAGCACGGTGATTCAACAGACTGATTATGAAGGTTTGTCTGTTGCTCCAACCCTCTCGACACTTGCTAATACTGAGGTTGATTTAGCTAAAACTAACAACAAATTCCGTCGCTTAAAAACCGCTATTAACGAAATTCGCAACCAATATGATTTTATTATTATCGATTGTCCACCTAGCTTGAGTCTGTTGACGGTGAATGGTCTGATTGCCGCTGATTATATGATTATGCCGGTCCAGACTGAGTTTTATGCACTTGAGGGTCTCGGTCAGCTACTGGAAACTATGAAAATTATCAAAAGTGGTATGAATCCCAACCTTGAAATCCTCGGTGTATTGCCGACAATGGTTGATTCTCGTACTGTATTATCAGCGCAGGTGATTACTGAGATTAAGAAATATTTCAATTCCAAAGTGTTTAAAACAGTCATTCCGCGTAATATTCGCTTAGCTGAGGCGCCAAGCCATGGCGTGCCAATCGGGGTGTATGATCGTTTTTCAAAAGGTGCAAAAAGTTACAAAGCTCTCGCAAAGGAGGTACTAAATCGTGTTAAATAATGCTAAATCGCCCAAAAAATCAACTAAATCAGCTCTGGGGCGGGGGTTTGAATCGCTATTACCAACTGAGCTGTTTGATGAGGCGTTTGATCCAACGAGTGAGCAGGACGCTAAACTCAGTAATTTGCGAGAAATTGCGCTCGATAAAATCGAGGCTGATACTGAACAACCACGTAAAGCGTTTGAAGAAGAAGCGATGCAGGCCTTAGCTCAATCGATTAAATCACATGGCGTGTTGCAACCAATCGTTGTTATTAAAAAAGGTGATAAATACCGTATTGTCGCTGGCGAAAGGCGCTATCGAGCAAGTAAAATTGCTGGTCTCAAAAAGATTCCAGCCTTGATTCGTACTCTAAGCGCTCAAAATCGTCTGGAATTATCATTAATCGAGAACGTTCAGCGTGAAGACTTGAACGTGATTGAAGTGGCAACGGCTTATTTGAAGTTGCGCGAACAATTTAATATGACACTAAAGCAAATTAGTGAGCGTGTCAGTGGTAAAACGGTTGGGGCGATCAGTAATACGATGCGTCTGTTGACTTTACCGGCGGAGGCGATCGAGGCTTTAAGTCATGGTGAACTAACTGAAGGTCAAGCCAAGCCACTAATTGGTATGGATCATGCGGTAGTGCTACAGTTGTTGCCACAAATTATCAAGCAAAACTGGTCAGCTCGTCGAGTGGAGCGGGTAACGGCTAATTATAAGGCTCAAACTGATAAACAAGCTCAAGTTGAAGCTCTTAAAGACAAGAAAATCACTAAAGTTTTGTATACCGATGAAATGTCACAGGCTATGTCTCAGCGTCTCGATGCAAAAGTTCAAGTCAAAGCCAAAGCTAATGGTTCAGGCACAATTGAAATTAAGTTCAAAAATCAAGTTGAGTTTGATCGCTTGAGTCAGATGTTGGCTCAACAATAGAATCAATCAGCGAAAAAATAAAACTCCAGTCAAATCTAGACTGGAGTTTTTAAGAATAAACTAAAACCATCGGAAGTTGGTGAGTGGGAAGAGGCGCATGCTGACTGGACCGACGACGGTATGAAAAGGCACTTGACCGAGGCCATTGCGTGAGTCGTAGGAATGGCTACCTTCGCGGTGGTCACCAATAACAAACAAATGACTATCTTGAACTTCTACGTTATCAACTTCTCCAGAGATCTCGGTACTCATCGGGTCTTTAAGGTCTTTATTGGGGTCAAAACCATCAGGGTGTTCTTTGTTAACAACGGTAATTTTGTTATTTTTAATGGTTACGCGATCGCCGGGTAAGCCAACCACACGCTTAATCAGATAGCGATCCTGCTGGCGTGAAGCATGTTGAGGATTTTCAAAAACAATAATTTCGCCACGCTTCGGGATATAAGGTGTGTTTTTAATCTGAGCCCAAGTCACTGGTAGGCGATTAACGATTACTCGATCGTTCTGAAATAGAGTATTTTCCATACTGCGGCCAACGATGCTGTAGCTACGGAAGACAAAAGCATTGATCAATAAAGTACCACAAATAACAGAGGCAACAAAGAAAATAATATTAGCAATGTCTCGAGCTCGATTTTTGCGATTGATACTGATTTGGGTCATAACATAACTATTATACTAGAATAAATAATAATTTTAAAGGTTGAATATTTAGGTCATTATCGGTATGATAAATACTGGTTATGAATAAGAAATTTGGTTCTATTGATGGTTTTAAAACGCGACAATCGCAGTCGCTTGCTTCTAAAAAGTCGACTAATGGCGTTAGTTATTACAAACCGCTAGTGGCTGGCAAAAAGACAGCGTTAAGTGCTTCGAAGCCTATCGCTCCGCGACCAATTCAGCGGGCGGTAGCGCAATTTGCTAATCGTGAAGTTAGTCGCCAAAAGCACTCTGTAATGTCTGAGCGCTCAAGTTTGGTGGGCAGTGCAAAAACCAATTCGACGGTATCGGCGCCAAAACGCAAATCGTTCTTGCCGACTAAACGCCCGCCCGAGAAGCAACTCGATGATTTTTTTGATACGCCTGATGGTAAAAAATCAAAACCCGCTAAGCCTAAAAAATCTAAAAAACGGTTAATCATTAAACTCGTTATTTTAACGATTCTGATAGTGATTGGGTTTTTCGGTTATCGCTATGTTTCTCGTTTGATGAAAGCGGCAAATGTCATCGGTGGTGGTAATATTATCGACATTCTGAAAAAAGAACCGTTAAAACAAGATCAAAACGGCCGGACTACTTTCTTGTTGTTTGGTACAGAAAGCAATGACCTCAATAGTCAACACGGTGGACCGCTATTAACCGACTCATTGATGGTGGTGAGCTATGATAATAACACTAAGCAAGCGTCGATGATTAGCATTCCACGTGATTTATGGATTAAGCATGAAAAAACTTGTTTCGTTGGTAATTATGCCAAAATCAATACTGTTTATCAGTGCGGTTCTGACAATGGCAAGGATCAAAAGGCTGGTGCTGAGGCGCTAGTGCGTAAGATTTCACAAGTTATTGGCCTGGATATTCAATACTATGCTCATATTCAGTTCCAAGCCGTGGTGAAATTAGTCGACGCCGTTGGCGGTGTCGAAGTGATGATCGAAAGTCCGGATCCGCGTGGTATTTATGATCCGAACTTTGACTGGCAATGTAATTATAAATGTACGCTTGTCAAATACAAAAACGGTCCAACTGGGCTGATGGATGGACAGCGAGCGTTAGCCTTGATGCGGGCGCGTAATGCTCAGGGTGGGTATGGTCTGCCGAACTCGAACTTTGATCGAGAAAATAATCAGCGTAAAGTGTTAATTGCTCTGGCTAAAAAAATGACTGACAATGGCGTGACGAGTAATGTGGAAAAAATGACGGGTATTTTAGAGACTCTGGGTGATTATCTCCGAACTAATCTCAATGCTAAAGAAATTCGCTCGATGATGATGACGATGAAAGAAATTGCCAATCAGTTTGAATCGAACGCTATTGAGTCAGTTAGTCTAATCGAGGTAGTGCGCAGTGGCAATATTAATGGCCAGTCGGTGATTATGCCACAAGCTGGCGTTGAGCAATATGGTGCTATTCATAAATTTATTAAACAACATATTAGTCAACAACCTTTTATGAAAGAAAAGCCAACGGTTACAGTCCTTAATGGCAGTGGCAAATCTGGTTTAGCCCAAAAATTAGCTGATCAACTGTCGGAACAAGGTTTTGAAATTGTCCGAGTTGGTAATGCAAGTGGTGAGCTAAAAGGTGGCGGTTTAGTTTTTCAAAAAGTGGGCATCGAAAAGCCAAAGTCATATGAATATCTCCAAAAAACTTTCAGTCTCACTACTGATGTAGCGCAACAATCTAAATACAGCAACGAATCAGCTGATTTTGTGATTGTTATTGGTCCGGAAACAGTTATTAAATAACCATAATTGTTTAAGTATGGTATAATAAACGCTATAACAGGGAAGGAGAAGTGTAATTTTCTCATAAAATTATAATAAATTATGTAACCGGAAGGTGTGCAACCAGCGATTACAATACAAAAGCGTGTGATAAACAATGAAGAAGAATAAACTAGCTAAAATACAAACTCAATCAGAGTCTGAGAAGTCGCCTAAGCGACGATTACGACCAAGGCCAAAAACCACTAATTTCATCAGTGGGGCGGTATATATTATGTTAAATATCGTGCTGGCTTTGATGGTGGTCGGGGCGGTAGATTTGTTTGATTCACCGTGGTTGGGGCTGGTGATTATCGCAATTAGCAAATGGCGGATTTTTGCTGTGAAAATTCGTTTCTGGTGGGCGAATCTCGCTTCGAATTTTACTGATGCACTGGTCGGAGTAAGTTACGTATTCTTAATTAGCTATCTTGGCTATGAACATTTTTACTATCAGCTGGGACTGGCGGGCCTATATCTAATTTGGTTGTTGTTTATCAAACCAGGCACGACTGAAGTAAAAGTGATGGCACAATGTCTGATTGCGATGTTCGTGGCGAATCAGACTTTATCACTGTTTGCTTATAATTGGCATGTTGGACTATTTTTACTAGCAGAAATGTTTATTGCATACAATGTGATGGGGCATTATCTGCGCAATTCTGATTTTGAAAGTCAATATACTCGGCTAATGAGTGGAATTTGGGGGCTGATTATGATGGAATTGGCGTGGATTTATTGGCACTGGACAGTAGGATATACTTTTTTGGCTGGTGTGAAAATCTCCCAGTTTGCGATTGTTTCAACCGTGTTAACACTTTTGGCGCATAAAGTGCTGTATTTTATGAATCAAGAACCGGGTATTGAACGGCGACAAGCGCGGTTAGATATGGTCGCTTCGAGCATATTTGTGGTGATTTTAATTATTGTGATGATTGTATTTTTCTCTAAACCGGTGACTACAATCTGATTTTAATAAAGAGTAAAGGAGAAAGATGGAAAAAGAAGCAAAAGATACAAACGAACCAATCAAAGTGGAAACTCATGTGATTGATCAACAAGCGCATGTAAACCCTACGAAGGTTAAAATTTTAAAAATTTCGACAGTGGTTAATCTGGCGTTGTTAGGACTGTTGGCGCTATTGTTGGTGCCGGCTGTTTGGGTGCGTATGAATAATCCTCAGTCGACTGAGAAAAAACCAACCATGATTCAGCAATCAGCTGTTGATAAAAACAATCAGAATTTCAGCGAGAACTCAATTAGTTCGGTAGTCGAAAAAGTCGCCCCGAGTGTGGTGTCGATTGTCACCGCCTCGGTCAATCGTTATACGATGGATACTGAGCAGAGCGGAGCCGGAACTGGTGTGATTTTGTCAGATACAGGTTACATTTTAACCAACAAACACGTGGTCAAAAATTCAACTCAACTACGAGTGGTGACTAGTGACGGCGAAACTTATGATGATGTCAAAGTAGTTTTTCAGGATCCGTTCAATGATTTGGCGTTTTTAAAAGTCGCAAATCCGAAGAATTTTAAAGCAATTGAAATTGGTGACTCAAAAACCGTC
Organism: uncultured Candidatus Saccharibacteria bacterium; assembly: GCA_963526735.1. Lineage (GTDB taxonomy): Bacteria > Patescibacteriota > Saccharimonadia > Saccharimonadales > Saccharimonadaceae > CAMUQR01. Next base: position 28,397 of record CAURNU010000003.1, read on the forward strand.
AAAGTCGGTCAATCAGTGATTGCAATTGGTAATTCCTTGGGTCAATATCAAAATACGGTGACGCGAGGTATTATCTCAGGTACAAATCGAAGCATTACAGCTCAAGGTAGTGACCGTAGCGTCGAAAACTTAACGGATATGCTTCAGACTGATGCAGCGATCAATCCAGGTAATTCAGGCGGTCCGCTTGTGAATGCTGGCGGTCAGCTGATTGGGATCAACACAGCCGTCACGCAGGGCGCGAATGGATTAGGCTTTGCGATTCCGATCAGTGCTGCTAAAGGCGTGATCAAACAACTTGGTCGCAATGATGATCAAATTCAACGAGCAATGCTTGGTGTGCGCTATATCGCCGTTAATCCAGCCATCGCTAAAGATAAAAATCTGACCGAAAAACAGGGCGCATTAGTGACCGGCAGTGTTATTCAAGGTTCATCAGCTGAAAAAGCTGGCCTTAAAGAAGGCGACATAATCATGAAAGTTAATGGTTTGGAAGTTGGTAAAACCAGCGGTTTGAGCACCTTATTATCAGAATATGCAGTTGGTGATGAAGTAGAACTGGTGATTAAGCGTGGTACTGAAACTATTACCTCTAAGGTTAAATTGCAGGCTGCTCAGAATTAAAATAATATTGAGCTAAAAATTGCCTATTCAAGTCGACCACAGTAATGTAGTCGACTTGTTTAATATTGGTAAAATTATGCCATAGGAGGTATTCACTGATAGCTGATTGTTGAATAGGGTCAGACTCAAGCAGAAGCCAACCGTGAGTAGAATTATTGTTCATGGTAATAAGCTGATCAATGAGTCTAAAAATCAGAGCAATCCCCTCATTGTCAGCATAGAGAGCTAAGTCTGGTTCAAAATCGACGTTTTTGATAAACGACCATTGGCGATCAACATATGGTAGGTTAGCTAAGATAAAATCAAATGATGCTTGCGGAATATCTTTTAATAAATCACTGATAATAAAGTCGGCTGTAATATGGAGCGCTTGAGCGTTGTGGTGGGCGATATCTAGGGCTGATTCGGAAATATCTGCCAGTGTTAGCTGATAATTAATTCCGCGTTGAGCGAGTTCGCTCGCGAGTGTCAGTCCCAGAGCGCCACTGCCACAACCAACATCAAGTATTTTAACAGCGCTATTTGATTGAACAATAAAATTATTATTTACAATTTGTAAAGCTTGTTCAATCATTACCTCTGATTCAGGACGGGGAATTAAGACTGCCGGACTAACTTGAAATAACCGACCGTAAAACTCTTTTGAGTTAGTGATGTAGGCAAGGGGATAGTTATCGAGTCTTTGAGCTAAAATTTGATTCAGCGTGGAGATCTGATCATTATCGAGATTATCGTTGAGACGGAGCTGCAATTGCAGGCGATCACATCGCAAGACGAAGCTCATCAACAGTTCCGCTTCGAGTCGAGCATTGTTGATAAAATTACAACGTTTTAATTGAGTGGTGGCTTGAGTGAGCCAATCACTAATTGTTAGCTTCGGCAAGGTTTAGTTCGCTTTCGTAGGCTTTGAGTCGTTCGATTAAGTCGTCAATCTCACCATTCATAGCTGACGGAATATTGGAGCGCGAATAGCTAATGCGGTGATCGGTGATGCGATCTTGAGGAAAATTATAAGTTCGAATTTTTTCACTACGATCGCCAGAACCAATGAGCTTGCGACGTTTTTCGTCGAGCTGTGATTGTTCGGCTTCGATTTTGGCTTGCAATAATCGGCTACGCAATACGCTCATAGCCTTAAGCTTATTTTTAATTTGTGATTTTTCGTCTTGGTTAGCGACTACGATACCGGTCGGAATGTGGGTGATGCGTACGGCACTGTCAGTGGTGTTGACGCTCTGGCCACCATGACCACCTGAGCGATAAACATCAATTCGTAAGTCACTGGGATTGATTTCGATGTCGGTTTCTTCGGCTTCAGGCAGAACCGCCACGGTGACGGTGCTGGTATGAATTCGACCCTGACTCTCAGTAGCGGGAACACGTTGGACACGGTGAACACCTGATTCAAACTTCAAGGTGCCATATGGCGCATCACCAGCGACTTTAAAAATCACTTCCTTGTATCCACCGGTGTCGTTGGAGCTTTCGCTGAGTAATTCGGTCTTAAGACCGTGGTTTTCACAAAAACGCAAGTACATGCGCATCAATTCAGCAGCAAACAAACTGGCCTCGTCTCCGCCAGCGCCAGCCCGAATCTCAATAATGGCATTTTTATCATCATTAGGGTCTTTTGGTAGTAGCATAAACATCAATTCTTGTTCGGCGACTGCTAAGGCCGTCTCGCTGTCGGTGATTTCGAGTTTGGCTAATTCTGCTAGCTCGCCTGATTCAAGTTCAACTAGTTCTTTTGCTTCGGTGATATTTTTTTCTAAAGTAGCGATTTGCTCAGCGGTCGAGATGATTTTTTCGAGCTCTGCTAGTCGCTTGTTTTTTGCAGAAAAATCCGGCGCCGTGTAGGCACTGGGCGTGCTTAAAAACGCCTCAATCTCCCGATATTCAGTCTGCAGTTTTTTCAAATTTAAATCAATTTTTGCCATAATATTGTTAGTTATTATACCAAAAACAGAGTAGTTTTTCAAAAAACTTGAACTCGTGCTAAGATAAACTTATGACATTTACGACTTGGCGACAGCTGATTGAGCATGAAGCTCAGCAAGATTATTTTAAGCAACTATGGCATAAAGTTGAGGAGGCGCGGGCTTGCGGGGCAGTTTTTCCGGAGCGTCGGGAGATTTTTTCGTGTTTTGAGGCATGTCCACTTGAGCAGGTCAAGGTGGTGATTATCGGGCAGGATCCGTATCATGGCGCCGGGCAGGCACATGGTATGAGTTTTTCGGTCAAGCCGGGTGTTAAAATCCCGCCATCGCTCCGTAATATTTTCTTAGAATTAAAAAATGACTTGGGAATTGAACCACCAGCGACTGGTTATTTACGACCATGGGCGGAGGAGGGCGTGCTTCTGATGAACACTTCGTGGAGCGTGGAGCAGGGCAAACCGGCCAGTCACGCTCAGCTCGGTTGGATGGAGTTTACTGAACATGTGCTAGATTTTTTGAACGAAATGGAGCGACCACTGGTGTTTGTGCTGTGGGGCGCGCACGCCCAAAAAGTTGGTGCCAAAATTACCAATCCGCGTCATTGTAAAATTGAAACCGCCCATCCGTCGCCTTTTTCGGCTAATCGAGGCTTTCTCGGCTCAAAACCATTTTCAAAAATCAATGATTTTTTAATCAAAACCGGTCAGCAACCGATTGATTGGCGGTTATGACAATAGTAGGTTACTGCGATTAATTATGTTTCGACTCGATGGTGGCAATTCGCTCATCTGAAGAATCGCTTATTGCCAGCCTAGATTATTAATCTCGCTGAAACATAATTAATCAGCTATTATGTGTCTGGTTGATTGTGTAGAACTAAAAACCTCCCATCTGGGAGGTTTTACAGATTAATATTAGATTATTTGTCGTTTTTGTCAGCTTTTTTAGCTTTTGGGGCTTTTTGGGCTGCTAATTTTTTCTCTAAAGCTTCTTTGTGCTTGCGGGCAGCTTCGAATTTAGCCTTGAAGCGGTCAACACGACCTTCGGTGTCGATAATCTTTTCTTCACCGGTGAAGAATGGGTGAGAAGCGCTCGAAATGTGGATTTTTACCAATGGATATTCCTTGCCATCTTCCCATTTAATCGTTTCGGTGGTCGGAGCGGTGCTTCGAGTTAGAAACGAAAAACCCGCTGCTTCGTCGCTAAATACGACGAGCCGATAATCTTGGGGGTGGATATTCTTTTTCATAAGGTGCAATTATACACTAGCCTGTGCCAAAAGTCAAAATCAAGAAAAAGGCCCGCCGAGGGCGGGTCAATGATTAACGTAATTCCGCTGAGTGTTTGGCTAAGGTGACTTCATATCTATATCAAAACGGTCTGGTTTTTTTCAAAAAGATTATGTATAATTATAAGGATAACCAAAAATATAAAAAAGGGAGTATTGAGGCAATGCTAGGCCACTCTTCTGCGTCAAACCTTAATCTATACGGAATATAAATATGCAAGGAATTTCTAAATATTTCACCACAATTACTAAAGGTCTGCTCAGCCTAGGCGTATTGCTTCTACTGACTATGCTTAATACTCACTCAGCCTCAGCCACTCCCGTTCCGCTCAGTGCTGACTCTCGTGGCATCGTGATTGACTCGAATACTTCACTGATTCTCTCGTCATCACCGAGTTTTAGTAATCTGACGGTGAATCGTAACGCCCGACAGATTAGTGGCTACGCTTGGAGCAGTGATATTGGCTGGATTAATTTTTCATCGGGTGTGACAATGCTAAATGACGGGTCGCTAACCGGTATGACTTTGCCGTCAACCTATACTAACGGGGTGAATTTCAATATTGACCCATCGAAGATTGTGCGTGCTGATGCTAACGGTAATCTACACGGCTACGCTTGGAGTTCAGACGTGGGCTGGTTACATTTTAATGGTCAGACAGCAACTGTTTTAAACACTGGTGGCACGATTGATTTGAACAAACAACCAATGCGCGCGAACGTGACGATTGATAACATCACTGGTCAAATGGCAGGTTATGGTTGGAATCGCGATATGGGATGGGTGAACTTCGCCGGGGTGCAAGTACAACCAAATGGTCGCTTGCAAGGTCAAGCTACGGCTCTTAATACTGGCGCAACACTCAACTTCAGTAGTAATAACGCTAATGTGATGGTAGCAAATAACGGTGCTTTTTCGGGCTATGCGTGGAGCGCGGATTTTGGCTGGGTTAATTTCGCTGGGGTGACGACGGCTGATGGTCGTTTTCCGATTAAATTTGCTCCGGGAAAAGTCACCAATCTGCAATTATCTCCGTCTGGTGCGGGACAGATTAGTTTAACTTGGACGGCGCCGGTGAATGATGGTGGATCGGCGATTACTGATTACAAAATAGAATATTGTCAATCAGATATGGCGGGGAATTGTTCAAGCGCCTGGCAAGAATACGCTGATGGCGTTAGTACCGCCACTCAAGCGACCGTTAGTGGCTTAAGTACCGGTGGCACTCAAAGCTATGCTTTTCGGGTAAGCGCTCGGAACGCTGTTGGGTATGGTGAGGCGAGCGCGGTTGCTGTGGCGAAGGCTGGTTTTATCTCGCTGTCGGTCTCAAACAGTGCATTATCGATTGGTGTGACGCCGTTCAGTAGCGGGAAGTTTAGTTCAGCAACGCATAATGTGTTAGTTAATGGCAATCTCTCGGCGGGTATGACACTCAAGTTATCAATGGCTGGAGCGGATAATGCTCTGCGTCATGGCACTTCGGCGATTAACGCTACTAGTGCCACAGCGACTGCACCAACTGCAGGCATGGATGATAATACCTGGGGTTATCGGGTGAATAATCCAAAATTCGGCATGGCAACTACTATTGAAACCAATATTGATGACACTAGCTATAAGTGGGCGAGAGTGCAACCGTCTGGTTTAGCTGATGAGATCTACAAAACCACTGCGCCACTGTCTTTTGCGCAGACCATACCGGTGTATTATGGTCTAAAAGTTAAACCAACAATTCCGGCTGGAGCTTATAGCGGATCAGTCCGGTATGAGTTGATTGCTAACTAAAATATATTTTAACTATTGACTTTTTATAATGGTTATGCTATAATGCATAGTGTAAGTTTGAGACAGAACTTACCGCACATTTACAAAAGCAATTACTAGTCGGAAATCATTTTTTCTTCCGCTGGTTGTATCGATCCTTTGGCTAAGGAGTTATCGTTGGTCAAATGATCGATATTATCATTTACGTATTTTTTGAAAAAAATATTTAATCACCGTAGGGGAAAATCCCTTTAAACTTACAAGGCAGTGATGAGGAGGATAAAATGAAAATATATACTGATATTAACGAAGCTAATAAAGCCTTATCAAAAATCCCTGTTGCTGAGCGCGCAAGATTGCGCCACCAGCAAACCAACATCAGACTTACTGATGTTGTGCCTGGGGAAAAACACACAGATGGGGGCGAATACGGCTTTTACACTCGCTTGCAGTGTAAAAGAACCGGTTTGTTTCTCATATATACTACCTGCACTTGTGATTTTGACAGGTGCGGGACGACTGGTTATCCAGAACCAGGCGAAGAAGAATATGTTGTTCTAACTCAAAAAGAGTTAGACGGAATGATTGCTGAAAGCTTCAGAATTGAAGCCGCAGGCAGTCAGTATCCTTCCGCCTGGTAGTATTTAGTAATTGCTTTTCAAGCCCGCGCCTAGCGTGGGCTTTTTTCTTGTCTTTTCCATCAATTTACGGTATAATATCACTTCGTAATAACATTAATGACGCAGTTCTTGAGGTAGCTTCTGATTATCATGAGATAATTTAAGACTCGAGAACGAGGAAAAAAGGAGTAAATCAATGTCAAATATCGACATTAAGGCTTTGTTTGAAGCCGGTGTTCATTTCGGACACAAAACCAGTCGCTGGCACCCAAAAATGGCGCCATATATCCACTCAAAACGCCAAGGCAGTCACATTATTGACCTAGCCAAAACCGTGGAAAATCTAGACTTAGCACTAGAAAAAATCGCTAAAGAAGTCACTAAAGGTGGCAAAGTACTAATTGTTGGTACTAAAAAATCTCTCAAAGATAAGGTTAAAGCTGTCGCTGAAGCGACCAACCAACCATATGTTTGTGAACGCTGGATTGGTGGTATGTTGACTAACGGTGCAACTATTTCGTCACAAATCCGCAAATTACACCAATACGAAAAATCGATGGCTTCAGGTGAATTCGAAAAACGCTATTCGAAGCTCGAAGTGCAACGCTACCAAGAGGAAATCGATGCATTAAACCTCAAATATAGCGGTATTAAAAACCTCACTACTAAGCCAGCTGTGGTGTTTGTGACCGACGCGATTGTTGACAAAAATGCCATCAAAGAAGCTAACAAAATGAATATTCCAGTAGTAGCACTGGTTGATACTAACGTTAACCCAGATGGTATTGACTATGTTGTGCCAGCTAATGACGACGCTATCAAAGGTGTTGAGCTAATCTTGGACTACTTAGCAGAAACTATTACAACTGCTCAAAAATCAGCTAAATAATTTTTAATAAAAGAAAAGGGAATGAAATGTCATTTACTGTTGAAGACATTAAAAAATTAAAAGACCTAACTGGCGTGGGCTTGACTGATGCTCGTGAGGCGCTCAAAGAAGCTGACGGTAATTTTGAAAAAGCCTTGGAAGCAATGCGCAAAAAAGGCCTGACCCGAGCTGAAAAACGTGCAGAACGTGAAACTTGTGCCGGCGTAATCGATAGCTATGTCCATGACGGTCGCATCGGTGTGTTGGTAGAAGTAAACTGTGAAACCGACTTCGTGGCGCGCACTGAGGAGTTTAAAGCTCTAGCGCACGAAATTGCTTTGCAAATCGCTGCTATGAACCCGATTTATCTGTCACTTGAAGATGTGCCAGCTGAGGAAATGGAGCGGGTGAAAGCTGAAGCCTTAGCATCGGATGATCTAGCCGGTAAGCCAGCTGACATCGCTGAAAAAATCGTGGCTGGTCGTATCGAAAAATACTTCGCTGAAAAAACCTTGCTTAAGCAAGCTTACATCAAAGAAGAATCAAAAACTGTTGAAGCGGTGGTTAAGGATGCAATCGCAAAACTCGGTGAGAATATCACTATCAAACGCTTCACGCGAATTGAAATGGGCTTGTAGTCTTAAGTCTAAGCTCGATACCTATAAAAATACTCATCGGCACCTGATGAGTATTTTTGATTTGTGTTTGTGTGTTTGTTTTTTGATTATCGGGAAGGGTTAAGCGGTGGTAGGGAGCTGGCTAGCAGCGATGACAACGTCTTTGATGGCTTTGTCGATTTTGGTGAGACGGCTCATTTTGCGGATGGTGTCGGTTCCGAACATGGCTTTACCGCCGTCTTTGAAAATAATGGTGGTGAGTTTTTCCCATTTGTTGTTGGCAAACTCGAGTAGGGTATTGGTTTCGGTGTACTCAACACCACGGAAGAAGCCATGTTCAATTGGCATCTCGACCTTGGTGATAGGAGTTTCGGCGTCATCAGTAGTGTCGGCTAGCTGATTTACCGTCACAGTTTTGATCACTTCGGTTTCGGGCATTAACACCTGAAATGATTTCGAGTTATAAGTTAAGTCTTGGTTCATGTGGTTTTTTGTCCTTTTTGTTTTGTTTCAAATATTATGCTTACATATTAGCATAAACTTAATAAAAAGTCAATACTTAAAACACATAATCTCTAAAATTAAAACTACCAAGCCATAAAGACTTGGTTTTTGCTATGAATAAGTATACTCTCATTGTATCATACTTATGCTAAAAAGTCAAGATGATGACAGGTAATAAATAAAAAACACCCCCTTGAGTGTTTATAAGATAGGGGTGCTTGAGGCAAAATTTTTATGCCTCGACCACATAGCTGTGGTCAATTTGATGATCTCCTGATGTGTCAGTGTAGACAATCAGACAATCATCCGTAATTTTTTCGATGGCAACGACCACTCCAACGCCGACAACGTCTTCTGAGAGTGGGCCGTCTGTTGTTCCTTGAAGGCGTGTGCGCCATACTAGTCCTCTCGTGATTTTTTCACGACCCTCGTATTGCGGGACGTAGCCATCTGCGTTGTTAACTTGTGCCATGAATTGTTCCGAAGCTTCTTTAGCAACGGTTTGTTGAGCCTCTTCAACGAGGTTGGTAATATTCATGATTTTTTCCTCCTTAGAAAGAACTAAAAATTGTTATTAGACGGAAGTGTCTAGTAACAGGACTATATTTTGACATACTTGGTTTAATAAGTCAAGAGATTGGTAATAAAATCGGCAAGGAACTTAATTTAAGCGGAGTTTTTTGGTATAATATTAGCAGTAAACGAAAGTGAGGAATATGTTTGATCTTAAGCAATGTCAAAGTGAGATGGATAAAGTAATTGAGTTTTTTCAGCAGGCGATGAAATCGGTACGAACGGGCCGAGCACATGCTTCAATGCTAGATAATGTGCGCGTCGAGGTTTATGGGACGCAAATGCCTCTGAACCAAGTCGCTAACGTGGTGGCGGCTGATGCCCAAATGTTAACGATTACACCGTTTGATGCGAATAATTTGCAGGCGATTGCTTCGGCGATTCGCAATGATCAATCGCTGGGTCTGAATCCGAGCGATGATGGGCGACTGGTGCGAGTGCCAATTCCGGCACTAACCACTGAACGACGCTTGGAGATTGTTAAGCAGGCTAGCGAAAAAGTCGAAGAAGCGAAAATCCGTGTCCGCAATATCCGTCAGGATGCGCTCAAAGACATTAAGAAATTAAAAGATGATAAGCAGATTTCCGAAGACGACGCGCGACGCTTCGAAAAAGATGTCCAGGATTTGGTTAACAAAACCCAGGAACGTGTTGAGGAATTGTTTAAACAAAAAGAGAAAGAAATTACTACAATTTAAGGATGGTAATTATTAAAACGACAGGAAAAAGGGGATAAAGTGCAGATATTGTTAGGTGTGCTGGCTGGGCTGGCGGTACTAGTGGTGCTAGTGACGATTCATGAGTTAGGTCATGCGTTGGCGGCACTCAAAAATGGGGTGGTAGTAGAGGAATTCGCAATCGGTTTTCCGCCGACAATTTGGTCAAAAAAGCTCAAAAACGGTGTGGATTTTAAGATTAATGTCTTACCGCTCGGTGGTTATGTGAAGTTGCAGGGTGAACACGATGCGGCGAGTGAAAAAGGTGATTACGGAGCAACGAGTTTTTGGGCGAAGACGCAGATTCTGTTTGCGGGAGTGTTTTTTAACTTTGTGTTTGCGTGCGTGCTGATGACGATTTTGGCGTGGACTGGTTTACCACAAGTGTTATCGAATCAGTTTCGGCTCGCCAATGATGGTCGGATTGAGCGTTCAGCGGTGCGAGCGGGACTAGTGACGCCAGATGGCTCAGCTGATCGGGCTGGTCTGAAAAAAGATGATCAGATTTTAAAAATTGATGGTAAAACTATCGACTCACCAGAGATGATGCGAACTTTAACTAAGGAGTTGGCAGGGCGTGAAGTGACGGTCGAGTATCGACGCACATCCAGTAAGCAGGCCGTCGCTCAAGTTCAAGTCAAAATCAGTGATCATGAGACGGCTAAACAAAAAGGTTATATTGGTATGATCCCAGTACAAGACGCGAAGATCTATGCTGGCTGGTCGGCACCAATCGTGGGTGTTGGTACGGTGGTACAGATGATGGGCGAAACGCTCAAAGGCGTGGGGCAGTTGTTTGCTAATTTCTTCGGTGGTTTGGTGCAGAAGCTGAGTTTTGACCAGGTGACACGCCAACAAGCTGATCAAAAAATCGCTCAGGCTGGACAAGCAGTGGCTGGACCAGTGGGGTTGTTGGGGGTGATTTTCCCGGCGTTGATTGGTGGAGAACTGACGACTTTTGTGCTGTTCGTGGCGATTATTTCGCTCACGTTAGCGGTGATGAACGCTTTGCCGATTCCAGCACTCGACGGTGGTCGATGGGTGGTGACAGCGATATTTCGTGGACTAAAAAAGCCGTTGTCTAAAGAGCTTGAGGAACAAATTCACGGCACTGGTATGATGGTGTTGCTGGCACTGACATTGTTGATTACGATTAGTGATGTGTTTAAGTTTTTTAAATAATGATTGAGGTGGTAGAAGTGAAGCAACAACAGGATGATAAGAAGACAACAGAATCTGCGAAAAAACCAGTCAAAAAGCTAACCAGCAAACAATATTGGCGCCGGGTTGGCTCTAATTTGTCACAGAATCTCGCCTTAATAATTTATCTGGTGGTGAATTATCTGGTGGTGAATTTTATCTGTGGAGCGGTGATTGAGTGGCAACAGGCACATTGGCCAGTAGATAAACGTTATGTGCTGTTATATAACCAATTTTTGCACTTGGTGGTATTTGGTAGTTTTATACTGGCATTATGGGTAGTGCCGAAGTTTGTCTTGGCAAAATGGCACTGGAGCAAAGGTTTAAAGTGGGATAAAACACGTCTGGGTGTGACTGGTTGGCTAAAATGGCGCGAAATTGGCTTGGCGCTGACTGGTTTTGTGTTGGCGTTTATCTTGCGGATTGTGATGATTTTAGTGGTTAAAGAGCTAATTCCGGGTTTTGACATTGAGCAAAAACAGGATTTGGGCTTTAATTTTGGTTGGCAAAACTCACGCTTGGAACTGATGGCGGTATTTTTCACGCTGGTGGTACTAGCGCCAGTGACGGAAGAGCTGATTTTTCGTGGGTTTATGTTTGAAAAAGTGCGAGCCCGTTCGGGTTTTTTGATGACGGCGTTATTGGTGAGTCTGCTATTTGGATTAGCTCACTTCGCGGGCGGGGGATGGGTAGCGGTAGTGGTGACTTTTTCATTGTCGTTAGTGATGTGTTTAACACGAGAGGTGTCAGGATCGATTTATCCAGCGATGATTATTCACGCACTCAATAACGGACTAGCGTTTTGGGTGATTTTAAGTGGTTTAAAGTAGATTTTGTGGTATAATATCAGCTGATTAGGATGTGATATATGCGACAAACTCAAATTTTTACAAAAACTACCAAAAACCTGCCAGCTGATGAAGTAGCAAAAAATGCTCAGTTATTGATTCAAGCAGGCTATGTATATAAAGAAATGGCAGGTGTTTATGCTTATCTGCCACTCGGTTTGCGGGTGTTGGAGAAGATTAAGCAGATTATTCGCGAGGAAATGGAAGCGATCGGTGGAAATGAAATCGTGATGACTAGCCTGCAAAAGCCAGCTACTTGGCAACAAACTGGGCGTTGGAGTGACGAAGTTGTCGATATTTGGTTTAAAACTGAACTCAAAGATCACACCCAACTCGGTCTAGGCTGGAGTCACGAAGAGCCAATTGTGGAAATGTTGAAGCAATTTGTGCGTAGTTATAAAGATTTACCAGTCAGTGTCTATCAATTCCAGACTAAATTACGGAATGAGCTTCGTGCAAAATCGGGTGTGATGCGTGGTCGGGAATTTGTGATGAAGGATATGTACAGCGTGCATGCTTCAGCTGAAGATTTAGATGGCTATTATCAGCGTGTGACTGAGGCTTATTTACGGATTTTTGATCGATTGGGAATTGGTCAGGATACTTATGTGACGTTTGCAAGTGGTGGGTCGTTTACGAAGTTTAGTCACGAATTTCAGACAATTTGTGAGGCTGGTGAAGATATGATTTATCTGTATCGTGATAAAAACATGGCGATTAACGAAGAAGTGCTTGATGAGGCGGTAGCGGAGTTGGGCATTAGTAAAGATCAGCTTGAGCGCGTTAAAACCGCCGAAGTCGGCAATATCTTTAACTTCGGTACGCAAAAAACCGACGATATGGGTCTGAAATTCACCGATCAAGATGGCCAAATTAAGTCGCTGTATATGGGGTCATATGGCATTGGTGTGACGCGGTTAATGGGGGTGATTGTTGAAAAAATGGCTGATGAGAAGGGCTTGGTTTGGCCTCAGGCGATTGCGCCGTTTCAACTGCATTTGGTGCTGCTTGATGAGGAGGCGCGCCAACAAGCTGATGAGTTGTATCAACAGCTCCAGATGCAAGGCGTGGAGGTGCTATACGACGATCGACCAAAAATCCGCCCTGGTGAGAAATTTGCCGATAGTGATTTGCTGGGCATTCCGTATCGAGTGGTTGTAGGTAAGCGCTCACTCGGTCAAGACCGATACGAAGTCGTGAAGCAAGCTGATGGTCAAAAACTATCGCTCACCCAAGAAGAGATTATCAAAACAATTTTATAAATTACAAAGGAGACAATAATGGTAAAACAAGTAATCCAACTAACCGAAGACGGTTTAAGCGAATTAGTCGCAGAACTTGAGGCGTTAAAATCGCGGCGCACTGAAATTGCAAATCGTATTGCTGAAGCGCGCGATTTTGGTGACTTACGTGAAAACTCAGAATACGACGCAGCCCGCGGTGAACAAACTGCGGTTGAGACTCGTATCGTGGAAATTGAAGATATTATCCAAAAAGCGGAAGTAATTGAGGCGGGTAGTGGTAATAAAGTTCATGTCGGCTCAACTGTCACGATTCAGCGCTTGGCTGATAAAAAAGAATTTACCTATCGAGTGGTTGGTTCAATTGAGGCTAACCCAGCAGAAGGTCGGGTGAGCGACGAATCACCAATGGGTGCTGGCCTGTTAAACCAAAAAGTTGGCGATGTTGTATCAATTCACGCACCAAAAGGTTCGGTTGAATACAAAATTTTGTCATTAGAATAAGAATATGTCATTAAAACTCGCCCTTGTGCAGTAATTTGCTAACAGGGGCGGTTTTATGTTAAAATAACTAGAGAAAGACAAAACGGAGACACTATGGCAACACTACAAGATTATCGTAACGAACGCCTGCGCAAACGACAGGAACTGTTGGACTTGGGATATGATTTATATCCAAGTAAGGCAAATCGGACTCACCAAGCTGATCAAATCATGACGCAATTTAGCGATCTTGAGGGTCAAATAGTTACGGTGGCTGGTCGGATTACGAAAATCCGTAAGTTTGGTAAAATTGCGTTCGTGGTGTTGAAGGATTTTAGTGGTGAAGTGCAAGTTTTTTTGAAAAAAGATGACTTGAAGCTGGCCGATGTGGCACAAAATACCATCGATATGGCGACTTTGCGGTTGCTTGATGCTGGCGATTTTGTCGAAGCGGTCGGAACGGTTGGTAAAACGCAAACTGGTGAAATCTCCGTTTTGGCGCAGTCAGTGCGGTTATTGACTAAATCACTTCGTCCGTTGCCCGAGGAGTTAACGAATAAAGAAGAGCGTCTCCGTCGCCGTTATTTGGACATTAATCTCAACCCAGAGGTACGAGATCGTTATATTCGCCGGTCGAAATTCTGGCAGGCGACGCGTGATTTTTTGAATGCGCGCGGTTTTATCGAAATCAACACCTCAGTTTTGGAGCATACTACTGGTGGTGCCGACGCTAATCCGTTTGTGACGCATATGGATGCGCTAGGCGAGGATTTTTATCTGCGCATTTCGCACGAATTACCACTTAAGCGCTTAATTGGCGCTGGCTATGAAAAAGTCTACGATATTGGTCAGCGGTTTCGTAATGAAAACTATTCAGATGAACACTTGCCGGAGCATGTGGCGATGGAATGGTATTGGGCGTATGCCAACTGGCAAGATGGCATGCAAATGATGGAGGAGATGTATAAATACGTCCTCGAGCAGACTTTTGGCAAATTGCAGTTTAAACTGGGTGATTTTGAAGTTGATATGAGTGGTAAATGGGAAGTTTGGGACTATGCGACGACCATTAATCAACGCTACGGTATTGATATTTTTACGACAGAAATGGCGGAATTGCAACGAATTATGCGTGAAAACGGCCTAGAAGTTGAAAAAGCTGATAATCGTTCACGAGTTATTGATAAATTATGGAAAAATATCCGCAAAGACGTGGCTGGTCCAGTCTGGCTGATTAATACGCCGAAGTTTATTTCGCCACTATCAAAAACTAGCTTGGAAGATGCGCGATTGACGGAGCGTTTCCAGCCAGTTATCGCCGGTTCAGAGCTGGGTAATGGGTTCTCAGAATTAAATGACCCAATTGATCAGCTGGAGCGTTTCTTGGAACAGCAACAAATGCGTGAGGCGGGTGATGACGAGGCGATGATGCTTGATATTGACTTCGTAGAGATGCTTGAATATGGTATGCCGCCGACTTGTGGTTGGGGTTATTCTGAGCGGGTATTTTGGATTTTTGAAGGTGTGACCGCTCGTGAAGGCGTACCTTTTCCTCAACTACGCCGTGGAGTGGACCCAGTTACGCGTAAGATTTATCCTGAAGTGAAATTTGATTAAAATTGCTTTTTATGAAATAAAACTACTTAGTTAAAATGGGCTGAGTAGTTTTTATTTTTTCGAAAAAATATTGGTGTGTCTTTATTTTTAAGCATAAGCAAGGTATAATTTAAGTATGAAATTTCAACTTTCTTCGCGTAAAGTGGTGCGTTTGGTGATTACGGTGATTGGGGTGGTTACCCTGATCGTGCTGTTGTTGATGGTGTTAAACGAAAAAAATATTCACGACAAAGTGACTGATATGATTGTTATGCTGGTTGGTATGATTGCGCTAGTGATGGCGGTGCTGACTGAGGCAGAGCTGGAGCGTCATACGCGACGATCATTGCAGATTCATCAAGAAGTGCTGGCGGCGCTGGCAGAAATTCGGGAAATTAATCACGATAATGATAAAATACGGCAACTTATCAGCAAAGATTATCAAGTGGATAAACAAATTGCTAATCGGCTTGCGCATCTGACAGAACAGGCTGACGCTTCTAAGAAGGTGACTGGGAATAAGGAATAATCAGGGCGGGTTATGAAAATTATTAACTTTGGGGTGCGGGAAGATGAGCGTCAGTATTTTGAGCGGTTCGCGACAGAATTTGGCGTGCAATGTTTTACAACAGATCGTCCCCTTGATAAAAGCACGATGCACTTATTAAAAGGCATGAATGGTGTGACGGATATTACGACGCGCTGTTACGCACCAGAAGTGTATCAGATGATGCACGATCAGGGTATTAAGTATTTTTCATTGCGTCAGGCGGGATTTGATGGGCTGAATTGCGTTGATGGTCGGCGCTATGGCATACGGTTTGCACGCGTGCCAGATTATTCACCTAATGCGATTAGTGAGCATTCGGTGGCACTAGCCTTAATGCTATTGCGTAATTTACACACTGGCTACATGCGTTGGCATAATCAAGATTATCGCTTGGAAGGCTTAATTGGCAAAGAAATTCGTGATTACACAGTGGGTATTCTCGGAACAGGGCATATTGGACTCGAGGCGGCGAAGGCGTTTCAGGGGTTTGGCGGACGAGTGATTGCCTATGATGTGGCGCCACGACCAGAGGAGCGGAAGTGGCTGGAATATGTCGATGATTTGGATGATTTTTTCCGTCAGGCGAATTTGATTGGGATTTATATGCCACTTAATGCCGGTAATCACTACATTATTAACCAGCAAACTATCGATAAAATGTCAAATGGCACGGTGATTATTAACGTGGCGCGAGGTGAACATATCAAAACTGACGATCTGTATCAAGCGCTACTATCGGGGAAATTAGCTGGCGCGGCACTAGATGTATATGAGGGTGAGCGTGGGATTTTTCATCAGGATTTTTCGACTCAAACAGTGCCAGATGAACTATTTCGTAAGCTTGAAGCTTTGCCGAATGTGATTATTACTCCGCACATTGCCTTTAATACTGATCATGCGGTGCGTAATATGGTCAAAATCAGCTTAGAAAATATTTTAAAAATGTCTAAGTGTGATAAAATTAAAAATGAAATACCTTAAGTTAACTTAAATCATAGGGGAGAAAAAAATGAGTAGGTGGCAAAAAATGCTTTTGGTGGCTGGTTTAGCGCTGGTCGGCACCATCGGTTCGGTAATTGGTTTAACGACGCAGTTAGTTAGCGCTGGCGTCGATAATTTTTATTTTGATAAAATGGAAGTCGATTATTATCTCGGTAAAAACGCCGATGGTCAATCACAATTACGCGTCAAAGAAGTCTTGTATCCAGTTTTTCCAAATCATAATCAGAACCGGGGGATCATCCGGTCGATTCCACTGACTTACCAAAAACACACACTTGATTTGCAGATGGGCGAGATGTTGCGCGATGATTTGCCAGCTCCAGTTTATAAAGACGAAACCAAATCTGGTTTTCGAGTGCTAATGATTCGCGACAAGAGTGATTCAGCGTATTTGCATGGTCGCCATAAGTATGAATTTAACTACACTATGCGTGATGTCATCATGAAACCAACTGATAACCCTAAACAGGAGTTCTATTGGGATGTCAATGGTACGGGTTGGCGTCAACAATTCCGACAAGTGGTGGCGCGAGTGCACTTAGATGAGTCGGTACGAGGTGATTTTAACCCTAATCAAGTCGCTTGCTATACGGGTAAGTTAAATAGCACTGAACGCAATTGTCGTTATGTCATCAGTCAAGACAAGAGTGTTGTGACATTTACAACAACTAAATCATTAGGCATTGGTGGCAATATGACTATTGCAATGCAGTTTAAAGAGGCAACTTTTGCGGAGTATAAAATTAGTGATCATCACCGTATGTTAGCTTGGCTAGTGGCAGTACTTGGTATTGCTGGCGTTGGCTTGATGCTGGTGGCAATTGGGCAAGTATTGAGATTGTCTCGTCGCAATAAGCCAACCACAATTGTGACTGAATATTTACCGCCAGCGGAGCTTGATGTTTTTCAATCAGCGGTTTTAGATGCTAATCTAACGTCCTATTCAGCTAAGACTATGCCAGCTGGCTTGATTAATTTAGCGATTGAGCGCAAGATTCAAATTATTGAACAAGACACTTCAGTGCTTTTGTTTAATAGTAAAGATTATCTGGTTAAGGTTTTGCCTAACAAAACCTGGACTAAGCGCGAAGAGGCATTTTTCTTCGCAATCTTTAAGACTAAGCCAGTTGAAGGCCAGAGCTATAAAATCGAGAAGCGAGACTACGGTATGAGTTCACGTGTCGAATCATTTACGGAACGAACGGTAGATTCGCTTCAGGGAGATTTCTACGATATACAAGCCACTAAACAAGCGACACGACCAATTTTAATTAAAACAGTGATAGCAATGATCGCGTCTGGCATCTCGATGGTTGTACTCCTAACTTCTCTAGAAGCAGTTAGTGTGGATAGTATGAGTGGAATCTTAGCTGATGTATTTAGGCCGTTCTCAATCGTATTTATTCAAGTTTTGACAATTGTGGTTGGTGTATTTATCCTGACGTTCAATGCGTCGTTTAAACAATTAACTCCAGCTGGACTCAAGGCGAAAGCGCATCTCAAAGGGTTAAAACGTTATATTACAATGGCTGAAGCGGAGCGGTTGGCATTTAACCAATCAGTAAGCGGGGCAGCGCGTGATGCTCAAGGGCTAGTCGAATTATACGAGCGGTTGTTGCCGTATGCAGTTATGTTTGGCTTAGAGGCTTCATGGAGTAGGGTATTGAATGCGGTCTATAAGGAAGCAAATTATACACCAGCTTGGTATTTCGGCACACAAGCCTTTAACGCTTCATCGTTTAGTCGTTCAATCGGCTCATTTAGTTCGGCGGCTTCGTCAGCTAGCTCGTCTGGCCGATCGGGTTCGGGTGGAGGCGGATACTCTGGCGGTGGAGGCGGTGGAGGCGGTGGCGGTGGATGCTAAGCCTCGAATAATTTGTTTGGAATAAAAAAGGAAAGATATGATCAAATTAAGTAAGAAAACTTTAATTAAATTAAGTGTGGTGATGCTGATGATAGTAGCTGTGATGGGTCTTGCTCGACCGGGCTTAGTGTTAGCCGAGGCGAAACAAGATACAGAGTCGTCACAAACAACCAGCCAATCGGGTGATAATCAAGATGACAAACAGACCAACCAATCAAAAGCCAAGACTGGTAATGATGAAATCTCACTTGATAAGCAGATTGACGGTGATGCGATTTGCGTGAGTTCTAGCCGGTGTGTAATTGGTGGAGTGGTAGAGGACGATGTATTGGCGGCAGCGCTGACTATCGAAATTCGTGGAGAAGTGAAAGGCGATGTTCGCGCCGTGGCGAATGAGCTGATAATTGCATCTGGCGCTAAAATCCACGGCAATGTTTCGATTTTTGCCCCAAAACTAACCATTCAAAAAGGTGCGGTAATTGGCAAAGATGCGATGCTGTCGGGTGGTCAAATACGAGTTGAGGGGAAAATCGGTCGTGATGTAATGATTGCCAGTGAAGACACTTATATTGAAGGTCAAATCGGTCGTGATGCTAATATTTACTCTAGTCGTCATACTAGAGTGGCAGATACTGCGAAGATTTCCGGTAATTTATCTAATATGAGCAATACTAAGGACATCGCTGAATCAGCGATTACTGGTAAATTTACACATGAATTTGCAAAAATGGTTGACTGGAAGTATCGCAGTCAGATACCTGGTACAGCACTGTGGGTGCTGGCAGTTGGTATTTTGCTAGTTATGGTAACGATATTACGACCAAAACGCTTCCGTGATTTTAGTCGCGAGCAGTTCAAAGTAGTTAATTTTTTCTATATTGGCATCGGTTATACTCTGCTGTTCCTGCTTATGATGTTGTCGATTTTGGCGGCACTTACAGTTATCGGTATCCCATTTGCCATTTTGTCGCTTGCAATGTTCATGATAGTGTTAATTTTGTCGATTCCGCTAGCAATTTACTATTTATCTAATAACACCTTGGCGCTGTTCGGTAATCATAGTGAATGGTTGGCGTTAGTATTTGGGGTATTTATCTATGGGTTGATAAACACCGTGCCATCTTTATCGATAAGCGCTAATATTGCTTTGGTCGGCTTGGGTGCTGGACTGTTTATTAAAATAATGCTTGGGGCGCGAACGCCTCGTGCAAAAGAGTCGATAAATCAACCAATGGATCAGCAAGTAGAGGATAAATAAATGATTGAGATTAAAAACGTCAGAAAAACCTATGGTAAGGGTAAAAATGCTTTTGTGGCTTTAAAAAATATCAATTTAACGCTCGAAGATAACAGTTCGGTGGCGATTGTTGGTAAGTCGGGTTCGGGTAAGTCGACGTTGATGCATGCAATTTCGGGCTTAGATAAACCACAAAAGGGTCAAGTCGTCGTTGATGGCCAAAACATCTTAAAATTAAAACCAAAAGACACTGATAAATTTCGTGCCGAAAAAATGAGTTTTATTTTTCAGAGTTTCTTCGTGGAGGCGGGTGAAACTTGTTATGATAATGTTAGTTTATCACTAGAAACTGCTGGCGTGCCAGCCAGTGAACGACGTGAGCGCATTGAGCGGGCGCTTAAAGCAGTTGATTTAGCTGATAAAATTAATGTGAAGGCGGGCGATCTGTCGGGTGGTCAAAAACAACGGTTGGCGATTGCTCGGGCAATTGTCGGTAAGCCTAAGATTTTATTCGCGGATGAACCAACTGGCAACCTCGACTCGGCGACTTCAAAAGTGGTTGAGGATTTGTTGTTTGATTACCAAAGAACCGAGCGGGCAATTTTGATTGTGGTGACTCACGACGAAGAACTGGCGCGGCGCTGTGAACACTTAGTGCGGATTAAAGATGGTGAGGTAGTTGAAGAAAAACACAACACTCGCAATCACAAGAAAGGAACGAAATAATGAAAACGATTGATATTATCAAACGGGCTGGTCGGAACTTACGTCGGGCCAAGATGCGTACTTTTTTGACCAGTGTGGCGATTGCGGTGGGCGGTTTTGCGATTATGGCTTCGTTGATGGCGGGCGAGGGCGCGCGTCAGTATGTTGATCGGATTATTTCGAGCAATATTGACCCTAACGGATTAATTATTGCTAAGGATGAAAAGCTCGTTAGTATGCGCGTCAATGGCGGTATGGGGAATGATCTAAAAGAATATAATCCCGACGCTATGGCTTATTATGGGCGCGATTATACTAGTTTAACACAGCAAGATTTAGATAAGCTACGAGCTCGATCTGATCTAAAAGATGTCTTGCCGATGTATAATATCACGCCTAAATACACTGTATTTGAGGCGGTCAAGGATAAAAAATATATCGCTTCAGTGATGGTTCATGATCACACGACGAAGAGTGAACCACTCGCTGGCAAAAGTTTAGCTATTGGTCAGAAGTTAAATGACGATGAAGTGACTATTCCTGAGAGTTTTTTACAGACGCTCAATAAAACAGCCGATCAGATGCTTGGTTCTAAAGTGACGATTACGGTGGCACAACAACCGCAAAAAGTTGATGAAGCAACTGTTCGGCGAATTTTTATGGAGCAAGGTGAGGCTGGCTTGCGGAAGTTGACTGAGGTTAAAACCCTTAATAAAGAGTTGACAATTACTGCAGTGCTTAAAAAATCACCAGATCAGATTTCTAATATACCAATGATTCGGGTAAGTCAAAATGTAGCACGAGAATTGAGTGAGTTCAGCACGGTCGGTACTGAAATGCACCAAAAATATCTATTGGTGCAAGCGACGGCTGTTTCCAAAACTCCCGAGAGTGTTAAACAATCACTTAAAGAGGCTGGTTATCATTCAATGACTTCCAAAGATATGCAGTCGATGATTTTCACCTTTGTTAACGTGCTACAAAACATCGTTATGGGATTTGGTGCACTAGCACTGATTGTTAGTATCTTCGGCATCGTCAACACTCAATATATTTCGGTATTGGAACGTACTCAGCAAATTGGCTTGATGAAGGCACTAGGTGCTTCAAGACGCGATATTGCACGGTTATTTCGCTATGAAGCTGGCTGGGTTGGCTTCTTGGGCGGGCTCTTTGGCGTGACACTAGCTTATCTCGTGGCTGTGATTTTTAATCCGGCAATTTCCCAGGCTTTGAACTTCGGTAAGCATGATTTGTTGGTGTTTAAACTAGAGTTTGGTGTCGGCGTGATTGTCGTGCTGATGTTGGTGGCAATTGTGGCTGGCTTATTACCAAGTCGTAAGGCTGCAAAGCTCGATCCAATTGAAGCCCTGCGGACGGAATAAGGCTGAGGTGTGCTCAGATAATTGAGCGCGCCTCTATTATACAAAACGACAAAAACAGTTTTTGCTAAAAAAGTCAAATAATAGTAAAATTAGAATTATGAACAACAGTGTGCAGTCAATTGGCTTTATCGTAGATGGCAATCGTCGTTGGGCGGTAGAACATGGTTTAAGTAAACTCGACGGTCATAAATATGGTGCCGAGCGGGTGATGGACGTGATTGACTGGGCGTTTGAGTTGGGTGTGAAGCAACTGTGTTTTTATCTATTTTCAACTGAAAACTGGAATCGCACGCCAATTGAAGTCAAGGCACTAATGAGCTTGTTTGAGGTGCAGTTTAAGAAGTTTGCTGAGCAAGCACGACGCAAAGGGGCGCAGATTCATTTTATTGGACGCAAAACAGACTTTTCATCAAAACTGCAAAAACTGATGGCGGAGCTGGAAGCAGAAACTGCTCATAACCAGCAAATTGAGATTTTTTTCGCGGTATCGTATGGTGGTCGGGCAGAAATTATTGAAGCGATTAAAACTTTACAGCCGGAGCAATTAGCGAATCTGACTGAACAAACTTTTGAATCAAGTCTATGGTCCGCGGGTCTAACTGACCCGGAATTAATTATTCGCACTGGTGGCGACCATCGCCTGTCGAACTTCCTTCTCTGGAAGTCTTCATACGCGGAACTAGTTTTTACGCAAACCAAGTGGCCGGATTTTTCGCAAGAAGAACTGCAATCAATTATCAAAAACTATCAACAAGTAAGAATTAATAAAGGAAAATAATATGCTAGATATCAATTTTATTCGCGACAATCAAGATAAAGTCCAACAAAACGCTATCAACAAAGGTGTTGATGTGAGCGTAGCAGATTTGATCAAGTTGGATGATCGACGCCGTGAACTACAAGCGCAGTTAGATAACTTGCGTCAAACCCGCAACCAAATCGCCGACCAAATCAAGCAAGCCGGCAAGCCGGATCAGGAGCTTATTGACAAAGGTAAATCGATCAAAGAGCAATTAACGGTACTAGAGTCTGACTTTAATCAGAATTATGAACAATATTTAGCGCTGTTGAAGCGTGTTCCGAATATGGCACTTGCTAGTGTGCCAGTTGGTCTGACTGAGGATGAAAACGTGCTTGACTACCAGGTGGGTGAACCAACCAAGTTTGATTTTGAACCAAAAAATCACTATGAAATTGCTAAAATTCGTGATTGGATTGATAAAGAGCGAGCGGCGCAGGTGGCTGGTGCACGGTTTGCTTATCTGAAGGGGGATTTAGTGAAATTGCAATTTGCAATTATCAACTTCGTGATGGACACGCTGAGTGATGAGGCGGTGATTGCACAAATTGTGCGTGATAATAATCTGAATATCAGCACTAAACCATTTATGCCGATTTTGCCACCATATATGATTAAAACTGCACCGTATGATGCTATGGATCGACTTGAGCCTCGCGAAGATCGCTATAAGATTGAAGGTGAGGATTTATGGCTACAGGGCAGTGCGGAGCACGTTCTGGGAAGCATGCATGCTGGTGAAATTTTTGAAGAAGCGGAGTTGCCAGTGCGCTATCTCGGCTATGCAACTAGCTTCCGTAAAGAAGCCGGAACTTATGGCAAGGATATGGAAGGGATTTTACGCATGCACCAGTTTGATAAACTAGAGATGGAAACCTTCACGACTGCTGAAAAAAGCCACGACGAACACCGCTTGTTGGTGGCAATTCAGGAATATATGTTAAAAGCGCTCGAATTACCGTATCAAGTGATTAAAAAATGTACTTTTGATATCGGTAAACCAAACGCTGCTGGCGTTGATATGGAAGTATGGTTACCAGGTCAGGGCAAATACCGTGAAACGCACACTGCTGACTATATGACGGATTATCAAGCACGTCGTTTGCAAACGCGCGTCCGTCGTGCTAATGGCGAGCTAGAGTTAATCCATACGAATGATGCGACGGCTTTTGCGATTGGCCGGTTGCTGATTGCGATTATCGAAAACGGTCAAACTGCTGACGCCAAGGTTAAAATCCCAACCGTTCTACAAAATTATCTTGGTGGCCGAACAGAGATTTAGGACGCGAGCTAAAACTTGATTACCTCTTGAGTGATGGTGAAGCTTTATGATAAAATAAAGACAAGCAAAACTGAAAGGAAAATATGAACAAAGTTGAAATTTCGACCATTAAATATGACGCCGATGATACCATTAAACAATACGCTGAGAAAAAAATCGGCCACACTTTGAAATATCTGCCACGTCATGCCAAGAAAAGCGCTAGCTGTCACGTCACTCTCGAGAAACTCTCAAAAAAGCGTGATGATCAGTATCAAGTTGAGGTGGCGATTACCGTTCCAGATAAGACTTTGACTGTCACATCGAATGCCAGCACGATTTTGGCGGCGATTGATATTGCACAACCAAAAATCCTGTCGCAAGTACGCCGTTACAAAACCGAAACTGTTCCGCACATCGGCAAACGAGGCGTGTTCTCAAAGCTGAAAAATAAGTTTTTAAACCGCAAATAATACGGAAGCCATATCTCAATAAAATATCACCTCGACTTAGTGCGAGGTGATATTTGCGTAGTAAATAATGAGGCGCTGGTTTTTAGATTAAATATTAGACCAAAAACCCGCTAGCGGATACTAGCGGGCAAGGGGTTATTTTTTAATCAAACCTTTTTTGCGCAGAGTGCGGATAGCTTGGGTTGAAAGTGTCATGGTTACTTTTTTGCCGTCAACGGTCAGAGTTTTCTTCTGTAGATTTGGTTTAAAAACTCGTTTGGTTCGGCGTTGGGAAAAGCTGACATTGTGCCCAAACATTTTGCTTTTGCCGGTCAATTCACATTTTGATGCCATTATTTTTACCTTTGTTTTAAATTATCCATGTAATTTTACCTGATTTACTGCTAAAAGTCAAATCAGAACCAACGTTTGTGTTTTTTGGCGGGGGTGGGGCGATCAGCGATGACTGCTTCAAAAAGCTCAATCATCTTACGGGTTTGTTCCAGCTCGGAGAATTGTTGAGCGCGGGCCTGAACCGCTTTCGACATGGCCCGATATTGATCCGTCGGCAGAGATAGTAATTGAATAATCGTATTCGCTAGATTTCGCGGGTTATTGCGGGCAAACATACCAGTTTGGTTGGGGATGAGCAGTTCGCTGACTTCGCGATCGACTAAGATTAGTGGTAAGCCGGCCATGGCGGCCTCATGAACGACTAAGCCCTGAGTATCGGTAATGGATGGAAAGGCGAAGACGTCGCCAAGAGCATAATAATCGCCTAGTTGATGGCGTGGAGCTTTACCAGTGAAAATGATTTTGTCGGCGTGGCGTTTGTGGCTGGCTTTTTCCTCGAGAATTGGGCGATATTCATAATCACCAACTAATATCAGATATGTCTCAGGCATGGCATCATTAACACGATCAAAACAATCGACTAATAAATCGAGGTTTTTCTCAGCAGCGATTCGCCCAACATACAAAATTACCTTGGCGTCGTCAGGAATGCCAAGTTTAGCACGTAATTTCGAGCTGTTGGCGGTTGGTTTGATGGCGTCAACCCCAGTTGGCAGTAGCTCAACACGACTTTGGGTTTTCCAGGCAATCAGTTGTTTTTGCTTTTTGCGCGACAGAGCAATCACTGCGTCGCAGTTGTTATGGAGCATAGTGACGCAGTTTTTGACCAGACTTTGTGAGAATTTGATGTTGGTTTTGCGACGATGGCGCAGGTCGTTGGCGATATTAGCAAGAGCTTTGCCACCGCCTTTAAGTGAAACGGTAGCGATACCAGTCAGAGCTAGCACGCCAGGCATAGCCTCAGGATAGAGGCGAACATATTCGTAAACATCGGTGGAATATTGCGTGACGAGCGGTAGGTTGAACTTTTTAGCAGCCGCGATACCCAGTAGGCCGACTTGACTAGGGGTGAGAACTAGAATGATATCGAGTTTTTGACGTTTGATTTTACGCAGTTCAACCGCTGGGAAGAAAATACTAGTCAAATAATCATCATAAAATAAGCCTTGAATAGCTGGGAAGCGGACAACGTTAGGCTTAGTCTCTTTGTAACGAAACGGTTTTGGCGCAAAAATCACCACCTCATGACCGAGTTTTTTAAAATTAGTTTCTAAAATATCAATCACGGCTACCACGCCATTGACTTGAGGTTTATAATAATCGCTAAAAATTCCAATCCGCATTACTTCTCCTGGTCACCGTTTAATAATTGTTGATAAAATACCATGAGCTTGTCAATGGCTGTTTCGACGTCAAAACGCTTGGCGATGAGCGCTGATTTGGCTTGATAATCACGTCGCAATTGGTCGTCATTTATGACTTGTTGGGCTAACTCATAAAAATCAGCATCGGTTTTGGCGAGTAGCACATCTTGACCAAAAGTATCGTGGTAATTAGGGATATCACGCAAAATAATCGGTAAACCGCTAGCGGCAGCCTCGATGACGCACATCGGATGATTTTCCTGCTCGGCTGGCAAAATAAACAAATCGGCGACCGCGTAATATTTTTTGACTTGTTCAAGTGGAATCACGCTGGTAACCGTCATATTATTGGGCACAGATTTAATTAGTTGTTCCATGGCTTTATGGTCAGCGCCAAGATTTTTAAAAGGAATCCCGCCAACCCAGAAAAAACGCACGTCGGGCATTTTTTTAGCCATTTCGACTAAAATATCAAAGCGCTTACGAGGTTGCACTTGGCCATTGCCGATAATGACAAATTGTTCAGGTTGAATCTGCAATTCTTGACGAGCTTGAGCGCGCTCAGCATCTGAAAAACGATATTTGCTGGTGTCAATAGAATTATAGAGCACATCGGTATTGGTTAATTTCATGTTGTTAATTAGCTCGTCTTTGACCATACCAGAGCAGGCGAGGACTAAATCAGCGCGTCCGTAAAAGCGTTTGAGCCACCATGTACCAAGCGGTCGCCAGTATTTAGCGCCGACGATTGAACCGATGAAGCTATCTGGTACGAGGTGGCCAGAGACGACTTTTTTGCCATCTGGTTTGTTTAAAAACTTCCAAGCGAACGTGCCCATGGTGTGAATATGAATAATGTCGGCTTTGACTTGTTTGTCGTTGATATGAAGCTCAATATCGGGTCGTCGTTGCAGGCCGTCACGCATTTCGATATACGCGGTATGAACGCCGTGGCCTTTGACGGAGAATTCAGTTTCGGAGATAATATTGACGATTAATGGTTTTGTCATGTTTTTACTATAAATTGGCATCTGTTGTTAAATAAGATATTATTATTATACTACATTTTGCAGTTGTGTGATTTTTACACTTTTAAAAAAGGTCAAAAAATCGTATAATTTAAGACAAAGTTTTTATAAGTTTAAAAATATTGAAGGGAAATACCGTGAGCAAGGGGAAAATATTAAAACGAATTTTTGGTGACCCGCAGGCGAAGGCTCTGCGTCGAATTAAAACAAAAGTCAAAGAAATCAATGACTTGGCGCCAAAATATCAGAAAATGTCCGATCAAGACCTGGTAGCACAAACTGACAAATTAAAAAAAGATTTAGCTAAAAAAACACTTGATAAAATCTTACCAGAGGCGTTTGCAGTGGTACGTGAAGCCAGCGACCGTGTACTGAAAATGCGTCATTTTGACGTTCAGCTAATCGGTGGTATTGTTCTACACGAAGGCAATGTTGCCGAAATGAAAACTGGTGAAGGTAAGACGCTGGTGGCGACTTTGCCGGTTTACCTCAATGCGCTGGAAGGTAAAGGCGTGCACGTGGTGACCGTCAATGACTACTTGGCAAAACGTGATGCTGGCTGGATGGGTCAAGTTTATGATTTCTTAGGTGTGAGTGTTGCGGTGATTGTGGCTGATGAGTCGTATATTTATGACAAAGATTATTCAAACGATAATTTCACTGATCCACGCATGAAAGCGTTGAAACCATGTACCCGTAAAGAAGCCTATATGGCGGACATTACTTACGGTACGAATAATGAATTCGGTTTTGACTATTTGCGCGACAACATGGTCAATGACGCTGAATTACTTCGTCAACGTGAACTGAACTTCGCGATTGTCGACGAGGTTGACTCAATTCTGATTGATGAAGCGCGAACTCCGTTAATTATTTCGTCGCCAGCTGGTGATAATCCCGATAGCTACAAACAATTTGCGAGTGTCGTTAGTAAATTAAACAAAGACGATTACGAAATTGACGAAAAACGTCGTTCAGTGTCGCTGACCGATGATGGTATCGAAAAAATCCAAAATATTCTCGGCGTCGAAAATCTTTATAGCCCAGAACATGTGCGGTTGGTTTACCACCTTAATCAAGCCTTGCGTGCCGAAACTTTATTTAAACGTGACAAAGATTACGTGGTAACGACGAATGGTGAAGTCGTAATTGTTGATGAACACACTGGTCGGTTGATGGACGGCCGTCGTTATAACGAGGGTTTGCACCAAGCCATTGAGGCTAAGGAAAATGTGCCAATTCTCGAGGAGAGCATGACTTTGGCAACAATTTCATTCCAGAATTATTTCCGTTTGTATAAAAAACTTTCAGGTATGACTGGTACAGCCATGACTGAGGCGGAGGAGTTTCAGCAGATTTATAGCTTAGACGTGATTGAAATTCCATCGAACAAGCCACTGGCACGTGAAGACAAGCCAGATTTGATTTTCAAAACCGAACGAGCGAAGATTTTAGCGGTGGTTGAGGCAATTAAAGAGCATCACTCAGCTGGTCGACCAGTGTTGGTGGGCTCTGGTTCAATCGAAAAAAACGAAGTGATTGCGACTTATCTCGACCAGGCTGGTTTGCCGTACGAACTGCTTAACGCGAAAAACAACGAGCGCGAGGCGGCAATTGTTGCTAAGGCTGGTGAAAAAGGCGCAATTACATTGGCAACCAACATCGCTGGTCGTGGTACCGACATTGTCTTAGGCGAAGGCGTTAAGGAATTGGGCGGTTTGGTGGTGATCGGTTCAGAGCGTCACGAATCACGCCGAATTGATAATCAGTTGCGCGGTCGCAGTGGTCGTCAGGGTGACCCAGGCGAGAGTCAATTCTTTGTGTCGACAGAAGATGATTTAATGCGTATTTTTCAAGGTGAACGAATTGCGCTCTTAATGGATCGTTTAAATATTGATGAGTCAATTCCAATTAAAAACAGTGCGCTATCGAAGTTGTTAGAATCATCCCAGCGCCGAGTTGAAGGTTTTAACTTCGACACCCGCAAAAACGTGGTGCAATACGACAACGTCATTAACCGTCACCGCAAAGTGGTGTATGGTATGCGCCGTAAGATTTTGGAAGGGGAAGATATTGCCGATGAAATCACTCGTTTGATTAATGAAAAGACTAAAGATCTAGCTTTCTTGCCAGCCAAGATTAATCCGAAATTTGTTGAGAATTTTACAACAATTTTGCCACGAGTTAGTGAAGATGTATTTGAAGAAATCGGTCAAATCAAAAAAGACAAAGAACGCTTAAATGCTACTCGCAAGCTTCTCAAAGAAGTCTATGCCGAAAAAGAAGCAGAATTTACTCCAGAGTTAATGCGCAAAATCGAGCGTGAAGTCTATATGCAGGTGCTAGACGTGCTGTGGATGCAACACCTCGAGAATATGCAACACTTGCGTGAGGGTATTCACTGGCGCAGTATCGGTCAGCGTGATCCACTAGTGGAATATCGAGCTGAATCTCAGAAGCTGTTTGAAGCGGTGCAGATGTCATTGCGTGATGAAGTTCTCAAAACTATCTTAAATCTGTCGCAAAACCAGCTCAATCCGAGCTTAGTTGATGATGATTACCAGACGGAACTGACTAAAGCCGCCGAGGGTGCAGTCGAAAAAGGCGTCAATGAAATCTCTAGCCATAAAGGTGTCGGTGATGATGACTTTGGAGCAAAAACAGCAGTTAAAACTACTGTCAAAACCAAGAATTATGATCGTAAAAAGAAAAAAACTGAGCGTAAAAACCGCAAAAAAGGTCGCCGTAAATAGTTATTAAGGAGGGTTATGAAACACACGGTTAAAGAAGTGGTGCTTAAAAACGGTGCCCGGGGTTTGTTCATCAATATTCCCGACGCTACCGTGATGCAATATAAGATTCATTTTCGGGCAGGTAATCGATTAGTGCGCTCGCCGGAAGTGTATGAGACGGCACATGTGATGGAACATATGTCGTTTGGTGCCAATACGAAATTTGAAAGTGAGCAGGAATACGCGGCGGAGTTTTCCAAAAACGGCGCTCGCAATAATGCTTACACATCAGATACATCGATGGTGTATCTCGGCGTATGCGCTGATTTTGAATGGGAAAGGGTGTTAAAATTACAACAGTTGGCGATCTGTCAACCGCGTTTTTCGCAGTCAAAACTCGAAGCTGAACAGGGCAATATTCGTAATGAATTAACGGCAATGTTGTCAAATCACTCCAATCTGTTATGGTATCGAATGCAACAACTATTGGGTGAGCAAGTGCTGGATTTAAAACAGCGAATTGCGACAATCGATAATATTCAACTGGAGGATGTAGTAGAACATCATACGCGCACTCATACTATCGAAAATATGCGCTTCTTAGTGGCGGGGCGACTGACGAATCGGGAGCGCAAATTACGGGCTTTGCTCGAAAAATGGAAATTGCCAAAAGGCGAATTATTACCGATTCCGCATGATCAAATTCATTCACATGACGCCACTTTAATTAAACAAAAAAATGGTCGCAGTTTGACCTTTGGCGTGTCACTAATTTTGGAACGAAAATTAACTCAACGTGAAGCTTACGCCATGGAAGCGCTTAATCATATTTTGACAGGTACGACATATTCTCGGATTTTTGGCAAGGCGCGGGAACGGGGATTGGTTTATAGTATTTACTCGGATTATGATGAGCGTCATCACGATTGTTGTTGGGATTTTGCGGGACAAGTGATGCCTGAGACGGCTGAGGCGCTATTTGATTTAATTATTGACGAGCTCAAACAAGTAGCGGCTGGCAAAATTACCAAAAAAGAAATTGATGAAACGAAGAGCTATGGCCTGGGTTCGTTCCAGATTAACACTCAGACAATTTCACAACTAGCTAATTTTTATGGCGAGGAATATTTCACTAACCATAAAATCCGTAGTTATGCTACTGTGCCAAACCATTGGGCGAAGATTTCAAAAGCTGAAATCGTAGCCATTGTCCAAGATTTTATGGCTAATGGTAAATGGGCGCTGGTTGGAGTCGGCAATGTCGATCAGGGGCTGCTGGAAAAGCTAAACGCTAAACTAAAAAAAGTTTTTAAAGGATAAAAAGCTATGGCAAATCGCGCGGGTATTGAGGCAAGACTAGCGGAATTAACCGCTGATTTTGAGGTGGCTTATACGCAATTGCAAATCGAAGCTAAAGCGCAAGAATTAGCTGAATTGGAAGATCAACTTAATCAGCCGTCAATTTGGAATGATCCAATCAAAGCACAAGCCTTGGCCAAGACCGTCGCTAGTAAACAAGAATTTTTGCAGCCATGGCAAGCGATGAAACTACAGTTGGCGGATTATCGCGAGCTGTTGACGATTGATGATGAGACTTGGCTGGAAGAAGTGGAGCGTCAGATTGAGGTGTTAGCCAAGCAATTGACTGAGCTGAAGCGAGCGTTGGCGTTTAACGGTAAACATGACGCCAGTGATGTGATTTTGCGCTTGACTAGTGGTGTTGGCGGGCTGGATGCTCAGGATTTTACCGAAATGCTCGAGCGGATGTATCTTCGCTGGCTGAAAAACCAACAATTTACGGTGAATTTAATTGAGCGTCAGACGAGCGATGAGGCTGGGATTAAAACAGCAGTTTACGAAGTATCAGGTCCATTTGCTTATGGTAAATTAAAAAGCGAACACGGTGTGCATCGATTAGTGCGTCTCAGTCCGTTTAATGCGGATAATTTACGCCAGACTAGTTTTGCGCTGGTAGAAGTTTTGCCAAAAATCGAAGCTGATGAGCTCAAAATTGCCGAATCGGATTTAAAAATTGATTATTATCGCTCAGGTGGCCATGGTGGACAGAGTGTTAATACAACCGATAGTGCAGTGCGCGTGACACATATTCCGACGGGACTGACGGTAGCGATTCAAAACGAGCGTTCGCAGATTCAAAACAAAGCAGTGGCGCTGGCAATTTTGACGGCAAAATTGGCCGAAATGCAAGAACAACAACAAGCCGAGGATTTGTCACAATTAAAAGCCGGCGAGTCGGCTAGTTGGGGAGCGCAAATCCGCAATTATGTATTACACCCTTATACTTTAGCTAAAGATACGCGAACGAAGTATCAAGAAACCGACGTCGCCAAAGTTCTCGACGGCAAAATCGATGGTTTTATCGAGTCATATTTAGATAGTTTATTGTCATCAAAAACTGATTAGCGGATTGCTTTGCATATTTTACAAAAAGCTCTATAATAAAACTTAAGCATATAATGCGTAGTGCAAAAGGAGCGATCAATGAAAAATCCAACACGCAACATTCTGTTATTTTTGATCAAGTTATCTTTTATAGTAGTGCGGTTAATAGTAATTATCGTTGTCGTTGCTTATTTACTAGCAGTGATTGTTTTAAACGCCGTTTCCTTGTCAAATAATCAAAATAACTCTCGTCGTGCCTCAAATTATTCAAAAGAAACTGCCAAATTTATCGCTGTTAACGAGGCTCTTGGTATTACTGAAATTCCTATTGGTCGAGTTGTTTTTCCGTATCTGATTAAGCCACAACAAGCGCGTTTTATTACTTATGATGCCCATGGCAATATTACAAAGGAGACTTTTACAGAGACAATTCGTAACGCAACTTACGATCATGACAAGCATTTAATCTATTATGAATCGCTGGATGGATTTTCGGTGTTCGATTATCGCCAGCAAAAGGTGGTAAAGACGGTAAAATATCCATATGATGAACGTTATTTTCCAGATAAAATAACCACTAGATCAATTATTGATCGATTGGTTGTTCATAACGGTGAGTTTTATTTCTCGCAGGCCGAGGATTTGAATGGCAATGCTGTTTATAGATTCTGCCAAGCCACAACCAAGAAATGTTCTGGCATAGATGGTAAACTTGATCACTTAGTATCAACACCAGCAGGGATAGTAGCTGTTTCGCGCAAAACCGTTTGGTTGTTTGATCGTCATCTTAATTTATTAAAGCGTGAAAAGCTTGAGGACGCAACACGGGTTTATGGAGTAATAGCTGATGGTCAATCGTATCGTCTGATTGTTAATAACAAAATTGCTAATCTGCCGTCGATGGTTCTTAGTCGTGAATTAGTTGAGGAATATCAGTATAATCCGTCGGTCTGGTTAAGAATTAGTTTTGTCACCCATAATCAACAAGTTTATATGATCGTCAGTAAGAAACATGAACAGCAAAAGACCGGTGGTTTAACCGCTATGTATGTTGCTGACATCTCGGGTGATAATCAAGCTCGGTTTAAACTAGTTTGGAAGAAAGATAATGTTTATCTTACATCTGATATGGTGATGTCTAATAATCAAAAACTGATGTTTGAAATTCAGTATGGGGACGCTTATACTGAAATGACACGCCATTTCATTACTTATGAATTTGCGAAACAACAGGTTCAAGAAATAACGACAAAATTTAATCCGATTAACCAGCAACCAATTGGTTCTAAATTCTGGATGTTGGATTAGATTCTTGGCGGTATTTTGTGCTATAATAAGCTTATGATTTTACTTGATCGAGTTTCTAAAACTTATCCAAAAGGCGACAAGCCAGCGCTGGATCGGATTAGTCTGCATATTAAACCGCGAGAATTTGTGAGTATTATTGGGCCGAGTGGCTCGGGTAAATCAACTTTGCTGAAATTATTAACGCGTGAAGAAAAACCAACTTCGGGCAAGATTGTGGTTGGTGGAATTGATTATGATACGCTTCATGATAAAGATATTCCTTTGTTACGACGCAAAATCGGGGTGATTTTTCAGGATTTTAAACTATTACCGCAACGTACAGTTTTTGAAAACGTGGCGTTTGCGCTGGAAATCTCCGGTATGAGTAAGCGAGAAATCGACAGTGCTGTGCCAAAAGTGATTGAATTGGTTGGTTTAAAAGGTAAGGAAAAAGCCTTCCCGCATCAGTTATCCGGTGGTGAGCGTCAGCGCGTAGCAATTGCGCGTTCGGTAGTGCGTCAACCGCGGATTTTGATCGCCGATGAGCCAACCGGCAACCTTGATCCGAAGCATTCGTGGGACATTGTGAAAGTTCTCGAGAAGATTAACGATTATGGCACGACGGTAATTCTAACAACGCACAATGTTGATATTGTTAATAAACTGAAACGCCGAGTTATTGCAATTGAGGGTGGAAAAATTATTTCGGATAAATCACGAGGGGAGTATTACGATGGTTAAAAAACGACGACATCGACCAAAACGCAGTTTTGCAAGGCGCTGGATTTCATTTACACGCGTGTTTCGCTATGGTGCGGAGAATTTTGTCCGCAATGCTTGGCTATCGCTAGCGGCAATTTTGATTATGACGATCACCTTGCTGATTATCTTTTTGGCTGTAGCATCAAACAATATCTTAAAAGACACTGTCAATTCGATTCGCGATCGAGTTCAAATGTCGATTTATGTCAAAAACACAATTGATGAAATAACAGCTCAACAGATTAAATACGATATCGAAAAAATACCAGGCGTAATCGCTGTGGAATATATTTCATCAGCTCAGGCGCGTAAGGATATTACTAACGGCAATGTTGATGATAAAGGCTTTATTGACGCGATTAACGAAGCTAAGAATAAATTACCATCAACTTATCGGGTTAAAATCACTGACATTAACGATCCATCGAAACTCGAGAGCTACACGAAAGACAATGATTTGATTAAAAAATGGCTTGATCCGAAACAACCACCGTCTTTTTCATCATCATCACGCACAGCGATAGATAATATTGCGAAGCACGCTGATTTTGCCGAAAAAGCCGGTGTGGCGGTAGCAGTGATTTTTACGGCGGTAGCGGCGCTAGTGGTGTTTAACACCATTCGTATGGCGATTTTTAACCGTAAAGACGAGATTTATATGATGCGCTTAATCGGTGCAGAGCCAAGCTTTGTTCGTAGTCCGTTTGTGGTAGAGGCGGTACTTAATGGTGTTATTTCGGCAATTATCGCCACTTCCACTGGGCTGGTGCTATTTGACTTGGCAAAAGATAAAATCTCATCTTATGGCGTCGAAATTGCACAAACGATTGAGTTTGCAACTAAGCATTGGTATCTGGTGTATGGTGTGATGATTGGGGCGGGGATTTTGATCGGTATTTTCTCGTCGTTCCTCGCGACCGGTAAATATTTAAAAGAAAAGCATAACTAGCACCGTAGTTGTAAAAACTACACGTTGGTTAGAGCTTGACTTTTGCGAAGTGCTTATGGTATAATTTAAGACATAAAAAACTGCGACGAAAATAAAAAATAGCGAGAGTTATAATGACCAACTACAAAAAACATAAAATTTTCCATAAAGCCCTGCTGATTATTACAGCGATTGTTATTACAGCATCTGGATTATCGTTAAATCATATCTTGTTTAATAATCGAGCACGAGCGGACGTTTTTGACGAAAAAATTCGTCAATTGCGTGAAAATAATAAATACTACGAATCACAGGCTTATGACTTGCGTAAAAAAGCCGAGTCGCTTGAGGCGGAAGTGGCATTTATCAATGAGCAAAAAGCCCAAATTCAGGTGGCAATTAATCAGATTAGTGCCCGGATTGATGCTTTAAATAAAGAAATTACCGCTCTCGAAAAATCGATTGCTGATAACCGCGAGGCGCTAGGTGATGTGATTGCTAAAATCTATCTCTCGAGTCAGGTATCGACCATTGAGCGCCTAGCTAGTTCCAGGGCAATTACTGATTTTATCGATGAAGAAGCGCAGAACCAAACTCTCCGTCAGAATCTGAGTATTAAGCTTAAAGAAATCAAACAACAGCGTGAAGATGTTGGTGCTAAAAAAGCTGAACAAGTCAAAGTTCTCGAAGAACAACAAAAGCAAATGGCTGCTCAAGTATCACTTGAGAATGAAAAACAGCGTATTTTAAATCAAACTAAGGGCGACGAAAATCTCTATCGTCAGATGACCGAGGAGAACAACGCGCGTATCGAAAAACTGCGGGCTGAGCAGATTGAGGCTAACCGAATTGCCAACGCTGGCTTTAATATTCCAAAAGGTATTCCAGGTGGCGGTGGCTATCCGGGTCAGTGGGCGAATGCGCCACTTGACGCTTATGTCGATCCATGGGGACTGTATACTCGCGAATGTGTGAGTTATGTTGCGTGGAAGGTATATAGTACCGGTCGATTTGTTCCGCATTTCGGCGGTCGGGGTAACGCTAATCAATGGCCATCAACGACGGCTCGCCATGGTATTCCACAAGGTCGTCAGCCAAAAGTTGGCGCTGCCGCTGTCTTGATGGTTGGCTATTATGGTCACGTGATGTATGTTGAAGCGGTACATGGTGATGGCACGATTACAGTCAGTGACTATAACTTGAACTGGGACGGTTTGTATCGTATTTACAGGCGTTCAGCCTCTGGTTTGACTTATATTTACTTTTAAAACTGCTTTTTAGTCATAATTTCCGTCCTTGTTGTTTTAAACACAACCTTAAAAGGGCGGATTTTTTGTGGTAAAAATGCTACAATAAAATGAGTGATAAAAAGCGTGGATGCCTTTTTAGGTGCGTGAAAACAGGAGTAAAATGAATCAACCATCGACAAAACGAACGATTGCTATTGATAAAACTAATTTACTAATTATATTAGTGATTGTGTTTGTACTGGGTTTTAGTTTTGGAGACCGCAGTCATACAATTTTTAATTACGTTGGCAAAATGTTTGGATTTAGGATTAACCAAACTGAACTTGACTACAAAACTTTAGATCAGACTTATGCGACTTTGAAGCAAAAATTTGACGGAAAAATTGATCTACAGACGCTAATTGAGGGTGCGAACAAAGGTCTGGTTGGAGCGCTAGGCGATCGTCATACAGTTTATTTAACACCAAAAGAAGCCGAGCAATTTAACAAAAACCTCGAGGGCGATATTGGTGGTGGTATTGGCGCGGAAGTTGGGATTCGTAAGGAGTTGATTACGATTATCCGCCCGCTGAAAGATAGTCCAGCACTGAAGGCTGGAGTGCAAGCCGGCGATGTTGTTTATAAGGTCAACGATGAAGAGGTTGGAAGTCAGACACTCGACCAAGTAATTCAAAAAATTCGTGGTAAACCTGGCACGGAAGTTAAACTAACTGTTGCACGCAAAAATCATTCACAACTAATCGATATTAAAATTACACGTCAAACCATCAACAATCCAAGCGTCAATTTGGAAATCAAAGGTGATGTGGCAGTCTTAACGGTGTCGCGTTTTGATAAACAAACAGCAGTGTTGGCACGTCAAGAAGCTGAAAAAATCAAAGCTCAAGGTATTTCTAAAGTTGTTCTTGATTTGCGGGGGAATTCTGGTGGCTATTTGACGGCGGCACGTGATTTAGCCGGGTTATGGCTGGATGGTCAGCTAGTGGTGAGTGAGCGGATTGGTGATAAAACTGTCCAGGAATTTTTCTCGAAAAAAGGTGATAATATCCTGGCAAACACCAAAACTGTTATCTTGATGAACGCTGGTTCAGCTAGCGCTAGTGAAATCGTCATCGGTGCGCTCAAAGATTATAAAAAAGCTACTTTAGTTGGCGAAACTAGTTTCGGCAAGGGTAGTGTCCAGGAGCTAGCAAATCTACCAAATGGTGGTCAGCTCAAAGTGACGGTCGCACGATGGTATACGCCACAAGGTCAAAATATTGACGGACAAGGCATCAAACCAGACAAAGAAGTCGAGCTGAAAGCTGATGACTGGCAAAATGACCGTGATCCACAGCTTCAGACGGCGCTTGATATGCTAAAATAAGCTTTAAGTAATAGATATTACAGAGAATGAGGTATAATTAAAACATGATTGTGTACACTGATGGATCGGCTAGTCCAAATCCTGGCCCGGGCGGTTTTGCGGTAATTGACCAACATGGTCAACCGCTAGCTTTGGGGCGAGAAGCACATTCGACTAATATTCGGATGGAAGCAGTGGCGATTATTGAGGCGCTAAAATTAGCTGATGGCCAACCGATTAAGATTTATACCGATAGTCAGTTTTGGATTAATGTTTTAACGCAATGGGCGCCAACTTGGGCCAAAAATAATTGGACGAAGAAAAAAGGCGAGATTAAAAACCTTGATTTAGTCCAAACTGCTTTTGAGCTGTATCAACAGTCACAGGCGACCTTAATTTGGGTGAAGGGACATAGTGACAATCAGCTCAACGCTCAAGCTGATTACTGGGCGAATCAAGCGCGCCAGGGAATAACTTTAACCGAAGCAAAGGAGAAAATATGCGCAAATTAGCTATCAAAGTTAAAATCAATGATTCGGTGGCGATTAGCAAAGCATTATACGATGCTGGTCGCAAACTAGGCGATGAATATCAGCAATTTGATCGAGTGTTTATGCCACGTGGTTATCAAAAAGCCTATTCAGACCCATCGGTGGCACCACAGCTGATTATTCGTACTAATACGATTGCCGGCCAAATTAGCCATATGATGATTTTAAAACGCCCGGTTAATCCTAATTTGACGTATTTTTTTCAGACACAGGTGATGGATTATAATCAAACTGCGCATATCGTCAGCAATATGGGTTACGAGCTTCACACGGAAGTACCAAAACGGCGCCGTAAACTACTAATTGGTAGCGTAGTACTATATCTTGACTACATTGATGGCCACGGCTGGTTTTTAAAAATTGAAAAAAATCTCAAAAACCACGAAACCGATAATACTGACGATTTATGGAAAATCCTTGAATCGCTCGGTGTACAACAAGTCGAGGCAGTCGGACGTTACAGTGAAATAATTAAACAATAGGAGAAGAATATGACCTTAGATACCAACGACCAAGATTTAAAAGCTAGCGAAAAAGTGACTGTCGGTTTTGATTTGTTTAACTGGGCGAATAATATCGAGCGTTTCAAAAAAGAACTTGATATGGAAGTGCTGGTGATTAACAAGCACTTTACACCATTTCGGCTCAATCTCGATCAGGATTTAGATAACCAAACCCGAACAATTTTCTTGTACGAGCTGGTTAATTTTATTAATAAGGGCGCCGAGATTGGGCTAGAGGTCCGGCAATTTGAAATGGAAGAAGCCTCAAAAGATGTTGTGCTTTATACAACACTAAACCGTGTGGAGCGGGCTAGCTATTTGCTAGACTTCCTGAAAAACCGCTACGGTGAAGTCGTTGATTTTAATAACAGCGAGCATGAATTCCGCTTAATGAAAGCGATTGTGGTGAAGTTTACCCATAAAACGGGTGAAGTTGAACCGTTTTATATTATTAAACAATTGGCGTCGTCGCAGGCAGTGTCGGGCACGACTGCTTGGCAAATCAACAGTTCAAAAGTCGAAGCGTTTGCAAGCGATGTCAGCTTAAAACCACCACTTGATAACCAAATGCTATTAGTCGATAACCAGATTTTTGTGTTTAATCAGGCGAAATTTGAGCGTTTGTTTAATTACGATTACAAAAAACAACTAGTGGCGGAAGAAAAAGTTCGGGCGATTGAACAACACTTTAAACTGAGTTTTCCAGAGGGCGTATCAATGAATATGCTGATTAAAGAGCGCAAAAAGACGCTCGCTAAAATCCAAAAACTCGACGTCGATTTCCCGATGAATCAAGAGGAATTGATTGAATATGCCGATGAAATGCAGTTGGAATTGATGACCGATGACCAGGGTGCGATTATTATTCTCGATGGTAATGATTTGGATATGTTTATTGGACTGCTTAACGAAGATTATATGGTCAGTACCGTCACAAACCGTCGTTATGAAATCACTGCCAAAAAAGCCATGAATGCTCCTGATGGTGAACCGCCACGAGGCTAAGACATGGATCAAGCGCAAGCTCTGAAGATTTTAAACTCCGGTCGCTCAGTGCTAATTACTGGTCGAGCTGGTTCGGGTAAGACTTATTTACTAAATCAGTTTATCAAGGCTCAGCGTCAAGCTGGCAAGGTATTGGCAATTACCGCAACGACTGGTCTGGCAGCGACTCATATTGGCGGTGAGACGATTCATCGTTGGAGTAAAATTGGTGTTCATGACCGATTGCCGGCTACTTTTTTTCAAAAGCTAACTACCAAAGATCGCCAGCGTCTGTTAGAAGTCGATACGTTAATTATTGACGAAATTAGTATGTTATCAGATCAGCAATTTGACATGATCAATCAGGTATTAAAGGTCGTTCGTAGTTCAACAGCGCCATTTGGTGGAGTGCAAGTGGTGATGAGTGGCGATTTCTTCCAGTTGCCACCGATTAAGCGTCAGATTGTTCAACTCGATGTATTTAGCGATGGGGCTGGGGCGGGGTTTGTGACGAGCTCGCGGGCTTATCAGGAGCTGGCGCCGACGGTGTGCTACCTAGAGAGTCAGTTTCGCCAGTCAGACAATGATTTATTAAGTGTGTTAGAGGCGATTCGGACCGGTAATTTTGATGAGTATGAATTTGAATTTTTAAAAAGTCGCCTGCATCAAAAGCCAACTGAAGCTGACGGCGTGGTGACGAATTTACATACCTCAAACATGGATGTTGACCGAGTGAATAGTATTAGTTTGGCGCGGATTCGTAATGATTTAGTTAGTTATCAGATGATGGGCAGTGGTAATCGTTACGGTCTGGAAGTGCTGAAAAAATCAGTGCTCGCCCCGGAACAGCTTGATTTGAAATTGGGTGCGGAAGTGATGGCCATTAAAAACGATGCTAAATTGCGGTTTGTCAACGGTAGTCTTGGTAAAGTGGTTGATTTTGCCCTTAAAGAAGGCAAGCGTTTGCCGGTGGTGGAGTTTAACTCTGGTCGGCAGGCGCTAATTGAACCAGATAGCTGGGATTTGACCGAAAATGATGCGAAAGTGGCAAGTGTTGCGCAATTACCACTACGCTTAGCTTATGCGATTACAATTCACAAAGCACAGGGCATGACCCTGGATAAAGCCAAGATCAATCTGGCCAAGGCTTTTACGCCGGGGATGGGGTATGTGGCTTTGTCACGAGTACGACGACTGGAGGACTTGTATCTGATGGGCATTAATCAAATGGCGCTGACTGTTTCAGAAGAGGCGCACCAGCTTGATGAAGACCTTAAGCGTCAATCGCGCATGGAAAAAGTTTAGACAAGTGAGTATAGGGTGTGCTACACTAAAATCATGAATAATAATCCATTTCGACCTGATGAGGTCAAAATTGCGGTCATCGGTGGAGGAACTGGTAGTTTTACTTTACTCTCAGCGCTCAAAAAACACACCAGTCAGATTGCCGCGCTTGTGAATATGGCTGATGATGGTGGCTCAACCGGCCAACTACGTGATGAATTAGGAGTTTTGCCGCCTGGTGATGTTCGGCAGTGTCTAGTGGCATTGTCGCGTTTTCCAGAGGTGCGTGATTTGTTTAATTATCGGTTTGAAGCTGGTAGTTTTAAAGGGCATGCGTTCGGTAATTTATTCCTGACGGCACTCGAAAAAATGAAAGGCGACTTCGCAGAAGGGGTGAAGCTAGCTGGTAAAGTGTTAAACATTATCGGTACTGTTGAACCAATTACTCTTAACAACGTCACTTTAATGATTGAAGATGACAAAAAGGTAATCAAAGGTGAGTATCGAATCAGCGAAAAACGCTTTGCTCAGGCGCGACCAAAAATCTGGCTAGAACCACATGCTGAGGCTAACCCAATGGCAATTGGAGCAATTATGAACGCCGATATGGTGGTGATTGCGCCCGGCAACTTATATAGTAGCTTAGCGCCAGCTCTGCTGGTTGACGGTGTTGGTGAAGCCCTCAAAAGCTCCCGTGCGCTTAAAGTTTATGTATGTAATCTCATGACTAAACCTGGGCAAACCGATGGTTTCATGGTGCAGGATTTTGCGAGTGAAATTGAGCGAATTGCTGGCACGGAGTTTTTAGATGTAGTGGTGTTTAATACTGAAATCCCAACCGATGAGCTGATCAAAAAATATGCTCGCGATGGCGAATTGTCAGTTGGTTATGATGAACTGGACTTGCTTGAGCAGAATTATCAGGCACTCGGTGCGAAACTGCTCTCGAGCCAAGTATGGCAACCGGTCAGTAAAGCCGACCCGATTGCCTCTAGTCGCACGCTGATTCGTCACGATTCTGATTTAATTGCTAAGACGTTGCTGGAAGTGTATAAAACTTACAATTTACAGCGCAATGGTGAATAAACTATTTGTTTTGCTGGATTTTGATCGGACACTAGCTGATACTGATCAGCTGAAATATGATTTTGATCAGCTTTTGGCGCGTGGTTTATCACTTGAATCAGCACTGATGGACTTTGGGCAAACGCATCAGACATTACAAGCAGGACAAAAGTACTTATTGCCTGGGGCGATAGAATTGTTGAGTTTTTTACAACAGCAGGTAATTCCGCATGGTATTTTAACCTATGGTCAAGCTGACTGGCAACGGGCAAAAATATTGGCTACGGGATTAGCTGATTTACCAGTTGTGATCACTGATCGTACCGATAAGGGTACATTGATTGCCAGTTGGCGTCAGGCAAGTGGAACTTATCAGCTACCGCCTGAGCTGGGTGGGCGATTTGTTGAGCGGATTATGCTGATTGATGATAAAATCTATTCCTTTGATGGTTTGCCGGCTGATGCTTTAGGGCTGTATTGTGGAGGCGAACAAGCTGAAAACCTGCCACGCAATGTTCAGTCAATTGCCAACTTAAGCGAAGCACAGGATTACATCGGTCAGCTTCTAGGTTATTAGTTAACTAAAAATGCCCAGCGTGATGCTGGGCATTTTTTAGATTAAAGAGTGATTATTTAACGCAAACTTGGGTGCGTGGTACGGTTTTACCGCTGAAGCGAGTTTTCTTGATTTTTTTGAACTCGACAACACCAGCTTTAGCAGCGTGGATAGTGTAGTTTCGGCTCATCAAAGTGCCTTCACCAGCGATTTTGGTTGCGCCAGTTTGACGAACAAGCACTTCACCTTCGTTAACTTTTTGACCACCGAATCGTTTGACGCCCAACCGTTGTCCAGGCGAGTCGTGGATGTTCTTACTTGAGCCACCGGCTTTAACTTTTGACATTTATTTTCTCCTCACCCCGACTTGGGGTCTTAGTTTTTATAATAACTCGCTATATTTTACACAATTGTGGTTAAAAAGTCAATAAAAGATTGACAATAACCCAAAAAAGCATCAATTTACGATGATAATGCTATAATAAAACTATAAGTTATAAATAATAAAGGAGAATTTATGTCAGACAACGTAAATCCAACTCCGGCTGCGCCAAAATCAACTGCGCCGGTATCCACGAAAATTGATTTCAAAAATATGTGGAATTTTCTGAAAAAAACTATCACTAATCCAACCGAAGCTTTGACAAAAGACATCGATGGTTTTGCTGATATCAAAAACAGTGCTATTTTAGCAGGTGTCGTGGCGCTGATCGGAGCACTCATCAATGTCATCACGGCAATGATTGTTGCTCTCAATAGCTCACGCGTAGTCAAAAGCCTCTTCGGTAGCTCCAAAACCGTTAAAGAAGGTCTCAACTGGGACGCGCTGGGAAGTGTTGAGTATGGCTCAATTATTTTTAAAGCCATCCTGGCCTATGGTTTGATTATGGCAATTGGCGCTGGTGTCTATTTTATCGCTAGCTCGGTTGTTAAAAAACAAGCTAACTTTTCAAAACTATTAGCTGTCG
Organism: uncultured Candidatus Saccharibacteria bacterium; assembly: GCA_963526735.1. Classification (GTDB taxonomy): domain Bacteria; phylum Patescibacteriota; class Saccharimonadia; order Saccharimonadales; family Saccharimonadaceae; genus CAMUQR01. The sequence goes on from CAURNU010000003.1 coordinate 71,896, forward strand.
TCAGCATTGCTCTGTTGTTTTATCTAGTGCTATCACAAATTGTTGGTGCTTTGATTATGAAACTCAGCGTTCAAGTCGGTATGTTTGTGGCAAAAATTGGTTTGATTTATGCTCTCGTCTTAGCTTATGAAGGTTTGAATTTCCAGATCTTTGGTGACAAAAAAGACCAAGCCAAGATTTTCTTCAACATTGCTAGCCTGGCAGTAATTGCGGTGGTGTTTTATTACATCAACCGCGAGCTGATGACTGGCGTGACAGCGTCAAATGTCATGGATGGTCTTGACTCGCTCAAATCCCTCGAGAAGCTTTTGAAATAACTGCATTGAATGCAATAAAAACCGCCTCGGGATAACTGAGGTGGTTTTGAGTTTGTGATAGTTGATTTTTAGATTTTACGCAAAATTACAATACGACGAGCGACGATTTGATCATTGCGGTGATAGAGTAGACCGCGTTCATCAACGTGCCGTAATTTAACCAATTCAAAACCAAGTCGTTTGAGATAAATCGGCTTAATTAGCTCTAAGTCACGATATGAACCATCACGTCGCAACCAAGCTGGTAGGGCGAGACAAACACGAGCGCTAGTGGGTAATTGTTGATGTAAATTAGTTAAAAATCGGGTTTGTAATTGACTAATGGTGTCGGCCTCGGTGTCAATAGTGGTGTCTGATTGGATTGACTTAAACGGATAGCCAAGATAAGTTTCGCTAGCAACACAATCGACATCATTTGGCCACTGTGCTTCGGTGGCATCACCAACTAGCAACTCGGGAGCTAAATCACGATCGAGCCAAGCTAGATTCTGCTTGGTATAATCAATCATTCGAGGCTCGAGGTCGCTACCAACCACTCGAAAACCAAGCAAATGAGCTTCTTGCAAAACCACGCCCGTTCCGCAAAACGGATCAAGTAATTTAAACTGCTGGTTAGGCGCAAACGGTGCTGGGCGTGATAAATTAATTAAAATTTGGGCTAACTTCGGTGGTAGCATGCCGACACGAGCATCACGATTCGGACGCTTACGGTCACGGTTGACGTAAGCGGTGATATTTTGGGCGCCAAGACTGCGACCGATGTAGGTTCGGCCGGCTTGTTCAACGATAATTAATTCAAGCTTTTTGGGGCTCAGGCCGAGCTTGTTATGGTGCGAGACGGCGGTTGATAAAGCGCTAGTTTGATTGGGGACGAGGCGAATTGAGCCGGTGAAGGCTGATTTAAGCGCTAGACCAAGCTCCTGCGCCTGACATGGTTTGATGCGCGAACTGTAATAACTCACGCCAAGCGTGATTTTACCTAAATCTTGCGGTAGGGTTTTAGCATAAAACTGTACTAGGCGATTCTTGACGGTTTTAAAATCAGTGGTGTTTAACTCCAGATCAAGTTGCGCTAACTTCAAACAACCACCGAAATGATTAATTTCAGCGTTTTTCGCCTCAATCAACACAAAATCCTTACCAACAAGCTGGAGTTTATCGGCTCCGAAATAACTCTCGAGCTCGGCCACTGATAGCTCAGCTTGTCGTCCCAAAATCGCAATTAACATAAGGCTATTATATATGATATGATGGTGATATGGAAGTGGGAGAACGAGTTCCGTCGCTACCGATTTTCGGTGTGGTTGATTTTTTGGCGACGACTAATCAGATTTTAGACTACAGCTTGCCAGTGGTGCAAATTATTGGTGAGGTGTCAAGTTTTAAGATTAATCAAGATAAGTTTATTTTTTTTGATCTCAAAGAAGACGATAGCTTGGTGAGTTGTTTTATGATGCGGTTTAAACTGCGTCAAGAGATTATTGATGGCATGAAGGTGATTATTACCGGTAAACCGAACTTGATGCGGATGGGTAAGTTCAGCATTACTGTGGACAGTGTTAAGCCTTTTGGTCATGGTGAAATTAAAAAACAGCGTGATTTATTGTTTAAAAAACTCAAAAACGAAGGCTTGTTTGATGAGGCGCGCAAGCGAGCTTTACCACGATTGCCAGAGCGAATTGGGGTGATTTCTTCAACTGGCGCCGCTGGCTATCAGGATTTTATAAAAATTATCAACGAGCGTTGGTCGGGGTTGGAACTGGTGGTACGTTCAACTCCAGTGCAGGGCGATATGGCGGCTGATGAAATGATTAACGCCCTCGATGAGTTGAACCAGATGGATTTAGATGTGATTGTGATGATTCGTGGCGGTGGGTCACGGGATGATTTGGCGTGTTTTGACGATGAACGGCTGGCACGGGCGATCGATGAGAGCTATTTGCCGGTGGCGACTGGTATTGGGCACGAGATTGATATCAGTCTGGCAGATCTGGTGGCGGACTTTCGAGCGGCCACGCCGAGTCATTTAGCACAGGCAATTGTGCCGTCAAAAAAAACCGTGCTTGATGGCCTGGAGCAAGGTCTGAAATATATTCAGGCTGATTTAGTGCAAACCTGCGATCGCCAACTCGACTGGGTTGATCAGTGCCATCTAGAAGTGTTACAGGCGCTGTTTGATAAAATTGAACAAACCGAAAACCGGGTGTTTGAAATGGCGCGAATTCTCAAGGCGCTTAATCCTCAGCGCGTCTTGGAACGCGGTTATGCCATTGTCCGGGGAATTGTCGCCCAACAACAGTTAATTGAAATTGAGCTAAAAGATAAAATAATTGCCGCTGAGGTAAAGGAGATTTATGACAAAAAATAAAACTATTAAGCAACAAATGGAAGAGATCGAAGAGATTTTAAACTGGTTCGATCAAGCCAGTGATTTTGATGTCGAGAAGGCAACTGAGAAATACCAGCAGGCCTATGAGCTACTTCAGGAACTGCGTTTAGATTTAGAAACTAAGAAAAATCAGATTGAGGAACTGTAGTAATTTGGATATTTTAAGAAAATATTATCTGGCAGAAAATAAAACAATAAAAAGTCAACCGAACAATTTTACACTGGTTGTGGAAAAAGCATGAGCGAGATTTTGATGATAATTGGTGGGGTAGCGGGGGCGATGTTTTTGTTGACGGTGCTGGTTGGTGCGCCGTATGTGCCAACGCATAGTCGTCAGTTTCGTCGGCTGTTGCGTCATTTACGGCTTAATCCGCAGACCGATGTGTTGGTCGATTTAGGTGCGGGTGACGGGAAGATTGTGCGCTTGTCAGCTCCATATGTGAAATTAGCGCTGGGCTACGAAATTAATCCGGCTCTAGTGATGCTGGCAAAATTACGCACTCATCGTTTTCAGAATGCTCGTATTCAGCTGGCTGATTTTCGTCAGATTCAGTTGCCTCCGGAAACGACTATGATTTATATATTTTCGGCTGGGACTTTTTTAAACCAGGTGATTGCGCTGATTAATCGTCATCTGCAACAAGCCAATCAGTCAGTCACGGTGATTAGTTATGGTTTTGAAATGCCATATCTCGGTCAGCCGGAGATTTATCAGGGTTTTTTGATTTATCACCTCAAGCAAAAAAGCACTAGCAAAAAACCGTCAAGCAAGGTATAATCTAATTTATGGAAAACGCTCAACAAAAAAATCCCAAAAACGAAGCTAACGGCTTGATGGTGATGGTAGTGGTCTTTGGACTAATCTTATTCTTGGGTCTGGTGACCATGGTGTGGATGGCAATTACTTTTGCTAATTACCGTAATAATGATGTTAATCGTCTCAAGGCAAAAGAAGAAGAATCGCGTATTGCGACTACGCAGAAGTTAGAAGCACAATTTGCCGAACTCGAAAAAACACCATATCAACAGTTTGTGGGGCCAGAAGATTTAGGGCGTGTGGCTTTTTCTTACCCTAAAACTTGGAATCAATACATTAATAAGGCCACTCAGCCATTTGAAGTGTTTTTTAATCCAAATCTAGTCCGTCCAGTGTCAGATTCGAACTCGCGCTATGCTCTGCGGATGCTAATTGAGCCAAATGATTATGTCAAAGTTGTTGATAAATACAGTAGTTTGATTAAAAGTAATAAACTCAAACAATCGATTATTAATATCAACGGTCAGCAGTCAACCCGCCTTGATGGTCAATTTAGTGATAAGATCACTGGTTCGGCGGTGATCTTCAAAATCCGTGACAAGACGGTGACGATTCGTACCGATACTGACCAAACTCACTTGCCAGATTTTAATAAATTGATTGGCACTATCACCTTCAAAGATTAAAAAACTTACTCACTGAGGAATTAAAAACCGTTGTAGTAAATACAACGGTTTTTTAGGTGTGTTGGCGTATTGAGTCGTTCAGAGAATGATGTTTTATGCTACAATAATGATATGAATAACTCAGAGTGGAGTGTATTGGATTTGGGGCAAAATACCATTGTGGCGCACGAGCTAAAAAGCCCATTGGCACTGATTCGTCAGATGTCGTTGTTTTTAGCGCAGAATCAACTCGAACCGGCCAAAACCCAGCGCTATTTGCAACAAATTGTTGCCACATCCGAGCGAGCCTTACGATTGACTAACGGACTGAGTCGGTTAGCCAATATTGATCAATTACCACTTAATCTTGAGCCAATTAACGTCGCTGAGCTCTGTAAGCAAGTGGAAGTTGAGCTTAATCCGTTGTTTAAATTACATCAGAAGCGCCTATTGGTGCGTAAAAAACGTCGTCAATATCTAGCGGTGGCCGATCATTTTTTATTGAAGTCAGTGTTAATTCAGTTTTGCGATAATGCACTGCATTATGCGGATGCGCGTCATCCAGTCAAGATCGAAATTGCCCAAACGCAACAAGCAATTCGGGTGAGCGTCAAAGATCGCGGACCGCGCTTGCCGATTGCGGTTTGGCGTCAGCTTAATGCTAATCGTTTAGTCCCGCAGGCTATCGCTTCGCGTCCGCAGAGTAGTGGAATTGGACTATGTATCGCTCAGCAATTTGCCGAGGCAATGTCAGCACATATTGGCGCCCAGTCACATGCTGATGGGGTAAGTTTTTATATTGATTTAATGATTTCTAATCAGTTGTCACTGTTATGATAAGAGCGCAAATCCCCACTGATAGCGTTTCGACAAGTGAACTACCACTGGTGATGGTAGTGGATGATGATATATTTTTTGGGCAATTAGTGCAGGATGTGCTGGATGAATATCAAGTTGTGCTATGTACTGATGCGGTGATGGCGTTAGAGCGACTCGATGAGCTAACGCCACAAGCAATGATTATTGATTTGTTAATGCCGGCGGCGACTGGTTTTAGCTTAATTCAGGAATTGATTTCACATGATGATCTCAATAAAATCCCGTTGATTATCTGTTCAAGCGTGGCAAATGAAGTTGACGCCGAGTTTTTGCAGGCGAGTGGCGTACAGGCGATTTTGGACAAAAACATCATTCAGCCTCGGGATTTAAAATTAACACTCAAGCGGCTTGGTGTATGATGTTAAAAACACAACATAATCTAAGAATTACATTGTCTAGAAGGTGGCAATGAGTCAGTTTTTGCGTACACAAGCGATTATTTTACGGCGGACTAACTACGGTGAGGCTGATAAAATTATCAATTTTTTAACCACCGACGGTCAGTTGTCGGCTGTGGCACGGGGTATTCGCAAAGCTGGCAGTAAACTCGCCGGGGCGCTTGAGCCGTTTAGCGTAGTGGAGTTGGTGCTAGTGAAAACTCGCGGTGATTTATATCGGATTACCAGTGCTAATTTGTTGGCACATTTTGATCAAATTATCGCTTCGTATGAGCGGTTAGAACTAGGTTATTATTTTATAAAAGTCGCCAGTCGGCTCAGTCAGGATTTAGATGGTGACTATTGGTTTGTGATTTTAAAACAAACGCTGGAAGCGCTCAATCAACCAACGATTGATATGCGCTTAATTAAGGCTTGGTTTAATTTTCAGGCGGCGATTGCGCAGGGTGAGGCTTTTAACTGGGAACTAACAGCTGATGGTCAGGCGACGCAATTGACGCAGAATTACAGCTATGACGTCGGTCAAAAAGTCTTATCTCATGATCTAAATGGACGGATTACTGGTGATGTCTTAAAGCTTATCAAAGCGTTAAATCTCTACGACCTGCCAACAGTCGCACGCATCAAGGGTACAGAGCCATATTTAGACTTATTATTAAATGTGTCAGTGGCGCATTTGAGTTTGGAATAGGATTTTGGCAAAATAAAAAGCCCACCGTATATAGTGAGCCTTATGTGTCTTATTAAAACTTAGAAAGGATCGTTATTGGGGTGAGTTCCATCTTGATAAATAAAACGAGCACCTCCTCTTTTATAACTTCTGAGATTGTTAAGAAGATTTTGTGAAGCTGAGACTTCTTGAAACGACCCAATCAAAAATTTATGTTTGGGGTGATCAATAAGGTCCATATGATACCCATTCGTATCCACAATAATCCTGAATATGTTAGTTAATTCACCGGTCTTTTGCGGCACAACCACAATATTTTGATTGTGTTTTTTCTGCAATATGCTGTGGACCGCATTCTCAATGAATCGAGGAGAATAACGATATGTTACATCCATCTCGCGACGACCGTCAGTTGAACGAACTGTTTGCAGGATTCGTGCGTGTAGAATTTTGTACACCAGGATTTCATCAGTGCGTTTAATGGTTGCAAGCTCAGCCATTAAGTTGATTTTATTATCGAGCTTGCCCTCAACACTTTCAAAATTATTGTCGTTAGCATTTTTTTTAGCAGTCATTTTTTCCTCCTAGAAAAAATAGAGCGCGCTAGGCGCTCAAAATAGATTTAACTATCTTAAGAGTCCCTTTGGATGTAAAAGAACTAATAAGACGCCTATATTGTATCAGAAAATGCTTATTTTGCAAGCATAAACAGTTTCAAAAACCACCTTGTCGCATGAGGAGAAGGTGGTTGATGGCGATTATGAAACGCTGATTTTAAGCCAATTCGCGCTGTAAAACCTGCAGACCGCGCTGGAACATTGACTGGCGCTTGGTGTTAAGCTGTTGATTCATAACTAGGGCGATACGCATCAGCTGAGAGTTAGTCTCTTGTTCTTGCTTCAAAATATCAGTCAGGAGATTATCAATGTTGACCGTCTTGAGGGTGGCGTTAAACTTGCCGAATTCATCGAGCGTAATTTTAATCGCTAAATCTTTGGCCTCGAGAATATTATTAAAACCGAGCGTTACGTCACGAAAAGTAGGCTGACCGCGCTCAAAGCGCGCCAGGGCAGAATTGACTTCCCGCAAAATCTCCAAGCTAGCATAGAGTGCTGTCGCCCGAGTCTGAACCACGGGATTTTTGGCACTAAAAAGTAGCTCTAAAAACTGTTTTAGATCTGATTTCAAATTGTTTATCCTTTTTTTGTGTTATTAATTAATAATATCTTCATTATAGCATAATTATTATAAAAAGTCAATTATTATCCCGCGCGCAGTATCTGTAAAATTCACTCAATTCTGGTATAATAAAAAGCAGAAGAAACGGAGATAACATGAAACAAGATGATACAATGGCGAAATTGATTGCGCTAGCCAAGCGACGCGGATTTATTTATCAGGGTAGTGAAGTATACGGTGGTCTGTCGGGAACTTGGGATTATGGTCCGCTGGGTGTAGCGTTGAAGCGCAAAATTATCAATCGCTTCTGGCAAACCTTTATTGATGGACGCGACGATATGTATGGCGTTGACGCAGCGATTTTGATGAACCAAAAAGTTTGGCGGGCAAGTGGGCATGTTGAGACTTTTGTTGATCCGTTGTGTGAAGATGTGGTGACTAAAAAACGCTACCGCACCGATCATGTTTTGAAGGATAACGGCTTGTCGGCAGACGGCTTGACAATGGCGGAAATGGACGCGCTGATTATCGAAAAGGGCATTAAATCACCAGATGGCAACCCTTTGAGTGCCTCACGTGTGTTTAATATGATGTTTAAAACTAACGTCGGTGCGATGGAGAGCGAGGACTCGGTCAGTTATCTGCGACCGGAGACGGCACAGGGTATTTTTACGAATTATCGGAATATAGTGGATTGTTTCTATCCGGATTTACCGTTCGGTATCGGTCAGGTGGGTAAGGCGTTTCGTAACGAAATCAGCCCGCGGGATTTTGTGTTCCGCTCGCGTGAATTTGAACAGATGGAAATTGAATATTTTGTTAATCCGAATGATTGGGAACGAGCGTTTGAAGAGTGGCGTCAGGCGTTTTGGGATTTTCTGACTGGTTTGGGTCTGCCGAAAGAAGCGATTCATGAGCTAGAAGTGCCAGAGGCGGATCGTGCCCATTACTCGAAGCGGACGATTGATTTTGAATTTGATTATCCAGGCCTCGGTCGGGAAGAATTGATGGGAATTGCCTATCGTACGGATTTTGACCTCAATAACATTGAGCGAGCTAGTGGTAAAAAGATGGAATATCTCGTCAAAGGCTCGAATGAACGGTTCGTGCCTCATGTGATTGAGCCGAGTATTGGCGTCGAGCGACTACTGATGGCGGTATTAGCGACGGCTTATACTGAGGATCAAGTTGGTGGCGAGACTCGAGTGGTGTTGCGTCTGACAGAAGAATTGGCACCAGTACGCTATTGTGTATCACCACTGCTCAAAAATAAACCAGCGTTAGTCGAAAAAGCCCGTGAGGTATATCGTGCTTTGAAACAAAAATACGGCAATGTCGTCTGGGATGACAACGGCAATATCGGTAAACGCTATCGCCGTCAGGATGAAATCGGTACACCGTATTGTGTCGTTGTGGACTTTGAGAGCCTCGAGGATAATACTGTAACTGTGCGTGAGCGTGACACAGCTGAACAAAAGCGAGTAGCTATTAGCGAACTAATTGGTTAAATATTTATGGAAATAATTCGCTCGCGTCAAAATACAAAAATCAAGCAAATCGCTAAGCTAGTCACTGAGGCAAAAGCTCGGCGCCAAGCTGGTTTGACAGTGATTGATGGGGTGAGTTTTGTGCGGGATTACATCGCGAAATTTGGTCAGCCAGAGATGTTGCTGATTGATGAAACTAAACAAGAGCGTGTGCGGGCCGTCTCGGAGCTGGCAAGTGAATATATTCTGATATCGCCAGAAGTGATGAAACTAATCTCGCCAGTTAAAACCAATGCTGGTGTTTTAGCGGTGGTTAAAATCCCAACTGTGTCTCAATTCCACTCCGCCGAACAATCGGTAATTTTGATCGATCAAGTGCAGGATCCGGGTAACCTCGGGGCGATTTGTCGCTTGGCACTGGCAGTTGGCATTAAAGATATCGTGTTGGCTGATGGCTCGGTAGATGCGTTTGCACCGAGTGTGATTCGAGCTAGCGCTGGTGCGGTGTTTGATTTGCATATTTACCAAAAAACTGATTTGGCGCAGTTTATCATGACACATACGGAGTATCAATTTATCGCGACAAGTTCGCATGCTGAGAAAAATATCTTTGAGCTGGATCTGACTGGCAAAATTGGCTGGCTGGTGGGCAATGAAGGTGCGGGGGTCTCACCGACGCTTTTGCAGTTAGCGACTTTGACAACTAAAATCCCGCAATCTGATCAGTTGGAATCGCTCAATTTAGCGATGGCCACGACGGTTTGTCTGTATGAGCAGTATCGCCAAAATCTACGTTTAAGCTAGTAATAACTAATTGTTGCTGAATTAGCAAAATAATGATTTTGAGTTTGTATTTATAATAAAAGCTGTTTTAGATATTGACATATAAGCATAAGTGTGATAGAATGCTGGTATTATGAAACAAAACAAACAAAAATCAACCAAAAAAGCCCAAGTATCATTTTGGCAACAAGAAGTATCATTTGACCTGAAAAAAAGTCCAGTTTTGAACTTTTTTAAGCAAGATGTCGATATGGATATTAATAACAGTCCAATCGTGAAGTTCTTAAGCAAAGAGATTAACACCGACTTGAAACAAAGCCCAGTGCTAAACTTCTTGAAACAAGATATTGACATGAATGTCAACAATAGTCCAGTTGTTAAATTCTTAAACAAAGAGATTGAGACTGATTTAACCAAAAGCCCAGTATTGAACTTCTGTAAACAAGAAGTGACTCTCGGTGGTTTTGCTGATGTGTCAGCGAGTCCAATCCTGAACTGGTTTAAGCCTGCTAAAGTCAAAACTCGTACTGCTAAAATCGCGACTGACGAAGTTGTTATCAAAGCCATCGACAAGGATTTTGTCATCAGTTGTCTGATTGTGTCGTTGCTAATGAATATGTTTATGCTGATTTCGTGGTTATACTACCAAGTTGACCCAGCATCACGCCAGGCTATCATTCAGATGATTTTTGGCTAAAATCGCTCTCAAAATAAAAACGCTACCCACTACGGTGGCGTTTTTTTGATTTTGACCGCTAAGCTCATAACAGAGGTAAATAGGGTGGGGTGATATTAAAAAATCCGCACTTTTCCACAGAACTGTGGAAAACTAGCCAAAAATCGGCTACTTTGTAATAAAAAAATCAAAAATGGGGGTTGCAGTGGGTGAAAGTGGGTAGTATAATGAAGTCAGTGGAAAACTAAAAACAAAAACCACTAAAAAACAAACTTTTAAAAACCTATGAGAGAAAGGTAAAAATGGACACAGACTATTTCGAAAGGAAGCTCGATGACAAGAACCGCTTGACCATCCCAGCTGACTTGCGCAAAGAGTTTGAATCCGGATTGATCCTGACTCGCGGTTTTGGAAAATACCTACATCTTTATTCAAAAAATGTTTGGGATAAAGAAGTAGAGCCAGCTTTGGAAGGTAGCATTCTCGATGAGAAAGTTGCCGACATCAACGTTCGGTTCCGCCGTGGTAAAACCGGTGGGATGCTCGACCAAAAACAAGGTCGCATTACCATCGAAAAGCATTTGCTGGATTACGCTGGAATTGACCGTGATGTAGTTGCTGTTAGGGCTGGTAAATATTGGCGATTGATGCGTCCGGACAGTCTCGATTGACCGATGGCTCATCGCACCCCTGCACATTAACAATTCATTCTAGGTCGGATATCTGGTAACTTGACGGTGGAAGATATTCGAAAACCACCTCACAAAAGTTTCGACGCACTAATACATAAAACACACACCTCCCAAATTCACATATAAGTCTCTCAAGCGGTTGTTTCTCTCTCCCTTATTTGGAAACAACCGAACCTTATATAATAAAGAATTTAGAACAACTCTATAACACTTTTTTAAAAAACAAACACTTAACAAACACAAACAGTTAAGTTATCAGATACCTGACCTAGAATGACACTGTTAGAAAGGTAGAACCGACCGTTTGAGTTTATAAGCGGTTTAGGTTACAATGACAATTATGTCAGATCTACATCAGTCAGTATTATTAGAAGCGACCTTGCGTGAGCTCCAACCTCAAGTGGGTGAGTCATATTTGGATTTAACGGCCGGTATGGGCGGACATGCTCGAGCGGTGTTAGCTCAGACGATGAATTACGCCGGTAGTTTGCTAGTTGATCGCGATGATTTCGCATTAAGTCAATTGGCGGATTTGCGGGCTCAAGGTGTAACGACTTGGAAAAGTGATTTTGCGGCCGCAACTGAGCGACTGGTGCTAGATCAACGACAGTTTGATTTGATCTTGCTGGATTTAGGTGTTTCGTCGCCACAGCTTGATCAGGGTGAACGAGGTTTTTCTTTTAATAAAACCGCCAAGCTCGATATGCGAATGGATCAAACTGCCGAACTTGACGCTTATCAGATTGTTAACTACTGCTCGATTGGTCAAATCGTCCAAATTCTGACTGATTATGCTGAAATCAAGCCCAAACTGGCGATGCGAGTCGCCCAGGCGATCGATACAGCTCGACGTCAGCAGGCGATTGAAACCACCACCGAACTAGCCGAGATTATTTGTCAGACTCTACCTTCAAAATTAAAATATGGCAAAACCCATCCAGCGACTAAATATTTTCAGGCAATTCGGATGGCGGTTAACGACGAACTAGGGCAATTACGATCGGCACTAGAACGTTTGCCACGATTACTAACCCCAGGCGGGCGAGTGGCGATTATCAGTTTTCATAGTTTAGAAGACCGGCTAGTGAAAACTTTTTTCAAAACTCAGACTCAGCGCGGTTTATTAGCCGAACTGGAGTTAGTCACCCCGAAGCCGATTTTAGGCTCGGTTGAAGATGTTTCCAATCCGCGATCACGTAGCGCAGTGCTACGAGTCGCAATGAAAAAACAAAAACAAAAAGGAGGCTATAATGCCAAAACAAATCAAAGTAGCAAGCAAATCACGAGCAACCCGCGTCATCGTACGCGTAGCTTAAGCTAGGCTAATTTACTCATAACAGAGAAGCGCCGGCTTCGGGTTTATAATCAACTCGAAGTGGCGTCTTCTCGCCAAGTTTTATTTTTTAAACGCAATTACTAAAAAACCAACACCAACAAGAATATAGGATTAACACCAACAATGAACAGTATTACTTACGCATCACGGCGGGGAAATCGGAATTATGGGCGCAACAAAAACATTTCCGCCTATCAATCTAACATCAAACTCGGTCCTGTAGCTCACACAGTCCTGGTCGGATTGATGATTACGGTACTTGGCTTGATTTACCTGACTCAAGCAACCAAAACCACTGGCTATGATTACGAAATTAATAAAGTCGATACGGAAATTGCCGAACTAACCACTAAAAAAACTGATCTCGAGATTGAAAAAGCTCGCTTGACAGCCTTGGCTACTATCGAGAATAGTTCAGTGGCACAAAATATGACGAAGCCCGCTCAGACAACTTTTGTAAAAAATTAGCACCGGAGTTTTTAAAGTTAAATGGCAACTTGGGAACTAACCGGAGCGATTTTTTGTTGGGTGCGCGTGGTAATTTTAGCAATCCAAGCGCAATTTTAAGTGGGTTTTGGTCGCTAAGGACTAGTGTTAATCAAGTTGGTTATGGTATAATTAGATGAAAATAATTAGATGAAATAATAACAGTAAAAGGTTTGCATTAAATCACCGTGAAAATTCTCTTCGCTAAACACAGTCGGGTCCGCATTTTGAGCGGAATTTTAACCGTCACGGTGGCGTTGATTGTGGTGCGTTTGTTTCAACTGCAAGTGATTGATCATCAAAAATATCGCCAGCTGGCTTATCAAGAACAGGTGAAAAAACTCACAATCCCGGCGCATCGTGGTTTAATTTATGCGTTAGATCATCAAACGCCGGCACCACTTGTGATGAATGAGACGGTCTATACGATGTTTGTTGACCCACAAGTAGTGAAGGACGATAAGGCGGTTTTGGCGGCGCTGGTAGGGTTAAATCAAGATTTAATCATTGGTAATTCAGCCGAAAAACTAACTCAGAAAAATACCCGCTATCAGGTGCTGGCGCGCGGTTTGTCCCGTCAACAAGCCGAAGTAATTAAAGCCAAAAAACTAACTGGTATCGGTTTTCAGGCGGTGAGTCGTCGGATCTATCCGGAGGGGGCGCTAGCCTCGCAAGTGTTAGGTTTTGTTAATGCGAATGGTGGTCAATATGGTGTGGAAGGCAAGCTCGACAAGCGCTTAACCGGCGAAAATGGCGTGTTAGAGGCAGTGACTGATATTTCTGATGTGCCACTGACCGTCGGCGAAAAATATACCAACATTCCGGCTCGCAATGGCGATAATCTGGTGCTAAGTATTGATCGCAATATTCAATCGCAAGTCGAAAAAATCCTCAAAGCTGGTCTGGAAAAAGTTGGCGCCGATAATGGTAGTGCGCTAGTGATGAATCCCCAAACTGGTCAAATTATGGCGATGGTGAATTATCCGAGTTATTCGGTAGCTGAATTTAGTAAAGTTAAAGACGTGGCGCTGTTTAATAATGCGACGGTTGATCGCCCGTATGAGGCTGGATCGGTTATTAAAGTATTCACGGTGGCTATGGGTATTAATGAAGGTAAAATCACCCCGCAAACCGTGTTTTATAACCAAGACACAGTGAAAGTTGGCGATCGCACCATTAAGAACGCCTACAAGGGCAAAATCGGTAATATTACCATGCAAGACGCTCTGCAATATTCGCTCAATACTGGTATGGTGAATATTATTTCGCGTCTCGGCGGTGGCAATATTGATCGATCGGCACGTAATATTATTTATAATTATTTTCACGATCGGTTCCGACTGGGTCAAAAAACCAATGTCGAACTACCGGAAACGGCCGGCATTATTATCCCCCCCACTGAGGTTGAGGGTAATGCTGTGCGGTATTCAAATATGTCTTTCGGACAGGGAATGGATGTGACAATGGTGCAAGTGGCCGCGGGATTTTCGGCAATTATCAATGGTGGCGTTTATTACCAACCAACTGTCCTAGCTGGTACAGTTGAGAACAGTATTTTTAAGGCACAAGCACCGAAAGTGATTGATGGGCAGGTAGTTAAAAACACCACCTCGACGCAAGTTCGCCAGATGTTGACTGAGGCACGTCGGCTGTATTATAAAAATGTTGACCGGGCTGGTTATGAAATCGGCGGTAAAACTGGTACCAGCGAGAAGATTGTTGATGGTAAATATGTGGAAAATCAAACAATTGCGACTTATTTGGGTTATGGCGGGACAAATCGCCCCGAATATGTCATAATGATTAGAGTGGACGGCAAGGGTAAATACCTGGCTGGTAATACCGATGCCGCACCAATTTTTACTGATATTTCTAACTGGTTAATTGATTATTTAAAACTATATCCGAAGGAGTAAGATGATTTTTAGCTCGCTAACCACCATTTCAAATTATGCCCAGAATAGCTTTAGTCTGGCGATTGCCACGATAATTATTGCTTTTTTGTTGACGCCTCTTTACACTCATGTGGCTTATAAATATAAATTCTGGAAAAAACAACGCGAAACTACCACGACGGGCGAAAAATTAAAGGTGTTTACTAAACTCCACGCTGCGAAGTTTCGTCGCAATATTCCGACGATGGCGGGAGTAATTATCGTGCTGTCGGTATCGATTGTAACGCTCGGCTGGAACCTGGATCGTGGCCAAACTTATTTGCCACTGGCTGCGTTGATTGGCGGTGGTTTGGTTGGGCTGATTGATGACGTGATCAACGTGTTCGGCACCGGCAAGGGCGTGGCTGGTTTGCGGTCAAGTTTGAAATTTATTATGGTGCTCTTGCTTGGTTTGGGGCTGGGTTGGTATTTTTATGCGAAATTAGGCTATCACACCATGCACGTGCCGTTTGTTGGCAATTGGGATTTAGGCTGGTTGATTATTCCAGTGTTTGCTTTTGCGGTAGTATCAACTGGCAACGCGGTCAATATCAGTGACGGCTTGGATGGTCTGGCGGGGGGATTAGCGGCATCGGCTTTCACAGGATTTGGGACAATTGCTTTGTTGCAAGGTCATGTTGGTATGGCTGGGTTCTGCTTTACGGTTGTGGGAGCATTAGTGGCGTATTTGTGGTTTAATATTTATCCGGCGCGCTTTTTCATGGGAGACGTTGGTAGTTTTGCCTTGGGTACTAGTCTAGGGGTGATCGCAATGCTGACCGATACGTTTTTGCTAGTGCCGGTTATTGGAGCTCTGTTTGTGATTGAAGCTGGTTCGAGCTTACTACAAATCACCTCGAAGCGTCTTTTTGGTAAGAAAATCTTCATTTCAGCGCCGATTCATCATCATCTGGAGGCTAAGGGTTGGGAGGAAACGAAAATTACCATGCGCTTTTGGCTGATTTCAGCAGCAGTGGCAGCGATCGGGGTCTTAATTGCGATCAAAGGTGGTCATGTCTAAAACCTTTTTTGGCACTATTGGTGGGCTGTGGGCTAACTTTTTAGCAATTGTTGGACAAGCTAGCGGGCGAGTGTCTGATCGGCCAACTCAGGCACGGCGCATTGCGAAGCCGGGGCTTAATAATTTAGCTGGTTCCAGCCAGACAATTGTTCGTAAACATCGTCCAGATTATTACATCGTGATGTATATGATTTTGCTGATGTTGATTGGGTTAGTGCTGATCTATGCGATTGGTCCACAACGCGTAAATCTGCTCAATCGTTCGTTTGATAGTAATAATCAATATAGTCAGACTTATTTTTTCTCAAAGCAGTTGATAAGTTTGGTGCTAGCGATTGTGGCCTTTGTGATGACCGCCAGCGTACCTCTCGAAAAACTGAAAAAACACGCATTGTTGATTTTAGCTATAGGCCTAGGGGCTGGCATGTTTTTGTTTATATTCTCAAAACAACCACTGTATAAGCTGGGCTTGGTGCAATGTAGTTTAGGGGCGTGTCGGTGGCTGAATTTTCGGTTTATGACTATTCAGGTAGCTGAAGTGATTAAAATCAGTTTGGTGGTATTTTTTGCGGTATTTTGGAAGTTTTTTGCTGATAAACAAACGCTGAATAAATCAGCCAATCTATTTTATTCGGCGGTAATTTTAGCGTTAGCGCTGTTGATGATTGTGGTTTGGCAAAATGACTTGGGTACAGGCTTATCAATGGTGTTTATTTTGCTGGCGATGTTATGGAATGCCGGTGTTAAACCGCAAATCATGCTATTAATTGCGGTCTGTGGAGCTGTGGTGGCGTTGGGATTTGTGGCTGTAAAACCACACCGTATGGCGCGGGTGATGACTTTCTTAAAAGGTGACAGTACGGAAATTACCGATTCAACTCGTCATATTATCCAAGCAAAAATAGCTGTTGGCTCGGGCGGAATGTTTGGTTTAGGTATTGGCAAGAGTGTGCAAGCGACTGGCTACTTACCGGAGGCGATTAACGACTCGATTTTTGCGATTATTGGCGAAGTGTTTGGGTTCGCGGGTTGTATCGTGGTAGTTGGGTTATTTGCGGCCTTGGTGGCTCGCTTGCTAAAAAATGTAGCAACTTCACATGATACATTTAATCGTTTGTTGATTACTGGGGCGGCTGCTTGGGTGTTTTCGCATTTTGCTATTAATATTACTTCAATGCTGGGAATTGCGCCGATGACTGGTATAACCTTGCCGTTTTTGAGTTATGGTGGTACGAGTATGATTTTTGTGGCGGGGGTGCTTGGCTTGGCGTTTAATGCCTCGCAATTTACAGCGCATAGTATTTATTCATTTAAACGAGGTAAATTATGAAAATTCTAACAGTTGGTGGCGGTTCGGGTGGACACATTATCCCGGTAGTGGCAGTGGTGGAAAAGCTACGCCAGCTGACACCGGAAGCGGAAATTCGTTTTTGGTGTGATCGCAAGAGTCTGAAAATGGCACGAGAAGCGTTTGCTGAGCAATCAATTGCGATTAAATCTATCTCAGCTGGTAAGTTTCGGCGCTATCATCATTTTACTTGGTGGCAACATTTGCGCCCCTCAATTGTCATTCCAAATTTGATTGATTTGTTCAAGATTGTTGGTGGTTTTATACAGAGTTGGTGGCGACTACTGGTCTGGCGACCAGATGTGGTGTTTGCAAAAGGTGGTTTTGTGTGTTTGCCGGTGGGAATCGTGGCACACTGGATGGGGATTAAACTGATTATTCACGATTCAGACACCGTGGCTGGGCTAACTAATCGGATTTTATCGAAATATGCTGTAAAAATAACAACAGGTATGCCGGTTGAATACTATCGTTATCCAACGAACAAAACTGTATTTGTCGGTAGTCCGGTGCGTCAGGGTAGTGGATCGGTAGCTGATCTTAGACAACAACTGCAAATTTCGCCAAAAAAAATAGTGATTTTAGTCTCTGGTGGAGGACTAGGCTCAGACTTTTTAAATCGGATGACGTTGGCAAATTTGGAACAATTACCAGATAATTGTCAGGTGATTTTGTCGGCCGGTCGGGATAATTATCAGGCGGTGATTAGTCAAAATTTTGACAAAAACAAGCTAATCGTGCGTGATTTTGTGGCTAATTTTGCCGATTATGTGCGATTGGCGGATGTGGTAGTGGCGCGGGCTGGGGCAACCACTATTGCTGAGTTGGCGGTGCTAGCTAAACCAGTAATTTTGGTTCCAAATCCGAAGTTGGTTGAGGGCCATCAACTCAAAAATGCTCAGATGTTAGCTGATAAACAAGCAGCGGTAGTACTGGATGAGTTTGCTTTGGAACAAGCGCCGGAGCAATTCGGGAAAGCGATTAATGAATTATTAGGTGATCAACGTCAGAGAGAAATATTGAGTCATAATATCCAGCAATTTGCGAATCCGCAGTCAGCGTTGATTCTGGCGGAATTAATTATTGCGGAAATCAAGGGTGGGGAAGGTAAGCGTGGATAATTTTCGACCAAAATTTTATTATTCGCACAAAAATACAAACGCTAAGCGATCGCCTCGGCGTTCATTAGCTCAAACAGAGTCGCAAACGGCCTCTGCGGAAGACACTCATCCTTCAGCGGAAGTGACAATTGGCGACTCCACGAATTTTACGGCGGAATCGGCGATTGATACCGTGCCGACTTATCAACCGCGTTTGGGTCAGCGTTCGCAACTGCGTCAGTCAGCACCGCATTCAGCACGCACTTCTCAGATGACTTTTTCGGGTAGAAGTTTTAATGTTGGGCAAACCTTGCGCGCTAGTGAAGCGTCGGAACGTGACAATCTCAAAAAACTACGCAATCGGCGTAAAAAAATTCTTCGACTACTACGCTATAGCATCTTCGGTATTGTGTTAATGACGATTTTTGTGCGGTTTTTTATCTTTAAAATTGAGGTAAAAGTTGTTGATTTTCAGACTGCACCCGAGACCGCTAAATACCAAACGGCGATTGCTAATTATTTGGCGCAACAGCCATTTGAGCGACTGAGTTTTAATATTGATAAATCACATTTGGAGCGTTCGATTCAGGCGGAGCATCCAGAATTATTAGAGGTAAAACAGATTACTAGTGGCTTTTTGCAACCAACTCAATTTGAGCTGGTACTGCGCAAGCCGGTGGCGACCATGTTAGTTAATCAAGAACGCTACTTTGTCGATTCGGCTGGTGTGCCGTTTGCCCATAATTACCATCAAACCCCAAGTATTGAGATTAATGATCAATCTGGCATTAAACAGTCAGGACAACTCAATCAACAACTAATCAGCGGACGATTTTTACGCTTTATCGGTCGAGCGATTGCCCTGACTAGCGAAAAAAGCCACCAAATTGTCTCGGCAACTATTCCGACTGGCACGGTGCATCAAATTGAGTTTAAGGTCAAAGGTTTTGATTTGTATTTGAAAATGACGATTGATCGTGACGTAGCTGAACAAGTTGAAGATGCGACGCGAAGTCTCGATTATATCAAGCGAACCGGTCTTAAACCTCAATATCTCGATGTACGTGTCGCCAACAAGGTATTTTATAAATAGACTAGACAGATAGGCTAGATACGAAAAATAGCCACTTGGTAGGCCGGCGAATACTAGGAGGGTAAGATCCGCCAGCCAACTAAATGGCTATGTAGGGGATTATAGCAGGTTGGGGTGATAAAGTCAAGTATTTTTCGAGTTTTCCCCTAATCTCTGCTCTAGTTCGGTTTTTGTTCGTTTAATAAAATACAGAGGTGGACTGGTGAAAAAATATATATTATTATATCAAAATACAAAAAAGTCAAATAGGGCGGGTAGGGCGAAAAACATAGAGTAGGGCATAAAATAAAAAAAATGCAAATCGTATTTAATCTGTGGAAAACTTTTAAATTAGGCATCAAATGTTGTAAAAAATGACATAAACTAATGGACTAAAACTGAACGTGCGGTAGTGGCAGAGTTATAGGCAGTGGCTGACTAGCTGAATAACTAACCGAGTGCGAGTTAATCAGTGGTAGATGATAATTAGAGTATGTGTCAGAGATGGTTAATACTCGAGAAGTATAGAAACTCCCCTGGCAATTTTTTGATAAATCTGGGGCGGTTCATTGGTCATAAGTAATTGAGCTATTCCAAGTCCTAGTTCGAGAATTCGATAATCATCTTCATAGAATTAGATTCTAAACTCCCTGCTGGGTTCGACAGGGGTTTCGGGGCGATTTATGCTTGGATACGGCTGGATGTTGAATCATCTAGGGAGCACTTCTTTAATGACATAAAATAAACATTGTGCGACATTAAGATATAACAATAAAGCTGAATACTAACTTATAAAAAGGAATTATCAAAATGAATCAATATCCAGAAAAATCCATTTGCGATAATGCGATCTCCCTATTCTCTCGCATTTCGATTACGGAAAGGTATAGCAAAAAAAATCAACGCTACTACACGTTTCTAAATTTGCATTTTAAAGACCACAAATACGTTAAATCAGTTTTTGTCGAAGATTTGGAGCAAATCCTTATCGACAAGCTTTTGGCGGATTCGCGGTCCGGGGTCGATTCAAAAGATGATTTTTTAAATGATGAAAGGGGAAGCTTGTAATGTATGGAATCTTTGCAGAAACTGGTGGTGTTGCTCAGGCAATTTTCACCGCTGAAGCTTTGAAAGCTTTTGTCACTAACTTTTTCGGTTTAGTGACCGCGAATCTTCCCGTGATTTTACCAATTGCGGGCACGATGTTTGGCTTAGGCTGGGTTTTGCGCCGGGCTAATAAAGCAAAACGCGGTTCTCTTTAGAACCAAATCGAACAAAAACTGACGGGGCTGGGGTTTGTTCCCCGCCCCGTTTTTAAAGAAAGGATCATCATGGACGCAACGAGTTTACAATTAGCACTTTTGCTTGTAGAAAAAGTGCTCCGAGTCGCTGGCTCATTTCTGACTGTTTTATTGCCGGTTATAGGAGTTTTGGCCGCTGTTCACCTATTGCTTGACTTCTTCATGTCGGTTACTTTTCGGAGAATCAGATAATGAGCTTAAGCGACGAGTCAATTACAATGATTGGTTTAATACTGGCGTTGTTTGTTGCTTATTACATCATTGTTCAGTTTAAGTTTAGGGGGCGGAAATGACAGGCTCGAAGTACTCTAAAACAAAAACACTCTGCACAATATTTTGCATTTCTATTTTCTCGAGCCTGTTTTTTCTGTCCCCTGTTAACGCATTCGGGCTTTTAGACGAATTGGTTTTGACTAATAATGACGACAGTCATCAAGTTTGCACTGGGAATTATTCGCAAAATTGGTATGATCCAATTCGTCGTGCGAGCTCGCAAGGCAATTCGTATTCGTATTATCCTCAGCAGTTCGAGATCTATCAAAAATACATAAAAAGCGGATTGCCGTTTACCAACCGCTTTGTTGTATTTAAAGAATCGAGTGACGATTCAAAAGCCCGAGTGCTAGTTAACTATAATAATCGCGATAAATACAAACTGTATTTACGCTCAACTAGTCAAAAACAATATTTTGCACAAGTCTGGGATATCGAAACCAACGAGCCCGTCGATTTTAAAGCAAAAACATTGCCATTTAATAATAAGTTTGAAAATTGGCAAGATTATGATTTTATCGGTTTCGATATCTACCCCGGTCTTAATAACCCAGGAGGTCAGTATCATGATTGTGGGTTTAATAAAAAGCCGATCCACCTTGGTGGAGGTCTTGGCGTTGATGTAATTTACCGGGGTAAAGACTTTGTAATTAATGTTTTTGATCGGATATTTTTGAGCAATTTTCCACTTAAGTATGATAATGACTATGATGGACCATACCCTCAGGAATTCTATAACCCGAAACCGCAACGTCGCCCGTCTTTTAACTATCGTTTAAAAAACAACAAGCTCGAAGCCCAGGTTTACCATCAACCTAATATTCGCAAAGAATATTTTGATAAAATACAAGTTCGTTACGAGTTAGTGAGTCATGAGGGCGGAGAGCATGTTGTTGATTCGAAGACTTTAAAACCTGGCGAAGTTTACAGTTACGATTTCACTGCCGGTTCGCCCCATACTGATTATTGGCTTGCTGTTTCGTATTTTAAAGGCGAGAATCAGGATGATGAGTATGATTTTATAGAGCACTCTGTTAAAATCGATTACAAGGGCGACTTGACAGAAATTAACGGCGACGCCGATAATTTCTCGGGTTCGGGTGGGCTGAATCAGCAAAAGCCACAGTTCGAATATGAGAACTGTGAAGCTGTCGATATTGCCTGTCATTTGCGGAATTTTGGAACAAAAATCCGCGAGATATTCACTTATTTTTTCATTCCGTCGACAACAGCTTTTGCTGATGACTTTAACAGTTTGCTCAAAAACATGACCCAAAAACTGGGTTTTTTGGGTCAGAGTGTGGAGATGCTGGTTGGTTCGCTAAAATCGATTTCTACTGTATCTCCGACCTGCTCCTTGTCCTTTAGTGGACAAGGTAGCGCATTATTTCACGGTGGCTTTAAATTCGACCTATGCACCTTGCACCAACAGTTTTCAAAACTGTTCGAAGTTGCGTTCATGATAATTCGTGGCTCTTTGGTTTTTTCACTTATTTTTATGATTAATCGCAAACTGAAAGGAGTTTTGCAATGATATTCAATTTGATTTTTAAGTCCGTAGTGATTTTCTTAGAATTTGTTTTCGGTCTTTTGCCATCGTTACCGGCTATGCCGAAAGAGATAGTCGAGATTTTTAACGGTTTTGTAAGTTACATCTCTGGCTCAATCGGAATAATTAAATGGCTGTTGTCCCCTGCTCTTTTTAATGCAACTATCGTTTTGGCGATTGCGTTATTAAATTTTGATTATCTATTCCGATTGACCATGTGGCTAGTTCGTAAACTGCCGTTGGGGGTGAAATAATATGGTTTTTAGTGATTTTATCATTAAAAAATTCCGTCCTGATTTCAAAGTAATTAAGGACGATTATTTCACCCACAAAGACCCCGATTTTTTCGGGGTTCACGGGACACAAGTTTTTTGTGGTCGTCAAGGATCTGGCAAGACTGTTTCGGCAGTTCGAACGGTCAGGTTAATAAAAGAGCGTTATCCGAAGGCTATGATAGTTTCGAATCTCGACTTGAAAGATTATCACGCTTTGAAGTTCGACAAGCTCGATAGTCTAAAGGTAAAGTGCACGATGTGCCGTAAGCGACCAGATAAATGCTATATACAATTTAATTCGCTTGATGGACTCGAGCTTGTATTGACGCAAGTCAATAATGGATTTCATGGAGTAATTTATTTAATCGATGAAATCCATACGTACTTCAATGCTCTCGATAGCAAAAATATTCCGATACATATTTTCACTGAAATATCACAACAACGTAAACAGCGTAAAGTTATAATTGGCACCAGTCAATTATTTTTGCGAATGGCGAAGCCATTTCGAGAGCAGTGTGATAATCTGATCATGTGCAATACGCTTTTTGGTCTTTTTACAACAACAACTTGTTACGATGCTATGACTTTAACTCAGGATTATGACGGAACTTTGCACGGTGATGTCAAAAAGCGTGGTTGGTTTTTCCACGACCGAAAACTAAGAAAATCATACGACACTTTTCAGAAAGTGGTGAGTTCGTCGGTTCAATTCGAAGATTTTGCGCAACTTCACGTTGCAGATAAGAAATTAAATCGAAAATTGGGATTTTAAATTGACACAGAAAGGAGTTTTCGCCCGCAAAGCAAAGCTTGCGGGCGTAAGTGTCCATTACTTGATATATGGACACTTAATGCCTAGTTATGGATCTTTTAATATACAACAAGATTAAAATCTACCCAGATTTTAAGCAAACCATCGAGTTTAAAACTCCTATCGTCAATTTAAATGCATTGACTGATTTGGATAAGATTACCCGCAAGCGCAAAAATTCGAATAACCGACCCGACTTCAGCTCGGTTTCTAGAACTCGTATTGCTATTAAAGATATTGTTCTATGTAATGATTTTGATTGGTTTTGCACTTTTACTTTCGCGAAAAACCGAGATGATGTCGATCATTGCAAAACACAGTTTTCCCAATGGTTAAAAAACCAAAAGCCACACAGCCCTAATTTAACGTATTTGGCCGTCCCTGAGTGGCACAAAGACAAAAAAGCTATACATTTCCACGTTTTACTTAAAAATTACGCCGGAGCTATAAAGAAAACAGAATTTCGCACCAAAAAAGGCTTCAAGGTATTTCAGATTCCAGGATATCGACTCGGTTACAATACAGCCGTTCCAATCATAAAAACCAACGAGAATAAAGAAAAAGTGGCCAATTATATTACCAAGTATATTTCCAAAGAATTAGTTTCAAAATACAACAAGAAACGATATTGGTGTTCCCGTGGCCTTTTACGCCCCGAGGAATATAGCAATATTATTCGCCAATCTAAGTATTTCAATGTCGATAATTTGGTTTTTGAAAATGATGAAGTTAAGATCTACAAAAAATATAATGATAATGTTAAAATGGAATCATGAAGCGCAAATATTACTCAGATAATGTCATCTTTTTAAAAACCATATTTCAGATTTTACTTGTTTTACTAGGGGCGTTTTTCTTTATTCGGGGTCGATTATACCTTGTCTTTTTTGGTCAAGTCGAACTTCTGGAGCAAGTCGATGGATTTTTCACTGCAATTTTTGTTGCTGATGTTGTATTTTTTGCGACAGTCTCATCTGTTACGCTTGATAATTCCGCCACAATTAACATAAATGGTGTTGACAAAAGCTGACTGTTTTTGTTAAAATAACATTAGCTTTATAACGCCAATGATTTTATAATAATTGACAAAAACAATAAACATTGTGCGACATTAAGATATAAACATAAACATGAATATACGCTCATCTAAAATCAGTCTTAAAACTAGCCTTATGACATAACATTTCCTAAAACACGTTCTAGAGCCCCTATTTACGGCCTGGAATGGTGTTTCGACTCATTTATATTAATATTCACATTGTGTTGCATTTCAGCCCGATTTTGGCAAATTGATGATTATTTGGTAATTTAGTCTAAACTTTCATAACGGCCGGATTAATGATTAATATTACAAACAGATTCTGATGATAATGAATTAGTGTATGTAATAAACTTAAACCAACGAGCGCTAGCCGACGGTTTAAAATATCATAAGTTCGGTTTTTGTTCAGCGAGAATCGTGTGCTGAAAAAACAAAGGTAGTTGGTACCTCGCCTACTCCGTTTCTGAAGCTGTAAATCTTGACGCAAAACCACCTCTGTTCGAACAGAGGTGGGGAATTGACTATTTCGGCTGGTTTTTCGATTTATTGTGAGGTGGACGACGGCGTGGACGTTTTTTAGCAGTAGTGCCAGCTGGATTCTGCCCTGTCGATGAACCGGTGTTGGTGTTTGGCGTGCCAAAGAGGCTCTTGATTTCACTCAGAGCTTTTGGATTGAGGCGTTGGTAGCCACTATCGGAGGTATCGGTGCCATCAGGCGCAGGTTCATGATCAGAAGGGCGCATCTTACGCAAATCAAGCTGATTATTTCCCCTATTATCCCCTGTCGGTTGGTGTAATTTTTCTTGAAAACGCTGGCGACTTGGTGTATCGAATTGTTCAGGAATCTTAATGACGCTAGCGATTTCATGCTCAACATCAGCTCGATTACGGCCGTAATGACGGCGACTGTGATCGATAATTTGGTCGAGATAATCAGCTGGTGGTTCAGGCAGATTGAGGGTCGAAGCCGAGAAGGCCGGTTGTTTTTCACCGTTAATAATCATGCTCATAATGAAATGACGGTTGTGCATATTGACTAAATCATTGACCTCAAACTGTGGTTCAAATTGCTTGACTAACAGCGGTGCATCATCAGCTGATACGCGGAAGGAAATCATCGAACCGACGTTACCGAAGACGGCAGTGCGTACTTCATCGCTCATCTGGGCAATGTATTGATTGGCAACGGTCAGGTTTAGAGCGTATTTGCGCGCCTCAGACAGAATAGTGGCGAAAGAGTCGGTGGCAAAGTTCTGGAACTCGTCAACGTAGAGATAGAACGGACGACGATCGGCGATGTTCGGAATATCAGAACGACTCATGGCGGCGAGCTGAATCTTGGTCACTAAGAATGCCCCCAAAATACCGGCATTATCCTCGCCGATTAGACCTTTGGAGAGGTTGACGACCAGGATTTTACCATCATCCATCAGTTGGCGAATATTAAAGGTTGATTTTGGTTGGCCGATGATATTACGAATAATTGGGTTGGCGGTGAAGGCACCGACTTTGTTCAGGACTGGCGCAATAGCTTCAGTGGCGTATTTTTCATTCCAGCTAGCAAATTCTAGTTTCCAAAACTGTAAAATCACAGTATCAGTGACGTAATTGAGAGTTTCTTTGCGGAACTCCTTATCGGTCAACATACGGGTAATGTCGAGAATGGTCGTCTCCGGTCGTTCTAGAAGCGCGAGAATGGTGTAACGCAAGATATGCTCGAGGCGTGGACCCCAAGAGTTACCGAACATGCGTTTGAGCACGCCAATTACCTCTGATGAAACCGTCAGGCGTTGGCTCGGGCTAGTAATTTCCAATGGGTTAAAACCAAGCGGAAAAGCGGTATCAGCTGGGTTAAAATAAATGACGTCTTTAATTCGTCGCTCAGGGATGAAGCGTAAATTATTGATGGCAAAATCACCGTGCGGATCAATAATCGCATAGCCTTGATTATGATAAATATCAGATAGAGCTAAGAGTTCTAGAGTACCAGATTTACCAGCGCCAGTCTGACCGATAATATAGAGGTGACGAGAACGATCCTTGCGTAACATACCAAATTGATGTTTGACGCCTCGGAAATCGGTCATACCGAAAGCTGAAATGGCGGGATTAGGAGCAGCATTGGGGTTGATAATTGGCAGTTTGGACGGTGGTTCGGCGGTTTTAGAAGAGGCCCAAACAATATTAGGAGTTTCGACGTTAGTGTGGGGCAAGTGGTAAACGCTAGCAAGCTCTTCAATATTCAAAATAAAACCCTCATCGCTAAAACTACGAGCTTGGTAGGCAGTAATTTTCTCGGGGTCGAAGCTCGATTGTGACATCTGAAAACCGTTCAAATTGGTACTGTTAAACTGCTTGAAGGTGCCGATAATCGACTGCATGCGCAAGCGAGCATGGTCTTCGTTACTGCCGGCGTAAACAATACGGATTTTGACTTTAAAGCCAAGTTTAGCGGCTTTTTTCTCAGCCTCCGAGACTTGGAGTTTTTCGCGCTCGGAGAGCTCGGGCTTGTCGGGTTTTTCGCCAGCTTCGGGCGGTTTGGCAAGCGCGCCCAGGGCAGTTAAAAACCATTTAGCATCAAGGGCAAATTTAGTCTTTTTATCAGTGATATTATCTTTGACCCATTTTTCGGAATCTTTGTGCCAGGAGTCGGCAATTGGACGAATTAGAATCTGAATCCATAATTCTTCATCAGCATCTTCGAGTTTAGCTAAAGTTCCAGTAATGCCAGCTAAGGGGTCAACCTCGAAGCCATTAAAAGTACGAATTGGCAAAAACTCCGATTCTTTGAGGTTAACTTCAGCGGTGTGGACTACTGGCTTGCGGACATTGAGTGAATAATCATAATCGGCGGTTTTAATCTGAACACTAGGGTATTGAGCGTAAATCTGACCTTCAACGAAATTGCGCAGGGTTTTTGGTAAACATAGATAAAACATAATCTGCCCATTGACGGTAGCAATTTCAAAACTGAGGTGTTCTTGAGGCACGCCACTCTCAATCAAGCTGGCGTCACGCAAAATACCGTGCAGACTAGCAAATAACTGTTCAGCGGCAAGTTCAGATTTGTCGTTGGTTTTGGGGATTTCGAGAATTAACAGTGTGCTTTCGGCTGATGATTCGATGGTTTGAATTTCGAGCTTTTGGTAATTGCGCCAGGTTAAATAGAGTAACAGAGTAACGGTTGGCATCCATACATACCAACTCAAGATGAATTTTATTAAGCCGGAAATCATTTCTAACATAACCGTATTATCTCATATTTTACTAAAAAACTCAATCGCGTCTCGAGTGTGTTAAACGGACTGGCGAGCGACGCAACTCCCCTACTCTTTTTGTGTGAAAAATAGCACTCGTTAATGAGCGATTAGGCTTTGGGTACGAAGTCGTAAGTTGCTTTAGCGACGCGTTTGAACTCAGGTCGAGCCTGAAGGTTTAATAGCACGGTAGTTTCTTTGACTTTGCGTCGTTTAAGGACTTGTTTAACGATATCGTCACGATACATTGGCTGACCGTTTTGTTTGATGACATCAGCGATAATATCTGCTACAGTGCCTTTTTTATAACCCCATTCATTGAGGGCGTAAATCCCCCGCCCGATTAGCACGAAGCGTTTATCTTTGATCAGTTCGTTGTGAATGGCCTGTTTGGTGACGTCTTTGCGTTTAAAATTACTACTCGCAATCTGGCTAGCAATATCCGAAAAATGCATCGGCTGGCCGTTTTGCTTCAAGACAACGTAAATTTTGTCTTTGATATTGCGAGGGTTAACATTCGGGTCGGTTGCCATGCCCCAGAGGTCGTTAAGGGTAGCGAGTTTTTTCGAAACTGTCGCTAAAGCGAGAATCTGCTTTGGATGGTTATAATCGAGTTTAGCGTCAAGCTCTTCAAGACTGAGGGGCTGTTTGTTGGTTTTGATTAATTTAACAATTTCGTCAATTTGTTTGCGGTAGGTTTTAGCGTCGCCAAATTCGGCAATAGCAATTGCTTGAGCATAAGAGTCGTTTTCGTCGATTAACACTAGTTTGTTGCTAACTTCAGCGATAAAAGCCACCGTTAAATCATCGCGCGCATCGAGCTGGTCGGTGAAGATATTCTTGGTTAGGGTTTTGGTCATGAGGATGTTGCCGTTTTCGGTCAGTTGGCGAACGACGAGTTTTTCAAAGGCTGGCAAGTTGGCAATTTTGCCATCATCAGCGGCGATTTTCAAACGAATCAAGATGGCTTTTTCGAGTTGGCGGACGCGCTCACGAGTGATGCCCAAAAACTCGCCGATTTGTTCGAGAGTTTCGGTTTTGCCGTCTAGACCGAAGCGTCGGGTGATAATCTGTCGTTCACGATCCTGTTCTAAATAGCTCAACAGATCATTAATTACATCTGTTAGAATTTGATGCTCGGCCGATGTTTGTTTGCCAGTCATGTATTAATTTTTCCTTTCGTTTGACGAGTGCCAGCGACATGGTGGCACGGTTTAAAATTTGTTAAATTATTATCTTATATATAATTATACCATAAAATAGACTTTTTCAATATAAAATGTTGTAAAAATAGCAAAAAATCAACGGTAGGTTATGACGATGGTTTTAAAGAGTGAATATGGTATGAAACAAGACGCTTACGAGTGAAGTAAAACAAGCTCACTTGGCGTGAGCTATCGTGTTTGGAAGTCGAAAATTAAGCAGATTTTTTAGTGCGTTTGGTGGTTTTTGTGGCGGTTTTAGCTTTGGCAGTCTTTTTGGCAGTGGTTTTAGCTTTTGCTGTCGCTTTTTTGGCAGTTTTAGCTAGCTTGCCGGTATTTGCTAAAATATCTAACGCTTGCTCTTTAGTTAATGTATGCGGATCGGTGTCCTTAGGCACTTTAGCATTAGTTTTGCCATCGGTGACGTAAGGACCGAAGCGACCGTTTAAGACTTTCACCTCGCCAAAATCGGCGATATTTTTCTGGGCTTCTTGGGCAATTTTTTCTTGGTAAAATTGGCGCGCCGTCTCGAGGTCAATCATCAACGGATCATGATGTTTAATACTGACAAAAGTCGAGCCGACTTTAATATACGGACCGAAGCGACCAATATTGGCAATAATCTCTTGGCCATCAGTGGTTTGACCAACCGTACGTGGCAACTTAAACATTTCTAAGGCCTGTTCAAGCGTGACGGTGTTGAGGCTGGTGTTAAACGGCATTGGCGCAAACTGTGGCTTGTTGTCGTCGTCACTTTTGCCAAGTTGAATCATTGGACCGAAGCGACCTAATTTAGCAAAAACCGGTAGTTTAGTCTTCGGATCAATACCGAGTTCGCGTTCCATTGAAATCTCGGAACGCTTAATTCCGCCAGATTGCTCAATTAACTGATGAAATGGCTCATAAAAACCACGGAGCATTTTCACCTTGTCGAGCTGACCATGCGCGATTTGGTCGAATTCGGTCTCGACTTTGGCGGTGAAGTCATAGTCGACCACCTGATCAAAATGACCTGTCAAAAAAGTATTAAGTAATTCGCCAATCGGCTGTGGGATAAGCTTACCTTTATCAGAACCGGTTTTTTCGGTGACGGTGCTAGTGGTGACTTGGTTATTAGCTAAAGTCAACAAAATTACCTCGCGTGGTTGACCTTCGGTTTGACCTTTGGACACATAACCGCGCGTAACGATAGTATCAAGAATGGTGGCGTAGGTTGATGGTCGACCAATGCCCAATTCCTCGAGTTTTTTCACTAAGCTACCTTCAGTGTAGCGAGCTGGCGGTTTTTTAAAAGTCTGGTGAGCTTCAGCAGTGATTAGCTCTACTTGGTCGTTGATTTGCAAATCTGGCAATGGCTGATCGGTTGATAAATTCTCGTATAATGCTAAAAAACCCGGGAATGTCACTACTTCGCCTTGCGCTACAAAAGCGGTGCCGGCCGGGTCGGCAGTGATAGTGGCAGTGGTTTTTTTGAGTTGAGCGGAAGCCATTTGACTGGATAAGGTGCGCTTGCGAATTAAATCATAGAGCTTTTTCTCTTGAGCGCTGGAGCCAGCAGATTCAACCGCTAAGTTAGTCGGGCGAATGGCTTCGTGGGCTTCTTGAGCGCTGGCTGATTTGGTAGCGAAATTGCGGGCTTTGTGATATTTTTCGCCGTAAGTTGTGGTGATATAATCACGAGCTGATGCAATAATTTGCTTCGACAACACCGTTGAGTCGGTTCGCATGTAGGTGATTTTACCGGCTTGGTAGAGTTTTTGAGCGGCTGACATGGTTTGTTTAGAACTAAAACCAAACTTGCTGTTAGCTTCTTGTTGTAAGGTTGAAGTCGTAAACGGTGCTCGCGGATTTCGCTCGGCGTCGCTAGCTTTAACTTCGCTGACGATGAACTGGTTATTGATTAAGCCTTCTAAAATCTGTTGGGCTTCAGCTTGATCAGTCGCGCGAGTTTTAACTTCGGCTTTAAAATCAGTGCCATTGGTTTGAAATTGACCAGTGATCTTGTAATCAGCTTGCGCACTAAAATCACGAATCTCCTGCTCGCGCTCGACCACGAGACGGACAGCTGGTGATTGAACACGACCGGCGCTTTTGCCACCTGGCACTTTGCGCCACACAACTGGCGATAACTCAAAACCAACCAGACGATCGAGAATCTGTCGAGCTTGTTGAGCTTTGACTAACTGCATATCAATGGTGCGCGGATTAGCAATTGCTGATTCTAACGCACTCTTGGTGATTTCATGAAAAACAATTCGCTTGGTGGTTTTGGGGTCGAGATTTAACACTTCGGTTAAATGCCAAGCGATCGCCTCCCCTTCGCGGTCTTCATCGGTTGCGAGCCAAACAGTTTCGGCTTGTTTGACGGATTTTTTAAGCTCGGTGATGACTTTTTTCTTGTCGGGATCAATTTCATAAATCGTTTTAAAATCATTTTTGATGTCGATTGGCGGAGTTTTACTTTTGACCGGAATGGAGCGGATATGACCAACGCTGGAGAGTACTGTAAAATCTTTACCGAGATATTTCTCGATGGTTTTGGCCTTGGCGGGGCTCTCAACGATCACTAGATTCTTCATTTAAATAAGTATAAAGCTTTTACGGCAAAATGGCAAATTTCCGTGATTGTTGTTTTTTAAATAATGCAGATAGTAAAGATGAAAAGCAAGGGTTTTACTTTGCTTTTTTAAATTCTTGAAACGTATGATATGCTCGTATTATGCAGTATCGATATAAAATCTTTTATGATTTATCTGTTGATGAGTGGAACTGGCTGGATGCGCATAATCCAATCCATGGTCAAAATTGGCGCAATATCTTACTTAATGTTGATGATATTAAGCTTTATGATAAATTAGCTGAGTTGCCCGACCAACAAGCTGAGGACTATATTCATCACCAACTGCTTAAGCGTCAACAAGGTAGTGAAGTATTAACTAGATTCCAAACTCAATTAGAACGGCAATTAGCTGAACGGTTTGTGTTAGCATGCCAAGCTGTTGAACGCTTAACAAATAAACCATTGTTTTTAACGGAATATCATTTCCTTTTAACTACCTTCCCACGGTTGCCGTATAATTATTATGATAACATTGGTGAAGTGTTTGTTTACGCAACACTCGACCAACGAGCTAGTGATCCAATTTTGATGTTTATGCATGAATGTTTGCATTTTCAATTTCATGGGTATTGGCAAAATAATCCTGATTCAATTGTTTCAAAATTATCTAATGATAAATTTGAAATTCTAAAAGAATCTCTGACAGTTATTCTTGATGATGAGTTAAAGCCACTAATTACTCATATTGACGAGGGCTATGCTGAGCATCAGGTTTTACGCCAGAAATTACATAAATACTGGCAAAAATACCATGATTTTTCTACATTGGTAGAATTTGGATCTAATTTGTTGTACGAAAAGTTAAACATAAATTAATTAAAGTAAGCAGTGTTATTTAATGAACTTCAAAATAATGACCATTTATTCTGTTAGTTAATAAATCTTGTAGGATTAAGTAGTTTCCTTTGTATTTGGATTTTTTGCTATTTCATTCAATCTGACCCATGAATAAGAACTAATTTCATAACCATTAGTTATATTTTCAGCATCCAGCGATTGGCGCCGAGCGGTGCGATATGACCGTTAATTTCTAACATAGTTAGATGAAAATTAAACTCGTCAGGGCTGAGTTTGAGCTGTTGTAGAATCTGGTCGCCATCACTTACGCCGTCAGCAATTAGTTTGAGAATGCGACTCTGAATCGGGTCGTTAATGATTGGTAATTTGGGCTGAGGGTTGGCAATGTTGGAACTGGTGATGCCGAGCGCTAAACAGACATCTTCAGCTGAGGTGATCAGCTGAGCGCCTTGTTTGATTAAATTATGACAACCAACCGACATTGGACTGGTAATTGCGCCTGGGACGGCGAAAACTTCGTGATTTTGACTGAGGGCGTGAGCGGCGGTTGAGAGTGTGCCACTGCGTGCGGCGGCCTCAACTACAATTACTCCGTCAGCAAGTCCACTGATAATCCGATTGCGTTCCAAAAATTGATGTGGTAACGCTGGCTGGTTAGGTGCGTATTCACTGAGAATCACCCCGCCGGATTCTAAAATCTTCTGAGCTAAGTGGCGATTAGTATGTGGCGTGATATTATTGAGTCCGCTACCGAGGACGGCTACGGTCAATCCCCCAGCTTCCAGACAGCCTTTGTGAGCGATGGCATCGATCCCCAGGGCTAGCCCGCTGATTATTATCACACCTTTTTTGGCTAAGTCAAAAGCGAGTTGATGGGCAATTTGTCGCCCATATGCGGTGGGTTTACGTGAGCCGACAATGGCGACAATTGGCGCCTCCACCTCTGGTAATTGACCGAGATAATGGATTTTTTCGGGTGGTTGATAAGTCTCAACTAACCTATTGAAAAACTTATGCTTAACTGGTGTAATAGATTTAATTTCCATAAAATAGTATTTAATAGTTGACTTTATATCTAAACTATGCTATAATGAAAATGTTGGTGAGGATTGAGAGCCTCATCGAACATCAGTTTAACACATAGCAAGTTAGAAATATTATCCCCTTCCCCTTTTTTATTAACAAAACTATCTTGATGTGTGTCATAACCCCTTTAACCGGCGGACCCCAGTGAACTATGAGGTGGGTCACGCTTCTCGGGAGAGCCCAAAAAGGTGTGTTAAAGGGTCAAATGGCGCTAGGTGATGCCCACCCTTACCTAGCGCTTTTTGATTTTTTAACGAGTTTGTAGGTGGAGTTTTCAAAAGAGCCACTAATGAAGTTTTGGGTCAGAATCTGGACTTGGTTCGAGATGTCGGATAGGAATTGCTGTTCGTCCTTAGTAAAATGCCCCAGGACGAAGTCGGATTTAGCGATGAGGTTGCGTTTGTCATTGTTGATGCCGATTTTGATACGACGGAAGTCGACTCCAATTTGGCTAATGATCGATTGCAGACCTTTATTCCCGCCAGCACTACCTGTGTCGCGGGTTTTAATTACGCCAAAATCAAGTGACAGATCATCATGTAAAACTAATAAATCGGTAGTAAAATCGATTTTATAAAAATCAGCAATGGTTTTTAAAGTAAAACCGGTGAGATTATAAAAAGTGGTGGGTTTAACTAGCAAAACTTTTTCGCCACCGATACGCAGTTCACAAACTAGCGCCCGAAAAGCCTTTTTTTCGCTCCAAATACCCTTGTAATTGCGAGCGATGTCATCAATAATTCGAAAACCAACATTGTGGCGGGTGTTGTTGTAATTACTGCCGACATTTCCCTGAGCCAAAATTAATTTCATAGCATTTCCTTTATTAAAACTTATGGTTATATTTTAACACAAAAACCGCCTCCTCGGGCGGTTTTGTCTTTGTTTAAAAAAAAAGTTTATTTTTCGCAGTCGGCTTTGTTGCCTTCTAGACAAGAGATGCGTTTATTAAGATGGATGTTATTTTCGGAGTTGGTGCTGAGGACTTTATTGTTGGAGGCTTGAAACTGATTCCATGAATAAACAATACCGCATAGCCACAAAGTGTTGATAATAGTTAAGATTAGAATAATTACTTGCAAAATTGTGATTGTCTGTTTTTTGTCTTTACTCATAAAAGCTCCTTTTGGGTTAAGAATATTACTAGTAGGCGTTTTTTCATTTGAACGCCCTCCCTTCTAAAAAGTACTAACTCACAAAAGAGAGTTGCAAGAATAGTATAGCATAAGGGTTTTTAAAAAACAAGTTATCAGATAAGATTTTTAGCAAATAAGAGTTTGGTTGATAGCTTGGTTGGCTTGAGCTTTTGCAGGGCTAAAAAGACAATGAATAGCAAAACATTGAACGCCAGCAAGACCACTAGATTATAGAGTGGTGTTGGCCAGTTGAGCTGGATGGATTTGAGCGGGAGGCGGTTGAGGTAACAGTAATTCGTGCCGGCCAGATAATTAAAACCAATCATAATAAGATGAAAAGCGTTAGTGATAATGGCGATACGGCGAAGCGAATCAAGATTGAGTCGTGGGCTGGTTTTGACAAAATAAACCGCTGTCCATAATAACGCGATATGCCCGACAAAATACGAAATATAGCCCCAATGCGGGAAGAGGAACTGGTCAGGGTTGATGATCAGTAATGCGATGATTCCACCGAAAATCCCCCAATAAATTGTAATCAGACGAGCGATTTTGTTGTTGGTGAGTAGACCAATAATCGCACAAAAAATCGCAATTCGGCAGTTGTAAAGTGGCAAGGCCTCAGCTAGATCAAAATGTTGACCAGCTGAAAAATGCCAAGCGTACATAATTGCCTGCTGTGCAAGTAGCGTGTAAGCTAGGATTTTTTTGAACTTCTCTTGTTTAAAAATTAAGTAGTAATCGCTGATAATAAACATACAGCCCAGCGTGGTCAGCGCCAGAAGCATCAGGTGCGTCTGATCAAAAGTTGCCATGCTAATCGCCCCATCGGGCTGATGACGAAAAAATTGCTGAAAAAAGCTGATTAATCCCACCACTGATTATCTCCTTGGGGTTGAGCGTTTATTAGCGGTAGTGCGACGACTGCTGAGGCTAGTCGAGCGGGTTGATGACTGACGTTTGGTGGTTGGCTGGGCGGTTTTATCGGTTTTGGTGGTTTTGTCGAGGCCGGCTTCACGGTTCTTGGCGATTTGTTTTTCGTCACGGAAGGAGAATTTGATCGGTGTGCCAGTAAAATCAAAATTATCGCGCACGGTACTATCGAGATAGCGCTTGTAGCTCCAATGTAGGAACTTGAGATTAGAACCATAAACCACAAACCAAGGCGGACTATTGTCGGTTTGAACCATGTAGCGGAGTTTTGGATAAGTATTTTTGAGACCAGCCGGTGGATGTTTGAGCTTAGCTTCGGTCAGGATTTGGTTGAGTTGACGAGTTGGAATAGTCTGTTGGCGACGTTTCATAATATCAAGCGTCAGGTCGAACAGCTTGGCGACGTTTTTGCCGGTGATGCTTGAGGTAAAAATCAGTGGCGCATAAGGCGTAAATTGAAAATCATGAGTAATTCGGCGCATAATGCGGTCTTTGGTTTCTTTTTCGGGAATTAAATCGCTCTTGGAAATTGCAATAATCAGTCCCCGACCGGCTTCATCAATAATGCCAGCTAGTTTGTGGTCGAGCTGAGTGCTGTATTCGGTGCCGTCAATCACTAACACACAAATATCGGCCTCTTCGATAGCTTGTAGGGTACGTAAAACCGAAAACTTCTCGATGCCGACTTGTTGCTTGCCAGGTTTGCGGTAACCGGCGGTGTCGATAAATTCAATCGGTTGTTGATGATAATTGATGGTAATGCGGTTAAGGTCACGGGTAGTGCCAGCGATGTTGGCTACGACGGCCTGCTGTTTGCCAGCTAAGGTATTAAACAAGAAACTTTTGCCAACATTAGGGCGACCGATCAGGGCAACTTTAGTCTTAGTGGTGGTTGGTTGGATTTTGACTTCAGGAATGAGTGATTCGAGGTGATTAGATAATTCGGCGATGCCAGAATTGTGATTGGCGGATGTATAAAAAATATCTTTAATGCCGAGTCTGAGCCACTCTTCGCGGGCGACGCTGGAGCGCAAGTCGGTTTTGTTGACGACCAGGACGACGGGTTTGCGGTTTTTGAGGGCGGTTTTGGCGATTTGGCGGTCGTCTTGAGTTGGAAATAGCGTGCTATCGACTACGACCATAATTACGTCAGCGAGTTCGACAGCTTCAGCGATTTGGTCTTGGATGCTAGCTTCGAACTCATCAGCTGGATCTTTGAGGCCGGCGGTGTCGACTAACCAGCTAGTTTTTTGCCCAAATTTAACCTGCGCCAAGACGTTGTCTCGGGTGGTGCCGGCTTCTTTAGCGACGATAGCTTGCCGACTACCGACCAGTCGATTGAATAGCGAGCTTTTGCCAACATTGGCTTGGCCGATAATAGCGATATTAGGTAATGATTTTTTCATAGATTAACTCTTGCATATTATAACATATGCAAGCATAACCTCAAAACTGTGTTTTGATTGAAGTTAGCTTGTTAAAGAATAGGGGTTTTGGTTTGTAACCGCAACTGTCTTGATGCTTAAATTGTATCAAACATGAGCATATTTGTCAAGATTCTTTTTTAACTAGCTCATCAAACACTCCATTCTTATATTTATCCCAGACCTCTGTCAAAATCCCATCCAATCCATGCAAATACCTGTCCGTCACGGCAGGGTTTGAGTGGCGCATCAACTTCTGAATCTCATCAATTCCAGCTCCGTGCTTCTGTAAATCAGTCGCAAAGCTATGTCGCAATTCATGAAATTGGAAATTCGGGTAGCCAGCTTTCTCAAATTCTCTCTTGACGATTCTCACGATCCTAGCAGATGCTATCTTAAGAGAGTCACATTCTTTGAATAAGGTTTTTTGACATTTCTTTTTAATAGCATATTGCTGGATGAAATTAGCTGTGGTCTCAGAGATATATACAAACCCCAGTTTGCGACCCTTGCCAATAGTTTTGATTACTCGACCACAAATATCTTCAATCTGAATGTTAGCCACCTCAGCTATTCGGAGTCCGGTTTCAAATGCAATCATTATCGCGATTTTTGCTTCAATGCTTTGACATTGTTTGACGACATCGAGAATTTGTTTTCGATTATAAAATTTTCGTCGCACTGGCTCGCTAGCTGTTAGCGCTACATAAGGGAATCTAATTTTAGTTCCGATTTGTGTTCCGTCAAGCCACCTCAAAAATGCCATGATTTGAATTTTGGTTGATATTAAGCCATTCGGACTCAGCTTCTTGTAGCCCTTTAATTCACTTGTTAATCGTAGCCTTGTCCAATCATTGATTACGTTCTCATCAATTTCTCTAAAGTCATCAATCTCCATATGATAAATAAATAATTCTATCGTGGATTTTTTACATTTAATAGAACATTCTGTCATATTTCTTACATCCTTGCACCAATCAAGGTACTCAGCCAATTGTTGCTCTGCCGGTGTCATTACGGCTACGTTGTTATTTTTCATTCCTTTCATGTAGTCTCCTTCCGCTCTATATAGATTCATTACATAGATTTTAATTTTATTAAAATATCTATACAGAACCATTTTTAGTATTTTTAAATATTAAAAAGTCATTTTGAGGCACGCAATGTCGTTTTTTGGATGCAATTGCGAGCGGTTAATTTGTATTTTAATAACATTTATTTTTTAATATTTTACAAATAAGCATTTTTATTATTTTGTATTTTGCTATGAGCGCAGAAAATCCCGATCAAGCTAATGCTTATCGGTTGTTTCTATTACAATCTTAATTTAAGTTAACTTATTAAACCTCTCTTTCCCCATGATTTGGTCTTTCATCGTTTGATAGCGTTTACCTTTTGCGGTCTGAACAAAGCTCATCCACTCCAGCCGTTCAGCTTTTTTCTTGGCTGCCGCAACAGCCTCACGCGCCTTTGCCTTAAGTTGGTTGATCATTTTGCGCATAATTGCTAAAGTTGTTTCGATCTTTGACTTACTCCATATCTTTGAAAAAAATCGCTTCGGATCCTTCTTTGTTTTAGCAATCTTCACTGAAAGTGCAAATTCTTCCTCGTAATTCTTTTGTCGATTACGGAACATTGGTAAATAATTTACATTATCGATTAATTCCATGGCGTCGCCTAGTAACTTACTCATGATTTTAATTCGGCGTTGCCAAAAAACATCAACTTGTTCAGTTTGCATCTATTTTCCATATCTTTCCCTGTGAGTTTATTTAATTAATATTCTGGAGCAAAACAAAAAAGCCCCAATTAAGTGGTTGTCTAGGCCACTTAAATGAGACTTTAGTGCTGTTTCAAATTGTAATGTTGTAATTATAGCAAATCGCTTGAGTTTTGTCAATTCTCGCCTTGCCAGACTATAGGCGATTACGATTAAAGCATGAAAACTATCTTAAATCGCATCGCTGTCTGGTTGCCCAAACCAATTGACGAGTTAACAGTTAATATTACACCAGCTGGTCTTATTTACTATAAGGATGATATTGTGAAGACTTCTGATCGTATAACATATCGTTACGCTAAAAACTTCTCAGTTGAAAAAGACCAAAGCTTACTTAAGTTTTGCTTATTCTTCACAACTTTTTCCGACGATAAGGAAGCTGCTGAATTCACACTCAATCTAATCGCTAGCACACTAACCTATGATTATGTCAGCAATTTTCTAACGAATAATATCGCCGGTGAATTTAAATACTTAAAACACTACTTTACGGAGGATAAATAATGCCATTGCCAAATCCCAACTTAGAGTTTGTGCCACTCGATAAGCTCACAGCTGCTCAACTTAATCAGCTTGTCGCTAATATCATCGCCCTCGCTGACGGCACTGGACTTAACAACAAAAGCGTTAGTGCTAGTAAATTAGCAGATAATATTATGAAGCCAGCTTCTATTTATAAATTTGATGATTTCGCCTATAATTCAGCTGAGTTCGGCGATGCTCCAGGAGGAGTTGGCCCATCAGTTGAAATCGACGTACCGACATCAGGAGCAGTTTTAGTGTTAATCTCTTGTGGTAGCTATGGTAGTGGCAATGCTAAAATGGTTGGATTTGCTGCTACTGGGGCGAACTCGATCAATCCAGACCAAAATGTTGCAACGCGCAATGACGGTGCAACCGCCGTGATTACTTCGTGTCATGAGTTGTTAACTGGATTAAATCCTGGAAAAACAACCTTTACACTAAAATACCGTGGATTAAACGCTCGGTTCTTCTCTCGAAAAATAACCGTAATACCACTAATTTAGTTAAACTGCTTTGAATACAATACCACTCAATGACACGAAACCAGTGCTTGGGTTGTAGGCCGATGACACTTGAACTGACCCATTTGGTAGAACGTCGACACGGCCGACCGTACCTCCATTAGGAGCTGCGAAAATAACGTTGCCAGCTGGTCGATAGCCCTCTGGTAATGTGAAAATCGGTCGTTCAGTAGCGTTGCTAGCGCTGTTCGCTGCAAGTCCAACAAGATAGACATTACCAAATATATCTTTAGCGTATTGACACTTATGGTACACTCCACCATAGTTACGAAAACCATTTTCAAAAGTAACGTCTTTCCATTCCAATTTAATAATATTATCTGCTAATTTACGAGCATAATCGCTTAAATTATCCTATTCATGCCACACCACCTCAAATTATAATGAAAAAGTAGTTGGCAAAGTATAGGTTTTTTGCTAGACTATTGGCGCGAAAAAAACAAAAGTAATTTTCGTGAAATAATTGAAAGGGCGACATTGTTTACTTAAATTTGCCCGGTGAAGCGTAATGCTAAATCAACAAGTCGTTACGATAACTTCGCCGGGCTGGCCAGGGTAAATAAAATAGACCTCATCTTACAACTTGATGACGTCTATTATAGCGAACCTCATTTTAGAGCTTAATGATGTTCGCGCTCGTGGCAATTAGCCTGATAATCTAATTATACAGGTTTTTTAGAATATCTCAATTTAGTAGCTCACCTTTTCAATATCTTTAGTATTCATTGCTGCCCACACCTGTCCTCGAGCCGACAATACTGCTCGTTCACCAGTTACTTCAGTGATAGTGTAAGTTGCGTCATATTGTGCTAAATTAGATCCATAATAATCAATTAGTCTAATCGGCTTAACTACATCACCCACACTAAGTTGAGTTGGCTGTAGTGCTGGCTGGTTGTTAATTAATATCTCACCAACCTTACGCTGAACTACTTCATAATCATACCCAGCTTCAGTCAGTCTGCGTTTTCGTTCGTCGCCATTTCCCCAATTACCACGGATAACCTGCCGAGCTATTTCATCAACTGATAATGTTGGAGCTGGTGCTGGAGCAGGAGCTGACTTTGGAGCTTCTGGTGCAACCATTCCAGCTGGTTTGCAATAAGTTGCTCCAACGGCTTCCAGATTAAGGTAATGAGTTGAAACTCTTAACGGTGTCCAGTTAGCATCATTGACGATATTTTTATCTGGATCAACTACTGCACCAGTATGACCGAACTGGCCACTGTCATAGCCGAAAATCGCACCAGCTTCCTTGCCACACCTGACGAATCCAAACTTATTGACCAAATAATCAACCATTTGATTTCCATTGACTGGTCCGTAATCTGGATGCGGTGCATGGTTCATTCGAATACCAGTCGCCAAGTAGTAAGCATATTTAGAACATTGCCAGCCTTTACCGCCATCATTATCTCCATCAGCTAAACGGCGTGATAATGGATTAATGCTTGCGCCTCGACCACTGATAACTTCCTCAACTTGTTTTTTCTCTGGTTCGGCTTGTTTGTCGGTTTGATGATCGTTAGTTGTCCATTTTGGAGTAATAGCATCAATAATTGCTTGAGTCACACTACCAGCTTGTTTAGTGAGGTTATCATAATCAGCTTTAGTTGCATCAACCTCGACTTTAGTATTTTTCAGATTAACAAAATTCTTAATATTATTAAAAGCGTTTGTCAAATACCAAACGCAACCACCAATGATTGCTGCCGTTAGTGCTGGTAGAGACATCTCGCCCAAGGCACTCAAATTAGCACCAACTAAATTGCCATACCATTCAACCAGTTTCATAATGATTACAAAACCAACAATGCCGATTGACATCACCACTGCTTTCATCAGGTCTTGAAACATTTTCTTCCATGACCATTTTAAGTCTGGTGTGAACAATACTTTTGCTACACCAATAATTAAGTCGATGAGATAAGCTCCTCCCAAAATCCCAACGCCAATTGCTGCTGTTATGATTTGATTTAACATAATAACTCCTTTTGATTTATTTCATACCGCCTCGAAAGACGAAAGCTATAATTCCACTGATGATTGAAGTAATTACTGCTAAAGTGATCTTAGCTTGGCTTTGTTCGCCTTTTTCAACCCGGTCACTTAAATTTTCTATAGTGACGCTCATGGCTGCTATCTCTTTTCCGAAGTCAGTTAACAGATCTAACTTATTGTTAGTTTTGTCTTGTGCCTCCTTAACACTTTGAAGCATTGCTCGTAGCTCGGCTACTTCACTTGCTAGTGTTACGTTGCGACATTTACTATTGTTAGTCATACTTTAATCATGAGCGCTAGTAGTCTGGCGAGGCTAAACTGGCAACGCACTAAAAACCATTTTCGCTTCAATGTTTAATTCTGGCAGAGGTCGGTTAGAATTAGATCCACCGTACACAAAAACATAAATTTCTAACAAGTATTGGCTTATGTCAACTCTTCGTAAATAAGCATAAAGATCTACGTCACCTATTTCTTCACCAGTTGTATATATCATGCTTAAATTACCAACTAGCCAATCGTTCATTAAGTTATGCCTAACAATCATATCGCTGATATAATACCCTTGCGGAACAATAATAGATGGCGATCTAAATACTTGTTGGCTATAAACAACCTGCGAGGGGATTCGTATACTAGCCGTAGCTTTATGTGCCTGAAAACTCGCATCATAATCCGAGTTTTTCATAAACCGATTAACTTTCATAACTATCTCCAAATAGAAAATAATAAATTGGCTTTTTGGCGAGCTGATCACGATTAATAATCCTGACGGATGTTTCACTGATAATCACATCTAGCGAACCTTGCCCATCATCACCGCTAAAAACCCAAAAAATAGGGATATAGCCCAAATTATGAACAATCGTTCCACCTGCTGACGGTAATGTCCCTGATTCA
Organism: uncultured Candidatus Saccharibacteria bacterium; assembly: GCA_963526735.1. Classification (GTDB taxonomy): domain Bacteria; phylum Patescibacteriota; class Saccharimonadia; order Saccharimonadales; family Saccharimonadaceae; genus CAMUQR01. Next base: position 114,522 of record CAURNU010000003.1, read on the forward strand.
ATTAGCTTATTATACTTATTATCAGAATTAAACTTAAAATTCCCTTTTGTATCAAAAACACTCACATCTCCGTTGTAATCTGGAGGAACTAAGCAAATTATCTTCACGCACATCCAGACGTTAGTTGGTGGATCTATGTTATTAATGCCGATAAGGTGGATTTGACGTTCGTCGGCATAACATTCTATGGCTATTTCTGGCATATTACCAAAACGCATTTTTGAATAAACTTCTAAATCATTTGACCAGTTAAAATTAATATCATCCGACCAGATACCTCTCATTAACGGAACGAAAGGTAATCCGTGATCAAAATGCAACTCTCGATCATCCCATCTATCACCTCGCATTAAAAACTTCTTCTCAAACACCTTTGCGACATACACCTCGGGATGGTCGCTGTTGTATATAAAGCGCTTGACTTTATTAGCCATTGTTTAGTTCCTCGATCACATCCACACCAGGATCGCTGATCGCCTCGATAACATGTCCATCTTTTGGGTGAGCGCCAATTAATACTCGACGAGTGCCATCAGCCTCGCTATAGATAAACCCCTGTGAATTAATTCGCGTTAACACTTTGCCTTCCTTGCGAATCACCATCTCGCCGGTGTTTTGATTTAATTCGATATTACCATTAAGCGTCGATATGACTTTATTGCCTTGAAATTCAACATTTTTTTCAATTTTCATCCTAGTACATCCTCTCCGTCAAGTAGTGACTTATCCAAAGTAAAGCTCGTCACGACTGTATGTTTTTTAGCTTTAATTTTCATAGTCATTATGTCTTCAGCACCAACCGACAACTCAATTGCTGTAATGAGATAATCGCCCATATTGTTATAATCAATTGAGATCACGTCGTGTAGTTGCAAAGCTGGATTTGGTTTAATCTCTAGCTCTACCTTTGGCGAATACTCACTGTATTTTTTTAACACATCCACAGCTAATAAATCGCAGTTACGATAACTGCCAAAATAATCATTATCGTCAATTACTAGCGGTAAATCACCATACTTGGTGATTGAATCGGGATTTTTTGCTTCATACTCAATCGTATCCACGACCTTAGCCGGCTCACCCCACAATTCAATATTAGTAACGCTAATTGGTGCGCTATTCTGATTAGTAATCGTCAGTTTATAGGAATCTTGCAAGACCTCGCCTGCTAGTAATATTCCACCACTTACCACTTGCTTGTTTCTAAACTGAGCCACTAACCTGGATTGCCCAGCGTTACCATTTAGCATGATGTTTTTCACGGTATAGACTGGATCATCTAGTTTTAGCCAAGCTACTTTCTTACTATTCGGTCTAACTAGCCATTCTTCGTTGTCTAAACTACTGTTCTCCATCGAAAACACCACCTGATTGTCCTGCACTTTTCGCACCTCAGACTTAATACTGACCCGATTGATGATACCATCAGTTTGAGAATTATTCAGCTCAATAATATTGCCAGCGTGTAGTCGCATGGCTGGTTGCTTGTCCAGCACGCCAGAGCGTGTCACAAATCTGACTATCCCTTGCTCGTCTAGCCACAACGCTCCGTTCTCAGCTTGCACCAGCTTACGCAAGATATTGCCAGTGTTATCACCTTTCTTAAACATCACAAATGGTATTAGATTCTGCCCACGCTCCAACTTATACTGGTGGCTGGTCATGCCGTATTGTTGCAAAATAATAGCTATGACTTGATCGGTCGTTACATCGCGCAACTTAATCGACGATCGCAAATCCGCTTCAGCAATTTCACTTAAAAAGTCCAACGCTGTCCAGCTAGCCGTCCCTTTTTCGTCGTAATGTGGCAATTTTTGTAATAATCCTACAAATAATGGCACTGTCTCGGCTGTCTGTACACCAGCATAAAGCCTAAGCGGTCGTTTTGGCAAAATATATTCAGCAATTGGCGATTTTCCGCCACCATTATCGATCGGACTAAAACTGAAATATCCATCATAATTATTAAGCGTCACATCCGCTATGCTCGCTTGAACGTTATACGGGAACTCCACGCTACGTTCAACTCGAAAATCAACCACTCGTCCACTCATATCTTGGTAATCATAAGCATCCCAGACTTGCGTCGGGTTATTTTCAGGAGTTGCCAGTAGATCGTCACCATCCAGCGTCGATTTATCTAAGCAGAACCAATTGATCGTCTCAGTGCGTAGCTTTGTCCACGAAACCTTAACCTGCGACGCTACACCAACGACTCCACTACTTAAAATCTGATGGAACTTATCGCTAACTATTTGCACTATATCGCCCCTGTTTCGGTCATAGTCAGTTCGACACCCTCAGTCAAACCATCATTACGAATAATTTTTCGTTCAGACAACTCTAATGCCACCGACATTTCATTAATTCCTAATTTAGTAATCGTCAATTTCGGATAATGTCCAGTTTGATATTGCCGATCAAAAAACGCTCGCAGTTGCTGATATTGACTGTTAGTCATGTAAGCCCAGCGATGTTTAATCACCTGCTTCTTATAATTATAATAAGTGCTAATATTACCATCTTTGGTCACAACCGTCTTTTTACCGATGCGATCAGTTTGCGTAATTGGCACTTCAAGCAAATCATACTCAATGCTATCTGTCGCATCAGTCAGTTTTAATTTATACCCATCATTAAACATTTAACATCCTCTGTTTTTTAATCATTTCGTATTGATTGAAAATCTGCTCGGCTACTTTGCGTTGCTCAGCTTGACTGGTTGCGAAAACGCCCTGAATATTGATCGTGATATTATCACCACTGGTATTACTACGATTATTAAGCTTCTCAATCAAGCTAGTCATTTTGCTTTCTGGCACTACCCACTCATCTTGGCCACCGTCTCCAGCATAAATGACCGAGCCACCACCTTGCGGTGTGACAATACCGCCAGTTGCCATTCGTGGAATGCGCGGAATTTGAAGTTTGTTCATTTGCTGGATATTAACGCCAGGTATTTTATTAATGATTCCGATCGCGCCGTTAAGCAACCCAATGAAGAAATTAACCGTTTTCTCGAACATTTTGAACATATTGTTGATTGCTGAAATAATTGCGTTAGAAATAGCAACGCCAATTGACAGACCTCCATCTTTAAACAATCCAATCAGTCTCTGCCACAATCCACTCAGTAGATCAACGAACGCTCTCAGTAACACCGCGCCAACCATCGGCACGGCCGTCACCAGCGCCATAAATAATTTAACACTTGCCGTCAGCAATTGTGCGATAGTGTTTGGGTTGAGCAAGAACTCAATAATATTAGCGATAATCTCTGGCAGCGCCTCAGTTAGAGCATTGAGTAATATCGGGAATACATCAATCAACGCCATAAACAATGTCACGCCAGCATTAAGTAACATTGTCAGCGTTGCTGGTTCGGATAATTTCGTGATGATTAGTAGGATTAAATCAATAAGTGCTCGAATCATCATTGGCGTGAGTGTAACAACCGCATCGACAAGCTGTGGTAACGCTGTAGTTAACGTATTGAGAATTATTTGTATTAACTGTGGCAAAATCGCCGCAACTTGCGTTGTTAGTCCAATAGCTGCTTGTAGTAGTGGCGGAAATAGCTCTTGAAATAACTTTGGAATCTCAGTAATTATAAGTGGCGCCAATTCACTAACTAACTTAACAATACCAGACAATGCCTGTTTAATGACAGGTAATAGATTTTTAGCGACATTACCAGCCGATTTAACCAGCGCATCAAGTGATTTATCAATGTCCTTCCCACCAGCCATTGAGGTCATTAAGTTTTTCCAAGCAGCTTTAGTTGAATTTAAGCTACCACTAATAGTTTCGCTTGCCTCTTTAGCGGTCGTGCCAGTAATGCCCATTTGGGTTTGAATCACATGAATGGCTTTAGTGATATCACCGAAATTACTGATATTATATTTAATACCAGATATTTTTTGAGCATCTCTAAGCAATCTCTCCATTTCTTCTTTAGTACCGCCATAACCAAGCTTAAGGTTGTCGAGCATGGTATAGTTCTGTTTAGCGAATCCTTGATAAGCGAACTGAATCGACTCCATACTAGTGCCCATCTTGTTGGCGTTATCGGCCATATCGATGATCGCCTGGTTGGCGTATTCAGCCGCTTTTTTAGTATCACCACCTAAACCAGCTAATAAGCTAGCTGAGAAGCTAGTGGCAGTCTCCATGTATTGATTAGCGGACAATCCAGCTGTCTTATATGCCTGGTCAGCATACTGCATCATCTGATTAGATGATGATTTAAACAGCGTTTCAATACCACCACTCAATTGCTCGAAGTCCGCATAGCTTTTGACTGCCGCTACACCTATGTCACCAAGTGCTTTAATGGCTATGCCAGTACCAACCAAAAACGCCTTACTGATCGCCGCTACACTGCGTCCAGCCTTGCCAACAAAACCATCAACATGACGCTCTGCTACGCTCAGACCCTTTTTCAGAGCCTCAACTTCAACATCAATAATATATTGGATTTTGCCGACTTCAGCCATTTATTTACTCCACTTTAGCGGCATCACGAAAAGGACGGATGCCTGCCTGAAACGCCTTATTTCCGTCTTTACTAGCCATAGCACTGCCTGTCGCAATGAAGTTAGCGCGCGATATTTCAGCCACTTTGTTATACCAAACTTTACGAGCGCCTTCTAATAAGACATGCATCTCTTCTAGTTTGATTTTATTCTCGCGTACATCACGCACCGCTTGCCAACCGTAGTAATAGCCGAATTCGCTCAACAGATAAACCTCTTGCGAGATACGCATTTCACTACTACGTTGTTTTTGGCTACGCTCAAAGCGCTTGAGAGCTTTTTCTTTGTCCTCTGGCGTCATTAAATCCAAGATATTCGGCATTATTGATCACTCCCAAAAGCTCGCTCGAATAAGCGACGCACACCCTCCACGCCTAATATTTCAATTAGTGTTTGTGTATCTTTTTGTGCTTTGGTACCATCATCAATAGCTCGAGCATAGCACTTTAATAATTCTTGATTAACCATTTCTAACTCATTGAATTTATCACTTAACTCATCGATTAAACTAATTTTTTGAGCATTATCTAATTGACTCTCATTTTGAGCGCGCTCTTGTAAATCAACCATCGTTGTGTTGAGTTGCAATAACTTTCGTGTCGCTCGTTGAATATCCAGCTGATCACCAGCCCCTAAACTTCGCAGTGTATAGACTTTACCGTCAATACGCACCACTTGAGTACGCTGACTCGGTGTCAGTTCACTTAGACTAATAATCATTTCATTGGTTTTAGTCGGTTGTTTCGACATTGGAGCCTCCTTGGCATTGATTTAATATTATCTACAACTGTAACCGCCTATAGTCTGGCGTTTTAAGACCTTGCATTTTTCGTAATTTTATGCTATGCTTTAGATATGAAATTCCATGCCCCAAGCTTTTTTATTGGTGCAATATTTGGCAGTAAAAAGCGTAAACAAACTGCCGTAGTGTTAGTCTTGGCTTATATGCTTGGCGCAATGATTTATTTAATGTATGTCTTTGCTTATGGCTTGTTTTATGCTTTACCAGTTTTTCTCTACAGCTGGTTAAAAGCTCGGCGTGAAGTAATTGCCGATTATAAAGCAAAAGCCAGTTCAGCTAAATAAAACACTCCATGATTTATGGAGTGTTTTTAGTTCTAGCGTAATGTACTTAAGGTGTAACTTCAACCGTTTTCTGATTCTCATAATCCCAGCGAGATGGTTTTTCAAGATCACCCGTACCAGCTCGCATATAACCACGAGCAGTTGGTTGCATTTGAATAGTAGTTTCGATTTGTAGTGGCTCGTCAGTTGATAGAGTTGGGTCGAATTTCATTGGCACGATTGCTGAAAAGATGTGAATATCGTTATCGTCGGTTTTTTCTCCTTGTCGATGGATATTAACTGTTAACGGCACAGTATTTACTACGCTACCATTACCAAATATCACATTTCCAGTTTTCTGCTTAGCATTAGTTGGAGCATTATAAGCACTCGCCCATAATGCTTTCAAAGCATCCATGCTTGGCAAAAATATTGTCAATGTGAGTTCTGCGGTTTCAGCCTTACCGCTTGGCTGTTTGCGTACACCAGCTTGAGTTTTCGCCTCAAGTGTGCCATCGGCGTAACTTGGTTTAATATCGCCCAATAGCGAAGCTGGAATCAGCGCTTTGCCAATTGCCACTTCCCATTTACCAGCAACTAATACTCCTGTATCTTCCATTTCTTTCTCCTTTTTAATAATTTATTATTCCATTAAGTGAATAAATCACTCGTCCTTGGTTGTCGAGACCAAGATTAGATATTGTTGATGGTGGCATCACTACCACAAACTGATATTCTTGACCGCCTTCAACAGCCGGCAACTCATTGATATCGTTATAAGCTGATCTCAAATGCTGAGCTACAGCCTCTAGCTTTTTTAAGCTTTCCAGATCATCATCACCGACACTGTATAACTCATAGCGTTGTCGGCGTCGACGATTCTTTTCAATACTATCGCCTAAGTTGACAATATACATTCCAGACTTGCCAACCGCTATCTTTTGCCAAAACAAATCGGTGCCGATTGTACCGAATCCCTTGTTTTCAAGGTATTTGAGCAATGATAATGTTATCATCTTAGAAACCTCTTCACTCCACCCTCTTTAGCTACACTCTGACCAGCTCGTTCAAGATAGCGCAATGTGTGGGGATTTTTCTTGTTTTCGAAGTGGCGTCGTCTAGCATAACGCACTCGCTCGCCACCAAATTCCACAACCATCACATCTTTGTTGCGACGCCCTGACCGACCGCTGTCTCGAAGCTCTCCGCTCAGTTTCGGTGCAAACATTCGTGCTCGTTGCAGAATCAGATTACCAGTTGCATCGACCGCATTGATGAGATTTTGTTCGGCTACTTTGGCATAAGCCGGCATTCGACTAATTTTGTTTACCCTAGCCGTTAGCATAAGCTGTCCTTGTTAACACTAACTTGTAATGTTCAATCTCACCAGTTTGATAGTCTTTACCAACATTATAACCAGAGATTTCATAACTAATACCACCAATCTCAACGCCATAGTCTAACAGATTATCTTTGGCATCTGCCGTTCGCATGTACAGTATGGAATTTAGTTCAAATTCCTCGCCGTAACCATTACGTCGCTTGCCAGTCCGTTCAATAAACACTCCGGTTTTTGCTTCGCGCTTGGTAATTTTTCGCCTGCCGGGTTGATTACTGCTCAGTGTCAGTAGATCGTATTTAATCAGTTTCAAGTGATCAAAGATCATAAATCGTCCTTCCGCACCTGATACTACCTGTCCGTCCGATGTCTGACTTACCATATTTAGCAATTACTGCACTAAACCTAGCTATAAACTCAGCACGCGCATCGCTTCCTTCGCGGAATGTGATATGAAATCCTTCAACGCTTTTGCTAGACACGCCTGTCTCCGACTGTCTCTCAAACAGCCCGATTAGGCCGGCTAACATCTGTTTAATTTGAATTGGCGTCTCAGCCTCATACTTATTAAGATTACCTCCTAATAAATCATTTAACTCCGCATTGGACGCTTCAGTTAATAACTCAATATTGTCTTTTTCAAATTGTGAAAGAGAGCGTCCGATGAACGCTGTAATTTCTTGTTCAGTGAGTTTAATCATCTTCTGCTCTCTTTCTCTTTTTTGAATTACTATTGAGCTTTCTTAATAGCTACTGCTGATTTGATTTGTGCTAAACCACCACCAGCGTAGATTTCTTGTAGGTACTCGACTTTGTTAGCCTGCAATGCAAAGTTTTGGAATTGCTCGACAGTTTCGTCACCGACCATTTCATACGCTTCGCCGACATACAGCACTACGTCGATCTCGTCATCTTTCATCCAACTTGGAGTGATGATTTCTTTAATTTCGTACGCTTCAGCCATATTTGAGCCCAGCGATAACACCAAATTACCACCAGTTGTCTCATTGAGTCGCAATTCGGCTTTCTTCTTGCGGCTCATGACTGCGTAGATATCGCCTTCCATCTCAATCTCTGCCACAGCGTTAACCATTGACACGTACAATTTTTCACCAGTTTTTGGCTCGTATAGGCTTGCAAATGGCTTTGCATTATCTTTAGCATCGGCTTTGATTGAGATAAAGCTTTTGATCACTTCATCGCCTGTACGACCATCACCAAGAATAATCGCTCGTTCGACCTCAGTAATGATGCGTTTAGTCAAGGTGCTGACGACATATTTGACTAAGGCGCCAGTATCCTGATTTTCGCGAATATCTTCTTTGTTAATCGGCAAGTATGCGTAGATATATTGACCACGTAACACACGATCAAGCAAGGTGATGTCAATTTCGGTCTTGTTCGTACCTTTTTTGTGACCGCGAGCCCGACCACCATCAGCTCCTGCGACAGTATCAGCACTAATGCGACGTACAGTTAAGCCGGTTTTGTTAATCGAATTCCAAATTCGACTATTCTTGTTTAAGCCGTCAGTGATAGCTGTAACTAATGCTCCAGGCAATAACACGTCTGGATTGGTAATACCTTTGCTTTTAACGACTTCTGACCACGCTTTCTGTACTTCTGCCGCAGTTTTGCCAGCGTTATCAATCAAGACGTTAGCGAAGTCAACTAGCGCTTGTTTAGTCTTAAGATAGCCATTAGTTGCTACTTGTTTTATCTGATTTGGTACAGCTTTTTGAATATTTTCAGCTGCAATTTGGTTTTCAACTGTTCCCATTGCTTCTCCTTCTTGGGTAATTGAGCTTTCGCCCTCGTTAATGTTAGATTCGGGTTGGTTATTTGTCGCCTCACCTGCTGGCGCATTTTCTAGTGGAGTTTCAGATTGTTCATTCTGAACTTGGTTATTCTGAACTTCCTCCTGACTCTCCGCTGCACTACCGAAGCTATCGGTTGATGCTGATTTATCTTTGTTCATATTTTCTCCTTTCAGAGACTTAACTGCGAGTAATCTCGCTTCTTTATTGCTACCGCGAAACACTAAACTTACCTCAATAATTTCAGCATTTGAGATAGTTTCAGTTTCGAAGTTATAGTCATAATCGGCCATTGTGATGCTGAAAGCGTTGGATAAATGACCTTCCTCGAGTAACACTAACATTTCCTGCGCAATTTCGCGCTTTGAAATGCCACACTCGAAGATTAACTCACCGTTTTCATAATAAGCGCTTCTGACCGAGCCAATGACATCACGCACATCAAGTGAATGATTGAGCATCAGCGGAATATCAACGATTTCTGATACCCCTTCGGCTGGGATTGTGCCTACAATGATTTCGCCACCAGCTTTCAATGGTAACCGCAAGCTATCAACTCGCACTTCCTCGTTATGACGATCTTTATTAATACTCGTAGCAACAAATCTGATGCGGCGCTCCCCATTGTCGCCAGTATCGATAGTCGAAACCTTGGACTTAATGGACAGCACTGCTTTCTTGATTTCTTTCGCCATAGTCTCAATATAATTGCCTGTAGTCTGGCAACACAAAAAATATCGCCACCGTTACCGATAGCGATATTATGTAGTTAGTTAAGATTAATATTAATATTAATAATCGCGCCAACCTTTATGACCGTGGCATGGATTAGCTTTGCCTCGAGCTGACGGGTTGCCAGTGACTAGTGTCCCATCCTTGCAATAACCCGTTACAACATTTGTAACGCCACTGTTAGGTGATTTACTACTACCAGTTGCTGAGTTTCCGCCTGATTCACTCGCTGAATTGCCAGTCGTTGGTGTGGTGGCTGATTCTGGTACTATATAAGTTCCAACTGCGATTTTCTCTGTTACTGGTTGTTTGGTGATAGTTTCAGATTTGACTTCACGCGACAGTTCAGTTCCGTTTTTACGACGCACTTCATAGATAATTGTTTTTTCACCGTTCACACCTTTAACCAGCGTCTTCTCCTGACCCTTCGGCAGGCTGGTGTCATTAACGCGCTCGGTTGTGTAGTCAACACTTTGTTTGACTTCGTCGCTACTGGTAGTTACACCAATATTATTAACTATGATCGCGATTATAGCTAGGGCTAGCAGGCCAACTGTGGATGCTATCGAGAATTTTATTAAATCTCTAATAGTTAATGATTTCTTGTCATTCATATCATCACCTTTCTTCAACTATAATATATCAGAAAATATCACCAAAAGCAAAAGTAGCACCTAGTGATACCCCCGTTTTCCGTCGGCAGACTTATTGAGCTAGGCTCGCACTGCTCACGTGGGTGCTTGATGCTACTCTATGTTGTAATTCTACCAAAAAGCTTATCATTTGTCAAGCTTAATCAGCTCAAACAACCCCCTCTCGTCAACTACCCACAATTGATTAACCTGATTATTCGGGTTACGCTTATTATATTCTCGTATTTGATGCAAGAATTTATCTTTCAACTGATATTCAGAATGGATAATGAAATTCTTTTTACCTTGTTTGACTGCGTCGCGTATATATTTAGCTACGGTCTTATATTTCGGATTACCGACTTCTAGAGCTTTTAGCTCAATCTCGTTCCCCTGGTCATGCCAGATGAAGTCATTAGTTGGTTTAGCTTTCACTCCAGTAACTGGGTCACCTTCATCTTTCGGAATACGCTCAATTGTTTGCCCAAGGCGTACAAAATCAGCGATAAATTTCTGCTCATTGGGATCAATCCTATCATATTTCGATTCGCTTGGTATAAATTTACCAGGTTGCTTAACATTACTATAGCTAAGTATCGGTCTAAACTTTTCCTTCGGCGGTATCTTCTCGACAATAAAACGTTCTTTGCAACTACAATTTGGATGCAGGCTAGCAGTATCAATATCCATGTAGTTATTGACAAACAGCTCTTCGTCTTGCTTGCTTTTACTAATTGCCGCTCCGGCTTTGAGATAACTTTGTGTGACATTAACGCGCTTACCGTTCATTTTTTGGCACCACGGGCAAGGTTCGTCGCTCACCGTGTACCACTCTTTAGTAATCCGGACTTTAGCGCTATTTTGCACTTGCACCATGGCATCAACCCCAGCAATACCTCGCGCTCGATGTACCTCAGTTCGAGCAAACCGTTGGATACGCCAGCGGTCGGTATTGACGATTTGACGCATCGTCTCTTTGAGCATCTCTTTATCCCAATCGTTTTGTCGAGCCAACTCCACCAGCTTTTTGATTGAGGCGTCAGTGCCTAGATTAAAGTCTTTAAGCGATTTGACAGCGTGTTTCTGGTATTGATTTTGTAATTTGTTGCTGATAACGTAACCAGTTAATTGATCGGTGTTTTGCAAGCCCAACAACAATCCAATTCCAATATTATATTGCTCAATACCGCCCTTAAGCAGTATTTCCATTAAAATTTGCTCAAGCTGGTCGCTCAATGTTTTGGAAGATTTTTTAGAGCTTTTTTGTTTAGACAGCGCTAGATCAACACGCTCAAGAATAGCTTGTTCTAAGACTCTTTCAATTTTTTGTTCTTCAATACTGTTAGTGCTTTTTATTTTTGGATCAGCTTTTAAACAATGCCCGCCTTTAGCGGATGACACTTTCTGATTTTTATGACAATCAGGACAATTGCATAATCTAATCGGCTGAGCGAAGTTCTTCAACTTATTAGTATCAGGCGCAGCTTCAACTTCGCCGCCGTCATCAACTTCAGGCTTGTTATTGTTAATTACTGGTTTGTAATCACCAATTTTGAGTAATTTATAACTATTACTTAAGTTCAGTGCGTCAACTGCGCTATCAAGTGAATAACCAGCGTCTATCAGCTTGATAATCATATCGACTTCAATACTTTTCGTTTCAGCAGTTAGCTTCTCTTCTTCAGCCACACCTGGAATAGCCAGCTCGAAGGTGATCGCGTAACCCAGACCTCCCGTGATACGATTTAACTCATGAGTGAAGCGTGTCCAGATTTTCAACGCCAGCGGTTTGATAGTGTATTTGATAAATATCTGCTCATCAACTCGCACGCTAGCATAGGTATTGTTATCATTGACGCCTCGAATACTAGCTGGCACGCCATAGACCGAATCAAGCTTTTTATTAGCTTGCTCAAACAATTCCTTAAGATCTAAGTCTTTATTGCTTTGCGCAAATGGGATCCATTGAATCTGAGCGTCAACCGCTTTACCAGTTGCCGTATCGATTGGCCGATGCGTATATACTACGTTATTGTTGCGACCAGCTCCACGATGAGCTAATTCGAGTGTATCTACAATCTTATTAAACTCTTCAGCATTAACAGCTGTAATAATAAATTGACCGGCCGGCACTGCTCCATTTTCAAACAATCCCGCTTCATAAGCAGCAATGTAGTCGTCTAAGCATGCCCACTTCTGTGCCGCATTGCTCGGGCTGTAGCCACTGTCAAGATTGTATGGATCAAGTCCACTATAGATTTCCAATATCTCTTTATCGCTGTATTCATTTGCGCCCACCTGGTAGCTTTTCTTGCCACCAACTATACGCTCTGACACACCCTCGAGAAATGTAAATCCTGCGATGTTATTTGGTGTGATATAACCTCCAGGTTGCGCCTCACCGTTCTCTTCACGCCAAACCAACACATATACTTTACGATGTACTAACGCCATCAGCGCTAACGCCTCACGAAAGTCCATACTACTCATCTGCTGGTTTGGATGATAAAGTTTATTAATAACACGCACATTTTGTAGCGGTTTGCCATTAGCATCAATAGCATGTGGTCTAATAGTCGCAAACTCGTTCACAATCCGTGAAATTGATGGATAAGTATTGTCGTAAGTCAACCCTTTATAAAAAGCATGCACCCTACTTAATCCACGAACGCTTGAATTATGACTAAAACCATCAAAAATCTTGCGCTTGGTTTTTAAATTAAATATTTTTCTCAAGTTTTCAAACATATCATCACCATAACTATCTTTAGTCTGGCGAGGCTAGCTAGACTACCTCACACCACCGTAACTAATAGGTTGAGGTTTAGGTGGTGTATAGAAACACAAAATAGTTGCGTCGGCTATATCTGGCGACCGATAGCCACGCTTTTTATAATCGTCTTTAGATTCAACTGCTCGTCGCCCTCGACTATCCATTTTCCACTCGCGTGTTGATAGTTCTGATAGTAACTCGTCATTATTCAACAATGAAATCTGATCGATAATGTTTGCCAAATAAAACCATGCTTCGCTAATGAGATTTGGGTAACGATCACTGTTGTGAGCTGACGATCCGAAATTGATGGCCATGATGTTATAACCCCGCACCATCATCTGGTCGGTAACACCACCACCAACGCCAGTGTCGTCGATCTTAATTAACACCTCACGATCATAATCGACAAATGCCTCTAACAGGTCACATAACTCAGTTGTACGTTTATGCTGATAACTCGCTTGCTTAATTTCGCATAAACCTTTGCGCATCTTAAAAACCGACCTGTCTTGGCCCAGGCGCGCTACATCAACTCCAACCTCTATCGCTCCATCATCCCCCGCCTTACGCTCCATCGCTGCCAAGACCTGTGCCACTGATATAATATTGCGCTCAGTTTGACTCACTGCCTTGCCAAGATAATCATGAGCATAGTCTTCTGGCGTATTGAGACGTGACTGCTCGATTTCATACAGAATTTCATCCGACAGCCAGCCGTTTTTCTGAGCAATTCGATAATCAATAAAAATATGCAATACATCTTTACGCGGTATTTTGGGCAAAAACACCTTAATTACTGGGTCAAAGTCTGTCAGACGGTTCATTGACCAAATAATCTTTGACCCTGGCTTACGAATTGTCGGCACTAAGATGCGGACTGACTTATTAGTGATGGTTTGCGCTTCATCGACCCATGCTAGATCAATTCCCTCAAGCGATTTGATAGTTGTTTCGATATTACGATCCAGTCCTTTAAAGATGAATACCGATCCAGTAATGGTATTTATAATCCGATCATTCGTCCATTTAAACTCGCTGAAACCATATTTTTCAATTAAATCAATTAACAACTGATATGACGAGTCTCCGATATTATTCTGGAATTGGCGCAAGCAAGCGATGCGTAACTTTTCCTTACGCGCCCGCAAAAGACAATACCGCGCAATTGTGTGTGATTTTAGACTATAACGCCCACCTTCGACCACCGCATGACGCCACCAGTCTTCAAATAGCGGTTTGTATTCAGATGCGATTTCAACTTTACTTTTTACCACTAGCGCCATCAACAAACTCCACAAGCGCTACTGGCGTGATTTTTTCACCATCGGTAGTATGATCGATGGATTCTTTCGGCTTTCCATAAACCTGATCCATCATTTCTTTGAAATCTCGCCATTCACCGGTTAATATACATAATGCCAGCTTTCGTTCAAACTCAGGCGCTTGAGCGTTATCTCTGACGGCTCTCAGCTCGTCCTTGCTCAATTCCATCATTCGTTCTAGCTTATAACGAGCAGTATCTTCTTTTTTCCAAGCGCCATTATGTCGTTTATTGCCATTTGGCTGACCAAATTGTCGCTCTCGAGGCGGTCGTTTGTTACCAACCTTATAGTCTCCCTGCTTTGAGGGTGATTTCGGTGATTTCTTTGACACTCTTTTAATCTTAATCATAATCCTAATTCCTTCAATATTTTCTCTTTTTGACTTTGCCAATAAATTGCATTAGCGCGATCGTTAACAGAACGATTCCGACCATGCGCAGGCAATATCTTAATTTTCTTATCACCAAAATCACCAAGCTGATGTACATTACTAACTGTTATGTCATACATTTCTGCCAGTCGGTTAATATACTCTAATGTTATGTGACGATTTTGTTTCAAGCTCTCCGAAAACGGTCGGAAGTTTTTACTGTAAAACATCCGATGACGCATAAACCAACGTTCGTATGCGACCAGTCCCCACTTACTTTTTACATATATCGTCTTAGCGTTATAGAACACTAAGATTAAATCGTTGACCTTGCGTATCGATATCGTATCGCAGATTTTTGGCATATTTCTCCTTTTGTTGTTAGGAGAGTGCGTTTTTTAAGCATAAGAAAAAGGCGCTCCTCTCAGAGAGAAGAACGCCGCCCACCTGTTCGTATACTTTACTATATCATAAGCGGTATAAAGTTGTCAAATTATAGCTCATTAAGCATCGATATAAATCTCACAGCGCGGATTATCTTTATCAACACCACCATACTGAACATCAATACAATCAACATACTTGAAACTATCATCAGCAATGACTTCAGCTTTGACGAGCGCGTCCATAATGCTATTGACGGCATTGTCTAGATCACGTCTGATTTTATCATCCCAGAAAACAATTAAAGCTATTGAAACTGGCTGTATTGGTTTTTTATAGGCTACCGGTAACTGACTGATTAATTGGATTATCGCTCGCCTCTGCCAGTCTTTAACTGGTTGCTCAGTTACTAAGCGTGGTTGTTTCATTCCACGCCTCCAAACGATTTTCTTCCTGTTCTTTTGAGCTGGCGTATTGCCCAATACAACTAGTTTCATTTCTCCTCCAAGAGTTCAGGGTTTTCGTGGATATTACCAATAACCTCAAGATTATCCATACTTGATAGGTACGCGTAATCATCAGGAAACTTAAACATTTTAGGACCTGCGTCGTCGAGATAGTCACACTCACCGTATGAGCTAAAATCAACAATATCCCCCTCATAAATTTCGACACCATTTTTATCTTTAATGCCTGTATACTGCTCAACAATATATTTTTCTTTAACATTCGGCAAAAACCAATCTTTACCAACAGTATTGTCAAAAATCTGTATATATCTTTTTTCTTGTGTGTCCCACGCTCTAAACTTTATTTCTCGCATATTTCCTCCTTTACAAATCCACGAGTGAGACTGCCCATTTCGTCAATTTCTGATTGAGTGAACTCAATTTTTGGTTCATTTTCACCAGGAACAGCGAAATAACATTTTTTATTATTAAGCCCTCCCAGTTTTTGAGCCAAAACTAACATCATTGCATTAGAATATTTTAGGTTGATTATTTTATCAAAATCAACTCTTAATCGATATTTTTTCTCGCTCTTAGATTCAAGAGCGCTAATTCGTTTTTCGATATTTTTAAGCCTTTCAGCAAGACCTATTTGAGCGAGCTCATCTGCTACCTTAATATTTTCCAATTTCTGTTTTAATTCAGTCATCTCATAGCCTCCCTTTTTTACTATTTAATTTCTCTTGCAATAAATAGGCAATAAATATCTGCTCTATTACCAACTCAAATAGTGCGAATGTCGCAACCACAGCCAAAGGTATACTTTCTAGCTGGATATTAAAAGCCTGTTCGATAATTTTTGTTGCAATGATTAAAAACATATTTAGTTGACATCTCCTTTCTTATGTCCACAAAATTAGTGGTTTAGTTGACATTATTAACCACATAACTGGCTGGCTGTATAAGGTGATGATTTGCCGAGAAGCAGTTCACCTCTGCTGTGCCTAAGTTCGTGTTTGATACTCGTAAAGTCACACCTGGTCTCAGCCCGGGTACATCGACCAATCTACTGTTCACTAATATCTTGTGTTGGCTCTATAGTCACCAATACTGACATTTAGCTCAAGCTACTTATACAGCCAGTTGAACAGACGATAGCAAGGAGTCGCCACCGCGCTCCCAAATGTATCTATCTACGTTTTCGACACATCTGTTCTCGTAGTTCGGGGTCTCCGACCGCTAGTGGCGTGTCATTGCCATCATCTGTCCAGTTGAATAGACAATTGGGTGGACTCGAACCACCGTCGCGTACGTGTTGCAACACGGCTCTACCATCTGATTTACAATCATCTATCCAGTTATGCGGTTGATGTTAATGTTCGCCCAGTTTTTTGACATATGGTAGGTCATTGGTTAATGGTGTTTGCCTATTTAATCGGCTCTAAGTCTTCAATCGCTTTTTCAACCTCAGACTTACTGTATTTTTTGCCGTTGATTTTAATAGTGCCTTTTGGGCTGTTTATGTCAACAGGTTGGTAGTTTAATCTCTTCAAGTCAGCAACTGTACACCAAGCCCAGGCCCAATCGTGATGATTATGGTCACTCAATAAATAACAGCCGTCTATCACTGCCAGGATTTTTCTAGTCTCATTATCACAGCAAATGAAGTCGCCTGCGTAGAGAGTATCTAGTCTCTTTTCTGCTGGCTCAAGCATCTGGTCATTCCAATCCCAAGTATTCTCCTTAACTTCATAGGTATCTGTTTGTATCTCACTCACTGTGAGTATTGTGCCCCCTAATTTTGTCATTTTCTCATGTACATAAATATCATCATAACGAACATCACCACAGAGGTCTCGACGCACCCTAACTTTATCTCCAACCTTAAATCTTTCTACTGACATAACTTTTCCTTTCTTTATTATTCCTCAACTCCAAAATGTAACAAATATTCTGGTTCTAGTTTTTCAATGGCTTGTTCGGTGTCTTCTTTTGTTTCATAGTAGACAATAGCCCCACTGTCTATATAATAAGATGCACGAATGTGAAAATAATTATTAACATAGTCATATGTTGCATAATATTTTAATTGGTTACCATTATTCCAATCGGGTTTAAAATCAGAACTTTGCTTGATTTTAGTGCGGGCGATTTGGACTTTCTTGGCGTGTTTGGCATCCTCTTCGGTGCGGTAGCAGTTATTCATGTTGTATCTGATATTGTCTATACTATCATCGTACCAGTTAGCACTCAATGTTGCTCCATAACCGTTAATATACCAATATGTATCGCCAGTTTTTGGCTTCCAAGCGGTTTCCTTAATCTCTTTAAACCATTCGTCAAAGTTGGTTATAGCCTCAATATGGTAAGTGGGTGCTAATGCTATCTCTTCACTATCAATTTTATAGATAATATCCACCAACATAGCATCGTCTGTTTTTCGCTGAAATATGTCACCGGTTTTAGCGTCTGGTAAATCTTTAAGCAACTTGTATCGTTTCATTATTAAATCCTTTCGTCTACAAAAAAGTAAAATGGATTACTTTCGTCAAATTCTTCCTCTAAAACTTTGTAGAAAACTTTATGGTCGAAGCGAGCCTGTTGTTCGACCTTGATAATTTTATTCTTG
This sequence comes from uncultured Candidatus Saccharibacteria bacterium, assembly GCA_963526735.1. Classification (GTDB taxonomy): domain Bacteria; phylum Patescibacteriota; class Saccharimonadia; order Saccharimonadales; family Saccharimonadaceae; genus CAMUQR01. The sequence continues at coordinate 132,572 of CAURNU010000003.1, forward strand.
TCGATAAATGACCGATATTGGATAACATCGCCCACTTTTGGGTGAGTGTTTAACGCCACGTAATAGGTTTTATCAAAAATCACAATGCCTTTTATCTTACGAATTTTTCTATGATTCATATTTTTTTCTTTCCTTTAACCCTGACAGACGGCTCGCAGATGATACCGCCTGCCATTAGCTATTAGATTTTAATTTCCTCGAATTCGATGGTTTTAATTACACAAAATCGTGTAGTTTAATTTTCTTTATCAATTTTGATTTTTGCATAATAGATTGTCGCTATAATTATGTCTAGCAGCATTAAAATAAGATCAAATACCGCTCTAGCATAGTTATTTTCTGATATGCTTTTAATCGTTAGTAACGACATCACGATTGATAACAGCGTAAACCATGCGAAACCAATATAATTTTTAACCATACTATCCTTCCGCCATTTCTTCCTCAATGTAAACCCCACCGATATCAAAGGCTGAGCGAATTGCGTTGGCTTCGGCACATTTAGCCAGCATCACTCTCGGCATCACCGCCCAATTACCCATGGGATCGCCTTTTTTATATTTACCGTATTGGTCATCTTCTTTATGTTTTTTAGCAAACTCCTCAAAGTAGGCTGTATATTCGCCAACTTTCTGGATTTCGGTCGAGTTGCCGAACCGGCCAAACACCT
>CAURNU010000004.1:0-118425 GCA_963526735.1 uncultured Candidatus Saccharibacteria bacterium
CCGATATAGTTATCTTGTGCCATAGTTATCTCCTTATGGACTTTAGTTGATATTAAGAGATATAAAAAATCTCTGGTAAGTAAATACCAGAGATTACATGAATTAAATTAAAAATGGTGCGGGTAAGGAGACTCTAACTCCTGGCCTCTTCCTTGGCAAGGAAGCGCTCTAACAACTGAGCTATACCCGCCTATTGCCTGTAAGCTGGAGATATTATAGCGAATTTATTTTAAAAAATCAACCACTAATATTTCACTACTACCATCGTACCAATTGGCGCAAAATCGAATACCACTCGAGCATCCGCCTCACGCATATTGATACAACCGTGGCTCATCGGACGACCGAAGTTATTGTGCCAATAGGCCGTATGAAAACCAATGTCCCGATTAAAGTACGTATTCCAGCGCACGTTTGGCAAATCATAATAATCCCCCGCCTCACGCGTACCACCGCGCATACGTTGAATCGGATTTTTAAACCAGACTTTATAAGTACCGGTTGGAGTTGGCCATGGATGTACACCCGAAGAAATTGTGAAAGTATGCAAAGCTTTGTCGCCACTGTAAAGAGTGGTGGTTTGGCGCGTTAGATTCACCTCAATCCACTTCAGACCGTTAATCGGAATTCGCTCCTCCACGAAATCAATCTCTTGAATATCCAAATCGTGTTCTAGATTTTGATTATCAAGCAATGCTTGACGGATTTTTTCGGCCGAATTACCAGGATTAACCGCACCAAGGCCACGCTGACCTTGTTGTAAAACTTGCAACACTTGGTCTTTATCATCGACTAACAACTTTTTATTGACGACACCTCGAGCAATCTCTGGGCTAACGGTTTTTTCGATAAAATCTTGAATTTTTTGTTTATTAAAATCAACCGTAATTTTCTTAGTCACTGTGTCTGTCTTGAATTCAACCCAGCTAGCAATATCCCACGGATCAGCAAAATACAATAATTTACCGTTATGATTAAGATTTAAGCGCAATTTTAACCGCTCATTGAGATAATTTTCGGTTGCAATTAAATCTGCCTCACGAGTAATTGGCTCGACCGGCTGATATTTCACATTAATCACCGGTTTGGTCTTAAAATTGACCTTGGCGATGTCAGGAATTGCAGTGCGCGCATCAACCCGATATCCAGAGACCGACGGTTTAATTTCAAACTTATTTTTATCACGGTTATAAGCCAAGGTTGCATCAGTTGGGTTAATTAGTTTTTCTTTAAAATATTGATCCAAACTGCTTTGCAACACTGGATAATCAACCAGCAGAGGCGCTTCAATGTTCGTATCAAACAATAAATTATTGACAGTTAGCTGACGCCGTTGATTAATTTGCGTCGTTAGTTTTTCGGTGTCAATTCCAATACCGACATCTGATAATTTAAAATCCCGCTCGGGCTGATTCTCAAGTTTGAAGCTAATTTGATGATCTTTATACTGATTAATTACTTCTGAAGCAATCTGATCAGCTGACTGTGTGTAATATTCACGACCATCGACAGTAATGTTTTGGTACATCATCAACCGCCACGTTACAAATCCACTTACCGCAATTAAACTCAGTAAAAATAACCAAACTCGTAACCGAAAGGCTGGCTTTTTCTTGATGTGAACCGGCTCGGGATCAGCCAAAATAATCGTACTGACCATCGCATTTAGGCTTGGTTCATCATCGTCCAAGATGGTTGGTTCTTGAGCTTTCTGCTCTGCCCGTTCCGTATTATCAGCCGACTGACTCTCAATCTCGTCCAATTCATCTAATTCACTGGCTAGTTGCTCCGCAGTTTCATCAGATAATTCATCATCCCATTGTTCATCGCTGATTAACTCATCATCAGTTTCTGTATCATCGTCCGTAGTGTCGATTATTTCAGCGTGGTCGGTTTTAATATGAACTGGGATAACCTCAGTTGACTCAGTAGTACTATCAGATGTTGGTTGCCTATCAGAAGCCGTCGCTTCCGCATCGGCTAAACCAGTAGTTGTCGGTTGATTTTGAGTTGTTTTCTCGTCGTCAGCGTCCGCGATAACGGCTGTTGCTTGAGCAGTAGCGGTTTGAGCCGATTTTTCAATCATTTCTGCCGAAACTGGCTCGAGAGTGATTTTTTTGGTTTTTAAAGGGGAGCTAGTAGCTGGCTGTGTCGCACTCTCTGATATGTTTAACGTCGTATCGGTCACATCGGTGCTGGAATCACTCGTCACATCAGTTTCAACCGAATCATCATGATGCAATAATTGGCCAAGTTTTTGGTTTAAGGTTTCTAGGTCATCAAGTTTGCCGTTTGATTGAACATCAACTGGTTCATCAAGCACCACATCATCTGTAGTTTGAACGTTACCAAATTTAGAGATTTTTAAATCAGACTCAAACTCTGGCGATCCATCTGATTTCGCCCGCTGAGCTACCGCCTGAAGCTGTTTTTTGACGAGCTTGGTTTTGGCAGGTGATTTTGCACTAAGTTTGGTGCGTTTGGTAGTTTTTTTAGCCTTCGCCTTGCTGACGACCTTTGCGTTAGTTTTTTTCTTAGCCATTTTTCCCTTTAAATTTATGCTTAGTATCATATCATATTTTGCACAAAAATGATACAATAACTAAAGTGCAACGGGATTTTAAACTAAATACAAAATATCAGCCACGCGGTGATCAGCCTCAGGCAATCGCCAAATTAGTTGATGGCTTAAAATCTGGGCAAAAACACCAAACTCTGCTCGGCGTTACTGGCTCAGGTAAGACTTTTACTATGGCCAATGTCATCGCTAAGTGGAATCGACCGACGTTAATTTTAGCGCATAATAAGACTCTGGCGGCGCAGTTATTTACTGAGTTTAAGGAGTTTTTCCCAGACAATGAAGTGCATTTTTTTGTTAGTTATTTTGATTATTATCAGCCCGAAGCTTATATTTCGTCGAGCGATACTTATATCGAAAAAGATTCCAAAATCAACGAAGAAATTGAAAAATTACGCCACGCCGCCACTTCAGCTTTACTGACTAGACGCGACACAATTATCGTCGCCAGCGTCAGTTGTATTTATGGCATTGGTTCACCGAGTGATTATGCCGAGTTAGCACTGCATCTAAAACGTGGCGAAACCAGGCGCCAAGATAAGTTTTTGCGTCATCTACATGATATTCAATATTCACGCAATGATGTTGATTTTCGGCGTGGAACTTTTCGAGTGCGTGGCGATGTGGTGGATATTTTTCCATCAGGCAGTGATGATGCTTATCGTGTCGAGTTTTTTGGCGATGAAATCGATCGCTTAACTGTGCTAAATCCTCTAACCGGTGAAATTATCCGCCAGCCAGACGAGCTTGATATTTTCCCAAATTCTCACTTCGTAGCGCCAAAAGACCGCATGCCAGAGGTCATTGCCCAAATTAATAAAGAGTTTAAAGAACGCCACCAATATTTTATTAAAAACGATAAATTCCTTGAGGCGCAACGCCTAGAACAACGTATTAAATACGACACCGAGATGCTCAAAGAAACCGGCTTCGTTAAAGGCATTGAAAATTATTCCCGCTACCTAACCAATCGCCGACCTGGCGAACAACCAGCCACTTTACTGGATTATTTTCCAGATGATTTTTTGATGATTATTGACGAGTCACATATGAGCATTCCACAGGTTCGCGGAATGTTTAATGGCGACCGCGCCCGCAAAGAAACGCTGGTGGAATATGGTTTTCGCTTGCCGAGCGCACTGGATAATCGCCCATTAAGATTTAATGAATTCGAGGACCACATCAATCAAGTGATTTTTGTGTCGGCCACGCCAGCTGAATATGAACTAAGCTTGTCACCGCCACCGGTCGAACAAGTTATTCGCCCAACTGGACTGCTTGATCCTGAAATTGAAGTTCGACCAATCGCCCATCAAATCGACAACCTCCTCGAGGAGATTCATCAACGTATCGACAAACAACAACGCGTTTTGATCACTACTCTCACCAAGCGCATGGCGGAAGATTTGACGACTTATCTGACGGAGCTAGGGATTAAAACGGCGTATTTGCACAGCGAAGTGCAAACTTTAGAGCGCAGTGAGATTTTGCGTGATTTACGAGCGGGCGTTTATGATGTGTTAGTCGGCATTAATCTACTGCGCGAGGGATTAGATCTGCCAGAAGTGAGCTTAGTAGCGATTATGGACGCCGACAAAGAAGGCTTCTTGCGTTCCGCTCCAGCGTTAATCCAAACTATCGGTCGTGCCGCTCGCCACGAACAGGGCAAGGTTTTACTCTATGCCGATGTCATTACTAAATCTATGCGCCAAGCGATTGACGAGACCCAACGTCGACGCCAAATCCAGCTTCAGTTTAATCAAGAACACGGTATCACACCAACCAGTATCCAAAAAGCAATTTCGGATGGCTTGGCAATCTTCATGCCCGATGACAAAAAATCCCGCCAAAATAAAATCAATCTTAATAAGATTCCAGCCGAAGAATATGCTAATATGATCCGCGATTTCACTAATCAAATGGAACTAGCCAGTGCCAATTTAGAGTTTGAAAAAGCTGCTGAACTACGCGACTTAATCATCGAAATCAAAGCTAAAATGCATCAATAGCCATCACAAGATATTTTTTCGCTTGATTTTACTATATTATATGGTAAAATATGTTTATTCATTTAATTATTGAAAGGGGAAAAAATTCAATGGAAGCAACTTTAGGGGCAAAACTGCTACAAATCTTAGCTGATTTTAGTGTTTATATACTAATAATCACACCAGTAGTTTCAGTGATTTTGCGCGATCGACTTAAGAGCAGCGTTAATGCGACGGGTATCTTTGGTGTCGCAGTAGCGTCGTCAACGTTCATCAATTTTGGGGTTTGGTTTTTTGCAATGATGCGCTGGAATAGCATGCACTTGATCGTTTCGTCATTTGCTTTATTCATTCTAAGCATCAGAGAAACTATCCGAATCCTTAAGGATTCGCATCCAGCAAACAACATATCCTTCCTGTCGACAATCGACGAAGACATGACTGATGCGGATCAAATTATATAAACACCAGCCCTAACCCTTTCACCAGAAAGGATTTTTAATTTGTTTTATCGAGGGTGAGTTGAATAAGCTGATTATACAACTGATACCAATATTGTGTAGTGTTTTCCAAAAAATAATAATGACGCAGATAAAACAACTCCAAAATCACTAAAATCAGCTCGATTGATAAACACAGCGGGTGTAAAATGCAGGCAATCCCTACCACGCCAACTAGTAGCATCACCGCCATCGTCACGATCAGATGAACTAGTCGCTCATGTTGCAAAAATTGTAGTTGCCGTAAATGCTCAGCGATTATTTTTTCCAATTCAGCCGACTGAATCTGGCGTTTGAGTGATCGTTCAACCCACGCTTGATGTTGCAGAATATCTTGTTTCATTATACCATCCTTAAATAACGTTCTAATTGTTGGAGAATTTGTTTGCATAAATTCGGATTTTGCAAATATTTAGCGATTAACTGTCTATAAACCGTCATATACAATTGCTGATTATCATTCGTCATCTGATCAAAAATATTCAAACTAACAAGCTCATCACCCACCACACCCAGTCCATAACTATCCGCAAACCACGTATCACCAATAAGACGATTCACAAAATCCTCCATCCGAAAATCCGTTAATCGTTGCGCTATATCAGGTTGTATACTCTGAAGTTGGTGATAGAGTTCAGACTCACGATCCGCCATTATTCGTTCAATCGCTTCGTTTGCCACGGGAAAGCCTGCTAATGTCCAACTTTGATCATTGCCTTGACCCAGCCATGATTTAAGACGAGTCGAGTAGTTCATAGAAGCTAAAATCAACACTAGCTGGTTCGATTGACGCACTCGTTCGGCCACTGCAAGCGCCGTCAATAAACACTGACGTAGTTTTGTAGATGCTAGTTGGAGTTGCACCGCAGGAATCAAGCGTTCATCAAATTGCACCGCATCTAGCGTCACCTTCAACGGTTGAAATTGCCAATAACCGCGCTGAGCTTGAGCGATTTGATCTACCGAATCCGCCTGATGTAGATCGAGCCGATCGCGCATGACCGGACTCAGTTCTAGCACCGACACGCCCTGGAGAGCCTCAGTCATCGCCTGCACTAATGCCTGGTCAGTTAAAAATCGCTGTTCAAACTGCTTTTCCAGCTCAGCAAAGCGTTGCTCCACTACTGGTCGTAATTCAGTTGCCGTCACCGTCCCCGATACAAACCCTAGTTGATGCAGTTTATAATTATTAGCGGTCAAAATCCGTCCAACTACATCTGCGTCATAGCCGTGCTGGCCAGTTGCCTGTTCTAAACCAGCGAACATTTGTTCAATGAATCGCCCTTGACTACCAATCAACCGTCCCAGCATTTGACTCATAATGATTTTTCTCGAAGATTATATTTTTTATCAGAAATCGCTTGCCAAGCCGTCGCCAATACCCGTGCTAAATCAGGTTGTTTAACACGTGTCAGATACGCCACGACATGCGCACCCAAAGCCGTAAAATCAGCTGACGCAATATCTGCAGTCTCCAGCACCGCCAATTGCTGACCAGTCGCCAAAAATAACCGTTTTTTGGTAATTATCACTGCAGTTTTTACATCATTTAATAAAATCCGCACTGCTTGTTCTAAATCTTGTTTAGCGGTAATTTTTTGGGCTACATCGGCATTTATGACTAAAATATCAACATCTTCCAACAAATAACCAAAGCGCTTCACATCGCGCTCTGCTAACTGACTAATCTGCAAAACAGTGCGCGCCTGATGCAAAAACGCCTGATGTAAAAATTCGCTAATTTGGTATAAATCACCACAATTTTCTGCAAGATACAACCAATCTGGTGCTTCTGCCATATTATCGAGGTCGATTTTAGGCTGGGAGCTGCTCGCATAAGCAATAGCCAAGCTGTCTTTTTTGCCATGATTAATATCACATCGCAAGCTCGTTGCCTCGCCTTCCTGCAGCGCCACCAGACCGGAATCAATCCCAGCCATATCTAGTTGGTTAATTAGCATTTTGCCATACAAATCATCACCAACTGTCGCTACGATAGCGAGTTGATGTCGAGCCTGAGCTAAAGCCTGCGCCACAATAAACGCTGAGCCAGTCGCGCCCGACTGCCAACTGCCAGCACTCGCTTGCCCCGTCAACAAATTATCCAACACCACCGTGTCGAGCGCCAAATACCAGGCCAGCTCCCCCGCAACCAAGAACCGCGCCTGCGCCATTAAATTAATCCTTCACGCGTAGTTAGTTCGACCATCGCCTTATAAGCTTCAGCTGGATTAGAAGCTAAGCTAATCGCACTACCGACATTAATGACATCAACGCCAGCTTGAATAATCATCGGTAAATTATCAATGTTCGCGCCACCGTCCCAGCCGATTTCGACATTCGGACTGATAGCACGAATTAAACGAACTTTTTGGATTTGTAATAAATTCGCCTGACCGCCCATTCTACCTAAATCACCCGCAAAAATCAGCACATGATCCACCAAAGTGATTAAATCAGCCTTTTGTTCAGGCACCGTCTGACGCAACAGCGCTAAACCAACTTTAATTCCCGCCTGACGTAATTTCTCAAAACTCGGTCGTAAATCTTCTTCAACCTCGGCGTGAAAAATCACCAGATGCGGTTTCATCAAAATTAATTTGTCGATATAACGACTAGGATTTTTGACCATCATATGCAGGTCGACTTGCCAATTGTCTGGCCAAAACACATGATCTAGCCCAATCGTCCGACTCGGCGCAAACTCGCCATCGGTAATGTCAATTTGCACTTGATTAGTAAATTCATTAATCGCCACCAAAGCCGCCTGAAATTCATCGGGCGAAGCTGTCAAAATAGTTGGGGCGATGCGGATATTCGTTTTTTTAGCCATGAGTTTCCTTTTTTTAAAATTATATTAATTAAGATGATCAAGTTGTTGATTACGACGATTAAACCGCGGAGCCGCCGCAAATGGAGTGTTTAAAAAAGTATCGATAATTTGTTGGTATTTGGCAGGATCTTGTTCGAGCACCCGACCCGGCAAACATGCCACGTTCGCATCGTTATCATTGCGGGTCATTTTCGCTTCATGCTCGTCCCATAACAAGCTCGCCCGAATGCCTTTGAAGCGATTAGCAGCCATACACATGCCCTGACCACCACCGCAAATCAAAATCGCTGCCGAATCATCATTGGTCAACACTGCAGTCGCCGCCTTAGCAGCGAACTCCGGAAAATCATCGTTCGGATCAAGTATCTCGCCACCAACATCAGTCACTTGATAACCCTGACCAGCTAAATAAGCCTTGAGGTCATTTTTTAAATTAAACCCATTGTGATCAGAACCAATAAAAATCTGCTTAAACTGACTCATTATTTTTTACCTCGGAGTTTTTTACCTAAATCGCTAGCCAGCTCCACCAGGCGATTCGAATAGCCCCATTCATTGTCATACCAAGCCACAATTTTAACCAAATCACCACCCACCACGTTCGTCAGTTGCAAATCAACAATCGCACTGGCTGGATGGCCAATAAAATCACTCGACACTAATTCGCGATCAGTCACCGCGATAATTCCTTGATAATAAGGCTGTTTCGCCGCTTCAATTAACGCATTGTTGACCTCTTCAACCGTCACATCCTGTTCCAGCACAATCGCAAAATCCGCCAGTGAAACCACCGGCACCGGCACACGAATACTCAAACCTTCAAACTTACCAGCTAGTTCAGGTGCCACTTTGCCCACCGCTCGAGAAGCACCAGTGGTAGTTGGAATAATATTGATGCCAGCTGCACGCGACATGCGCAAATCTCGAGCCGGCGCATCCAGCGTGTTTTGAGTGGCAGTGACTGCATGCACCGTGGTCATCATCGCCTTCTTGACACCAAAGGCTTTACTAAGTACCGACATAATTGGCGCAATGCAGTTCGTGGTACAGCTGGCATTGGAGACGATTTCATCATCAGCTGATAATTCTTTTTCGTTGACACCAATCACAAAAGTTGGCGTTTGGTCGTCTTTAGCTGGCGCTGAAATCACCACTCGCTTTGCTCCGGCTTGGAGATGAGCTTGGGCTTTTTCACGCGTCACGAACACACCTGTACATTCTAGCGCCACATCGACTGCCAATTCACCCCACGGCAATTTAGCCGGATCAGTTTCTGAATAAAATTTAATCACATAATCATTGATGGTTAGCGTTTTAGCCTGTTCATCAATCGTCACGTCGCCTTCATAATTGCCATAAACTGAGTCATATTCGAACAAATGTGCCAAGACTTTAAGCTCGCCCAAATCATTAATCGCTACTACTTCAATATCTGGTCGCGCTAACATAATTTTTAAGGCATTACGGCCGATACGCCCCAAGCCATTTATCGCTATTTTAGTTGTTTGCATAGTATCACTTTCTATTAAAATTACCTGCCACAATTATATCAAACTTATGGTTATTTTTCTAGCGCACGCCGACTTTGGTTTTTCGCTGTAAAAGTGCTACAATATAATAAATTAACTTTAGTTAAAATACGCCATATGAGTCAAAATCCCACCAACCAATCATCAGCCAAAGGTTTCGACCTCGTCAGCTATGCACGCATGTCGTATAGCAAAAAAGATGTCGCAGTGATTGAGCAAGCCGTGGCGTTAGCGCGCCAAGCGCATGCTGGCCAATTTCGCAAAAGCGGTCAAGAATACATCGAGCACCCGCTCAATGTCGCGAAGATTTTAGTTGACTGGAAAATGGACTTGAGCTCAGTCGTGGCCGGAGTATTGCACGATGTAGTTGAAGATACCGACTGCACCATTGAAGAAATCGAACAGCAATTCGGTGAAGATGTGGCTTTTCTCGTCGAGGGCGTGACTAAAGTTTCTGAAGCGCGCTCTGGTATGCAAGATTTATCAAAATACGCCTCGCACACCACCGATAACCTAGCAAAATTACTCATTGCCACCAGCAAAGATGTCCGCGTCATTATCGTTAAACTCGCCGATCGCCTCCATAATTTGAGCGAACTGCAATATTTAAAACCCGAAAAACAAATCAAAATTGCCCGTGAATCGCTTGATGTTTTCGCACCGATGGCTGACCGCATTGGTATGGGTCGAGTCCGCATGCAAATCGAGGAGATCGCCTTCAGTTATCTCGACCCAAAGCGCTATCAATTTTTAAAAAACCTCATGCGTAAGCGCCTCGGCAAAAGCACCCGTCGCCTCGGCATTGTCCGCCTAGAAGTTGAAGATGCTCTCAAGAAAAATCATATTAATTTTGAAATTAACGGTCGCGTCAAAAGCATTTATTCACTCCACAAAAAAATGCTCAAAAAAGACGACAATATCGACGATATTTATGATTTAATCGCCCTGCGCATTATCGTCAATAGCAAAGAAGATTGCTACCGCGTCCTTGGCGTGCTCCACTCAATTTATCAGCCAATGGTCACCCGCATAAAAGATTATATTTCAGTACCCAAAGCCAACGGCTACCAGAGCTTACACACGACGGTTTTAACTCCGACCAAACAGATCGTTGAGTTCCAAATCCGCACCCACGAGATGCACCAATATGCCGAGCAAGGTCTGGCGGCTAGTTTCCACTACCACCAACAAAAATCCTCCAAAAACTACCTCAAAAAAGGTACGGTTTCGCAATTGCCAACGAATTTGCAATGGATTTCACAACTACAGGAAATTGCCAATAAGCTTATGGAAGACGAGGAAATTGACCGCAATCAGCTGACGATTGATTTATTTAAAGATCGCATTTTCGTTTATTCACCCAAAGGTGATATTTACAATCTACCCGATGGCGCTCTGCCACTTGATTTTGCGTATTTAGTGCACAGTAGTATCGGTAAGCATGCCTATGGATTTTTAATCAATAATAAAATGGCATCATTTACTACACCGCTCCAAGACGGCGACATTGTTGAAGTTCTCACCCGCAAAACCGCCATGCCCAAAGCCGATTGGCTCGATCTGGTCACTACCTCACACGCTCGTTCCAAGCTCAAAAACCAGCTTAAAAAACTTAAATAAATCCTGGCTTCGCCCTGAACGCCCCAGAGGATTAACTGAAAAGAACCCCGTTAGAGATAAAAAACGAATTGAATTGAGGAGATAAAATAATGATAGAAAATAGACCTGAGTTTGATAAAATTACATCGTTTGATGAGTTTAATAAATACTATTGGTATCGTGAAGAAATTTCACAGATATGCAAGTCATTAGGATTAGAGTACAAAGGTACAAAACAAGAACTCAATTACATTATTGAGCAGTACTTTAAGGGTAATCTGATTAAAAAATCACTAATAAAAAATGAAAAGAAGCAAGTTGAAAATATTACATTAGACACGCCATTACTTGAATGTGGTTTTTCTTTTAATGCAAAATTTAGAGAATATTTCTCCGCCGTAACAGGTATTACACCGTTTAAATTTACTGCTGATATGGCTACTGCTTGGAGAAAAGTAAAGAGAGAAAATGATTTGAGTTTTACCATTCAAGATATGCTAAAAGTTTATTATGGGAAATCAGATTATGCCAAGTATGATAATTCGGTTTGTCAATGGAATCAATTTTTAAAGGATTTCTGTGCAGACGAAAATAGTCGCAACTATTCGAACAAATTAAAAGTAGCTTCTATTCTTTGGAAAGAAGTTAGAAATTCAAAAAATGAAAAAAATTATTCAAAGAATCTTTTGACTGAATATGCCGATAAAATAAAAGAGTATTGCAGGTAGGCAATTCCCGACTTAGCGTCATTTGCCAATAACTATTCTGGCAACAAACTCTCCATCCACAACCGCAATTCTTCAGCATAAAACTGTCCGCCATCCTGCTCAGCAACAGCTTGCAAGCGGACTAAATAATCCGCCAATTGTGGCGCTAAAATATTCGCCCGATATTCGTCCCACGCTTGATGTTCCGCCTCTGTGAGTAGTCGCTCAAATGACCGCGCTTTATAACCAAGCCACAAACCATTGAGGCGTTCATCTTGAAAACTCGGTAGATAATCGCGGATTTGATCTTTGGTCAGTGTGGCGATTTCCAGCATTTTAGCTTTGTCATTAGTGCCGATAAAACCATCATACAAACTCGCCTCTGGCAACCGTATTTTATCCTGATCAGTTTCCGCCCACGCTTGTTGTGAGTTTTCAATCATCAGTCGCAAATTGGTCACGATTTCTGGATTGTCTTTAAGCGCCGTTAGATGACGTTGCACTGTTTCCAGATCCAAACCAATATTCTTCCAAGCCGATTCAGTCAACACACCAAGTGGCGCCACAGCTGGACAACGATTGTATTTTAATTCTTTAACATACAGTGGCGCTCGTTCCGTCGGATGTTGCTCACGAAAAGCCAGCAAATCTTGGCGAATTTGCTCGGGCGTTTTACCTTTTAAATCCAGCGGATTATAGCGTAAATCATAAATCAAAACATTGCCGTTTTTCGCCGGCGCAATCGGCACAGCAACGGTTGTTTTATTAAACTGCGCATCCATGCGACCCGAACTATACACGAATGGCTTCGGTTCATCGAGATTAACTAACTTCGTAACAGCGTTTTTGTCGCGCATATCCAGCAAATACTGCCAGATTTTTGGCTGATGTTGTTTAATCAAACGCGCCAGTCCAATTAACGCCTCAACATCACTTAAGGCATCGTGCGCCTGTTCATGTTCCAAACCATTAGCCTTTGATAATAATTCAAGCCGATTAGTCGCTTTACCATCGTCATCAACTGGCCAATTCAACCCCTCCGGCCGAATCGCCCGCACCATTCGCACCACATCGAGCAAATCCCACCGACTACGACCGTCACGATAGGCCCATTCATAAGCATCAACGAAATTCCGCCAGAATAAGTGCCGAATAAACTCATCATCGAACCGCACATTGTTATAGCCGACCGCAATCGTGCCTGGCATAAAAATCTCTTCCGTCAACAACTTCACCGCTTCCGCCTCAGTATACCCATCATCCAACGTTTGACGCGGAGTGATTTTCGTCACCATAATCGCCTCCGGGCTTGGCAACACATCACCCGATAATTTCACCAAAAAATTATATTTTTCACCAATAATATTTAAATCAAGATCAGTCCGCACTCCCGCGAACTGCATAATCCGATCATTGGCGCGATCAAAACCAGTGGTTTCTAAGTCGTAAAAGAAAAAACTTTGCATAATCTTATTTTACGGCAGATACGCAAAAAGCGCAAACCACTTATACTGATTCGCGCTTGTCTTATTTTGTTTAAAAATTAATCTTCGGGCTGCTCTTCAAAACTAAAAGTCTGCAGTGAGCCACGGATTTTAATCTTCGATTCACCGGTCGCACCCTGTTTGACTAGCTCACGACTAATACCCATTTTTTTCATAATATCCCGTAAACGATCCAGACCTTGTGGACTGGCGTAATCAGTTCTCCGACCGAATTTCTCGATTTTGTGACCGCTAACCACAAATAGCTCACCGTCTTGTTTGACACGCCAAGCTTGTTCCAGTTGTTTTTCCGCCAGCGAAATCGTTGGCATGTCTTCATCAATCACTTCCACAGCTTGTGCTTCTGCCTGACGCTTTTTTTCACTTTTGACAATTTCTAGCAATCGGCGCAATACGGCATCAAGACCGAGCTTCGCTTGCGATGAAATCGCCATAACTTCCGTACCCGGACGCACCACTTTTTGCAGTTCGTCAATCTGCATTTGCAATAATTCTTGGTCAAAACCTTCGGTTTTAGTCAACACCACTAATTCTGGGCGATTGGTTAATTTCGCTGAATATTGGTCAAGTTCGCCTCGTATCACCTGATAATCCTTGGCGATATCGTCCGAATAAGCATCAATCAGATGAAGTAGCACCGAGGTGCGCTCAATATGACGCAAAAACTTCATACCCAAGCCCTTACCAGCACTCGCGCCCTCGATTAATCCCGGAATATCCGCAATCAACAAGCTGTCTTTATCGACATAAGCCACGCCTAAGTTTGGGGTTAGAGTGGTAAATTGGTAATTAGCAATTTCTGGCTTGGCGCTAGTCACCACACTCAAGAAACTCGATTTACCAGCATTCGGCAGACCAACCAGACCAACATCAGCCAGCATTTTGAGCTCGACTTTCGCTTCATATTCTTCACCCGCCTCGCCTTTTTCAGCGACGCGTGGAGCTTGCCGTGTCGAAGATTTGAAGTGAGCATTACCAAAACCACCGTCACCACCCCGAGCTACAATCGCTCGTTGACCGTCCTCGACCAAATCCGCCACTAGCTGATCAGCTTCGTTATAAACCAATGTACCAATCGGCACTGACACGACTAAATCAGTTCCAGCCCGACCTCGACATTTTTGTTTACTACCAGCCACGCCGTCCTCCGCCTCAAGAAACGGACTCAAGCGCAAATCAGCCAGCGTATTCAGATTACGGGTCGCCTCAAAAACCACATTGCCACCACGACCGCCGTCACCACCATCAGGACCGCCTCGGTCAATGTATTTTTCCTGGCGAAAACTAACACAACCGTCACCGCCTTTGCCAGCCCTAATTTTGACTTTTACTAAATCGATAAACATTGACTATATTATACACTGTTTTGGCGGTTTAGGCTAGAGCGAAGCGGTTTCTCACAACAAAAAACACCGCCTGCTGAAGATTGCAAACGGTGAATTTAAAAATCAATTTGGTGGGAAATACAGGGCTCGAACCTGTGACCTTACGAATGTGAATCGTACGCTCTAGCCAACTGAGCTAATCTCCCACGACTCTGTTTATTGTATACCTTTTGGCGCAAAATAACAACTTTTATAATGTTATTTTATCAAACAATCTTATTCCACTGCCCGACTTCATGCGCTCAGTCTCTTGCAAAACCGACGCAAATTTGTTATAATGAAAGAGTACCCTGTTAAAAAATTAGGGCGGTTAGCTCAGTTGGCTAGAGCACCTCGTTTACACCGAGGGGGTCTGGGGTTCGAGTCCCTAACCGCCCACCACAGAAAGATCCGGACGCAGTCCGGGTTTTTCTTATTCTTGTAAAAATCACTCAACCAAGCGAATAGCTTCACATAAACCGACAAGCACAAGCTATAAGTTTATGTCTTTCATATTCATAACACAATTCTAAAATCTGCGTATTTATCCGCGAAGGCATTTTCAATGGATTTGCCGGTTTTTTCGAGATATTTTTTAACTAAATAATAGCCAAGTGAATATCCAGCCCAGCGCGGAAGTTCGTCATCGCCATTGAAGAATATCGTATCGTAATCATAACAATTAGAATCTAATTGGTCACGTAATTTTTCAAGTATTTTTTCATTTTCTTCGTCTGTTCGTTCTAGAATGGTTTTAATAAACATAGTTTTTTCTTCGCGATTTTTGACAAATTCAGCTTCAAAATAAGTGGCGATTCCCTCAAAAATTAGTCCATCAAATAAAGAATTGATCCATTCATCGTTTTTACCCCAACGACCAGCATGGCATAATTCATGGATTAACGTTTCAGCCAGTTTAGATTCGGTTGCTTTTTCTTTATCAATACAAACAGCAATCAGATCGCTCCAATATGTGCGTCCGCCAACTCCGTCTTCTGGTATCAATACAAAAGTCATATGATTAGTAATTATCACATCAATATCCCAATCAATTTTAAGCTTCGG
Organism: uncultured Candidatus Saccharibacteria bacterium; assembly: GCA_963526735.1. Classification (GTDB taxonomy): domain Bacteria; phylum Patescibacteriota; class Saccharimonadia; order Saccharimonadales; family Saccharimonadaceae; genus CAMUQR01. The sequence continues at coordinate 15,669 of CAURNU010000004.1, forward strand.
AAAAGCATATTCTTCAGCTCTTTTGACAGCTCTATTGATCATCTCCGTTTTATCAGAAAGATTCCCGTTAGCGTTTGTTAATAACACGTTTATCTTATGCATAATAAAATTATACCCCGTTTAGTGTATTTTTTAAAATATCGCTTCCAAATATTTTAAAAAGCTTCTTTTTTCTCCTTAAACACAAAAACCACTCTTGCAAGCGATAAAGTCGCTTTGGGCGGAGCATCGACTTCCGCCTTGCCAGAAATTTCAAAAGGTAAACAGCGGAAGAGATTAATACCACCCCCTGAGAAACGCAAATACATCAAAGCTTTTTGTCGCTAATTACTCCACTCGTCTATAATTGAAGCGTTCTAGTTCCGATGCTATATCGTTATATGTCTTACCCGCTAATAATCCGCCAGCAATAAAGTCTTCCTGGGTTACATCAGCCAATGCCACGCCGGGTATTTTAAAGGCCGATTTTTCATCTATTGTATTAAATTCAAAATCTATTAATACAAGACCTTTTAGCTCATTGATAAACACATCAATTTCCGCCATCTTACCTTCAATTTTCATCTTATATCTATCTTTAGCTACTCGTTTTTTACTACAACTAGATAAGGCAATAAACTCATCTTTTGTAAGCGGTATTGTTTGCTCAATCTGTTCAGATGCATCTCCTTCTGCAATCGGCATTTTTTTAGTCATTTCGTATTTATCGCCTTTTTGGCGCAACCTAAGATGCGAATGTTTTGGCGTATCCGGAATGTAAATATCGACTATGCGAGTCGGCTTGGCTGTTTTGACGCCTTTTGGTAATTCTTTTGCTAAAAATGTTAGTTCTAATTCTATTTCTTGAGTCATTTTTTTCTCCTTTTTATCATTATAAACCTTTATTTTCCAAAATATAGTCACAAACTTTTTTACATCGGTTAATTATCGGCATACGACCTACTAAGTAGCATAAGCTACAACCTCATTTGGGAATTAAAAAATACTAGTGATGTTAATCACTAGTACTTAATCTCTTTAATTTGGTGCGCACAAGAGGACTTGAACCTCCACGGGATTACTCCCACTACCACCTCAAGGTAGCGCGTATACCAATTCCGCCACGTGCGCTCATTTGTTAATCGCAATGCATTTGTTGACCAAAATCGATTTGGTACAGGCGAGAGGACTTGAACCTCCACAGCCCGAAGGCCACTAGCACCTGAAGCTAGCGCGTCTACCATTCCGCCACGCCTGCGCATTGCTGTTTTATTTTACCTTAATTATGGTGTTTTGTAAACAGTTTGACGTTCGCCCGCCCAATCAAGCACCTGATAATAGCGATCTGTACTATCGACCAACCGATGACCGTTATATCCCGTCACGCCTTTTTGGCTAAAATAATACAAATTCGTCTGAAATAAACCAACCGCTGGCACATCATCCAGCCATTGTTTTAAGAAAATGTTATATTTAGCAGTCCGCAGTTCCAAATCTTGTTTCAAACGCGCACTAGCTAATGCTTCATCGGCAATTTTATTTTTGTAGTTCGAGAAGTTCAAGCCCAGTTCGTTCACCTGCGATGAATGCCAAAAACCATACACATCGGGATCTGCCCCAAGATTCATTTCATAGACTAAAATGTCATAATTTTTAGCCTTAAAAATCTCCTGAGCCGTGCCAAAATCATCCGCTTTCAAATCCACCAAACGCAATTCGACCTTGACGCCGAACTCCTCAAGTTTTTTCGCGATAAATTCTGCCGCCGATTGATATTGTGTATTACGTACGCTGACCAAGTTCAACTTAAGTGGTTGTGATTGGGCGTCCACCCAGCGACCGTCCTGGCGATGATAACCAAGTGCCGTCAACTGCGCCTCAGCCGTTTCCAACTTATGGCGAGCATCATACACGATATTTTGGTTGCCCAGCTGACCTTTTAAAATCGGCAAATTAAACTCCGAAAACACTCCATCTTGATCAAATTTCTGCTGACGTAATTGTTCCACGCCCATCGCCGTCCGCAAAGCCTGACGCATACGCACATCCTTGACCATTGTTTGATTAACATTAAAGAACGCCATCACGCCGTTATTCAAACTAGCCACTTTTCGCTCAAATTTATCAGCCGGCAACTGATCATTTGCCACCGCCAAAGTCGTTGCTATCGCATTCACCTCGCCGGCTTTCAAACCTTTGAGCAATTTTTCTTGATTATTATAAACATGTAGCTCAAAGCGTCCCAAATCACGCTTTTGGTAGTATTTATCATTGGCCGTCAGTGACAACACCTGCTTCGATTCTGGCGTATCCACCCCAGTCGTCGTAAATGATTTTACTTTAAACTTACCTGAACCAACCGGCGCCTGACTATAATCACTTCCACGCAAATCACCACCCTCAATTTTACTCAAAAGATGCTTTGGTAAAATCGCAAAATCCAACAAATGCGGAAATGGCGCATATGGCGACCGCAAGCTAAATTCCACCGCATAATCACTAATTACCTTAGCGCTTACACCACGCAACACTTGACCAGTGAATGAGCCAACGGCTTGGTTTTTAAATAAATCGACCGTATATTTCACGTCTTCAGCTGTCAAATTAGTGCCGTCGTGCCATTTCACATCATCACGCAAGGCAATCGTATATGTCAATTCATCTGGACTCGTTAAAATCGATTTTGCCAAATCACCTTTGAGCGCACCAGTTTCGTCATATTGGTATAACCGTGAAAAAATCAGCTGGCTAGCCAGCTTATCTGCCTCAGTTTCCGAAAATAACGGATTTAAAGTCGAAATTTTACCAACCATACCTTCGATAAAAGTACTATCCTTAGCGCCAGCCAACGTCTGATAACGTTGTTGCGAAAAAAATAAATCCACACTCGTCGCCATCAGCACCAGCACGATTAGTAATACCCACACAATAATCGGCCGACGAACCTGCTGAATGCGTCGCCACCGACTAGTCACAAATTCATGGGTATGCCCCGAAATTGACAATTCCGCTCGTCGAAAACGCTCAACGAAACCCCGTCGATCAAGTTTTGACCGCTCAAATCGTTGCCAATCTGGTTTATCTGGTAAAAAATTACTTGCCATTGAGGTTTATTTTACAAATAGAATTGATGCCAAAATTGACATCACAAACACCGTTGCTGAGAAGACAGTCGTTTGGAAAATACGTTTTTCGATACCGCGTCGGGTAGTATATAGCTCACCTGAAGCGCCAAATCCAGCCCCGAGGCTTGCTCCGCGTTGTTGTAATAAAATCAACAACACTGTGATAATCGCCGAAATTACAGTTACATAGCCAATTGTGTCCATTTTAATCCTTTCCTTCAAACAAATTAGTAATCAAATAGTTCACTAAACTCATCACGATGCCACCGATAATTGCCGTTCCAAAACCGATCGACAAACCCGGCACGAACACCGCTGTCAGATAAATAATTGCACCATTAATCACAAACATAAATAATCCCAAGCTCAAAAACACCGCCGGCAAGGTCAAGATTGTCAGAATTGGTTTCACAAATTCGTTCAGCAATGAAAAAATAAAACCGATAATCACAAACGCCATCATCGTATCCCACATGCCGTTGAGCGTTGCTAAATACGCCGGCTGATACAGCCAGACCACCACATAAAACGAAATTGAGTTCGCAATCAGACGCGAAGCAAAAGATTTACCTTGTTGTGGACCGACCACTCGTTGATTTTTATTCATATTTAAATTATATCAAGCTTGGGCATTTTTGTCACTGTTTTAAGCCTGTTTTTATTGCGATTTTAGTAATACTTTTTATTCCAGCGCCCGCCAAACTAAACGCGCCTTAGCTTCACCGATTAACTCTTTGACCGAGTCAAAACCCGCCCGTTTAATACCAGCTAATGATTTGTATTTTGCTAATAGTTTTTGACGCGTAGTTGGACCGATGCCTTTGATTTGATCGAGCGCGCTAATAGTTTGAGCTTCGACTTTTAACTTCGTGTGGTATCCTACCGCAAACCGATGCGCCTCATCACGAATCCGTTGCAGAAGCTTAATCACCGCCGTATTGTGAGGTAATTTCACCAGATAAAATTCACCTTCTTCAAACACCAACCCTTGGAGTTCCGCCACTTTGACCGCGCTGAGTTTAATATTGGACAGTTGTTTATGAATAACGATTATTTCTTGCTTCTCCGCTAGTCCAAACATTGGCAAATGACCATCGCTCGCCGAAATCGCCGCTTGGAGCTGTCCCTTACCACCATCAATCAACACCACATCGGGACGTGGCCAGTTTTGATTAAAACGTCGCTTAATCGTCTCGTTCATATTATAAAAATCGTTATTTTGGTCAATCTTAGTTTTAAATTTGCGATATTCAGTACGTTTTGCAAGGCCGTTAATAAACACCACCATACTAGCCACCACATTTGTCCCACTCTGGTGCGAAATATCATAGCCCTCAATCCGCGCCGGCGGACACTCTAACCCAAACAGCTGACGCAAATCACTCAACGCTTGATCGTGTGATAGATTTTGCTCCACATCAATAATCCGCACCTTGCGTTGCAGAGCTTCGAGCGCTTGGATTTGATTACGTAATTTGACAGCTTGTTCAAACTGCTGATTATTAGCCAGTTCAGTCATTTGGCGCTGAAGTTCGGTGATGATTTGCCGTTTTTCACCTCTGATATAGCGACGAATTTGGCGCAAATCATTCAAGTACTTCTGTTGCTCACTGGCTGTCGTCAGTGGTGGATTTAAACCAATATGCCAATCGAGACGTGATGTGCTTTTTGCCTCCAGCGGTCGCGTCAAATACGGAAAAATCCAACGCAAATAGCGCATCGCTTGTTTAATTGGATAGGCACTATAAAACGGCCCAAAATATTCACCACCGTCGTCAAACGGCTGACGGGTAAAGCTCACAAATGGCAATTGATCACCGGAAATCTTAATATAAGTCGCCGATTTATCATCGCGCAATAAAATATTAAAACTCGGCTTGTAGCGCTTAATCAGTTCCGACTCTAAAAACAACGCATCCAGTTCCGAATCAGTTTCAATCCATTCCAGATCAGCAATTTCCTTCACCAGTGCTGTCGTTTTCGGATCAGGCAAACGTTTTTGGAAATATTGTTTGACACGATTTTTGAGCACTTTAGCCTTGCCAACATAAATAATTTCACCATTGGCGTTTTTATGCAGATATACGCCTGGCGATTTCGGTAGATGTTTCAACTTGTGAGCTAAGGCGTCGTTCATTGGTTTAAATAATTTTCTTTAAATAACGACCAGTATGCGACTCAGCACAATTTGCCACCTGTTCTGGCGAGCCAGCCACTACCACTTGCCCACCATCAGCTCCGCCTTCTGGTCCCATATCAATAATATAATCAGCGACTTTAATCAAATCCAAATTATGCTCAATCACCACCACGCTATTACCCTCATCCGCCAATCGTTGCAAAATCCCAATCAGGCGATTGACATCATCAATATGCAGACCAGTCGTTGGCTCATCGAGAATATACATGGTTTTACCAGTTGAACGTTTCGATAATTCAGTCGCTAATTTAATACGCTGAGCTTCACCACCCGACAAAGTCGTCGCTGATTGACCCAGTCCAATATAGCCAAGCCCCACATCCATCAGCACATCCAAACGACGCTTAATAGCTGGAATATTTTCAAAAAACTCTGCCGCTTGTTCAATGGTCATTTCTAGCACTTCGCTGATGTTTTTACCTTTATACTTAATTGCTAACACGTCTGGATTGTAGCGTTTGCCATGACATTCTTCACAAGTGACATAAACATCTGGTAAAAACAGCATTTCGATTTTTTTGACACCATCACCAGCACAGCTTTCACAACGTCCACCTGGCACGTTAAAACTAAACCGACCCGATTTATAACCACGAATATTAGCTTCTGGCGTCGATGCGAATAATTCCCGAATCTGCGTAAACATACCGGTATAAGTCGCTGGATTGGAACGAGGCGTCCGACCAATTGGCGACTGGTCAATAATAATCGCCTTATCTAGATGTTTTAAACCAACAATTTCATCATGCTCACCAGCAATATCTTTCGACCGATAAAAATGATTCATCAACGAACGGGCTAAAATCTGATTAATTAAAGTCGATTTACCCGAACCCGACACGCCTGATACTACCGTTAGCACACCGAGCGGAATCGCCACATCAATATTTTTTAGATTATTATGGCGCGCACCTTTAATCACCAGCTGGCGGTCTTTGTTAATCGGCCGACGTTTAGACCGAGCGACAATTTGCTTCGCGCCCGACAGATATTGACCGGTAATGCTTTCGGCCACCTGCGCCACCTCTCTCGGTGTGCCAGCCGCCACGATTTGCCCACCGTGTTTACCAGCGCCTGGACCAACATCAATCAGATAATCAGCCTCCCGAATCGTATCTTCATCGTGCTCGACCACCAGCACAGTATTACCAAGATCGCGCAAATATTTAAGTGTACCAAGTAGTCGATCATTATCACGTTGATGTAGACCAATCGATGGCTCGTCCAGCACATACAACACGCCCTGCAGACCCGAACCAATCTGTGTTGCTAACCGAATGCGTTGCGCCTCACCACCCGACAAAGTATTCGCCGCTCGACCCAGCTCCAGATAATTTAAGCCGACATCCGACATAAACTTCAGACGAGCCGTAATTTCCTTAATAATCATCTCGGCAATTTTAGCTTCATCATCGGTCAGTTTTAAATTTCCGTTGAATAATTCCAGAGCGCGATCAACATTGAGATCAGTAATATCCATAATATTCAGCCCGTCAATGGTTACAGCTAGCACTTCTGGCTTGAGTTTCCGACCGCCACAAGCGTGACAAGCCTTTTCGCGCATATATCGCTCAATGTCTTTGCGCATAAACTCACTAGCTGTTTCTTTATGACGACGCTCTAAATTCGGAATGATACCCTCGAACACTGTTTGGTAAGTTTTACCACCAGCCATTTCTAAAGTATATTTTTCATTGCCAGTGCCATAGAGGATTTTATGTTTGACCTCGTCGCTCATTTCACGCACCGGTTGATGCACCGAGAAGCCGTGTTTTTCGCCGACCACCGCTAATCGTTTAACATACCAAGCATCATAACCAACTCGATTATATGGGCGAACTGCACCCTCCGCAATTGTCAGATTCGGGTTAAAAATCAGATTCGGATCGATTTCTAAGTGATTTCCCAGGCCACTACAGACCGGACATGCCCCCAGTGGTGAGTTAAAGCTAAACAATCGCGGTTCCAGCTCTGGAATATGAATCTCTGGATGGTCTGGACAAGCGTAATTTTGGGAATAACTGGTAATTTGCTCGGTCTCAGCGTCGAGGATCTCCACGATACCGCCACTAATTTCCAGAGCCTGCTCCACCGAAGTCGTTAAACGACTTGCTAGATCCGCCTCCAGTACTAACCGATCAACCACCAGCTCAATATCATGTTTAAAAGTTTTCTTTAATTCAGGAAATTCATCCAGTGCGTAAATCGTGCCATCTACCCGAATTCGCGCAAAACCACGTCTAGAATATTCGCTTGGTAAATGCTGAAATTCGCCTTTTTTCGATTTAACTAACGGCGCTAAGATAATCGTTTTTTTGCCGTTGAATTGCTCGAGGATTTCATTGACGATTAATTGTGGGGTACGCTTCGAGACTTTTTTACCACAAACCGGACAATGCGGTACGCCAATTCGCGCAAATAGCAACCGCAGATAGTCATAAATCTCAGTCACTGTCGCGACCGTCGAGCGTGGGTTACGAGAAGTAGACTTTTGGTCAATCGAAATCGCCGGACTGAGCCCAGTAATCATATCAACGTCCGGCTTATCCATCACCCCTAAAAACTGCCGGGCATAGCTTGACAAACTCTCGACATAACGACGCTGTCCCTCAGCATAAATCGTATCAAACGCTAAAGTTGATTTACCCGATCCCGATAAGCCAGTGATCACTACTAACTTATTGCGAGGAATGCGCACATCAATGTTTTTCAGGTTATGCTCTCGAGCCCCCTGAACCTCAATAAAATCCTGCATATCAAGGGTTAATTATACCATAATTCAAGGTTAAAAAACATCTTTTTTTAAAATATCATTGACTTTTTCCTTAAAAAGCTCTATAATGAAACTCGGTAATCTTTTTTATGAAACGTATTTAAATTAGGAGGTAATAAGTATGAGATCTTTATTTAAAAAAGGTACTTCAGGTGGTAATACTGGCGGCGGCGGGCATAAGGGCGGCACTGGCACGTCTCAAAACGGTGGCGGCAGAAATTAATCATCTATCAGGAGCGATACGTCGCTCCTTTAATTATAGTATTAACAACAAGCTTTAGTAATCGCCAACTCAGTTTTATTAATATGATCACTTTTCACACAAATTGCACACCACGCATGCAGCAACGCATTCACAAATGTTGTCAGCATGCTTTTGAGATTGTTCATGACAAACTTAAGTTAACCGCCGAGCCAGATTTTTATTTCTTCAAAACCAGCCAACAACCAATTGGCAACGAAACACTCACTGGATTTTCTCAAGAATCTGGTGTGATCATTTGTCGATTTTTTAAGGTCAATTTTTGCGACCAAGAACTACTGGCTTTTTTGATGCACGAGCTCAATCACATTCGCCAAGGTCAGGTATTCTCAATTGAGCAACATCCAACGCTATTTAACTGGATGCTAGCTGAAGGTTTGGCAGTGACGTTTGAGCAAGAACTTGGTTTAAAAACAACTCTCCTCAGCCCGCAACCCGACGATTCAACTCTACGAGCGGGACTACAGCAAATTATCACGATTAACGACACCAACAACTGGAATCATTACGATTGGTTTTACAACTTTGACCGCCAAGCCGATTTACCGATTAATTTCGCTTATCACATTGGTCGATGGCTAGTAACTGAATTTTGTGTTTATTATAAGATCCAACCCAGTCAAGCACTTGATTATCAGCTAACTGACTTCTTGCGTTTTGCGGAGGTTTTATGCGCTTAATTATTTTAGGGCAAGCTCGTCACGACCGATATTTTTCGAATTTAATTCAAAAAGCGTATTCTTGCGCAATACATAATTTAAACCAACACAATATCCCTAGAGACAGAGACTGTTTATGTTTTTTACAATATGAAACTAACGACGAGTGTGGCGTCGACACTCGCATCACCCCAGAAACAATCGAGCTAGTCATTAGTCAAGCCCAGCCACCAACCTTAACCACTCTCAGCAAAGCTATGCGTCAGGCTATTTTACAATTCACAACCAAGTAAAAACCCGCCAAATGGCGGGTTAAGGGTTATACGGGTTTGCTTTTTAGTCAAACGACTCATGATCCATGAAATCTTCATAAGATTCATTCGGATGAAGAAACTCAGTCTCATAGTCACCGAAATAATCTTTTTCAGGCTCCAATTTCGGTCCTACTTTAAAAAATCTTTCACCGCATTCCGGGCATTTATATCTGTCATGCTCATAATCTTCGTATCGAGGATTATTTTTTCTCAAGACAGGACCATCATCACACAGTGGACAAAAAAGTTTAACTTTCTTGTTCTTTGTTGATTTTTTAGCCATTATGACCCCCTCCTTTCTTTAAAAAACTATCAAAATATTAGCTTATCGTTCATTATTCTGTTAATATTTTGACCGCTATTCATCATACCACATCGATCTCCACTGTCAAGCCAGAATTTACCTTTTAATCTAACCAAATAAATTCATCCTGAATCAGACCGGTGCAATTCCCAGCACCGCGCCCAACTTCTCAATTTCTTCAGCTTCGCAATCTGACACTGCCACAAGCACCTTTTTCTCAGACGCAATAAATTCCCGAGCGATTTGATTGACCTCGTCGAGCGTAATGCTCTGAACTAACTGCTCATATTTATAAAAATCGCCCAACTCCCCAAAAAACCAATAGCGATCACGATAGAAACTATATATACCGCGTGGTGTCACATCCTCCATCGATAAATTGCCGAGTATGGACTGCCGAGCTCGCTCAATTTCCGCTTCCGTAAAGCCTGTTTTAACCACTTTTTGCAGCTCCCGCGCTATCAGTTTAAACAGAGCCGGAGCATGTTTATGACTAACTTCAGCGTCGATATAAAAATCAGCTGATTGATCAGTATTATAGCGCCCGCTATAGACACCATACGCAATACCTTGCTCGCGTGCCTTCGAATAAATTCGTGAGTTAGCTGATGAAAATAGCGCAAAAAGCGCAAAACCCATCGCCGTGTTCTGTCGAATAGTCATTTCGTGATCCAAAATTGACATAAATGTAAAATCGATATTCTGGACATCTTTTTTAGAAACCAGATGACTGCCACCATGCCGACGCTCAAACAATAATTGCTGACGCTGGCCACGCGGTAGTTTTAGTGCTTCGATTTTATCTTTTAATTGCGTCTTAATCTGATGTAAATCACCGCAAATCACCACATCAAGGTTATCAGTCGTGAAAAATTGTGGATAATAAGCCTGAATATCAGCTAGAGTGATATTTTTAAGATTTTTGAGACGATCAGCGTAGGTTTGCGCCGTCAGACCAGTTGTTTGCGCATAAACTGGGTACATTAGTCGCGCGTGACGATTTAAGCAGTCTTCTAATTCTATTTCGATAATTGATAATTCTTTTTCGAAATATTCTTGTTCGAACTTCGGTTGGTTCAAGGCCGAAATCACCAAATCCATCACTCGCTCCCAGTCAAACATTGGCGCCTGAAAGCTATAAGTCACATGTCGATCACCAGTTGACGCTCCATACGAAGCGCCATTTTTTCTTAATTCACTTAAAAAATCCGCCTCATTCCAGCCCTTAGGAGTCACAAACAAATGCTCCAAAACGTGAGGTAAATCATATTTCTCCGGCCGGGTATAGCGATAGCCTGCCTCAAAATCAAACTCGCAAATCAAATATTTAGCACTTGGCACGTCAATCCATAATACTCGTGCACCGTTCTTTAAAGTTTCAATTTTTACTTGATGTTTCATGTAATTCCTTTTTTTACTTTTCCTTAACTTTTAAATGTTGTTATAAAAACAACAAAAATTATATCTTAATAAGAAATTATTTAATCATACTCTTATCATACGAACTCGAAACTAAAAAAGCAAGAATGAATCTAGATTTTTGTCAACCGCGCAAACTCGACGTTCAGCTTGCGAATTTGATTATTGCCAAAACGCACACTAACCGCCAGCCCATCAACATCAATTACTTCGCCCTCGCCAAAAATATCCGAACGCACCCGATCACCAATTTCAAACTCATTAATCATATCCACCAGAAAATCATCACTCGGTGCATCCACATAGCCCGCATCGCCAGCCATCAAACCAGCATCTGCCAAAAACTGCGATGGTAGCATCTGGCGACGCGACCCACCGACAAACCGACAGCCCGCCGAAAACAAATACAGTCGTTCCTTAGCTCGAGTCATTGCCACGTAACACAGCCGGCGTTCTTCTTCGAGTTCTTCTGGTTTTTCAAACACACGAGCGTGCGGAAAAGTGCCTTCCTCGAGACCAATCACAATCACTACTGGAAACTCTAAACCCTTCGCCGCGTGCATTGTCATCAAACTGACTTGCCCGCCATCAGCCGTTTTATCGCTACTCGACAGCAGTGCCGCGTCCTCCAAAAATGACCCGACATCGGCATACGACCGTGCCTCATTCACCAAGACATCGAGATATTCAAGCTTCACTTCAGCCGTCAAGCTATCTTTTTTAATCAAGAAATCATAGCCAGTCCAATCGATAATTTTAGTAATTAACTCACTTGGCGCCGTGCCAGCCACAAATTCTGCCTGGATTTTTTGTAAAACCGTCGCAAATTTTGCTAACTTGCCTTGCGCCAGCTTTGGCAAATCAGATTGTTCGAGGTTGGCGAGTGCTGTGAACACATCTTGCCCACTCGCCTGCCACCAAGCAATAAACTTATCCTGCGTAGCTGCCCCAATACCCCGCGCCGGCACATTGATAATTCGCGCCAAACTGACCTGATCATACGGCTGATAACACAACCGCAGATATGCCAAAATATCCTTAATTTCTTTACGATCAAAAAAGCGCACACCACCGATAATTTTATACGGTAAATTAGCCGCGATTAGCGCCCGCTCCAGGCCATAACTCTGAGCATTAGTTCGATACAAAATTGCAATTTCGTCCAGCTGATACACATTGCGTAAATCACGAATCAAATTAGCAATCCGGAACGCCTCATCATTCTCATCCGCCACGAAGCGCACTTCGACTGGTTCACCATCGCCCGCCTCTGTCCAAATTTGCTTGTCAGTGCGCTGGAGATTTTTTTCGATGACTTTTTGCGCAGCTGACAGAATATGTCCCGTCGAGCGATAATTTTGCTCGAGCTTAATGACTTTTGCGCCAGTAAAATCCCGCTGGAAATTCAAAATATTGGTAAAATCTGCCCCACGGAATGAATAAACCGACTGCCAATCATCGCCCACTACACAAATATTCTGTTTGGAATTAACCAGTAACTTCACGATTTTATACTGAGCCGCGTTCGTGTCTTGATACTCATCAATCAAAATAAATTTAAACTGGTTTTGCCACTGTTGGAGGACGCTGGGCATGGTTTTTAATAGGCGCACCACTTCTAGCAACAAATCATCAAAATCTAGCGCCCGAGTTTGACGCTTTAACCGCTCATATTCCCGATAAATCTCCGCCAAGCGTTTTTTATCATGATGAAATACACTATCAGCATATTCATCAGGCGATTGCATCCGGTTTTTTGCTGCAGAAATTACCGCCGACACTGCTCGAGCTTTTAATTCCGACTTCAGACCAAGACTAGCAATTGCTTGCTTAATCAAACCCTGCCGGTCAGTTTCATCATAAATCACAAACTGCGGATCAATGCCAATTGCCGTGCCCGATTGACGCAAAATCTTAACACAAATCCCGTGAAAAGTGCCCATATACGGCATAAACAACCAGGTATTTGGTCGCCCCAATAACTGCGCCAAGCGTCCGCGCATTTCCTGCGCCGCCTTATTAGTAAAAGTGACTGCCAAGATTTCTTGATCAGCTACACCACAGTTCTGAATCAAATGGGCAATTCGATGCGTCAAAGTTTTGGTTTTGCCAGAACCAGCACCAGCTAATACCAGCACTGGTCCGTCAACCGTGCGCACCGCTTCAGCTTGCGCTTCGTTTAAGCCTGTAAATAAGTCCATTTACTTATTATACACTGTCAATAGATAAATACCGACTGCCGCGCCAACAATTGCCACAATCGTTAGTACAATCCAAATTACCGAATTCAAGCGACTTGGCTTATCGTCAGTTTTTAAATCACCTCGATATAATGCCACATCTTCTTCGTCATCTGATTGATTATCTAATTGTAAGGTTGATTGGCGACTATAAGGAGTATCCTTCGCCTTATCATATGGCACACCTAATGGTCGTTTGTCGACTTTGGCGGTTTCTAAGAACGGACTTTGACCACGGTCACGATAAACTGGATCATCGTGTGGTCGCGTGGCTAACTTAGATTTGGTTTCGGTTGGGTGAATTGATTCTAATTCATCTAAATCCACCATTGAAACTGACTGTTGAGCGTTAGTATAACCCAACTGGCGATTAGCAGTTTTAGCCGACCCAACGGTTTCTGGAGCTACTTTAGCTACATAATTCACTGAATCATATTGATAAACCGTCTCAGAACCATCAGGTTGTTTAGTTGATAAAGTCTCACTTTGGTAATGACCCGTCACCAACGAATCAGATTGTGAGCTAGAGTTAGCTAGTGGCGCCATCACCGTCGAAACCATTGCTTCGCCAGCTTGGTTTAAGCGACGACGTTGACGCAAAAGATTCGCACCGCGTACTGCTGGGGTCGCTCCCGCAACTACCGATGCCGATACTGCTTGCGGTGGAGTGATTGTTTTAGCTTTTACTGGAGCTGTCACCTGTGGTCGTGATGTTGATTGAGCAGGCATCATCTGTGGTTGTCCTAAGTTTTGAGATTTCACCACTGGCGGTCGTACAAAAGATCGTTGCGTTGTCAGTTGCGGTCGGGCTGATGCTGGTGTATTCGATTTTGCACTCACACGCCGAATACCGTCCACCATTGGTCCGCGATTAGTATTGAGTGGTTGTGGCTGAGCGTGCGACACGCCATTAACCACACCTGTACCACTTAAGCCATGACTCCGAGGAGCCGGTTGCGCTGGAGTATGAGCTGTGTTAACAATATCCATATTACGCCCCCGACCTTGATATTGACGAATGCGAGCTTGCTTTTCCGCCGCTTGCTTTTTTTGATCCATGATTTTATTTACTTCTTGATCGAGCGCTTCAAAATCGATATCTTGCATCAGTTGCCTCCTTCTTTCGTTAAGTTATAAGTTTTTTCAATAATATCATTAAACTGGTAAGCGTTCAGGCTCGATCCGCCCATCATCAAGCCATCGACACCTTTAATTTGCAAAAATCCTAACGCATTATCAGCCGTTACACTGCCACCATAGACTACACGCACGGCCGTTGAGGCTTTTTTACCAAATAAATAGGCGATTTGATCACGAATCATCGCTACTGCCTTAGTCACATCAGCCACTTGTGCCGATTGGCCAGTGCCAATCGCCCAAACTGGCTCATAAGCAATCACACAATTAGCAATATCCTCACTAGTAATATTAGCAAGGCCAGTTAAAAGTTGATCATTCAGTACATCCCGAGTTTCACCAGCTGACCGATCAATAATCGTTTCACCAACGCACAAAATCGGTTTAATCCCCGAACGCAAAGCCGCCTGAACTTTACCGCGGATGTCTTTATCGGTCTCATGAAATAAATGACGGCGTTCTGAATGTCCAACAATGGCGTATTCGACGATGTTTTTTAACTGAGCAATCGCCACTTCACCAGTAAATGCCCCAAAATCCCGCCAATAAAAATTCTGAGCTGCAAGCTTAAACTGCCGTTTGTTAATCTGCAAACTCAGCGATTGAAGCGTAAACACCGACGGCGCCAGCACCACATCAACCGAGCGATGCGCCTGAATTAAATTCGATAATTTATGTAAATACAAACTGGCTTCATTCATCGTGAAGTTCATTTTCCAGTTGCCGATAATGATTTTTTTATTTTGTGTCATAGTTTAAACTTATTCATGCTTACGCTAATTATAGCGGTTTTTAAAGATTAAGTAAACCCTTCGCGCCCGGTAATTCACCATATGCCAGCAGTTCTAAACTTGCTCCACCACCAGTAGACAAAAACAGCTCGGGGTAGACTTGGTGCTTAATTGTCGACTGATTTTTTGTTGTAAAATTATCAACAAAACCAACGGTATCGCCACCGCCAATCAGCGCTGGAGTACGGTTGTTTATCAACTCAGTAATTACCGCCTCGCTACCGCTAGCCAAGCGTGGATTTTCACTATATCCAAGATTACCGTTCCAGAGGACTGCCCCAGCCTGTTTAATAAGTGTTGTAATTTTTGCAACAGTTTCAGGCCCAATATCGCCAATCATCTCTGTCGCAGTCATTTGCCCCAATGGCTTGGCGACCGCCTCCGTTGCCTGTAGATTATCCACCGCCAGTACATCGCTTGGTAAAATCAACCGATCGAGGCTTTTGCCAGCCCGCGCCCAAGCCTGGTACACCGCGCGCACCGCCGACGACTGACCGTGTTCAATCAGACTACGCCCAACATTAAAACCGGCTTCCGCCAAAAATACATTTGCCATCGCCCCGCCAATCACCAGATAATTCACTTCATCTACTAATTTTGTTAAAAAATCAATCTTATCGCTAATTTTTGCCCCGCCGACAATCGCCACTAGCGGTCGCTCAGCTGTTTGCAAAAAACCACCTACCGTCAAGTACTCTCGCACAAAATTATCACTGGCATAGCTCGGTAATAATTTCGTAATCGCGTCCGTAGTGGCTGACTGACGGTGTGCCACCGCAAAACCATCCTGCACAAACACCTCCGCACCAGTCGCCGTCACCAGCTGTCGCGCAAAATCCTCATCATTATCAGCCTCACCCGACCAAAACCGCAAATTCTCGCACAAGATAATCCGCTCCGTCGGCAATTGTTCTGGCGTCATATCTTGCCAATCCGCCACCCAACCAACTGATTGTTCCAACAGCTCGCTCAGACGCTCTACCACTGGTGCTAACGATAATTCCGCCTCATAACCTTTGCCAGCCGGTCGCCCCAAATGACTCACAAGAATAATCTTACGCGCCCCAGCTACCATCAATGCTCGAATCACACCCAAACTCGCTCGAATTCGCATATCATTCTGAATCTGACCATTTTTAATCGGCACGTTATAATCAGTCCGCACCAACACAGTTTTATCTTTAAAATTAAATTGATCCACTAATCGTTTCATTTTTTATCCCCATTATGCTTATTTCTATTTTACCGCACTTAAAAATCCCCGACAAGTCAGTCGAGGATTTTTGTTGCTAATCGTCAGATTTAAGTTTAAACTGCTCGTACCTGAATCGTATCCGTTCCGCCAACCACACCCGGTTGACGACCACTCACAACCACCACCATCACATCATCGGCAGTTTCGTCGAACCGACCAGCAGATTTAAGTTCTTTCGCTAATTCATAGCCAACTTCAGCTGTAATCAGCCGAATATAGCTCTGGTTAGCATAGCTGAGCGCTAGCTGTTGGGCGGTTTTTGGATCGGAAGTGACGCTCAAAATTACTCGATTTGGTCGAAAAGCCGCCACTTGTGAAGCAGTTGCGCCAGTTTCGGTGCTGACCACAATCGCCTGAGCGTTTAATTCATCAGCGATCCGCACTGCCGCCCCAGCAATCGAGTTCAAATTACCGTCTTGTTTTTCAATTGGATAATTGTGCAAAACGGTATTGTTTTGAGTATAAAGAATAATCTTTTTCATCGCCGCCACAGTTTCGAGTGGATAATTACCATTCGCAGTCTCATCTGATAGCATCACTGTATCAGCACCTTGCATCACCGCCAGCGCCACATCAGAAGCCTCAGCTCGGGTTGGCTCTGGATTATCCACCATACTAGCAAGCATTTGAGTTGCAACAATGATTAATTTAGCGTGCTTACGAGTTAATTGCATCAGCTTATCTTGGGTAGCTGGCACCACTTCAGTTCCAGCTTCCACCGCCAAATCACCACGCGCCACCATAATTCCATCGGATGCTTTGACAATTTCTTCCAGATTTTCTGGCAAAATCGCCATTTTGGTCTCGATTTTAGCAATAATTTGAGCTTTCGAGCCATGTGACAATAAAATCTGACGCAAATTATGAATATCTTCGGCTGACTGCACGAAACTCAGCGCCACATAATCAATATCTTGGGTCGCACCAAATTCAATATCGCGCAAATCTTTTTCGGTCAAAATATCTCCCGCAAAATCGGTATCTGGCAAATTTAAGCCTTTACGTGCCCGAATTTCACCATCATTTAGCACCCGCACCCGGATGGCAGTATCCGACATTCGCCCCAAAACCTCAGTTTTGACCTTACCGTCATAAATATACAGTGCCTCGCCCGCCTTAACCTTATCGGCCAAATTATATTGCACTGGAAAAGCACTCTGTTCATCCCAATCCTCTAGCGCATAGTCCAAAATCAACTCATCGCCCGCCTTCACCGCCACTGGCACGTTGTCATTGAACATACCTAAGCGAATCTTTGGCCCCTGCAAATCCTGTACCACCGCCACTGGTTTTTTAAGTTCAAATGAGGCTTGACGAATCCACGTAATCGCTTGGGCTTTTTCGGAATGCTCACCATGACTGAAATTCAGCCGACAACCATTGACGCCCGCTTTGATTAGTTCATAAATCGCCTCATAACTATAAGTTGCTGGCCCAATCGTTGCTAAGATTTTTGTCCGTTTAAAAAGTGGTTTAATCATACGAATCAATATAGCATTTTTTTTATTCAAAAGCTAGCCATGACCTTAATACTGCCAGCCACGAAAAAGCCCGACCAGTAGTCGGGTGCTTTCGTGGTGATCCCACCGGGAATCGAACCCAGATTGCCAGGATGAAAACCTGGTGTCCTAACCGTTAGACGATGGGACCACGGCTTCTACCATAAGAAGTCTTGACCATTTTAACCTATTTAGCGATGAAAATCAAGCCCCACTTCACCCTATCAGCACTCAGTTATTTTTAAACATAATCGTTTTATATTATAGCTATTGTTTTTCATCGATAAATAGTCATAAATATATTGACTTTTTATGTATTTTGTGGTATCATTACGACAAGTTGGGAGTTTGTGTCAGCAAAAAAGCACGATCAAACAACGCAACTTAAAAATTCGGTAACGTCTTCAAAAATGTAGTCGATGCCGATATGAGGTGGCTTAGTGGTGAGTCCGCTCACTACTAAGCTGCTTCATATTGGAGTAGCCTACATAGAACAGACTAGCTCTTAAGGCTCTTTCTAGTTTCGTCTATGCAGTGTTTTTTATTTTTTTTAATTTATAGCCCCGATTAGGATCGGGGGAGGAGGATATTATGTTAAATAAAATATTAAGAAAATATGAATTCATTTTCAAGGCACTGTTTACAGCAGCCTTGACAGCAACGCTCATCCAATCTGGATGGCTAGCTGTCGGAATCATTGTGCTTATCCTTGTTCTGGCTATTGCCGGCTTGGAGCTAATCCAATCTGACAAGGAGCAAAAACAATCCAAGGCCGATCAATTGAATGAAGCACTAGCAGAAATCAAAGCCTTGAAGGAAGAAATGAAGAAAAAAGGAGGGGACGAATAATGAGCAACATAACTAAGGGTAGAGCGCTTTTGGCGCTTGCCATAATCATAGCGGTCGGTGTGATCGCTTACCACTTCGGTATGCAAATCGTGCCACCACCGCCGAAGAGCTTCAACACTGTTCACCAGTCATCAAACCAAGAATCAGACAAGGCGCAAGCCGAATCTGAAGATTGGGAGATGACACTACAACAAACCGGCCTCGACAATAAGGTCTTAGACAATGGTCTACAAGCCATCAAAAAAGCTAAGACTAATCAAGAGGCCAGGTCAGCGGCTAACAAGTGGGTTGACGCAATCAAGCGCAACCCGTATTCATTAGCTGGCCAGCTGAAGAACTTATTGCCTAAGCAATACTCGACAGTGAAAGCTGAAGAGCTATATGCTAAAAAAGACAACAAGTTCATATCTTCTGACAAGGCCAAAGAAGCCGTGCGTGATTTATATGCCTTCATGGAAAGGACAAGAATCAGCAAGGCTTCTGCGGAAGAGGTTGCTGGCTACAACACTGGCCTAGTGGACGGACAAATCGTCCGTAGCGACAGCCCAGTAATCGTCGGTAATAAAGCCGCGATTAAACTGGAAGTCGCTATCGGACAAAATCAGGGTAAGACTTACTATATTCTCGCAAGATGTGGGAATCTGGTTTTGCCCGAAAAGACACCAGTTCCGGTTGGTAAGACCGACCAACCGGAACCAGAATATCAAAACTTCCAAGCTACTAAAGAGTGGAAGAATATTCCGGAGGGTACGACTGTGCCGGCCGTCACTTTTCAACTCGTAAGAGATGATAAAGTGATTGTCAGCACAAAAGTGTTACAAAGTGGTCAAACGTCAATCAGTTTTGGTAGACATATTACCAAAACTGTTGACGGTAGGAGACATACTTACACGGTACAAGAAATTGTACCAGATGGGTATGAAATGAGTAGGAACGGAAACCATTTCGTGAATACTCACAAAACTCCTAAGCCAGTGCCTAAGCCCAAAGAGCAGTTCACAAGCATTACAGTGAACAAGCGTTGGGTTAATGGTCTAGACAAAAATCCACCGAAATCTGTAAAAGTGAATCTTTTGCAGGACGGCAGAGTCTATGACCATGTTAGGCTTAGTGATAACAATGGCTGGCAACATACATTCAGTAAGTTGCCAGTTTATAACAAGGATGGAGATAGACATAGCTACAGCGTAGTGGAAGTTGATATTCCAGCAGACTATTCTGTTAGCTATGACGGTTATACAATCATCAATACGTATAAACCACCAAAGACTCCACCACCAACTCTCACTCCGAAGTCGAATGATCCGAGGGAGTACGCATACCCTACGAAGAAACCTGGTAATAATAAGGTTAACTCTTCGCAGGCGGAAAATACTCCGCCAAGAGAACTTCGCAGTGATGAGAAGGCAAAACCAGCTTCTAAAGAGAAGCCGGTTATAGAAAAGGAGGACGTGATCGAATACAAGGAAGGCAAAACTGCCGAAGAACGCCATGAAATGGCCGTTAAAGAAGCAGAACCCCTTCCGGGAGGTGAAGACCTACCTCCAAATGATGGTGAAATCGAGCCACCATCGAATCCAAATGGTCCATAACCAAGTGCTCAAGTTCATTTAGCCGAGAGACTTTACATCTCTCGGCTTTTTCTTTTTTTAAACAAAAATCTTTTAAAAACCTCACCTTAACCCACCCATTTGACGACAAAATCAGCGATTTTATGAGATTTTATGGCTTTTTTAGCGATTTTTAGCAAGAATCTTGCATATACTTATTTACTTTTTATGAAAAATATGATATAATTATAACGTAATTATATAAGGGAGACAATGTATGAAACAATTTATCCAAAATGTTATTCAGTCACCTGTTAAACTTGGCGCGGGATTAGTTATCGTAGCGAGCATGCTCGTACCGCTAATCGCCTCAGCCTGGGGACCAGCTAATCGTCCAACGTTTACGGTCCAAAAACCAGCTGATTACGTCACTTTTAACTCGATCACGAATAACCCACGACACGGCGACGAACGCAATTTTGTCCAAATCAAGGAAAAAAATGCTTCCGATGCCAGCTACGTCGAAAAACTCGACATCAAGGAAGGCAAAACCTATACAGTGTTTATGTACTTCCACAACAACGCGGCTGAGAATTTGAATCTCATCGCCGAAAACACTATGGCACGAGTCCAATTGCCTGGTTCAGCCAAAGCTGGTCAAGACACCCGCATCACTGGCTATATCAGCGCAAGCAACGCTCGACCACAACAAGTTTGGGATGAAGTTTACGTCAAATCCGACAAAAACCTCACTCTCCAATATATCGCAGGTTCAGCCAAAATCTACTCAAAGGGCGCCGTTAACGGTCAAACTTTGTCAAATGAGCTGTTTGGCAAAGGTGCATTGCTAGGTTATAATGCGCTTGATGGTAAAGTTCCTGGTTGTCATAACTTCGCTGGATACCTAACCTTCGACTTCCGTGTCGTTGGTGAAAATCCACCAAAACCAGACTTTAACGTTGAAAAATTAGTCGCTCCGTTTGGTAGCAACAATTTCACCAAATCAGTCAACGCCAAAACTGGCGACAAGGTTGATTTCCGTATCCAATACAAGAACGTTGGCAATCTCGAACAAGCTAAAGTTGTCGTCAAAGATACCTTGCCAGCTGGTCTCGAATTAGTCCCAGGTAGCGTTAAATTAGCTAACAAAAACACTGGTGGTAAATACACCAACCTACCAGACAATTTAACTTCTAACGGTCAAGAGATTGGTACTTATAACCCAGGTGCAAACGCCTACATTCAGTTCACAGCAAAAGTCACCAAAACGATTGAAAACTGTGGACCAGATCAAACTCTACAAAACACCGTTAGCGTGATTACCGAACATGGCCAAAAAGCCGACCGTGCATCAGTTGTCGTGTCTGGTCAATGCGATACTAAACAAATCCAAGTTTGTGAATTAAAAACCAAACAAATTATCACTATCAAAGAAAACGCATTTAACGCCACTCTACATTCGAAGAATCTTGATGACTGTAAAGCTACTCCAATTGTCCCAGGTGGACTACCAAAAACTGGCTTCGGTCTGGATTCTCTCGCTAGCCTGATTGGTTTAACTTCTCTAGTTGCTAGCCTCGGTTATTACATCAATAGCCGCAAACTAGCTTAAGCAAACCCTCTTAAGTTCAGTTTGACCGCTACTTACAGAGAGACTACGGTATCGCCCCAGCTATCAAGTTGGGGCGATATTTGTTTGGAGTTGCGACCAGTTGATAAAAGTGATATAATGACAATACGTACGCGCCCGTAGCTCAGTGGATTAGAGTAGCTGGCTTCGAACCAGTTGGTCGGGAGTTCGAATCTCTCCGGGCGTACCAAATAAAAAATCTCACCCGTTGGTGAGGTTTTTTATTGGTTTTTAAAAAATAAAAGCACTCGCATAGAGTGGTTGAATTACGATTTATGATAGCCAATCTGGTGCGGGTGGAGGGAATCGAACTCTCATCTTCTGCTTGGAAGGCAGACATAATAGCCATTATACGACACCCGCGTGGTGTTAGCTGGTGATTATTTTAGCACGAATCAAGCCTAAAGTCCAGCTTCTAGTCTGTTTTTTTCACATCAGATATGCTAAAATTAAGCCAGTTTGGTGTAGACAATGCACCAGCTTGCCCTGCCCCGGTAGCTCAGTGGATTAGAGTAAGCGGCTTCTATCCGTTTGGTCGGGGGTTCGAATCCCTCCCGGGGCGCCAGATTTTTGCGAGATTAACAGATACAGCGATTGATTTTAGTAGCGTTTTGTGCTACAATGGTAAAGAGTTAATCTCGAAGTTTATGGCGGATGTAGCTCAGTTGGTTAGAGCGTCTGTTTGTGGCACAGAAGGCCGTGGGTTCGAATCCCATCATTCGCCCCAAAATTATCAATAAAAATCTCCAGTTTTTATAACTGGAGATTTTTTAAATTGGTATTAATTACAAAATATGCCTGAACCTCTAACCTCGCCAGTGGTCACTTCGCTCGTTTTGCGTTCAACATGATCCCAAAAAACGATTTTGATACCAGAAATTATATCGGAACTCGCCCCGCCCTCACGGCAGGCCACATAGCGTAATCGTTCTGGATTTGCCCCACTCGGTTCCCAGCCAGCACCATCACCCAAATGGCGTGCTGAGCCTGGCGGTATCATTTCTAAAAATTTCTTCCACTTTTCAGTCTTCTGACCATAAGCGTTAGGTCTCGGATCGGGATAACCACGTTCATCACCTGATAAGGCTAGGGCAATCTGTTGCTCAGCGACGTTAATAATATCATTTGCTCGTTTAGTGTTTTCGGCAGTACGAGCTCGCAGTTGTGCATCTTTGTAACGAAAGGCGATTAAGCTCACTAAAACACCAATCACAATCAGGACGATTAATAATTCAATCAAGGTAAAACCACGTTTTGTTTTCATAACTTCTATTATAAACTGTCACTTAAACAAAAGCAATTTTAAAAAACAACCCGCACGAAAGACGGGTTGTTTGATTAGATTCAGTCTAGAGATAATATCCTAGCTTGCTGGAGCAGCACAAGTTACGTTAGCGCCAGTGGTCGTACCAGCTTTAATAGCTTCATCAGCGGTACTTACATTGTTAGTTTCATAGTTCCAGAAGTAAACCTTAGCACCTACAAAGTCACCGCTACCAGTATCTTTGCAAACATGATATTGAACTTTAGTTTTAGTCGTAGCAGTGAGGGGGTCTTTAGTTACTAGAGCGTCAACTTTTTCACTGAGTTTCGCTTCTGGGTAAGTTTTACCATCATAAGTTGCGGATTTTAAGTCAGCAACAGTCTCTGGGAAGCGTGAAGCTGATGCGTTATAAGCAGTAGCTTTAGTAGCTACTTCACGAGCGTTTTGCTCAGCAGCGGTCTTGTTAGCCTTGTTCTGAACGCCTTGGTAGGTCACGACAACGATAGCTGCCAAGATACCAATCACCACGATAACGATCAAAAGCTCGATAATGGTGAAACCTTTTTTGATTGTTTTTGTCATAAGAAGTTTTTCTCCTTTATTAATTTTCTTACATCTCCATCATAAAACGCTTATGTAAAAAAATCAAGGGCTTTTTTCGATGATTCTATGAACTTGGCAAATCCGACAATTTGCGCACAATAATTTCGCCTTGTACAACACCAGTTTTCTTCGATCCAGTTAGTGTCACGCGTGACTTTAGTACCACTCGGACGCTATCAGCATCATTGAGCTTCTTTTGAGTGTGAATATGATCAGTTGGATTTAAATAAATATGGCTATTCCCAATTGGAGCGTTATTCTCTCGGTATTCGATTTCCATTTCTGCATTATCAAGCAACAACAAATCCTGCTCTTGACAATACCGATTAGCGCCACCGCTCATACTATTCACGAAATCATTACGCGAGCAAGTTGGCTTTTGCCATGGTTTATGATTAGTCTGTCCAGACTCCGTCCATTGACATAATAGTGATGAGTTATATTGCTTTGTACTAACATCCATTGGCATAATATTACGTCGATATAGTTTGCCGTCTTTGATAAAATAGACCACGTTTAGAAAAACAGGTGAATTATACTTACAATATTGTTCCGCAAAATTGCCCTCACGAAAATGAGCCAAGATTTTAATATTAGCATCGGCATCAGGTGGAGTAATAGTTGCTAAACGATTGAGAATCAGTCTCTCTGACTGACCCCCACGTCGGCAGGCACCACTGCGATACTCTTCTGGATAAATCCCGCATCGCACCGAATCTGATAACTGCAGACTATTATGACTACTATCAATGTAATCATTTTCCACTCGACCAAAAGTATTCCGCAGAGCTGGTTTTGACAAAAATTGATTCGCCACCGTCACATCTTGTTCGATCATATCCAGTGCACGATTTAGCTGTGCCATCCGCATCGAACGGTCATTCGACAATGACGCACTCTGCGTAATGCGAATCATGGCATTGACTAACACCGCAATCAGAATCAGTGCGATAGGCACTACCACCAGCATTTCAACTAGAGTAAAACCAGATCGAGTCTTAAGTTTTATCGACATAGAGCGCCTGTGTTTCTTTCTGGACATTGCCATTAATACGATATTCAATTTCTACCTCAACTTTTAAGATTTTTTGAGTTGTGCCATAAGGACAAGAAACACGTGTCGTAGCCTTGAGTCCAATCAAATTAGGAGTATTCGTTGGATAACTGACACGGTCGAGTGTTCGACGAGGCCAAACCGGACAGGCAAAAGTTGTGCCGGTGGCTTTGCGTAGCTCTGCATAAGCGACATTAGACGCTTCCGAGCGCAATCGTGCGTATAACTGTGATTGGTGAACAATACTAAATAGTTGATAAGCTGAAAACAAGAATAAGCTCGCAATTATCAGCGCAATCATCACCTCAACTGCCGAAAAACCAGTTAAAGTTTGTGATCTATTTTTGGAACTCACGCGCCACTCCTGCTGTTAACTGCCTAACCGGACGTAATTCATACTTGCCTTTTTCGTAAGCTACATAATAAATCACTGCCGTGGCACATTGATAATCATAATTGTCTGTTGCTGGCCTACTGGGATAATCATTACATAGTAAACCACCAGTATTTGATGGCACCTCCTCTTTCAGCGGCGCGTAGATAATTTTATGGGCATTTTCACGCAATTGATCTTGATTTGAAAAATCCGCATTGACTGGTGAAATATTTTTTTCAACTCTAAACTGCTTGATATTTGCTACGACGATATTTCCTTCGCTCGACGAATCTCCCTTTTGACGAAATTGCTCACCATACGACTGCACGATAATCTTGCGAATCGCCTCCATTTTAGTGCGATTCGGGTAAGTACCTTTGCGAACATTCAGGTGTTTGAGCGGTTCGGATGTTGTCCCAAATTGACCCGTGTGATAAATATCATTGACGATGTTAGCGAAGTTGACTGCGTCTTCTCGAGCTTTACGAGCAACCGTCTGATTCTGCAAATCAGCATAATAAAATCCACCAGCCGAAACCATAATGGTAATAATTACAATCACCACTAAGATTTCCAAAATAGTAAAACCACCCTTTTGCAATCGTTTCATATTTTAAGCATAAACTTTTTTATTGAAAAATACAAGCCTTGAAGATAGTTTTTTAGTGTCCGATGGCCGTAATATTAATCGGCTCTTGCTCAATCGCCACACCAAATTTCTCCTTGATGATTTGTCGGATTTCTGCCACCGCTTGTGTCAAATCCGCAAAAGTTTCAGCTGAATCGTTTAGCAAAATCAAGGCGTTATTATCATCGATTTTGACTCCGTGGAATAGTCGACCACGCAAGCCAGCCTGATCAATCATCCAGCCAGTAGGGATTTTAATTAGATCGCCAATCGGCTCCGCAAATGGCACAGTGCCGAAGTTCTTTTCAATATCATCCAGTTGCGACTTAGTGATTAAAGCGTTCTTAAAAAATGACCCAGCACTCGGAACTTGATGATAATCAGGAATCTTCGACCCACGCACTGCCAAGATGTATTGACGCAATTTCACTGGACTAAAATCAGTTAAATGATGTTGCTCGATATAATTTTGGAGCGAAGTATAAAATGGCGGTTGCGGTTGCTTGTGATGTAATTTGACCGTGACAGATGTGATAAAATATCGCCCCTTCGCCTGTTGTTTAAAAATACTCTCACGATAAGAAAAACCACAATCGGCGCTATTTAAAACCACGAACTCGCCAGTCACCGTATCAAACGCTTCTAGTTCAGTCAGTACCTGTGAAATATCTTGACCATAAGCCCCGACATTCTGAATCGGTGCCGCCCCAACCGAGCCCGGCACTCCACTCAAACTCTCAATTCCGCATAAACCCCGCTCAGTCGCATACGCCACCAAATCATCCAAAAATTCCCCAGCCCCAGCTCGCAATTCCGTCTCGCTCAATTGCTCAATTCCCTTGATACGGTTCAAAGCAACAATCGCCTCCAAATCCTGATCCGGCGCAATCGAATTACTGCCCTCGCCCAGAATCACCACCGGTAGATTCAGCTCTTGAGCTTTTTGATACAACTCCGGTACTTGCTGACGCTCAGTAATGGTCGTCAGATAACGCGCCCGTCCCAAACCAATTTTAAAAGTTGTTAAATCTCGTAATAAAACATTTTCTTGTAAATCAATCATGGTTATATTTTAACACTGTTACGACAAAAAAGGCACGGTTTTGACCATTGACCCATCATTTTATCGATAGCAACCTAGCTTTTTAAACAAAAGATGGTATAATATACGACACTAACCTTGGACGTGCCAAGGTCGTTATTTAACAAAGGAGGAATGAATAATGCTAAAAGTCGAAAAAATATTTGCTGAGAATATTAAGAGAATCATCAGCGAAGGTAATAATGATTATGGACTCAAGGTACGCGGTCGTTACGCCAGTGATAAAATACCGGCTCACACACATTTCATCACACAGGTGAGTGAAACCTATGATATTGGAGCGGGTGAATTACCAATCACTTGCCTAAGACCAATCGCTGTTAAAAAAGCGATTGGCGAAATCTTATGGATTTACCAAGATCAATCTAATGATCTTGATCTACTCCTTGATAAATACGGAGTAGACTGGTGGGATAGCTGGGATATCGGCGATCGCACCATTGGACAAGCCTACGGCGCTGTTATAAAGCGCTATGATTTAATACGTAAATTTCTTGATGAATTGCGCAATAACCCATTCAAACGTCGACACATTATCAACTTGTGGCAGTACCAAGACATGTCCGAACCGCATGGTCTCGACCCATGCGCTTATGAGACAATCTGGTCCGTCCGCATAGTCAACAATAGAAGGTTTCTGGACATGACGCTAATACAGCGTAGCTCAGATTATTTAGTCGCTGGCCACATCAATAAGTTACAATACGTAGCACTCATGATGATGGTGGCACGCCATTGCAGGTTTGAGTTGGGCAATTTCTGCCATTTTGTGCAAAATCTGCACATTTATGACCGACATTTACACCAAGCAGAAAAGCTCCTGGAGCGCTATAACAAGTATAAACGTTATTTCAATACGGTGAAATCTGCTCATCCTCATACTCCAGATGTAGTTTTGTTTCAAGATAAGCATTCTGACTGTATTGACGATGTGCGACTTGCGCAACAACCAAAATTAGTGTTAAATCCATCAAAAGTCGAATTTCAAGATATCGAAATCACGGATTTTGAGCTAATTGATTACCATCCAGACAAGCCAGTTGATAAATTTGATATAGCAGTTTAGCAGTTTAGCATTTTAGTATTTTAAATAAGGAGGAAATATACTATGTCAATCAAAGCAACAATTCTGGTCGCAATGGATCAAAACCGTGCTATCGGAAAAAACAATCAACTGTTATGTGATCTCCCGAAAGATCTCAAAGCTTTCAAAGAGATGACAATAAATCAAGTAGTGATTATGGGTCGCAAAACCCAAGAATCACTCCCTAATGGTTATCTTGATAAACGCCATAATATTGTCGTTACGCGCCATGAAAACCTTAGTGATGATCGACTGATTATTGCCAATAGCCCGATGCGAGCTCTTCTACGTGCTAATACCATTGTTCAAAATAGCAATAACATTGCCACGGGGATATTCGTAATTGGTGGACAGCAAATCTACCAAGAGTTTATTAAGCAAGATTTAGTTGATGAAATTATCATCACCCAGATTTTGCATCAATTCGATAACTGTGACACTTTTTTTCCGCAACTTGAACTTGATAACTGGCGCACGGCTAGCAAGTCCGTCAAAATAACCGATGGGGACTATAAGACAGAACGTCACGTTTATGCTAGAATTAAAGCATGCACGGAAAATATATCGTAATCGAAGGCACTGACGGATCAGGTAAGTCAACCGTCAGTGCCAAACTGATTGAGAAAATCAAAGAAAAGGAAGCGAATGTCTGGTCAGTCCACGAACCCGGTAGCACGCCAATCGGGGAGGCTATCCGCACTATTGTCAAAGACGCTAGTCTTGAACGCACTGCTATGACCGAATTACTATTATTCACAGCAGCTCGTGCAGAATTAGCAGACAAGATCAGACATCAACTCGAAGCTGGTGTGTGGGTGATTTCGTCAAGAAATTACCTATCTTCTATTGTGTATCAAGGCGCAGGACGAGGCTTAGGCATAGATTATGTTCAAAAAGTCTGTGATGATTTATTACCCGATTTTTACATTCATCCAGACTTAACAATTGTTATTGATGTCGATACTCAAACCGCGTCTGATCGTCGTCACCAGCGCGATGCCAAAGCTTCTCAGCGTGATGCCTTTGAATCGCGCGATAAGACTTTTCAACAGAAATTAGTTGATGGTTATCGTACGATTGCCAGCAAGAAGAGCCTGCCGATACTAGACGGCCGCCATTCAATTGACCAGCTCGCTGATGAAGCTTACGAGCTGATTCGTAGTCACCTCCTTTGATTTTTTTAAAAAACCACTCTGAATTATGTCAGGGTGTTTTTTATTTCAGCAATAAAAATACCCCACAAGGCGAGTAGGGTATTTTTATTGGAGGAGCTGGAGGGGCTCGAACCCTCGACACCCTGCTTAAGAGGCAGGTGCTCTAACCAGCTGAGCTACAGCTCCAGAACGCTGATTATTATACACCCAAACTCTGTTTTTTTCAAGGTTTTATCGCTAATAAAGCATCTCAATATCCGCACCCAGCGAATTAAGACGGCGCGCAAAATCCTCATATCCCCGATTAATAGAATAGACGTTACGCAAAATTGACTCACCTTTGGCAGCTAGCATACCAAGCATAATCACCACCGCTGGACGCAAGGCAGGTGGAGTGACAATTTCGGCTGGACGAAAATCAGTCACACCTTCGATATAAATACGATGTGGATCGAGTAATTGGTTACGGACATTAAGCTTTGATAATTCTGTCAGATAAATCGCCCGATTCTCATACACCCAATCATGAATCAAAGTTCGACCTTGCGCCTTAGCGGCAATAATCGCAAAAAACGGCAAGTTATCGATATTTAGTCCAGGAAATGGCATTGGATGGATTTTATCAATTGGCGCGACCAGCTGTGATTTATAGAGTTTGATGTCGACGAGCTTAGTTTGGCCATTGCGCGATAAATAAACCGGCGATTGATCGAACTTCAACCCCATTGTGCGCAAAGTCTCTAATTCTATTTCCAAAAAATCAATTGGCGCTCGACGAATTTCAATTTCTGAATCAGTCACAATTCCAGCCGCGATAAAACTCATCGCCTCGATTGGATCTTCGCTAATTTCGTATTCTACATCGCGATTAATATCGGCCTTGCCATAGACTGTCAGATGAGTGGTGCCGATACCATCAATTCGGATACCTACCTGTTGCAGATAAAAACAAATATCTTGCACCATATAGTTCGGGCTAGCATTGTGAATGTGTGTAATTGCGTCTTTTGAGGCAGCCGCAAACAGAATATTTTCCGTCACGGTATCACCTCGCTCAGTCATCACGATTGTTTTTTCGGTTATTCGTGGATCAGTGACAGTCGCGTGATAAAAATCATTCTTGGTTTCGATCGCCAAACCAAACTCACGCAGTCCCGCCAAATGCGGTTCCACCGTGCGCTTGCCGAGGTTGCAACCACCAGCGTAAGGCATCTTAAACTTCGGATAATTATTCATGATCGCACCCATCATCATCAACACACTACGAGTGCGTTTGGCGGCGACAATGTCCATCTCGTCGAGTTTTAGCTTCATTGGTGGAGTAATTTCCAAATCAGCACCACCGTTAATCCAACGCAGTTTCACACCAATACTCTCAAGCACTTCGATGATGCGATTTACTTCCTCGATATGTGGTACGTTTTTCAGAGTCGTACGACCTTTATTAATTAAACAACCACACAATAAGCCCACCGCGGCATTTTTTGATGAACGAATTTCGATCGCGCCGGTCAGTTCTCGACCACCGTTAATCTTGAAATGAACTGTACCTTTTTTATTAAAAGCCAGAAGCTCAACGTGCAGAGCTTCCGAGATTTTTTCAATCATCTCGATACTTAGATTCTGATTACCATTTTCGATGCGATTAACAGCTGATTGCGAGGTGCCAATTTTTTTCGCCAGTTCCGCCTGGGTCATCTGTCGCCAAGCGCGCGTTTGACCAATTAACTCACCAATCTTTAGTTTATAATTTGAGGGTTCCATTGTCATCTTCTCCGTTTTTAATAAAATATCACCACCGAGATAATATACTTATGGTGATATATTAAACTATAAACTCATTATAACTAAAAATAGCTGTGAGTGCAAGAGCTTATTTTAAGCTTCAAGCACTGCCTGCAGATCAGCGAGCGAGATTTCAATCACTCGTTGATCACTCACTGCACCAGCAATAATCGATTTAGCGACAATATTTTCGACTGATTTTTGAATAATTCGTCGCATTGGACGAGCACCTAATTGCGGGTCATAACCTTTGTCTACTAGATAACTTTTGGCCTCATCACTAACTGAAACTTGGATTTTCTGATTGGTGAGGTTTTTGTTGAGACTAGCTAAAATTAAATCAACAATCTGAAGCAGTTCTGGTTTTTCCAACGGCTTAAAAATCACAATTTCATCAAAACGATTCAAAAACTCCGGTCGGAACTGATGTGATTGAATTAAATTATTAACAAATTCTTGTTCAAAATCACTAATTTTAACACCACGACTGATATAATCTTGAATCTCCAGTGCCCCCGCATTGGACGTCGCAATAATAATCGCATCACGAAAACTCACTTCTTTATTGTCTTCATCACGTAAAATACCTTCATCTAACACCTGCAATAACGTCGTCAGTACCGACGCATGAGCTTTTTCAATCTCATCAAGTAAAATCACCGAAAAAGGCTTAGTCATCACCTGTGCCGTTAGGCTGTGTGGATTCTTTGCCCCGCTCTCAATCAGGCGCGCCACATCCTCCACTGTCACAAATTCGTTTAAGTCCAAGCGAATTAAATTATCCTCGCCGTTAAAATAAACTTCACTCAGAGCCTTGGCTAATTCGGTTTTACCGACACCAGTCGGACCAAGGAACAAAAAAGTACCGATCGGACGATTCTGATTACGCACGCCAGCCCGCGCTCGTCGCAGAGCATCACTCACCACTTGCACCGCTCGCACCTGGTTAATCATCCGCTCATGAATCAAATTTTCAAGGTCTAGAAGCTTCTGACGCTCATCAGACTGCGAAACCGCCGAGATTTTAACACCAATAGTTTTTTCGAGCGCCTGTTGCACTGACACGAACCGCACCAATCCTTGTTCGTGATAACTCGCCGCTGATTCCAGTAGCTTGATCGCCTGTCCAGGCATCGCCACATCGTGAATATAGCGACTACTCAGCCGATAAGCTTCTTTGAGCGCCTGATACATAAAAATCACCCCCAAGCGCGATTCCATTGCCACCACTTTATCCTGCAACACCAACATCGTATCCGACTGTGATGTTGGCGCCACCATGATTTTATTCAGAGCGTTAGCTAGCCCAGGTGTACGCTGAGAAATCTGCAAGAAATGCTGTTCATTCATGGTCAAAATCATCCGCAAATTGCCCGCTTCGAGAATCGGTAATAAAATATTTGTCAAATCAACCGACCCAGTCCCCTCCTCAAAGAATAATTCCGCATTATCCAGACAAACAATGATATTTTTTGCCTGATAGGCTTCACCTAAAATACGCGCCACTAGCCCTTCGAGACCGCCACGGTCTGGAGCGGCAGCCACTAGACTAGCTGCATCCAAGATAATCACCTGACGAAAACGTAAGCTATCCGCTACTTTTGCACTGGCGTCCATCAATCGCTCCGCAAAACCCTGCACAATATTGGTCTTGCCGACGCCATAAGGCCCAACCAAAGCCACATTTTGCCGACCACCACCCGCAAAAGTTTCAATCATGTGATTAATCACATCTTGGTGAGCGGGAATCTTTGCCGAGAGTAGGCGCTGACCAGACAACGCCTCGGAAATATTATGCCCAAACCGACGCAACAACGGAATATAGCCAAATGACCAATCACGAGCAATCCCACCAGTTTTGACAAACTGACCAGCCTGATTTTTTAAAGCATGCAAATAATCATGCCAGCGCACCCCTTGTAGTAAATCATCATAATCCAGTTGAATTTGTGCCAAAATACCCTGATAACCCGGAAAGTTCTTAATAATAGCTAGCGCCAAACAACCTCCGGAAATCGTGCGCGAACCAGTTTGTTCGCGAATAGCGATGGCATCACGCCAGATTTGCTCGGTATCAGCCGAGTTTTTAGAGGCAATTTCTTGAAAAAACCTCACTCCCGTACCAAAGCGTAGTCCAATAAAAATCCCACTCGAGGTTGTACCGACGATGGTTGCGATATCATATGGCGACGGATTATCGGGCAACCGACCAAGCACACTACTTGATAAAACATCATCTACTGTCTGGTGTTCATTTTCGATAATTTCCAAGCGATATAGATTATAACGCCACCATTGATACACCATCACTGGTACACTCGTCATACCGAGCGCTAACCAACCAAGTGAATCTTTAATCACAATTAGACTAATGCCAGAGATAACTAATCCAAACGCCATAACTTTAAGCATTAAGCGCCACACTGGGCTAATACCCACCGTCAAGCGTGCTTTGCGTGATCGCAGTGAGTTATGGTTATATCGCGGTTCAATCATAGCGTCACTCCCATAGCCAGTAAGACCGCTCCAATAATCGGCAATGAGGGTGCCATCAGCCATAAAATAATTTTTAATATATCAATTACAATTGTTGTAAAAATAACAATAATTGCAAAAAGCAGAACCGTTGAACGAATTAAACCACCGATAAAACGAGCAATTAGTTTATCAAGACCAGCACGAATTTTATCATCAAGTGATTGTCCGCCAGCCGAATATGAATCAATTAACCGAAACGGTGTAAACAACGTCTTAATCAATAATCCTACCGAGAAGAAATCGGTGATTTTCGCCAACTGCAGTCCCAGGCGTTGCATAAAGCCCTTGAGACCATCAGCATACCACCAGCTAATAAAATCGACAAATAGCATAAGCTTATTATAACAAATCCGACGCCTAGTCGCTAGCATATAAGCAAAAACCCATCCAGGCAACTTACCTAGATGGGTTTTAGGATATGTCGTAGACCAATGATGAGATTATTGACGCTTCAGTTTCTTCACTGCTACTGCAATCACTGTAACTGGCAAGCTAATTAGCGCTGCTAGCAGACCAGTTTTAGCCTGTTTTTGATAGCCAGTGTTTGGTGATTTTGGATATTTAGCCTCAACTTCAGCCTTGCGCTTATTGTAAGCCGTTTTAATTGTAGCAAGAGTAGCTTGGAATTGGGCTTTTTTCGCTGGCTCATCAACTTGGTTAATTAAACGCTCCAAATTAGCAAGATCGATATTGAACAATTGATCATTAGCTAAACTTGGTAAACGATCAATCTCTTGTTGTGCCGCTATCAGAGCGCTATCCATTGCTTGCTGAGCTTGATTTTCTTGCAAGACAGCTTCTGGTTTAGCGTTTTGCAAAGCCAACACAGCAGCACGAACTTCAGCAACAGTCGGATTTGAATTATTGTTGATTGCGCGACCACCATCAAGCGCACGACGGAAGCCAGTCTTACCTTTAAGATAGTCAGGTTCCGCATCAGCCGTATTTAAGGCCGTCACTAGAGCAGATTTATCAGCACGTAGTGCATCAATCGCCTGTTGTAGGGAGATAGTTGCACTTAAAATTTGATTTGAACCAGCCTGAGCTGCATCACGAGTCGGAATCACATCGTTAATTTTAGTTAATAACGCATTCTTAGTCTCAGTTGTCATACCATCAATAGTCGCTGGATCCTGCGCCTTCGCGATTAAATCACGTAAGGCTTGTTTTTGATCAGCTAATTTTTGCCTCAAACCATCAAGCTTAGCTTGTAGCTCAGCTTTTTTGGCTGGATCCTGAACAGCATTAATTTTGTTCTGAGAAGCGGTGATTGATGCTGGTGATAAATCAGCAGTCGTTTGAGCTAATTCTTGTTCAGCCTGGTTTTGCTTAGCAACTTCAGCTTGCTTAGCGGTACGAATGGCATTTTTTAAACCAGATGTTGCTTGCTGAATTTGTGGTTTGGTGGCTGACGGCAAAGCCTTAACCCGATCAGCTTCGGTTTTAGCAGCTTGGACCGCTGGGTCATTCTTAATATAATCCGGCTGGTCATTATGCTCGGCAATAGCCTGATCAAGTGCAGTTTCGTCAACTTCTAATTGAGTAATAGCTTGATTTAAGGCATTGAGTGTAACTTCTATAGTCTGCTGTGGAGTTTTTTCAGCCATCGCCTGTTTAGCCTGGTTCAAGGCTTGTTGCAATCGAGCCACTGACGCGGTAGTCATACCATCAGTCGTAACTGGATTTTCGGCATTGGCAATTGCATTTTGCAAATTATTTTTAGTGTTATCATAAACTTGTTTAGCAGTCTGGAGACGACCTGTTAGTTGTGCTTTTTTCACAGGATCTTTAACTTCGTTGATTTTAGCTTCAGCTTGGTCAAAGACATAAACAGCTTTATCAGTTTCAGCTTTGACAACGACCTCTTCAGCGGCTGTTTGACGATCTTGCTCAGCTCGACGCACTGACTGAATTGCGTTATTTAAATCTTGAACCGCCTGGGCTACTTGCGCTTTAGTTGGATTTTCAAGAGCCATAATGCGATCAGCTTCAGCTTTTTTGGCAACTACTTCAGGGTCATTTTTAACATAGCCTGGCTCGCTTAGCACAGAGTTTATTAATGTCTGGAGGGCTGTCTTATCCGTACGCAAACCATCAATAGCAGTTTGCAAGGCATTGAGCGCCGTCTCGATCATTTCTTGAGAGGCGTTGGTGTTAGCCTTGACAGCGTCAGCTGATTGGATGGCGTTTTGGAGTTGCGCTACAGTTGCAGGGCTAGCACCATCGGTCGTTGCTGGATTTTTAGCACGATCAAGAAGTTGATTTAATTCGTCTTTTTTAGCATTATAAGCGTCCTCAACTGGTTGAAGTTGGCGCAAAAGAGCGTTGCGTTTTTGGCCGTCTTTGATAGCGTTAATCTTATCTTTAACATCTTGAATTGCACTTGGAGTACGTGCTGCTTTTTTGTCGTCACCCTTAATCGTATCAAGTGCATCAGATGCGGCTTTTTGACGTTCAGTTTCGGCTTTATTTGCGTCTTCGATAGCCTTAATTAAATCTCGAGCCGCCCGATCAACAGTTTCAGGAGTTTTCGCAGGATCATTCAATACGCGATTGGCCTCTGCCAAAGCGGCCTGAACGCCTGGATCTTGCTGGACATAATCAGGCTGAGCGTTGTATCGATTAGTCGCCGCTGCTACTAGCTTGCGAGTATCGACTTCTAGCTTGCGAATTGCTTGATTGAGATCATCTAACGCTTGGTCAATTTGAGCTTGCGTGGCATCATTTTTAGCAATGATTGCTTCGGCAGCAGATTTCTTCGCCAATACCCGTTCTTTAGTTAATGCAGTGTAACCCTTTAAAGCATCTTCTGTAACACCGTTTACAATAGCTTGTAAATCATCAGCATCAGTAATTTCTACTTGACGAGTAACCGTATTGATATTGTCATGATTATCAGTCGCAGTATAAACAATTTGATATTCACCCTTGACTGGATTAGTTACATCCAAACCTTTCGCCACGGCGTCATGCGTAAAACTACGCAAGCCCGAACCACTTGGGTTATCTTCAGCACTCATGCCAGCATTAAGATCAATTGGTCGACCTTTGCGCGAGACTAGTTTCTCAGGATTGCTTGGCGTAATAGTTGGTTTAATTGTGTCTTGTGGCAAGTTATAACTAACCATCAAAGTACCAGAGAATGGACGATTAGTGACATGGCCTTTAGTAAATTCTTTTTCCCAGCGAATATCAACTCTATTTCTACCATACAAGTTAATTAGCTTAATGTGAGTACCATTCGGATTTAAGCTACCGTCAGCATTAGCATTTTTTACATTGGCGGTTTCTTCTACTGGAATTATTTCGTTATCAATACCACGAATTGGGTTTTCAAATACTGGATTAGTGTCGGTATTAATTGAATGCAGTTGGTCGCTGAAAGTTGATGAGCGCTTTAAATTAGTAAAATCTTCTTTGAGTAGATCGTTAAGATTAAAAACATTATTACCATCTGTCATCAGAGTCTCTAGAGCGGGAGCATCTTTTAATACTGCAAAATCTGCACCAGTCAATTTACAAGCATTAGCGTTAATTAACGATAGCTTAGGAGCAGTTGCCAGCGGTGTTAGATCTAACTTGGTTGGAGACAATGTGTTATTAAAATGTAGTTGCTCCAGATTAGCCATCTGGGAAACTGGTGCCAGATTCGATACCTTAGTGAGCCCCATACGCAACTCAGTGAGTTTTGAAGCATGAGCTAAGGGTGTGATATCTGTTAAGTTCGGTGAACGATCAAGAGAGAGTTTTTTCAAATTAGAAATCGAGGCAATAGGTGTTAAATCAGTCATTGGGTTTTGACCAATATTAAGTTCCTCAAGCTTATCAAGATCGCGTAGAGGTGCAAAGTTCGTCACTTGGTTATTAACCATATCAATACGTGTCGCATTCACCAAGAATTGCAAACCTTCAATATTCGTAATATTTTTAGTGTTCAATGCCCATGGACCATACATGTTGACTGGTGCTTTCATGTCACCAGCGGTAATTTCTTGGTCAGGAGTACGCACTACATCCTGAGGCAATCCCTGTTGTCGACGCTGTTCATTCATTGCTGCGGCAATAATAGGATTGAGTGCACGTTTTAAGTTAATATCTGGAAAATTAATCACATAAGATGCTGGCGCCGTCGCTGGGTCTTGAGTATTGACTGGCGAAGTGTAAGCCATTACACCATATGGTTCGTTAGTAATTGGTCGATTAATATTCAAAATATGTAGGCCACCACCTACCGCTGTCCCAGCAAGCACTGCTGCTGGAATAATCATTTTTTTATTCCTTCTCATTTAATTCCCTTTTTTTAATACTCATTATGTTTAATTTTAACATAAACAGCATTACGACTCAAACCTTTTTAAAAAATGCCCAACTTAAAACCCCTGAGCCATTCCGGCCCAGAGGTTTTTACTTCAGGTTACAAAATTAGCGATTATTCCAGCGGTCAATAGCGTCTTTAATCACAACTTTTGCTTCTTCAATATCGCCCCAAGATTCAACTTTGGTTGAACCAGGTTTTTTCAATGCTTTGTAATTATTGAAGTGGAATTCAATTTGTTTAATTAACTGTTGTGGCAAATCTGCCAAAGTCTTAATCGCGTCACCATTATTGCGATCATCAGCTGGAACGGCTACCACCTTGTCATCAACTTCACCATCATCAACAAATTTCATCACGCCGATAATCCGCGCCTCGAGATAAATCCCAGTCGTCAGTGGTTTATCGGTCACTAACAGCACATCAAGTTCATCACCATCTTCATCGAGGGTTTGAGGGATAAAACCATAATTAGTTGGTTTTGCAAAAATCTCTGGCTCGACACGGTCAAGTTTCATTGCACCAACTTTGCGATCCCATTCAATTTTGTGGCATGAACCAGTTGGAATCTCCACTACCATATTAATCAAACCATTCTGATAATCACCAGGGGTCAAAATCTGATTAAAATCTGCCATATTACTCCTTATACTCATTAGCTTATTTTAATTATGAGATTATTTTAACAGATAACGGCGACTAGCGCAAACCGCCCCACTCGGTTTTTTAGCGCGAAGAAAATCCCGCCACTTAGCTTAAAGCATTCATGGCGGGATTTTTATAAAAACACGAGTTTTTAGTTCAAATCAACTTTAATGCTTGGACCTTGTGAGGTAGCAATGAAAACTGATTGAATGTAAGCGCCTTTGAGGCTAGCTGGTTTGTGTGCCTGCAAGCTGTCGAAGAACGCTTTGATATTTTCGGCGATTTTGTCAGCACCGAATGATACTTTACCGACTGACAAGTGAACAATCGCTTGCTTGTCAACACGGTATTCAACTTTACCAGCTTTAGCTTCGGTGGTAGCTTTTGCAACGTCGGTTGCAATCGTACCGCTCTTTGGATTTGGCATCAAACCGCGTGGACCAAGAGTACGAGCGTATTTACCAAGTTTTGGCATATAAGCCGGAGTAGTGATTAAAATATCGAAGTTTAACACACCCTTGTCGAGCTGTTGCAAGAACTCTTCATCAGCAACAATGTCAGCACCAGCTTTGGTGGCTTTGTCGTGTTCGGTTTTTGGCGCGAAGACCGCAACGGCGATTTTTTTACCAGTTCCGTGAGGCAAGCTAACGGTCGCACGAATATTTTGGTCGGCTTGACGTGGGTCAACACCTAAGCGCGCGTGAACTTCAACACTAGCGTCGAATTTGCTTGGGTTAGTCTCAATCGCTAATTTGGTTGCTTCCTCTAAGCTATAAACCTTAGTTTTGTCGATTTTAGCGTAAGCTACTTGGTATTTTTTGCTTCGGCGTTCCAGCAGTGAACGAGTTTTTGGCGCTGGGCCTTTTTCTTTAGTCGCTACGGCATCACCTTGAGCAGAAGTGTCACCCGCTTCTTTGCGAGCTTCTTTTTCGGCTTTTTCTTCCGCTTCT
This sequence comes from uncultured Candidatus Saccharibacteria bacterium, assembly GCA_963526735.1. GTDB lineage: Bacteria > Patescibacteriota > Saccharimonadia > Saccharimonadales > Saccharimonadaceae > CAMUQR01. The sequence continues at coordinate 55,153 of CAURNU010000004.1, forward strand.
TTGAGTGATTTTTCGCTACGCTTACCAGCTTTAGCAACTTTAGCTTCACGACCAGCGATTACCGCTTCGTCTTTTGCTTCAGCTTGTTCTTTAGCGTTTTTAATCGCTTCGTTAATTTCAGCGATCGTATTTTTGTCAGATAAATCTAGCTTCATGCTTTTTGCCAGTTCTAACAACTCACCTTTTTTCATAGTCATAAGATGAAAATCCTTTCTGTGGTCATCACGAGTTTTTTCTAAACTCTGCCAACAATTATTTTTAATAGCTAGATTTTATCATTTTTCAGGTTAAAAAGCAAGCAAGACACATCAGCGAGTTTAATTGATAAAAAATGTTATGATTATTGATTTTTATCTTATTTTATGCTATAATAAAGAAATATTCTAAAAGTGTTGTAGAATTATAAACAAAGGAGACTTAATGTTTAAAAGTGGATTTACATCTGCTCGTTTTCAGATGTCAAAAAATTTTCTAATGATTGGCGGATCGCTCGTGGTTATTGCCGGATTATTCGGCGTGCTTTGGCAACAAAAGACCAGCCAGCTCGTCCAGGCTATCAGTGAACTACCAGCCAAGACTCAGCCATTAGCACGTCAAACAACCGAGGCGGCTATACCGACCGCCCCAGCCCAAACCGCCTCACAACCTGCCACTGCTGTCGCCACCGCTCAACCACCACAACCAGCGTCAGTCCCAACCCAGCCAAAACAGCCCCAAACTGCCTCAGTAGTTAAACCAGCCCCGGCCGTGCCAAGTTGCACACGCGTAGCACATGTTTTACCTCAACCGATAGATCTCATCAACCGCCCAGACGGTTTGACACATATCATAGAGCCGACCCTTTATTTTCGGGTTTATGGTCGTGATTCACGCACCATTCAGCAACAAATTTGGCGCTGTTCACCTGACATTGGTCATCGCCAGCTCCATGCTATTTCACAAAGCCGAATTGATTTAAGCTATGGTCAATTTCAACTACCATTATCTGACACCTGCAAACTCACCAATGTCAAAGTCGGTTTGCGTACCCTAATGACATTGCCAACTTGGCAGGCGGACGAGTGGACACCAACCGCCACCAAACAGGCTATGAATCGTTTCTTGTCGGGCATTTTAGTCCATGAACGAGGTCACGGTCAAATCGATCATCAATATGCCGAAAAACTCCTCCATCGTTTGCAGGCCATTCAAGCACCATGCGCCAGCTTACTTTCAGAAGTACAAATGGTCGCTAATCAGGTACAAGCTGAATTACGTTCCGCCCAACAAGCGTATGAACTTAAAACCAACTACGGCGCTAATCAAGGCGCTTGGCTATAAACATCTCTACTCCAATTTTAAAAATCCCGTGACCTATAGCCACGGGATTTTTATTTAACTTCGATTAACAATCGGTTTAGTCAACGACTTCGACGCCCATTGAACGCGCAGTACCAGCAATAATTTTGATAGCACCCTCGAGATCAATCGCGTTGAGTTGGTCTTTTTTGATTTCGGCAATTTCTTCGAGCTGAGCACGAGTAATTTTACCGACTTTGTCAGCATGTGGTTTGCCTGAACCTTTTTGGATGCCGATTTTTTCACGAATCAAGTCATCAACTGGCTGACCTAGGCTTTTCCAAGCAAAAGTTCGATCATCAAACACTTGCAGGTGAACAATCACGTTCTTTCCCATGAGGTCTTTAGTTTTTTCGTTAAATGGGTTGATGAAATCCATCATATTCAAACCCCATTGACCCAAGGTTGAACCAACTGGAGGACCAGCAGTCGCACGACCAGCTGGAATACGAAGTTTCAGATTACCGATCACCTTCTTTTCTTTTTTTGCCATAATTCTTTTACTTCCTTTAATTTTTAAATTGATTAAATTCAGTGCGTAACTCTTTTATTATACACTATTTATCAGGCGGAAGCAATAACAAGTCCGACAATCAACTTGCTTATTGATCAATTTCTTTATATTAATTATTCAATAATTTTACGATTACGCAAGTTAGTTTCTAGCCTAGTCTGGTTATCCAGCGCACCCCGAATTGAGAAGAACGCACCATCAACCTGTTTTTGCAAGGAATGTAACTGCATAAAAATCACCGCCATCAGCGCTACCAGGACGATATTAGTCACGATCAGAACTTTAATCAGCTTGTTTTGATAATCTTTTTTCACAAAATCCGCCTTTCTTGATGTTTAAAATCTATTCTAAGCTTAAGCTAATTATGTATTAAATCTTCTTAACCTGCAAGATATCGAGCTCGACTGGCGTTTCACGACCAAACATGCTGACCATTACCTTGAGCTTGCCTTTTTGGGCGTCAATTTCAGAAATCATACCCTCGAAACCTTTGAACGGACCATCAATAATCGATACCACTTCATTAATGTCAAAATCAATGTGGTGAGTTGGTTCTTCGACGCCCATGCGCTTGCGGATTTTGGCGATTTCTTTATCCGATACCGGAGTTGGGGTAGTTGAAGTTCCCACAAAACCAGTCACGCCTGGCGTGTTGCGCACCACGAACCACGACTCATCAGTCAAGTTCATTTCTACCAGAACATAACCTTGGAAGATTTTTTTGTCGATAACTTTGCGCTTACCGTTTTTGATTTCGATTTGTTTTTCTTTAGGAACAATCACGTCGAAAATCTTATCCGCCATCTGCACACTGTTGATACGTTGACGAATTCCCTCGGCAACTTTTTCTTCGTGGCCAGAGTAAGTGTGAATTGCGTACCACTGGCGAGTTGAGTCATATCGATTTGCTTTTTTTGCCATATTATTTTTCCTTTATTATTTAAGCATTAATTTAAAAATGTAAGAGAAGAGATTATCGAGTGCCAATACTAGCACTAAGAAGAAGAGTGAGTAGCCAACCACGGCGAAAACCATCGCCCAGGTTGATTTACGGCTTGGCCAGTGGACTTTTTTGAGTTCGAGCCAGGAGTTTTTTAAGTAGCGATTGAACAGAATTACTGGTTTAAACACCTTAGTTAGCACTGAGCCAGAACGCTTGCGGGTTTTTACCTTGGCGCTGGTTTTAACCTTGGTGATATTGGCTGTTTTGTCAGCTTTAGTTGTTTTTGCCACTTCGGTAGTTGTGGTGTTTTTGGCGGTTTTTGCCGGAACACTAGCTTTGATTTTGGTCACTTTCGTGCCAGCTTTGGTTGGTTTGGGGTCAACCTTGGCCTTGATTTTGTGAACTTTGGCTTGTTTACTCATTTCACTTCTCCTTTAAATTAAAAAATTCTGCTTATAAATGGTTTTAAGCAGATTGTCAAGCTTCATTATAGCGCACCAGATGGCGTTTGTCAATTATTAAACTAGCAACAGTCGGGTTTTTTTGGGTCAGGCAAACGACGACCTTTCCATGCTACCACCTGGAATTTATTATAAACAATGCTAAAAAACAACAACCATAGTTCCTGCAAAAAAGCCCATGGCCAGTTAACCAGCCCCAGCAACCAACCCCGCGCCCAACTGATTCTGGTATAGCACACGCTCAACCAGCTCAGCGCCAATATGCCGATTAGATCAATGATCTGCACCCACCACAGATTAGTTAAAAACAGATTACTAGTGCAAATCACCATACCGTTGACAATAATCATCAGCACCACTAACACATTAGCCTTGAGCCAGATTGATTTATCAAACACTGGTCCATTCGTACGCACTGCCGTCATCAACTGCGACTGCCAATCTTTTTCGTGGGTAACATGCAAAAATCGATTCGCTACCAAGAAACGATACTGATGCTTGCTATAGAAATAACTAGCTAATACCGATTCTGGTCGCACTGTCGCACGGTGATGTTCCCAAAAATTACCATATTGCTCAAGCTCGTCAACCTTAACCAGCCAAATACTGGTACTAGTCGCCGGAAAATTACGCGAATGCAAAATTAATTCCCAAAAAAATCGCAACGTCCCGAAAAACACATTCGGACATAGCCGATCGCGTTTTGGCATCACGCTCAGCATCGCCAGATTTTTATCAAGCGCATAACGAATCATCGTTCCCAAATCATCCTCACCGACAATCGTATCTACACTCATAAAAATAATATATGAACCAGTCGCCTGCTCAGTCAGTTGCGCCATAGCATGATTCTTACCAACCCAGCCCTTTGGTAATTTTGCGCCTTTAATAAACCTTACACCACGCTGTGCAAATTGTTTGACTACGTCTGAGGTGTTATCAACCGAGTCATCATCTAGCACAATTACTTCCATTTTTGGATAATCACTAGCGAGAACGCGCTCCAAACAAGCCTCGATGGCTTGATGCTCGTTACGCGCTGGAATGCAGACCGACACCGCTGGCAAATCCTCAAAGCGCCAATAATCATCATACGCTCGATTCAGGCGAAAATGTTTTTTTGCAAACCACAATCGCTCTAAAAATGCCCCACTGATAATCATCAGACAGCCAGCAAAAATAATCGATAATAAATCAAAACTAGTCATTACCATAAGTATAATAGACCGGCGCAGTTTTGTAAAATATTTAAATTATTTCTTCAGTCGTGCGGTCTTTGGTAATATCAGACTAAAAGTTGAGCCAAAACCTATCCGACTTTTTACCTTCAGTTGTCCGCCCAGCTTATGCGCTAACTGTTTTGCCACATACAGTCCAAGACCTAATCCACTGCGACTAGCTGTTCGATAATCTTTAACCTGATAAAACTTGTCAAAAATCTGAGCTTGTTGGTTTTTGGCAATACCTAGACCAGTATCAATCACTGCGATTTCTACCTGACGCACTTTAACAGACGCGGACAGGGTAATGCCACCAGTTTCAGTGTACTTCAGGGAGTTAGTTAAGAGATTTTGTAAAATTTCTTCCAAATAAGCCGAATTAGTAGCGATTTTTGATAGCTTCGGGTCAAGATCCAGGTCAAATTGCAGACCTTTACTATTAACCGCTGGCTGATTTTTTTCGAACAAACCTTGCAATACTTTCGCTACATCGACCAGTTGAAATTGCACAATTTCCGCCTGTTCGGCTCGCGCTAGCGACGCCAAATTATTAGTCGCCGTCGCAAGCTGTGTGATGTATTGATGGGATTTTTTCAGCGCATGAACGAGTGTCAGCGGATCGGTTTTGTGGGTTAATAATACTTCCACCTCTTGCAATCCCATCTCAGCCTGAGCAATCGGCCTATGCAGTTCCTGACCAATCACCCGCGCAAATTCGTCACGCTCAGCCATCAGATTACGCTCAAAAGTCACATCACGCCACAACAATAAATACTCACCCGCTTCTGCTACGCCATAAGCATTCTTAATCGGTGCAATTGTCAGTTCTAGCCGGATTTTTTCACCATTAGCATCAACATAAATCAGCTGATCCGTAGTTCTAACAGTATGAGTAGCCCGAATTAGCTCATCTAACTGTACCGACTGATCGTCCAAATCAGTCAATGTTAATATCTTACTCAACTCTCGACCCACAATCTGATTATTTAATTCGAACATAGTCGAAGCAACATCATTACACAGAGAAATTTTTGAATCCTGATTGACGCGCATCACACCACAATCCAGGTTGTCAATTAAAGTTTTAATACCATCATCAGCATCTGTCACGGCGTATTTTGTGGTTTTAGAGGGTGCAGTAAGTGATTTATCGGAATTATACAAGCTTAAAATCAACAGCACGGCTCCATAGATCACTCCGCTTAACACCATTAAACTCTTCGTACCATAGCCAGTACTCGTCAAGCCCGCTATTTTCCCACTAAAAATCACCAGCATTTCTAAGCCAATCATATTAGCAAATACCAGCCCAAAGTTAGCGTACAGCAGACTATTAAACGCTATAATCGCCAGCACTGCCATTGTTAGTGAACTAATATCTTGTGTCAAACCGATATAGATACCGAGCATAACGATACTAAAAACTAGGTAAAGCGTCCGTACCTTAGCCAAGTTCGGTTTAGCAGGTAGCTTAAACAGCAGTTGATAAATCACCAAGCCAACGCTCCAAATTACTACTACCGCCAATGGCCACAGTGCACTATCCAGTGGCGTGCTATCGGAAATCGGGGCAATCACCGCGTCCAGTGCAATCAAAAGAGGCGACAGCCATAACAAACCATTACAAATTACCTCAAGATATTGCATTAACTGTCGCCAGCGATATGATTGCCCACCGTTGTTCATAAGATTATTCTTTAATTATATTCAATCACTTCCCAATCAAAATCAATATTTCGAGCATAACCACCACTGCCACAGTCAGCCGTGATGCTCGATGCCGTGACACTTTTAATATTCACCGCCGCGCTCATCTCACGATGATCTTTATCTACACATGATCCATTAATGCGCATACTACTTTTTGCTGGATTGACTGCGTTAAAATATACTGATACCGCACCTTCCCAAGATCGCTGATAAAAGCTACCAGTCCCACGCTGAATGCTCTTCACGCCACCAGCCGCTGGAGGGGTTGGCGTCACTAAAGCTGCTGATTTAATACGATTCCATTTCGCACCCCAGTTATCATGAAGCACATCCATACCAGCCATAGTGTTATTGTCCGTACCACGATTACGCGCCACTAACACGTCATACAATTCTGAAATACGCGATTTTACACCAGATTCTGGTGACCCAGCGATTTGCTCAGCTGATGCCGACTGATTAGGTTTAATATTCCGCGTGATAATCCCATAACCAACCACAATTATTGGTAACGCGACAAGAATCGGCAATAACTTAAGCGGTGTCACGCTAAAATTAATTGGATGACGCCAAAAATCTCTAATTTTACTAAAAAATAACTTCATTGTAGATTTAGATACAGAACTCTTTTTCATAATGTCATTTTAACATAAGCATGACGTAATCGTCAATTTTACATCGTTAAACATGTGGCATAAATTGTTTGAGATGCGACTCACATTGACGATAATTAGGCATAATCCGCCCGACCTCCGCCCAAAATGCCCGACTATGGTTCATCTGACGCAAGTGACATAGTTCATGAATCAGCACATAATCAATTAGCTCATTCGACAAACTAACCAAACCAATGTTCAGCGTAATGATACCTCTAGACGAGCAACTGCCCCAACGCGTCGAAGCGTGAGATAATTTCGCGTTTTGATACTTAAAACCATGCTCACGCGCCAAAAATGCTAACCGTGGCAACAAAATCTCTTTGGCTTGTTTTTTGAGTAGTTTTTTGACGTAAGGGCGAATTTGTGCCTGCACACTCTCGTCCTCAACTTGCCCACCCATCGGCAAACACACCACGAGAAAATTTGGTCGCACTTTAATTTGACACTGAGCCAAACCCGCATCATATTCCAACTTCAGTAGATGAGTTTTGCCAATCACCATCCCTGGTAGATAATGATTTTTCGCTCGATGGTCGTTGATGATTTTGGCAATTTGCGGATGCGAAGTCCGCAGGAATAATTTTAAAGCCAGCTTCGGTACACCAAATGGTGCCGTAATTTTTGGCTGACCATTCGTCCCCATCCGAAAACTAATCCGAGTCGCTCCACGTCGCCGATAGACGGCAATCGCACCGAACTCTGAATCTAAAGTTTCCGTCATATTCTCATCAATTTAACCAAAAATTCGCAAGCGACGCTTAGGACTACTCGCATCTGCATTATTTGTCGCTTTGCGCTCTGCCATCGGCAAACTCCGCTCGGTGGTTGGCTTTGAATCACCAGCGATACGCTTTAGTACTGATCGATATTGCATTTTGAACGAATGCTTACCACTGATAGCAATTGGTTTTTCCATTTCGTTCGGCGGAGTGAAACGTCGTTTGAGATCTTCAAACACTTCTGGCGTCATCAAAAAATCTTTTGGATGATTGCGATTGAGACGAATAGCCCGTAGTTTAGACTCAGCATCGACATTTTGTACCCAGATTACCACCGGCTGATAACCATATTGACGAGCCAGCTGAGCATAGCGTTGCCGATCCACTCGACTATAGAGATTGCCTTCAAGCAAAATACTTTGTTTGGTTTTAAATATTTCGCGTAAAATATCTGCACCATAACGAGTCAACTGAGCGTCTTCTTCACGACTAAAATTCGGCTCACCAAACATGAAAAAACGCCATTTGTTCAGATTGATAAACGGAATTTGATACTCTTCTGAAAACTTTTCAGCAAAAAAGGTTTTACCAGAACCCGGCAAACCAACCAAGAAAAATAGCTTAGGCATTGGACGGTTTTGGACAGATGACAGAGGGTTTTGATTCATGATGTTATTATATCAAGCGTGTAAATATTTAGCAATTTTTAGAGCCGCTTTCACTCCGTCGCCAACTGCTACGGCGATTTGACGATCGACACCCGCCACAATGTCACCAGCCACAAACAAACCATCAATTTTAGTCTGATTCGCTTGTGCCACGATAAAGCCTGCTGGATCTAACTCCAAGCCCAACCTGTCGATAAAATCTAACTGAGGCACTAAACCAATAAATACAAACACGCCGTCAACCGCCAATTGCTCAGTCTGGCCGTTCCGCTCAACTTCCACGCCCGAAACCTGAGCGTTTTGACTGAGAATCGCCTTAGTAGTAGTCTGAGTATGAACTTCGACTTGGCCAGTTTTTACCAACTCTTCCAACTCCGCCTTGAGCGCTTCAGTCGCGGTTAATTCCCCCAGAGCGATCAAATGAATTTTGGAAGCAAATTTTGCCAAAAACAGCGTTTCTTCAACCGCTGAATTGCCACCACCAATCACGGCAATTGGACGATTTTTATAAAAAGCACCGTCGCAGGTTGCGCAAAAATGCACACCCGAGCCAATCATTTCTGCCTCGCCAGGCACGCCGAGTTTGCGATAGGTTGTACCAGTAGCAATCAGCACTGATCGAGCTTGGTAAGTCTGACCGCCAGCCACCACTTCAAAACCATCCGCAGTTTTTTGCACCGCCTCGGCTTTAACGTAGTTAATTTTGACGCCACAAGCTTTAGCCTGATCAGTCATGTTTTTAGCAATTTCAAAACCAGTCGCACCTGGCTGATAACCAGGATAATTATCAACTTTAGAAGTGAGCGCCATCATCCCGCCGGTCAATCCCGCTTCTAAAATCATGGTCGATTTTAAATCACGCGCCGTATAAATTCCCGCCGACAAACCCGCTGGGCCACCACCGATAATAATTACATCCCAAATTTCTGGTTGCTTAACTTCAGTCATGTTTTACTCCTTTTCGCTCAATCGTTAAGTTAAATTAAATTAGAATTCAGCTTTTGGAATACCGTCTTTTTGCTCTTTAGTCATTGGCGGAATGAGTTTAATAATAAACTTCAGTGGTGATTTAGCCGGAATATCGCCTTTGGCTTGATCACCGTAGGCTTTTTGGTAAGGAATAGCGATTTCACGCACGCCACCGATTTTCATGCCTTTAATACCTTCTTTCCAACCTTCAATTAGACCCGAACCGCCTTGTAGTGGTGTTTTTAATTTGTTGTTATCAAACGAACTATCAAACACCTTACCATTAGCTAACCAACCGATATAATACGCTTGATAATCAGTTTTTTCATCAACGTCTGCACCGTCACCAACTTTTAAGTCAGTTTTAGTCAATTCCTTAATTGATTCGGCATTATAGGCTTTGTTAGACTCTTTGTACGCCTTAAATTCGTCGTAATATTTGGCTGATAATTCATCGCCAATTTTTTGCAAATATTTAGCGCGCTCCTCAACCTGTTTCATATATTTTTCTAAACGCTTTTTTTGCTCAGCCGTCTGACGCTCACTGGCTGGATACTGTGGCTGATTATTTTGGTTTTTAGAACTCATAATCATCGATACATACATCACGATAGTGCTTACCATCATAAAAACAGCAATTAAGCCAAATAAAATCCGCTGGCTAGTTGGGGTTTTAGTCATTTTTCTTCTCCTTTTTTATAAACTATAAACATTCAAAATTCTCTGCTTATTATATCAAAAAATCCTAAAGTTTGATATAATTTTAATATTAAATAAGGAGTAAAAAATGAAGGAATTTTTTAAAGAATTCAAAGAATTCGCGATGAAAGGTAATATCGTTGACCTCGCCGTAGCAGTGGTTATCGGTGGAGCATTTGGCAAAATCGTCACCTCATTAGTCAATAACATCATTATGCCACTGCTTGGTGTGATTATGGGTGGCAACGACCTCGCTGGATTGAATATTACCGTTGGCAACGCTGTCGTGACTTATGGCGTGTTCCTACAAAACATTGTCGATTTCTTAATTATCGCGTTGGCAATTTTTGTCGCAGTTAAAGGCATTAAGAAACTCGAAAAATTAAATCCAATTGCCAAGCGTGCAAAAGAAGAAGCCGACGCTAAAGCTGAAAAAGTCGCCAAACTGCCTAGCGAAGCTGAACTGCTAATCGAAATTCGCGATTTGCTCAAAAAAGCCCCAAAAGCTAAAAAATAATTCATTAACCTCAACAAGTGCGACGCTTTCAACTAGGAGGTGGCGCACTTTTGCTTAAACATTCCCTCATAATCTTATGCAACCGCTCGCCGAACGCCTCCGCCCCCAAACTATCGCCGACTTCGTTGGTCAGGCTAAATTAGTGGGTGATGGCAAAATTATCCGCAAAATCCTTGACGCCAAAAAACCTCGTAATTTAATCCTGTGGGGACCAGCTGGTTGTGGCAAAACCACCCTTGCCCGCCTCATCGCCCAGTCAACTGGCGCTGATATGATTGAATTATCGGCCGTATCTTCCGGCAAAAAAGATGTTGAAGCCGTCCTCGAGCGCGCCCGCGCTAATCAGGCTGACAATTTGCCAACAATTTTATTTTTGGATGAAATTCATCGTTTTAACAAAGCCCAGCAGGATTTATTTTTACCATATTTAGAAAATGGCTTGATTACCTTAATCGGCGCCACTACTGAAAATCCCGCTTTTGAAATTATCACGCCACTGCTGTCTCGTTCACAGCTGATTGTGCTTGAAGCGCTGAGCGAAGCCGACATTAAGCAAATTATTAAACGAGCCCTCGCCACCCTCAATCTTAACAAACCCATCACTGACGACGCACTGGTTTTTTTGGCGTGGCTATCTGGTGGTGATGCTCGCAAAGCGCTCGGCACTCTGGAGCTGGCGCTTGATCTCTCACCAAAACTCGATTTAGAAGCAATCAAACTCGCCGCCAACCAAGCGATTAATATTTATGATAAAAAATCCGACAATCACTACGACTTAGCGTCGGCTTTTATTAAATCAATGCGCGGTGGTGACGTCGAGGCAACATTATATTATATGGCGCGAATGCTTCAATCCGGCGAAGATCCGAAGTTTATCGCTCGGCGAATGATTATCTTCGCCAGCGAGGACATTGGCTTGGCAGGCAATGGCGCTCTCGGACTGGCTAATTCCGCCTTTGATGCGATCACTAAAATCGGTATGCCCGAAGCTAACTATGTGTTGTTTCATGTGGCAACCGCCCTCGCTCGCAGTAAAAAATCGCGTCAAACCACCGATTTAATGCACCAAGCTCAGTCGCTCGCCAAGCGTTTCCCGCACGCTCAAGTACCCCTCCATTTACGAAATACTACCTCTGATATCACCACCAACCTCGGTTACGGCAAAGATTATCAGTGGCAAGCTGGTTTTGAACATCCCAAGGGCTTTTTGCCAGAGGAAATTAGTCAAGAATCACAGCCAAAATAGACTCAACAATGTAAAAACGCCCACCTGGGCGTTTTTTAAAACCTAATTCTTATGGCGTTTGCGGACGTTCGGATCGAGGTATTTTTTACGTAGGCGCAGGTTCGCTGGCGTCACCTCCAGCAATTCATCATCTGCCAAAAAGTCTAAACATTGCTCCAAACTAAATACTCGATGTGGTGTCAACTGAATTGTACCATCGCTCGATTTGGAGCGCATGTTAGTCAAGTGTTTCATTTTACAAACATTGATTTCCAAATCTTCCTGACGGTTATAAATACCCACAATTTGCCCCTGATAAACATTAACACCCGGGCCAACCATCAACTCACCGCGCGCCTCAGCGGCCTGCAACGCATAAGCTGTTGTCACGCCAGTTTCAAAAGCGATTAACACGCCATTACGATCCGACATAATCTTACCAGACAGCGGTTGATAGCCTTTTGGCAGGCTATTCATCACCACTGTACCACGCGTTAAGGTCAGCGACTCGCTACGCAGACCAATGAGCGCCCGCGAGGTAATTTCATATTCTAAGCGCACCACGTTGTCATTGAGGTTAGTTTGAGCGCGTAATTGTGCATAGCGCTTACCCAGCGTCTGGCTAACTGCACCCAAAAACTCATTATCAACTTCGATAAATAAATCCTCGACTGGTTCTTTGGTCACGCCGTCTTCTTCGATGGTAATCACTTCTGGGCGACCAACTTCAAATTCATAGCCTTCACGGCGCATTGCTTCGATCAGCACTGACAAATGAAGCTCACCACGACCACTGACAGTAAAGCCAATCTCATTAGGCTCAACTCGCAGACCAACGTTCGTTTCCAGCTCCTGACGCAAACGATCGCCAATCTGACGCGAAGTACTGAACTTACTCTCTTGGCCTTTAAACGGACTAGTGTTTGGACCGAGATAAATCTTCAAAGTTGGCGGTTCAATCTCGAGATCCGGCATTGCCTCTGGCTGATTAACACTAGCCAGGGTATTGCCAATTTTTGCGTCACCCGCACCGACTAATGCCACGATTTGACCAGCACGTGCTTCACTAACTTCGACTTTATTTAAACCTTTGAATTCAAATACCTTATCGATTTTAACTTTTTTGGTCGAACCGTCACTGGCAATTAGCACAACTTGGTCATTGACTTTAATTTGACCGCGATGAATCCGCCCGATAGCATATTTACCTAAGAAGTTATCATAATCAAGCGCCGAAACTTGCATTTGGAACTCACCATCACCAGCAACTTTTGGCGCTGGAATATGATGCAAAATTGCCTCAAATAATGGCGTTAAATCGGCCTCAGCACTCGAATCGGCTGGCATTTCTGCCCAAGCTTTACCCTCGCGACCAATCGCATAATAAATCGGATACTGTAATTGCGCCTCATCGGTCGCTAATTCCAAAAATAAATCGCTCAAGCCATCTTCAACACGAGCAATATCCCGACCTGGTTTGTCGATTTTGTTAATCACCACCACTGGGCGCAAACCCATTTGCAAAGCTTTTGACAGCACGAACTTGGTCTGAGGCATTACGCCTTCTTGCGCGTCAACGATCAACAGCACACCATCCGCCATGTTCAAAGTGCGTTCAATTTCACTTGAAAAATCAGCGTGTCCCGGGGTATCAATAATATTAATTTTGTAATCGTGATAATCAACCGCGGTTAATTTAGCGGTGATCGTAATTCCCCGCTCCGATTCCTGATCACCGCTGTCCATAATCAGATGTTGCGCCATCTCCGCTTGGTTATGGCGAAAAGTATTGCTCTGCTTCAGCAGGCCGTCCACCATGGTAGTTTTACCATGGTCAACATGGGCGACAATCGCCACATTACGAATTTTATCAAAAGAAGTAGTCATATCTTTTTATTATACTACAAAAACAGGCTTTTTGCAAATAATTTCAGCCATTCGGCGGTCGTTAGTTCTGATGGTTTTTTCTCAGCACTAATTTCAACTGATTCCCGGTCTAAACCCGCAAAAAACTTCTGCTGAGCGAAGCATTTTTCGACAAAACCCAGATAAGCTGAACGTCGACTAGCATTTAACAAGGGCTGTTCACGTAGTTTCAATTCTAGCAAACAAGTATCAACGTTCGGTCGTGGATAAAAATCAGTTTTTTGAAGTGGACGACGAATCCGACTGGTCCACCACGGCGCCAGACTCGCCCCTAGCCAGCCCGTAAAATTAGCCTGGTCAATAATCAATTTCTTGGCAAATTGCCGTTGCACAATCAGATAAATTGCTCGCGGTGGATATTCAGCTGTCGTCAACTTTTGCACAATTTGTGAACTGAGATGAAACGGAATATTCGCAAACACTTTGTATCTGTCGCGAGGCAAACTCCAGCGTAAAAAATCAGCCTCGACGACTTCGACATTAGGAAATTTCATCATATTATGGCGCAACTTGTCGGCAGTACGCGGTTCAGCTTCCAGCGCAATCACCCGCCGCACCCGTCGAGCCAACGCCGAGCTAATAACTCCCGACCCCGCACCAATATCTAACACTAAGTCGTTTTTACGCAAGTTCGAATGCCCGATTAACTCCAGCACCAAGCGCGGACTAACTAAGAAATTCTGTGAATAAGTATGCAGGCGTTTCATTATAATTATTTTACTAAAAAACTCCCTAGTCGCCAACCTCACCCATCGAGATTGACACTGAGCGACAATATGATACAATGAGCATAGATACTAGCAGAGCCACCGTCTCTCTTCTCACTCACTTTTGATTAATTAATCGCTTATTACCAAATTGGTTTTAATAAAATAGCAAAGGAGTTAATGATGGCAACAACATCAAGCAACAACGCCCCAACAACCCCACCACACAAAAATAATCCAAAAGTGAATTATCGGCTGATTAGTCAATTAGTACTGATTATAATCGCCACCGGCGCTTTAGTTTGTCTAGCTTGGCAAAATCACCAACTCAATCAACAAAATCAACAATTAAACACTGAAATTATCGAACTGCGAAAAATCGCCAAAAAACCAAATAACCCTACAACGCCGAACAGCACGCAACAACCTGGCAATACACCTAATCAACCAGGTGCTCAACCCGATCATCCAGGTGACGATTTTTTCAAACCAAGTAATGACCTGATTGATAATTTCACCGCTATCTTAAACACTCTCAACACTCAACCACTCGAAAGCTACCTCGCCAACGAAGTTAAACTGTTTTACGCTTCCAATACGCCAGCCACTACACTGACTAACAAAGCTCGTATCACTAAGAGTCTGGAATATTTTTCGGACGCCAAAATACCATGGAATTTTCGATTACCGAGCGATCATCTAGCTCACTACCAAAAGAAATTTGACAAATTATTTGGCAAAGGTTGTCTAGCTGGCGCTTCTGCTGATGTTGGTCATGTCGTATCATTCTGCTTCACTAAAGAAGGCAAAATCCACTCGATTTTCCTCTGTCGCGATCCGAGGGTGTTTAATTAATCTGTACCAATTTGTACACTACAACAATAACATGAAAACTACGCTATTAATTGTTCGTCATGGACAAACCAACTTGAACGCACAGCATCGCATGGACGGACAAGCCGATACTTCATTGACTCAAAGTGGCTTAGATCAGATTGAAAAATTAAGCCTGTTTTTATCCAAATACAAAATTGACTCCGTTTACTCATCACCACTTTCTCGCTCCCTGAAAACAGCCGAGGCAATAATTAAGCGTCAGGATACACCCCTAATTATAAAGGAGATTAATCATTTTCGAGAAATTGATTGTGGCGATTGCACCGGCCTCACTCATGATGAAGTTATTCAAAAGTTTCCACAATTAAGCATAGAATGGGGCAAAAATACAGACCCACCGTTTCCAAATGGCGAAAACCTTCGAGATGTAGAAGCTCGAGCAATACCAATTATAGAACAGATTCTTTCGGTAGATGTCGGAAAGACAATTTTAATTTCTGGTCATGGCTCTTTAAATGTGGCGACTATTGGCCATTATTTACAAATGCCACCTGCAATCCGATTTAAATTGCGACAAGATAATTGCTGCCTTAATATCTTAGAATTCAATGACAAAAAAGAGTTGGTTTTTGTGAGAGGAATTAACATTTCCTCTCAAGAATAAATTGATTGTTTTTACCTGCGGGTTTTATTAATGATGATAATTTAAAACGATAATATAAATTGCTACTTCAATTACAAGAATAATCATTAAGTCAATATAATGATTAACGATCAGCTAGTATTAAACCTCCGAGCTAGCGACAATATCGTATCTGTTATAAAGCTAAATCCATCATATAATTTAATGGTGGATTTAGAGAAAATTCCGCTTGGCTCACTTCTACGAGTTTACTCGCACCCATTTCCAATCCAAATAGCGCT
This sequence comes from uncultured Candidatus Saccharibacteria bacterium, assembly GCA_963526735.1. GTDB lineage: Bacteria > Patescibacteriota > Saccharimonadia > Saccharimonadales > Saccharimonadaceae > CAMUQR01. Next base: position 71,189 of record CAURNU010000004.1, read on the forward strand.
TTAGTCACACAGTTTTCAGCCGAAGGATGACTCGACCCGCCAGCCTCGACTTTTACAATTTTTTAAAATTTTCTCCGCCGATTATCTTTTTTTTATTTAAAAAAACTCAGACAGTCAGTACAGCTGCTCAAAAGAGTAGAAACAAGGTGGTCTGAAACGGCAAAGCCGTTGCCTACGACAGCACTGAAAGATTATTGTCTGTTTAATTCTTTTTCAATTAAATATTGAACCCAAGCGTCTGTATATAGATAATCTTTATGCGGCTCGTCATATATACAATACTCAAATTTGCAACTAGATTTGTTTGTTGCGTCATTTGCAGGCCTTACTTTATACTTACGCCACATATTAGTATGCCAATTCATTGTTTTTGTGTAACCTTTTTCTTTCAGTCTCTCTAAAACCATGCTTGGTTTTAAGTAATTACTATTAGCTACAGGCACCTGTTTTTCCTTTATAGCAATAACGGCCTTGTCATATTTTTTCATTTCTTGCGGGTTTTTTGAGTCATACTTGACAAATTCTATAGCTAGGTCGGATGATGAGCGATGGTTACCAATCTTTGGTATTAAATATGCCTTAAATGAGTATTTTTGTGAGTTCTCCACTTCTGCCTCGAGCAACCCCCGATAATCCTTGACAAAATTTATCACAGAGTTCTCATCCTTACTAACGGGAAGTGTTCTTTTTGATGATCTTGAAAGCTGTATTGGTACAAAAAGAGTATCGATTAATGTATATTTTTCACCAAATTCCTTGATTAGCCAGTCCTCAAAGTTCAGAACCAGCGCTTGACTTTCTCCTACTAGCTCTCTGTCAAGGGCGGGCAGGTTACGATGCTCTATTTTATTGCGTAATTTAATAAAGAGTTCAATGTTTTTACGAATAGGATCGGTCTCATCAAAAATTTCTGTCACTGTTTTTGATAATTCCCACGCTTTTTTATCACCATCAATTTTTTATATCTACCGTTCTTTTCTTTATAAAAGTAGTTTACCTTTTTGCGTTCAAGATAGGCGTGCGTTATGGCAGTCCAGGCAATAATCATTAAGACCGTAAAATTACCAGTTCTGAAAGAGCTTCTAGGATCATTGTATGTTGATACCGCTTGAGTGGCAGAATCAATAGACTTATCCAACAACTCTTTTACTGCTCTTGCAAGTCGCTTACTCATAATTCTATTATAACAGCTACATCTCAAAATACCCATAGAACACCTTGTCAAACCTATTTCTGATAACTTTGTGCAATATATTTGTTTGGTCGATGTTAATCCCCTTACGACCAGAATTCTGAGCTACTCAAGGTGTTGATCTACTACCAGCAAAACAATCAGAGACTATAGAATCATCATTTGATGATTCTATAATTATCATTTTTAGGTTTTTCTCGGTTGGATAATTAGATATGTTGGATCGATATCATTCCAAACGCCCTATATCTTTTCACCCTTATATTCATTAGTAAACTTCTTAATACGAGGCACGCCGTTTTTTTAAACCATTCAATTGAACCTAGCTGTCTAGATTGTCTAATTCAGCTAGACCCGTTCGCTAATACCTACCACTCGGCGGAAGCATTACGCACTATTTACCGCCTTTTTGTTTTAAATCTTTGAATCAAACCTCGCAATGCAAAATACTTACTACCCTCAATTGTCAAAATAAGTTTGGAGTTCGCTCAAAAACTACTTTCTGCCCCCTTTCGGAAAGCAGTTTTTGCCTTTGGCAAGAATTAAAAAATCTCAACCAAAAAATCGCCCATTCGGGCGACAATTTGGATTTAATCTCTAATTTGGCTGGGGATGAGGGATTCGAACCCCCGATCATGGGACCAGAACCCACTGCCTTACCGCTTGGCTAATCCCCAATATCCCTCCATAACATCAATCATTGTAGCATATTTTCGTCAGTTTTGCGACTGGAATTTTCGGCCCGCCATTTAGCAATTTCGGCGTGATTACCACTGAGCAAGACTTCTGGTACTTTTAGACCCCGAAACTCCGCTGGTCGTGTATATTGCGGAAACTCCAGAATATTTTCACCCCCGGCAAAACTCTCAATCGTCGCCGATTGTTCACCACCCAAAACACCTGGCAACAAGCGTACCACCGCATCAATCATCGTCATCACTGGCAACTCACCGCCAGTTAGCACGAAGTTTCCCAGACTAATCGTCCGATCAACCACCGTCATAATCCGTTCGTCGACACCTTCATAACGCCCACAAATAAACGTCAGACCTTGCCCAGCTTGACCATCTTGAGCTAGTTGTTCGGCCATCGCTTGGTTAAAGGTTTGACCTTTAGGCGAAGTTAACACCACTACTGTGCTTGGGTCGTTAGCCTTAGCTTGTTCGACCGCCGACATCAATGGCTCAATCATTAGCAACATCCCATCACCGCCACCATATGGCGTATCATCGACTTGCTTACGCTGGCCAAGCCCAAATTGTCGTAAATCTATCAAATCAAACTCCACTGCCCCAATTTTTTGGGCTTTGAACATCATCGACTGATCCAACACAGCCTTAAACATCTCTGGGAATAAACTAATAATTTGGATTTTCATAACTTACTTAATTATATAATATTTTTGTTAAAAACCAAAACACCCCGCCACATTTAAGGCGGGGTGATTCAGACAAATAAGGCTCTCAATTATTTGGTAATTGCTCGCAGATTGAGCTTTTGTCATTCAATTATGTTTGAACTGCTTCTATTATATATCAAGGTCGTCGAGTTTTTCAAGCTCTTCACGAGTGTTTTTTGTAATTTCGTCGAAGTTTTCCACAGTTGCTTGATCATCGCTCGAAATTTCAATATCCGCACCAGGTTGATTTTCGTCATTGTTGACGATTTTAAGGTTATAACGCGCGTCATTCTTGGTACCGAGCGCGCGCAATAAAGTTCGGACGCTTTGCGCGGTTGAACCACGTCGACCAATCACACGACCTAAATCTTCTGGATTAACAGTCAGAGTTAGCAACACGCCTTTTTCATCGATTTTTCGTTCAACGGTCACATCATCAGGATGATTAACGAGATTCTTGATTACATATTCTACAAATTGTTGGTCGATAGTTGACATTTGAATTATCTCCGTGATTAAGTTTATGTCTTAATTATAACACAACCATACCCCACTCACGCAATAACTAGCTTAAGCATTACCGTGGATATCAATCACCGTCACTTGAACTGGACAAAATAACCGCACTGGCAAAGTACTCGATCCCGCTCCAGAATCGATGTAAATCATTGAGTGATTACTGGTAAAAACACCGCGAGTGCGATGACCCCGCCATTCAGTAAATAACTGAGCACCAGCGCTTAAAACCGCTCCAATCAGAGGCAGACGCACCTGTCCACCGTGCTCGTGACCGCACAAAATCAAGTCAAAAGCATAGCGCTGAGCGTATTTTTCAGCGTCACGCGGTGTATGCGTTAATAACAAGTTAAAACGTTTGTCATTGAGTTTGCAGAGAAACTTTTTATTACCATAATCTGCCCCAAAACAGTCGAACTCAGGAGTTATTTGCCGTGATTGGTGATTGAGGGGCTGAATCTGAGCTGGCAGTGAGCGTTGCACCTGGCGCCAAAAAGTCGGATAAGCTGTTTCGTGATTACCGTAGATCAGCAACACCGGCAAATCTAATTCCGCCAGATATCGCATTAAATCATACGCCGGCTGATTATTAGTTTTTTCAGCATCAAAAATATCACCAGTGAGTACAATTACATCTGGACATTCGCGAGCGATTGTCTGCTGAATCTGCCCCAAAACCCAGCCATTAGCATGAAAATCACTGATTTGCAGTAACCGCACTGGTTGCTTGATTTTCGGATTATGCACCGCCAAACGTCGCACTCTGAGCCACGAATTCTCAACCACCACCGACCAGATAATTAGCCCAGCCAGCACTATTAATGCATAATGCCGAAAAATCATCACTGACGCTCCAACCGCCATCAGACCGAGCAGTCCAGCAGTTATCAGCATCGTCAATTTGGCTTTATCTTTTTTCATGAGTGCGATATTTTCCTTGTAAAACACTTCTTATTATAAACCATAAAACCCTCACAATAGCGATTAAGTGAGGGTTTTATCAAAATTAACTTCAGATTTATGCTTCAGTATTTTCAGCTGGGGCTTCAGCTTCAACCGCTTCTTCTTTTGGTTGGTTTTTGCGGAGTTTTTCAGGATTGCGGATAGCTTTTGACTTCTGTACGCGCTCAGTTTTAACCCATTTTGGAAGTTTGATTTCTTTAACTTCTTTTAGTAATTTAACTACACGATCAGTTGGTTGAGCGCCATTATCCAAGTATTTTTGGATTGCTTCAACATTGAATTTAGTTTCTTTAGTGTGCGGGTTGTAGCTACCAACATAAGCCACAACTTTACCGCTCGATGGGTGTTTTTGGGCTTCCTGTACCGCTAGACGATACACTGGGTAAGCTTTGCGTCCAAGTCTTTGAAGACGGATTGCTAACATATTGCTTTAATTTTCCTTTGATTCTCTCTTAATAATATTTTTAAACTAACTTATAGTTTACCTTATTTTGGTCTTTTAGTCAACAGTTTCTTGCTTATCGCGCGCCTGATAGAGCTTGATTGCTTGTTTGGCAGCTTCTTGTTGAGCAGATTGCTTACTCGAACCTTTACCTTGAGCGATCAGCTGATTATCGCTATAAATCCCCAGAGTGAAGATTTTGTCGTGATCAGGGCCGGCTTCATCCAACACCCGATAAACTGGCGTGACGTTATCCAGCTTTTGCATCAATTCCTGAATATATGATTTTGGATCACGCCACGAGCCGGTTTCTAAGATTTCTGGCAAAGTTGATAGAATATTTTGGTTAATAAACTCACGCGCCGCCTCATAGCCTTTTTCCAGATAAATCGCTCCGGTCACTGCCTCAAAAGCATTTGCCAAGATTTGTTGATGCGAACGATCCGAGCCGTGTTTTTCGCCTTTACTCATGCGAATCAGCGGGCCATAACCGAGCTTGCGACCAGCCTCACCAATACTTTCAGTGCGCACCAGAGCCGATCGCCACGCTGTTAGCACGCCCTCTGGCTCCTGAAAATTTTGAAACAGATAATCAGTCACCACCAGCTCCAACACTGCATCACCCAAGAACTCCAACCGCTCGTTATGTTCCGAAGCTGACTTACGATGCTCGTTAATATAACTACGGTGCGTGAGCGCTGTCACTAGTCGATCAATATTCACAAACTCAAAACCGAGTTTTTCCTGCGCAAATTCCCGATAAGGCGTCAAATCCATGCCACTCATTTAATAACCTCCAGCGCGAATTCGGCGCATCGCCAGAAGCATCAATTTCGAAATATCTTCGTATTCGATTTTATCAAGTGCTTCCGCAAAGTCTAGCCAGCGAATATCGCTCATCCAGTCCTCTTTTTTAATCTGATCAGTGCCACTTTTGGCATGAACGAGATAAACCTGTGTGGTCATCAATACCAGTTTATTCATCCGACGATAGCGGAAGTTAATCTTGCCTAGCCAGCCCAAAATATCTAAGTCAAACAATCCCGCCTCTTCACCGATTTCTCGTTCAGCGGTTTGTTTGGCGGTTTCACCTTCTTCGATGTGACCTTTAGGAATTGTCCAGCGTTTTTTGGCATCCTGAATCAGCAAAATCTGGATTTTGCCGTTGTGACGTCGAAAAATCAACCCACCAGAGGTTGGTTCACGGACAATTTCTTTGATTGATGGCTTGCGACCCTTCGGCGTGGTTTTGTGGGCGTTTTTGAGTGCACCACGACCCGTTACCCGACTGGCAACAAGATTACGAGCCGACTGGTTCGATTTAGCTGGCTTGACTGAGGAAGCGCTAGTTTTCGGCTGACGACTGGTCGGTTTAGTCGACTTCAGGTTCTGCGCCTTGGCTAGGGCTCGTTTCGACGACGGAGTCAGCTCCTTGGTTAGTTTGTTCATTATTATTCTCCACCAGACTCTTATACGCGGTACCGAGAACACCGTTAATAAAGCTTCTGGAATTATCCGAACCAAACGATTTTGCTAGCTCAATTGCTTCGTTGATTGCCACTTTTGGCGGGACAGTTTTGCCCATAAATAGCAACTCAAACAAGCCAATGCGTAACACATTGCGATCAATTGCCGCGATTTGGGCAATTGGCCACTCTGGTGCAATTGGCTGAAGTAGCTCATCAAGCTTAGTATAAACTTTAGCGATACCCGAGCATAATTCATGGACGAATTCCTGATCGCCAATCACCTCACCGTAGCGGTTGAGATTACGCTCTAAAATCGACATAATATCAGCGGTTTGATCACCCGCCCGTTCTCGAAATTCGAACTCATAAAGAGTCTGTAAAGTCACTATCCTGCCTAGATGTCGATTTGATGCCATTGTTGGTTCTTTCTTGTTATATAATGTTCGTTTAAAATCAATTAAAAGTGTGGTCTAAAAGCCACCAATTAAGCGGTTTTAGTGGTTGCTTTAGCTTTTGCAGTAGCTTCTGCTAGTTTTTTACCAGACTGTTTGCGGGTTGTAAAAGCCTTAACCGGTGAAGTTTTGTTCACACGACGCGCTAATTCCAAACGCAAATGGCTACGACGCAAGCCGGTTTTTCGAGGGCTAGATTGTTTTTTTGGTTGAGCCATATTTTTCCTTTGCTTTAAATATTATTTTATCAATTCAGGCTCTATTATACCCGATTTTAACTGATTAAGCAAGTAGGTTTTTGGTTTTAGGGGGTGAACCATAATTGACTTTTTAGCGCAAGTGTGATATAATAAAGATATATTTAGCACATTATTTTTTAAAAAAAGGAGGGTGATCTGCGTGAAAAACGTCAATTCAACACGCAGAAATTGTATTAAACGCCAAATGTCATTGCCAAGGAGAATGGCGATCCGTTTGGTGGAGAAAATTGAGACAATAACGCCATTAGACGTTTGTATTAGTCTAATTGCGGTGTTGTCGATAGCACTTTTGATCTCACTCAATGTCAAAATTGATGTGGGAGAGAAAGTATACTACGTGTCGTCTGGCGACACCGCGTATAAAATCGCGGATCAAGCCCGCTACGACGTAAAGATGGAAGGAGGCTACCAAACGGTAGATCTTGACGTCTTAGATGTCGAAGAGCTGGCCAACTTACGTTGGATTCACCCAGGCGACGAATTCACATTCCACGTTCACCAATCATGGTTGGACAAGTTGCGTAATCACGCAACGATTAGCGTGGAATTTACATGCCGGCCGTAAGGCTGGCTTTTTTATGCTAAAATAAAACCATGAATGAGTTCTTAGAGCGAATCACCAACTTACGTGGCTTAAATTATGATCAGCTAATTCAACAATCGGTCGAGCATCAGCTTGAGGCAATTCGTCAAGCAGTCCCCGACTCCGACCAGCTCGAAGCTGATTTAGCCGGCATGTGCAAAGTCTTAGCAAGCAACATCCAAGCCGAACTTCACCAAGCTGGTATTCAGGCGCGTCTACTGGATTTTTCGGAAATTGCTGATATTGATCATTGGTCACTGATTGTCGAACGAGCAGACGGCGGATACATAATCGATCCATCTTATCAACAATTTTGTACTCAACCCGGTCGTGTTATGCGCAATAACCAGTTGTTTTTTGATCAAAAATTAGCCAATCCTAGCATCGCCGATAACCTCAAAACACAAGGCTATCACAAAGCCACTCAACAGGATTTAGCGGATTATCTGGCTAGTTTTGAAAGTCAATCTTAATCAACCAATCTAAAAAACCCGATCACAAGAAGACCGGGTTTTTATAGTGTTGATGCGAATTATTTAACCACAATACTGACGAGTTTTTTCGGCACGTAGATGGTTTTTAAGATTTCGTGACCATCAGTGAAGCTACGGACGTTATCTTGCTCTAGAGCTAATTTGATCACCTCCGCCTCAACGATATCGGGCGCTACAGCAATTTTAGCACGGAGTTTGCCATTGACCTGCACCACGACAGTGATTTGATCGGCTTGTAGTTTATTCGGGTCAAATTGTGGGAACGCTTGACCATCCAAATCACTGCGACCAGTCAGCTCTTGCCACAATTCATTAGCTAAATGTGGTGCAAATGGTTCGAGCATTTGGGTTAATTGTTCTAGTGCTCTCTGCCAGTCACCCACGAAACCATCAGTTTTGAGCTTATACAAATCATTAACCAGTTCCATTAGCGCTGCTACAGCCGTATTAAATCCAAGATTATCGAGATGATATTTAACCTTTGAAATCGCCTGATGCAAGGCTTTATCCAGTGCTGAATTAACGCCAGGTCGCGTCTCGGACTGCTTAAACTCCTGTACTAGCGTCCAGATTCGCGCCAAGAAACGATAAGTTCCAACAATACCTCGCGGATCCCAGGAGGCATCTAGTTCATATGGCCCAATAAATAATTCATACACACGCAGAGCATCAGCGCCATAACCTTGGTCAATTAGCTCAAGTGGATCAACCGTATTGCCTTTTGATTTGCTCATCTTACTGCCGTCTGGAGCATTGATATAGCCATTATAGACGAGATGTTGAATTGGCTCCTGGAAGTTCACCAGTCCCATATCGTAAAACACGCGTGTCCAGAAGCGCACATATAGTAAGTGCGCCACTGCATGATCACCACCGCAGTAGAAATCCACCGGTAGCCAGTGATTAGCCTGATCGCTATTCCACGCCGACTCAGTGTTATGCGGATCGAGATAACGCAATAAGTACCAGCTTGAGCAGGCATAACCGTCCATAGTGTCGGTTTCACGTGTCATAGTTTGACCGTCGACTTCAACTTGTAGCCAATCAGTGGAGCGAGCTAGCACCCCACGGCCACTACCATCCGGTTTGTAATCAGCTACTTCTGGTAAAATTACCGGCAACTGCTCAGCCGGAATAGCATGCGCTTGACCCTGTTCATCATAAGCAATCGGAATCGGTGCACCCCAATAACGCTGACGTGAAATCAACCAGTCACGCATCTTGTAGGTGACTTCGGTTTGACCACGACCTAGCTCAGTCAATTTAGCAGTGATCGCTTGACCACCCTCAGTGTTCGGTAAGCCACTAAACTCCCCAGAGTTAACTAGCGTACCTTCGCCATCATAGACCGCTTCGAGATGATCAAGTGGAGCTTGCACCACTGGGATAATTGGCAAATTAAACTTCTTCGCAAAATCATAATCACGTTGGTCATGCCCCGGCACGCCCATCACGGCACCGTAGCCATAAGAGCCTAGCACATAATCTGCCACCCAAATCGGCAAGCGCTCACCGGTCAATGGATGTAATGCATACGATCCGGTGAAGACACCAGTTTTTTCTTTGTCGTCCATCATCCGTTCGACTTCACTGGTTAACAGCGACTGCTCAACGTAAGCCTCCACTGTGGCACGTTGCTCAGGCGTGGTCAATTCCAGCACTAATGGATTTTCCGGCGCTAGCGTAATAAAGCCAACTCCAAACAGCGTATCTGGTCTTGTTGTAAAAACTACAATATCTTGGTCTTCTCGACCATCAATCGCAAATTTAACCTGTGCGCCTTCACTTCGGCCAATCCAGTTGCGTTGCATGGCTTTGATTTTGTCAGGCCAATCGAGTTGATCGAGACCTTCCAATAATTGATCGGCATAGGCAGTAATTTTGAAAAACCACTGTTTCATCAGGCGCTTTTCGACTTTCGCACCGGAACGTTCAGCATGACCGTTAATAATCTGTTCATTAGCTAGCACTGTTTTATCAACTGGATCCCACCACTGATAACTTTCTTTTTGGTAAGCCAAGCCCCGTTTAAATAATTCGGTAAAAATCCACTGCGTCCATTTATAATAAGCTGAATCAGAGGTGTTAATTTCCTTCGACCAATCGTATGAAATGCCCAGTTTGGATAATTGTTGTTTAAAATTCGTGATGTTCTGAGCGGTCACTTCAGCTGGAGCAATGCCGGTCTTAATAGCGTAATTTTCGGCTGGCAGACCAAACGTATCCCAGCCCATCGGATTTAAAACTTTAAAACCCTGCGCCCGTTGATAGCGCGCGATGACATCGACAATAGCGTAATTACGAACATGCCCGACGTGCAGACCAGCGCCTGATGGATACGGAAACATACCAGCGACATATTTTTTAGGAGCTGGATCATTAATATCGACTTCGTAGGTGCGCTGGTCGCGCCAGAAGCTTTGCCATTTTTGTTCAATTTCAGTAGGGTTGTAGCGTTGCATAGTTTTTACTCCTTGGTTAATGTTGGGTCAACAAATTGTCGGAAAAAATCACGTTTACGTTTCAGCCAAGCTGGATCTTGACGCACCAGTTGGTTTTCGAGGTCGGTTGAAGCGAGGATAATTTTAATCGCTTCTTCAAGATAAATCTCACCTTGCGAACCTTTAAACAAAATCACCGCTCCACGCTTCATTAGTTTATTGACTAAACTGCCAGCTTCTAGCGCAGTTTTGAAGCTTGCCACCTGACAACCGCGCGCCTGTGCGGCTGGTGCCAGATATTTTTCGGCTTGATCGCCGACGGTGATGACCATGTCTAGCTTACGCGGATCACATAATTCGCCGACTTCGCGATGTGCTGTCTCGCTCATTTCACCCAGCTCATTCATCGAACCAAGCACCGCAATTCGCTGAGTAGTTGGGATTTCATAAAGGGTCTTGAGGGCAGCTTTGACTGCGAGAGGACTTGAATTATAGCTATCGTCGATAATCGTAGTCTGACGCTGACCAGGCAAGACATTCATTCGTCCCGGATACGGCGTGATTTGCGTTAAACTGGCCGTGATTTCATCATCACTCATCCCCAACTCATATGCTACCGTCAGCGCTGCCGCCAACGGACGCAAAGAATGTTCGCCGTAAAGTTTTACTCGACACGCTAGACCGACTTTGCCAGTTTGCGGTGTGATAAAACGCGCCCGGTAACCTTCTTCTAAACTAAAATATTCTGGGATTAAACTATATTCCGCCAGTTCGCTCGAACCATAGGTTGTGATGTTAGAATTAGTCAAAAGTTGGCTAAATTGAGCATCAACATCGTCGATATTGATAATCCCTTTTTTAGAAAAATTAATCGCTGAAATCTCATCTTCCGCCACCGCTTCAATGGTTTTAAAAGCTTCCATATGTTCGGGCGCGACTGCAGTCAACACAGTCAAATCCGGTTGTAAATACCGACCATAGCTCGCCAACTCACCGGGATGATCAGTGCCTAATTCCTGGACAATAATATCGACTGTAGCTGGTTGTTTGATACGCTTTTTAGCAGCTCGCAATACCGCCCACCACGCAAATGGATTACGAATATTGGTTGGAAATTTAATCCCTAAAATTCCTAGCGGTGCTGATAATTCAGAATTATGATTGCCGAGCGCTCCACCGATTCGGTATTTTTGGCTTAAAACGGTGGCGATGAGATTTTTGGCACTAGTTTTGCCGACACTGCCGACCACACAAATTAATTTAACCTCGGGGTGCGCCTGAAAATATTTGACCACGGCGGCTTCAATTTTTTTCTGAATTATTTGTTTGAACATATCTTTATTTTACAAAAAACGCCTCTCTATAGCAAGAGAAGCGTTTTTGACACAGCATTTCGGTAACTCACCGAAAGAGAATACTGACTGATATGCGCCCACCCTGGGGCGGTTTTTTAATGACAATGTTTGTTTTTTAAACGGTCACTCCGGGAAACTACCCCGTAAAGCATACCAGTTCACTACTGATTGTAGCATAAGCTTTTTAAAAAGCCAAATATTTTTTAAAAAAGAAAAGTTTTATTTGCCGCTGACCAGCACCACGCAAATCACAATTACTGCCAGTGCGATAATCGACACTAGACCGGTCACCATAAACAACACTTGGTTTTGTGAAAGTGGTTGTTTTGGTTTAGCTGGAGCGGGTTGTGGTGTCGCTTGTGGGTTAGCTGACTGACCCGACATTGGATCATTGGGATTGAGTTGGCCAGCTGATACCATCGAATTATTAGCCATACCTGGTTGACTTTGAAAACCGGCATTTGGTTGAAATGGCGACTGAGCAGACGGTTGAGTTGAAGCAGTCGGTGAAGTTGGTTGTGCTTGCGGGTTTTGTTGTCCAAACTGCGCCCCGCCGAAATTAGTTGAAGTTGGATTGGAAGTCGTTTGACCAAAATTCGAATTGGTTGAATTATTATTGATTGCACCGTAAGAAACCGGTGGTTGATAACTTGGCGGGGTCGGTTGTGTGGTTGATGGAGTTGGGTTCGCACTAGTTTGATTAAAACCACCACCTGGATTGGCAGACGCGCCCCAAGATGGAGTTGCTGACTGACCAGCATTTTGACCAGTTTGCCACGGATTAGGTTGATTATTATCCACGATTAAAGCCTTTCTTTAAAATATTATTCTAATATTATCATAAAGCTTTTGGCTATTTTTTTCAAGAGAAGTTTTCGTTTAACAGAGAAATTAAACGTTAGTGCCTGAGCCGTAACCACCGGAAGTAAAGACATTAATCACAAAGTTAATCGCTGCGTATGCCAATAGGGCCACAATCAGACCAACGATAGCATATAAAATAGTGTTTTTGGCGCTCGTCACTGCGTCTTTATTACCGCCCGAGATGACATAACGCAAACCACCAATAATTAGCATAATCACACTCAATACACCGATGATAAACAGCATAATATTAGTGATTTGTTGAAAAATTCCGCCATCACCAAACAACTGCGTTGGTTGATCAGCTCCACGCGCTGCATCCGCGCCTGCTCGCACGCCATAATTTGCCGCTGAAACTGGCATAGCTAAACCAGATGAGCCTAAAACGACCAGCGCGACAGCTACTAAGATTTTTTTGACAAAAGTTTGTTTCATAATCAACCTCTTTGTTATTTATTCTAGGGATAGTTTAACAAAAAAAGCGGTTTTTGTCTAGATTTTAGGCAGTAAGTATGTTAGAATTAGGTGAACGGAGGGAAGAACACACGGAGGAGTACCCAAGTGGCTGAAGGGGACGGTTTGCTAAATCGTTAGTATGGCGAAAGCTGTAGCGAGAGTTCGAATCTCTCCTCCTCCGCCAAAATAAAATCCCGACTAATTGTAATAATTAGTCGGGATTTTCTTAATTATTCGCCTAGTTGTGGTCGATCAACCGTTTCAGCCTCGATCACAGTTTGACCGCCAGAGATTTTGACGACATCTTTGTCGATTTTGTTAAGTTCTTTATATGAATTATTGTAGTGATTAACAGTAGTTGATAGCGATTTGCCCATTTTATTCATCAAATCATCAAATTTACGAATATGATCACCGAGTTTACCGACTCGAATTTGAATGTCTTTAGCCTGTTCTTCAATTTGCAAACTGCGCAAACCTTGCAATACTGTCTGCAAATACGCCATAAAACTGGTCGGACTGACGATAATCACTCGCTTATCCCGAAAAGCATATTCAATCAGATCGCGCGAACTACCACCGTTGCCCACATTATTAATCAATAAATCATAATACAGCGATTCGCTGGGAATAAACATGAAGGCAAAATCCATCGTCCCCTCCTCTGGCAAAATATACTTGCTGGTTTCGTCGATACGACCCTTGAGATCTTGTTTGACGAGATTGAGCAGGCGCTCACGCTCAGTTTTATCCTCGGCTTGGATCATCCGATTATAATTCTCCAGACTAAACTTTGAGTCAATCGGCAAAATCTTATTCCGATCTAAGAAAATCACGGCATCGGCAATCACTCCACTTTTGAAACGATACTGAGTTTGGAAATTCTTCGGTGGTAAAACATTATCGAGCACTGACTCCAGATAAAACTCACCAAACACTCCACGCTGTTTCGGATTTTGCAGGACGTTTTGTAGAGTTTTCAGTTCATCAGCCACATCAACCACCCGACGATTGGTTTCATCAAGCTTCGTCAGGCGCTTCGATACTTCATCGACAATTTTAGCGCTTTCAGATAGTTGCTTGGTCATTGAAGTCTGCATTTGAGCATTATTACGCTCCAGTTTTTCGCTGACTTTTTCGTTCAGACTGGTTAAATTTTCACCTACTTTTTGGTTCAAATTACTGAGATTTTCGCCGAATTGCGCCTGCATTGCCATCAACGATTTATTTAATTCCACTAGATCAGTTTTTAATAAATTAACTTCACTCTGACTGGTTTGTTTATCGTTTAAACGTCGCGACAAGTTCACAATCATCACTATACCAGCCACCACTACCAGCCCCAAAATCACCACGATAATCATTAAAAAAACTTCCATTTCGCCACCTTTCTTAAATTAGACTTAATAGCACCATTGCCACCATACCAACACTAAGTCGCAATCGCCAGTTTTTGAGCTGAGCCACCCAACCGAACAAAGTCATCACCACGCTCGCCAGCGCCACATAGAACACCAGCGCCTGCCAAAAATGGGCAAATTGTACCCATTGATGCCACAACACAATCAGTGAAAAAACAACAATCAGCAAGGCCGATTCAACTTGTTGTTTTAATAACAACACTAAACCGAACAATAGTGCTACAATCAAGCCAACCCGAAAGTTAATCAGCATTTGACCAAAACCCAGCCAGCCAGTCAGAATAATCGCCACCGCTCCACTCAGTGCGCCGATTGCGCTGATTTTTACCAATTCTTGGCGATTAAGTAAAAAGAATTTGTGCGGATAGGTTTTGATGATATGTTTTGCCATGGAATCATTGTAGCATGGTTTTGTGCTAAAATATATCTATGAAATCCGCCATTCATCGAGTGCACTCTCTGATGGTTTATTAGGTGGTATTTCGGCTGATTGCGACTATCTTTTGTTCGCTGGTGATTACTTTCTTCGTTTTATCAGCAATTGCTCGACGAACTGCAAGCCGAGCCAACCAAGGCTAAGTTTATCAACGGCGTGACCATGCAAAATCACGCACCATATTGCAATTATTATCAAACCACGACACACTTCGCCCAGCGTGGTGATTTGAATAGTAATCAATACCAAAAGCTTGAAACATACCTAACTAGGTTATCACACACCGACCGCGCACTGGATGATTTTTATCAAAAATTACAGACTTTACCACAAAAAACCTTAGTAGTGATTTATGGCGACCATTTCCCTGGTTCCGATGTCTTAGGCAAAGTCACCGATGCTGGCACTCAACTCGCTCGGCGCACACCAATTGTTATGCTTGCGAATTTTTCGTTGCCAGAGCATGATTTCGGGACGATTAGTGGTAATTATTTAACGCTCGAAATTACCAAACTACTCAATTGGAAGCAATCCGGTTTTGATGAAATGCGTCAACAACTCCAAGCCACTATTCCAAAAATGTCGTTTTATCACAGCGATAATGCTGGTGATTTTTCTCAACATCAAATCTACCGTGATTACCAGTTAATTCAGTATGATTTACTGAGTGGACAACGTTTTTCTCAAAAAATGGGCTTTTTTGACCGAAAATAAGGTAAAATAAGGATTATGAAAGATTGGTTTAGTATTAAACTTGGTCGAGCAATTCAAGTTGCTTCACGTCTGTATGGAGGTGGTTCAGCATTGCCTGGATTGGTACTAGAGAAACTCAATCCCGATTTAGTCGGTGAGAGTCTCCAAGAACTACCGTACGGCGTGGTAGTCGTCTCTGGCACCAATGGCAAAACCACCACTACTAAAGCTTTGGTATCAATTCTGGAGGGGCAAGGTCTCAAAGTCTTTACTAATAAAACCGGCTCAAATTTTATGCGAGGAGTGGCTAGCGCTTGGCTTGCTAGCATTGATTCAGAAGGTCATCTTGACGCTGACATTGCAGTTTTGGAGCTCGATGAAGCTCACGCCGTGCATTTTATCAATCAAATCCTGCCTAGCTATTGTTTGCTCCTGAACGTAATGCGCGATCAGCTTGATCGCTTCGGTGAACTGGATAATGTCACCGCTATGCTTGCAAAAATCGCCGACAAAACTACTAAAACTGTCGTTCTTAACTCAAGTGACGGACGACTAGTGAATCTTGGCCAGACGCTTGAAACAGAACTCGAATCGCACAATTCTCCTAAAACTCAATCAACCACCAAAAAACCTAAATCACGAGCCAAAACTGCACGCCAATCGACCTCAACCAAACAAATTCAATACTTCGGTCTTAGTCCGCTACTGACTAATAAGCTCACCAATCCTGACCAATTTACCAGCGATTATCAGCCCAAAAATAGCGTCACTCTCAGTCAATTTCAGGCTCACAAAGCAGAGCTAACTTTTAGTCGCAAACGGCTTACTTTTCGACCAAAACTCGACGGCCTCCATAACCAGCTAAATCTCGCTGGTGCGGTAGCGACCGCTCGTGCCATTCTCGGCGAGAAGCTCAATTACCAAAAGCTAACCGCCAGTCTCGAAGCGCTTGAGCCGGCTTTTGGGCGAGGTGAGGCTTTGCAACTTGGCGAGCGTCAGATTAAACTGATTCTAGTTAAAAACCCAGCCGGTTTTCAAGCTAGCCTCGCGACTTTAGATCAGCCAACACCAGTTTTAATTGCCATTAATGACAATTACGCTGACGGTCGTGATGTATCGTGGCTCTGGGATGTCGATTTTTTACAAGCAAAGTTTGCTGAAGTCCGCACCACTGGTAGCCGTTCCGCCGATATGGCCCTGCGTCTAAAATATGACGATATTACCGCCGCTCACCAGCCTTATTTGCGTGCTAGTTTAGAATCATTTATCAATGAAACTGATGGCAATGTTGTAATTTTTGCAACATATACCGCAATGCTTAAATTACGCCAAGAACTCCTACGTTTAATCAAAAAGGAGACCAAAAAATGACTAAATTAACCATTTTGCAACTTTATCCGAACGAACTTAATGTCTATGGCGACAACGGTAATCTCCTTTGTCTGACTAAACGCCTCCAGTGGCGCGAGATTGATTATCGCGTGATTAAACATAATGTTGGCGATAAACTGACTACCAAGCCAGATATTATTCTTGGCGGTGGCGGACAAGATTCCAATCAAGCCAAAATTGCTGATGACTTCGCCGTCATCACCCCTAAGCTCAAAAAATGGGTCGAAGCGGACGTGCCAACTTTGCTAATATGCGGGGCGTATCAGTTGTTTGGAGAATATTTCAAGACTGAAGCTGGCGAGCATATCGTAGGCGCAGACATTTTACCGCTTTATACCAAGGCCGACAAACAACGCTCTATCGGTAATGTCGTCATCAGCAGTACAAAATTTGGCCGGATTGTGGGTTATGAAAATCATTCAGGGCAAACTTTTCTCGAGGAGGATTTGCAACCACTCGGCACTGTTATTGTCGGCGACGGCAACAATCGTCGTGACAATCACGAAGGTGTTTTTTATCACAATTTAATTGGCACTTATTGTCACGGACCAATTTTGCCGAAAAACCCACGCCTAGCCGATTTTCTAATTTCTCAAGCTCTCAAAAACCGCGGTGAAAATGGTCGCCTCCGCCCACTCGATGATAGTTTGGAATTACAAGCCGCTGAGCAAGCCGCCAATCGGCCACGCTAAATCTCAATGATTTTATAAAAAAAGAGTATAATAACAACATGAATATTGCTTTGTTTTTTGGAGGAAAATCAGTCGAGCATGAAGTCTCGCTACAATCAGCCAAATTTATTTATCAAAATATTGACCGCGAACAGCATCAAGTATTTTTAATCGGAATTACGAAACAAAATCAGTTTAGGCATTTCATTGGGTCAATTGATCAAATTGAGAATTGGGAAAATTATACTTCAGATAATCAAGTTACTCTGCTAAACAGCGATCAGCCAGCTGGATTATATCATGATCAACAACTCGTGGCGCAGTTTGAGCTTGCATTTCCAGTATTGCATGGTGATTTTGGAGAAGATGGTAAGATTCAAGGTGTGTTTGAAATGGCTGGATTACCATATGTGGGCTGTGGCGTCTTAGCTTCAGCCGTTGCCATGGATAAAGATCTTGCTAAACAAGTTTTTAAGCATCATCAAGTGCCAGTCTTAGACCACCAATTAGTTTATAAGTGGCAAGAGGTTCAGGATGTGATTCCACAAACTCAACTGCCATGTTTCGTCAAGCCAGCCAACCTAGGATCGTCTGTTGGTGTCACCAAAGCCAAAACTCAAGACGAACTTAAGCAAGCACTCAAACTTGCCTTTCAATATGACCATAAAGTGATGATTGAACCAGCAATTGAGGCACGCGAACTCGAAGTATCGGTTTTAGGCGGTGGCGCAGATATTCAAGTAGCTACGGTTGGTGAAATTATTCCCGATCGTGAGTTTTATGATTACGACGCCAAATACTCTAATTCTCAATCTCAACTGCTTATTCCAGCTGACTTATCTGAAGACGAAATCAAGCATCTACAACATCTAGCCAAGATCGCGTTTCAGGCTATTGATGGTTATGGACTAGCGCGAGTGGATTTCTTCCAAGATAAGCAAACGGGCAAGTTTTATTTGAACGAAATCAATACCCTTCCAGGATTCACCGCTATCAGCATGTATCCTAAATTATGGCAAGCTAGCGGCCTTGAACCCCGCGAGCTAGTAGCTAAATTAATTGAACTCGCTTTGCGACGTGATTAACAACTCAAGAGAAATAAAACTCTAGATTTATCGTGTTATTTGTAGTATAATAATCCTGTACTTCGGGGCGTGGCGCAGTTGGTAGCGCGCGCGGTTTGGGACCGTGAGGTCGCAGGTTCGAATCCTGTCGCCCCGACCAGGTGAAATTATTTTTAACTTAAAAACTAGGTCAATCTTGGCCTAGTTTTTAAGTTTCATGCTATAGTGTTTGTATGTATCCTTATCACAATCGTATCAAGCAACGTATCGCCAACGGAGAAATGATTGGCTATGAGTTTATTAAAAGATACAAAAACATCAGTCCCTGCTTAATGCTTTATTTTGCAACCGAACCGCATACTCGACCGATCCGCGAGCATCGTTTTTCAGAATATCAACAAATATTAGGTTTTGATTCTACCGTTCTATCAGACGCAAATGATTCAAAATCTCAGACAAATCAGCTACATGGAGCGGAGCTGGATTTGGCCAAGCGGTAATCGGCGCCCCTAGTGTAATCACCAACAGCTCGCGCTCACCCCGACGCACTAAACTTGCCAAGCATAATCCAGCCCGATCAGTTGTGCCAGTTTTTCCGCCTAATACTATCAAATGATTAATTTCAACCCGTGGCAATCGTTTAAATAAAGTACTACTAATGAGTAACTGGCGATTCGCGCCTTGATATAGATATTCGCGCGATTCAAATACTTTACGAAACGTTGGATGTTGCAGAGCAAATTGCAACATTTTCACAATGTCAGTCGCACTCGAAACTTGTTCTGAATGATCAAGTCCAGTAGTGTTTACAAAATGCGTTTGCGTCATGCCTAGTTGACGCGCCTTATGGTTCATCAGCGCCACAAACCCCGCCTGTCCACCCGCCAGTTCCGCCAGCAAATAGCTCGCTTCACCACCCGACGCCAACAATGCACCATAAAGTAAATCATTGACCGTCACCGTCTCACCCGCTACAAAACCGGCGACTGAGGCGTTACTTTGACGCATTTGGTTTAAGACCGTTGCCGACATGGTGGTACGCGCCTGCAAATCTGGCAATTGCTCAATCGCCACCAGCACTGTCATAATCTTAACTAGCGATGCTGGAGCTCGAGCAATCTGCGCATTAAACTCAAATACTTTTTCTCTGCGTGTTAAATCATAAATCAGTGCCGACTGACTGTGTAATTTTTGGCCTTCAGGCGCCAATTGCCAAATTAATGGCTTTGCAACTGGAGCTGGCGGAGTTGGTTGAACCTGCGAATTAGACGCCTGAGACGACGCCACGTCGCTACCTTTCGACTCACGATTAGTTTGTTGCAAGCTAGCATGATTTTCCAGCGCACTAATGCCATTCCATTGATTGGTAATGATGATCGCTAAAGCACCACCGCCTATGACCACGCTCACCAACAGACCTAAGACAATACCAGTCGGCCACACCCTTTTTTGATTCACTATCATTTGCGTTTATTATAGCACAAACGCTATAGTTTTGACACCTCTCGACCGTTATTATTCGGTACGGTTCGATTCGAGCGCCGTTACTCGTTTAAGAATTGGCAAAGTACTGACAATAATACCAATCGTCACCAGTAGCGAGATACCAACTAGCCAGAAATAATCAGCTTTCGGCATCGCGAAGATAAATTTTGAACTCATCACTGACACTAAATACCGCACTGTCAATAGTCCGACAACGACTGCCAGCACTGCCGCTAATAGCAACGGCACAATCGATTCGATTAACACCACACGGTATAATTGAGCAATATCAATACCCATTAAACGCAAGTTACTAAATGATTTTTTACGTTCAAAGAATGAACCGATCATCGCCACCGCCACACTGAAACCAGCCACACCGATAGTCAATGCCGTACCAGCCATAATCGCTTGAATTAGACCACGCACCGGACCCAAAGAGTCAAATTTATCATCATCTGACTGAATAAAACCACCCTGATCGGCTTCACGAATTGAACGCGCCATAATATTTTGAACAAACTTACGCCCCCGTTCCAAATCCGCCCGATTAGCAAATTCTAGGACAATATTGGCGTGTTGAATCGTCCCCCTGGCTAATAATTCTGGAGTTAAACGCACCAGCTGATTTTGCTTCGTCTGATCCTGATTATTGGTGTTGATCACCACCTGTTCAGTCGGCTGATAGTCGGCTGGACAGCGCAGTTTAGTCCATTGCGTCAGTTCCTGACAAGTATAAATTTCACCAAAAACCGTCCGCTCCTGGGCTCGTGCCACACCATCAACATCAATCAATTGCTCACTAAACATCCTAACACGCGTATGGCGTTTTGTTAAAGACATCAGCTTCGCATGTTGGGTCATGGCTTGATACATCCGAGTATCACCCAACCGATTTTCATAAATCTTAAGTTGATTAGTATTAATCTGACGACTTTGCAAATCATGGTTCGTCTGTGCCTCTTGATATTCATGCATCATCGTCGCTTCCACGCTGGCAATTGTACCCAGGAAAAAACTTCCCACGAACAGCGCCAACACCACTCCACTCACGCTCGAGAAAATTGGTCGTGCAAACATTTGTAAACGCTTCGTAGCCATCACCAAGCTAGCATGCCGGGCTAGTTTTTCAAGAATTTTTGCTATCACATAAGTCAGGAAGGCACCCGCTGTTAATAAACCAATCATCAACAATAAAAACGTACCTAAGAAATATAGTTCCGGACGATTGCCACCTTCGCCTGGATTTGACGGATAAAACCACTGCGGTCCAAGTTGGTTGAGTTTCCAAATAATTCCACCAGCCACAAGCAATGGTAACGCCCCTAAAATCGTTGGTTTACGCAAACGCTTTTGGTCTTTCACCACGCCAAGCGGTGAAGTTTTCACCTTGCGTAATGCCCACCAGTTGACGATGATCGCCACCATCAGTACCAAGCCAATCACACCGAAGAAAACCGACGCACTTGGCCATAAATCACCAGCAAACATCACATCGCCATCAAATTTCAATTGTTCCAAAATCAGTTTTTTGAAAACTACAAACAAGCCTGAACCCAGTAGCACCGCTAGACCGGCCGCTGCTAAAGTTTCCGCCAAAATAATCCCGTTGATTTGACGTTTGGACGCGCCAATTAAACTCAACGCTGCATAACGTTGCTCACGCTGTACCATACCAACCCGAGTGGCTGAAATTACCAAGATTAACAATGGAAAACACACACCCAAACCGCAAATCAGCATAAAAATATTAATAATTAACTGGTTGCGCGATTCAACAGGCTTCTTAATGGTGTTCATCTGTTCCTGATTCACCAATGCTGATTGACTCATCGCTTCTTGATTATTCAAAATCGTCTGTGGGATTTGATAAATTGCCATCGCCTCATTTGGTTTTGATAACAAATCATTTGGTACGCCAAGCTTTAAATCATAGCCTGCAAAACGTTCCTTAAGATCGGGATTTTGCGTAATTAAATCCATTAACCCTTGCGATACAAACATTTCTTTTGCACCTGGCTGTCGGGCTAGACCTGGCAGAATCGGCGCTTTATCAGTCAATTGATAAATGCCAACCTCGCGAATCTGCACTTTGCCAAAAGCCGTAAAAGCATTGATTTTAACAACAGTTCGATCATCATTTTTTTTGAGATCCAAACTACGTTTCGCATTGCGACGCTGGGCAGTTAGCAAATTGCTATACCAATGCCCACGATCAAAACTCTTATTAAAACCATTGCCTAGTGCCATCGCCGATAACAGCGTAGCCGTTGCCAACATGATCGCAAAAACAATCACGATATTACGAAACCAACCCTGCTTGTCAGTTCGTTTCAAAAATAACAACCCGAGTTTCATTATTTATCTCCCGTCACCACGCCATCACGTACGATAACCGAGCGATCAGCATAAGCTGCGATAGTTGGTTCGTGCGTCACCATAATTACCGTCGTGCCGACTTCTTTGGCAGTTTTAATAAATAAATCCATCACTTTTTCGGAGTTGAGCGAATCCAGCGAACCAGTTGGCTCATCGGCAAACAAGATTTTTGGTTCAATCACCATCGCCCGAGCTACAGCCACACGCTGAGCTTGACCACCTGATAACTCGCCAGGAATTTGGTTGGCCACCGCTTCAACGCCAACTTTTTTGAGCCAGGCTTTAGCTTTAGTATAAGCTTCGGTTTTATTAACGCCATTGATTAATAGTGGCAAAGCAACGTTATCAAGCGCCGTCAACTCTGGCACTAATTGCGAAAACTGAAACACGAAACCAAACTTCTCACGACGTAGTTGATTGCGTTTTTTATCAGGCATTTTGCCGATATTTTCACCCTCAAACCGCACCTCACCTGAGTCGATTTTTAAAATACCCGCCAGACAATGCAGTAAAGTTGATTTACCAGAACCACTCGGTCCCATCACTGCGACAATCTCACCTGGTTCGACTGCCAAATTTGCCCCACGCAAGGCTAAGGTTTTTTTGCCGAAGGCTTTTTTGATATTTTTGGCTTCTATGATGCTCATATAGCTAACTCCTTTTGTAAACTTGTTAAACGACTTTCGGTTAAATCAATCCAACGCAAATCAGCTTCGATATGATACAAAGCGTGATCTGCTAACAACATAAATGCTAAGTCATGGTTTTTGCGTTCGCGGTTAATTTCGCGCATTCGCACCATGTGGGCTTGGCGTTGAATATCGAGATATTTGCCAGCGTCTTTTTTGAGCATAATTGCTAAAACGACTTTTGTAAATAACTCAGCTTGCAGTTTTGGTTGTGGCGCTTCTGGCGTCAATAACCACTGTTCCAAACTCAATTGCCCAGCTTCGGTAATTTGGTATTTCTTGCGGTCTGGACCTTCGTCTGATGACTCACTCGCCACAATCACCTGCTGATCACGCGCTAGGCGTGACAATGTCGCATAGACTTGACCGTAGGCTAGTGGTTTTTTACCAGCAAACAAACGGTCATATTCCTGCTTCAAATCATAACCATAGCTCGGCTGACACGCAATAAGACCTAACAATGTTGATGGGATATTCATATTTTTACTATACACCCAGTGTATAGATGGTGTCAATAGTTAACTATAATTAAAATCTTATGTTTTTTGTATAAATTACTTATCAACACCTAAAAATTCGTGATAGCCAGTCTTGCCTTGCGCCCACAAAGTGATTGTATAAGCCATCAAACCATGTTCACCTGATAAAATCTGCTGTTTTGTCAGAAGCTGATACGACTCCAGCTCCTCGGCTTGGAGTTTAATTTGATCCACATCTGCCTGTGTGATTTCTGCTTCAAAACCAAAATGATAAGCTTTGAGCTGGTGTTTATCGGCGACTAATACATGCGAAAAATGCAGTTTTTCGATCGGAATATTTAAGCCCAATTCCTCAGCCACCTCGCGTGAAGCAGCTTGTAGTGGCGTTTCATCAGCGTCCACCACGCCACCTGGAAAAGTCCAATAATCTTTATAAGTGGCCTTCACGACCAGCACTTTGTCATCAACACAGCAGATCACTGCGCCACTACTAATTTGTTTTGCCAGACTGTCCATCCAGACATCATTCGGCAACCAGTTGCTTGGTTTGGTGTGTTCAGTCTGAGCGTTGGATAAGTCTGAATTATCAAGATTATTTGGCATATTCTTCAGCTCGAGTTTCACGGATGACATTGACTTTAATCACACCTGGATATTGCATAGTGCTTTCGATTTTAGTAGCAATATCACGGGCTAACTTAATCGCCGATAAGTCATCAATTTTTTCTGGTTTAACAAACACACGGATTTCTCGTCCAGCACTCACCGCATAGGCGTTATTAATTCCATCAAACGAGTTAGCCACATTCTCTAAATCACGCATACGCTCCACAAAGTTCTCGTTAGAAGCATTACGCGCACCTGGTCGCGCTCCGCTGACAGCATCGACAACTCGCACGATTAACGCTTCTGGTGTAGTCGCTTCAACATCATCATGATGGGCTTTAATAGCATGCGCTACGGCTTCGCTCATGCCATATTTTAAGGCATATTCAGCTCCAATGTGATGGTGTTGACCCTCGACTTTATGCGTGACGGCTTTACCAACATCATGAAGCAGAGCGGCGGTTTTTGCCACTCGTACATCAGCCCCGATTTCCTCCGCTAATTGACCAGCCAAATGTGCCATTTCAATGGAGTGTTTCAAAACATTTTGACCATACGAGGTACGGAATTTAAGCTCACCGAGCAAGCCCAGCATTTCTTTTGGTAAACCGACCAAACCAACTTCTCGTGCCGCATCTTCACCAGCACGTTTAACTTCTTTTTCGATTTCGCGCTGAGCCTTCGCCACCACTTCTTCGATTCGGGCTGGATGAATCCGACCATCTTTCATCAATAATTCTAGCGACAAACGAGCTACCTGACGACGAATTGGATCAAAAGAACTAAGCACCACCATACCAGGGGTTTCATCAACTAACACATCAACACCCGTCTCACGTTGCAGAGCCTGAATGTTGCGCCCTTCTTTACCGATAATCCGCCCTTTCATCTCATCGTCAGTCAACTTCACTGCCGTAACCGTGCGCTCACTAGTGACATCACCAGCCATCCGCTCCATCGCTGAGAGCAAAATCATTTGGGCGCGATCTTCAGCATCCGCTACGGCATCAGCTTGCATTTTAGTCACCAAACCAAGCATGTCGTCTTTGATATTACGCTCGGTCATTTTAAGCAGTTTATCCTGCGCTTCTTGCTTAGTTAGTTTCGCAATCTTTGAGAGTTTTTCTTCTTGTTTTGCACGAATGTCGATAATTTCTTGTTTTAAATTAGCCAAATCTTCGTTTTGACGACGAATCCCTTCCATTTTTTCATCGGCTTGGTCGAGTTTTTTATCTAAAATCCGCTCACGTTCCAACGCTCGTTCCTCAAGATTCTTGAGTTCACCTCGACGTTTGTTTTCGTCTTTTTTTGCCTCAGTGATAATCGAATCAGCTTCACTGCGGGCATTTTTGATAATTTCTTCGTATTTTTGATGAGCCTTATCTTGAATATGTTGAGCTTTTGATTCAGCTTGCTCTAAAATACCGACTGAACTTTGTTTATCTTTGCCTGCCTTAAAAGTCGAATAGCCAAAAACTGCCCCAGAGCCCAAGACCGCTCCAGCAATTACAAAAATTATTTCCATATTATCCTTTCATCCTAACTAAAATAGGGTTATCAAAATTAAAAGTCTGCACTATCAGTATAAACCATTTTGTCAAGAAAATAAAATCAAGTTCATTATTTCTTCGGCTGAGTAATATAAACTGGTTGTAAATAAATCGGCAGAATAATTTTATCGTTGTCGCCAGCTTCCAGCCGAGCCAATCCTTCGGCCTGCCACGTTTCGCCATCAGTGCCAACGATTGGGATGTTCAAACCATCAGCCAAAGTATTCATAACCGTCAAACCAATCCGTAAGCTGGTATAACTACCTGGACCACGAAACACCACTATGCCACTTAAATCCGCCCACTCCACGCCGAACTCTTTTAAGCATTGTTGTAAAAACTGCAACAATCCATCAGATAGATCACGCCCTGCTTGCCAACTAAATTGTTGCTGACGTTCCGCCTGATATAACTTAGCATAACAATCGGCTTGATCGGTTTTTAATAATAAAATGACTGGCATTTATTTTTGCTCCATATTCATATTACCCGTGTCAAACCCAACTAATTCTAACCGTCGGCCACCATCAGCTAGAGTTGTGATTGTCATTTGCAAACGCTCCGCTGGCAATACCTGGCTGACCGTTTCGGCCCATTCCACAATTACACAAGTCTGCGGATTTATTAAATCCTCAAGCAATTCTTGGCTGATCACACCTGCCTCACCCAAACGATAAAAATCATAATGCGACACTTCGCGTCCGTCGCTTAGCTGATAACGATTATTAATCGCAAAACTCGGACTTGTCACTTCGTCGTTTGAACCAAGCTTTTCTACTAGCGCTTTCGTAAAAGTAGTTTTACCAGCACCAACATCGCCAATTAACTCCAAGCAGAACTTCGTCGGCAGATTCTCCGCTAGATATTGCACCACCTCGGTTAATTCAGTTAGATTATGGACTGTGATTTGCATGAGATTATCATATCACATTTTCGACGAATTCGCTGATTGAGCGGTAAATTTAGCGATTTTTTGAAAGTGTTTCATTTGGGCTAACCGCCAATTTTTATAACTCATCCAGGCAATTAATACACCAACTAACATTACCCATAAACCAATTTGCCAATGCGTCAATTTAAGCTCGACCAACGCTCGCGGAAACTGCGATAAAATTTGCATTACACTCAAAATATAATGACTTAGCAGTTGTAAAATATACGCAACCACCCAAGCCACAGGTGTCAAATTTACCAAAATTATCACCAGCCCAGCCAGCCACATCAGTAGCACTAGCAATGGAACCACTAACAAATTAGTTAGCGGAGCAATCAACGACAATTCCCCAAAACTCACTAACAAAATTGGCGCCACCACAATTTGCACAACGACCACAGCTAGTAACAGCTGACTGACCACATTCAGTTTTTTATCGCCAAAGAAATAATTTTGTACGGCGGGCACCGCCACCAACACGCCGAAGAACGCACCATATGATAACCACCACGACAAATCCCCGCATAAATGTAGTGGATTTAACAACAGGGAAGTTGCTACCAGTAAAATTATCACCCGCCAACCGCTAATTTTGCGACCATAGAACCACGTTACCAATACGACCCCAAGCGTCATCAACGCCCGTGTCATACTCGCCGACAAGCCTGCTGTTAACCCAAACAAAGTTGCTACTACTAGCGCACCCAGCACCTCCCAACGCCGTGAAAGCTTACCAAACCATGGTCGCACCAAACCAACCACAATCATCAAATGCAGTCCGCTCGCCACTACAATATGCGACAAACCAACTGTTCGAATTTGTTGATTCAGATTTCGACTGAGATTAGCGCGCTTACCAAGCACGATTGCACTAATTAAATCCGCACGCTCACCCGATACAAATCGCCGTAAACGCTGTTCTAGCCAATCGCGCAAACCCGTTGACCAATCGTCATAACTAATAATCTCTATCGATTGAAGCCGACTGAGCTTCGCTCGGTATTTGCCGGTACCCAGCTCGAGTTTGCCAGTCACCACTACGTAATCGCCGCGCCGTAATGTCATTTTTTGGCGAGTCGAAACCAGCACTTCGCCAACCATCATGCGCTGGTTCAGTTTAGTTTCACCAAGTCGTAATAAACGATTACCAGCCTGAGTAGTCGTGACGTCATCAAGCAATCGCCCCGACAGCTCAACGGTTGTATTAATCATTGATTGATATTGATTAGCCTGCTGAAATACAGTCCTAGCCCGACAGCTACCGATTAATAGTCCCACCGCTAACGCCAACACCAGGCACATCACCGTCAATTTTCGACATAATAAAGCCGAGATTATTATCAATACTACCAGCCACCAATAATTTATCGAGTAGATTAACTCCACGCCGATCGCTAAAATCACTCCAACGAGCCCAACATACAATAACCACGACCGATCAAGACTGCGGTTGGTTTGTCTGAAACGCGTGAGTTGCCGTGCGAATCGATGTTGCGTTTTTGCCATTAGCTTTATTATACCGATTTTTGCGAATTGGTAGTTGTTTTTTATTAAAATTGCATTTTTTAGAACTTTTTCGCAGTTTAAACTTGACTTTTTAACAGTTTTTTGGTAAAGTGTTAAAGTCTTAAATGGAACCATAGCTCAGCTGGTTAGAGCACCTGCCTTTTAAGCAGGGTGTCGTGGGTTCAAGTCCCACTGGTTCCTCCAAATTGATTTTTAAAATAACTCGAGTCTTAACTCGGGTTATTTTTTTGTTGCAGTAATATTTTAACGACGATTCGTCAGAGCTAATTTCACCCGCTCTTGTGTTGTAAGTTTTACATCAATACCGGAGAGTAGGGCGGTTGCATCTGTTAAGTTGTAACCCAAAGCCATCAAAGTTTCGACCGCCTCATCATCAGTATTTAGTTCAGTTTGCACCAGTTCAGCACTCATCGCACTCGGCACACCAATTTTATCCGATAAATCAACGCAAACTCGCTCGGCGGTTTTTTTACCCACCCCGCTGGCTTGCTGAATGTATTTACTGTCACCACGAGCAATTGCCGAACGCACCGCCTCGAATTCACCGATTGACAAAATCGCCAGCGCCGCCTTCGGACCAATACCCTGGACAGTGATTAGTAATTTAAATAATTCCTTGCTTCCCAACTCTAAAAAACCAAATAATTCTTGCGATTGTTCGCGAATATGGTGATAAATTTTTAAACTCGCAGTTTCACCCAATATCAGTCGACTAGCATCGCTCGTCGGCACCGCCACTTCATAGCCCACGCCCATTACATCAATAATTAACGTGTTTAAGTTTTTATCAATAATTTTTCCCGTCAAGTGCGCAATCATAGCTTGTATTATAGCATGAAATAATCAGTTAGTTTTAGCAACGCGAAAAATTCGCCTCAAGTGGCACACCGGCTGACTGATAACGACGCTCAATTTCCGCCTCAGCCGCTAAACGCACCACCTGATCATCAACAATCGCCGACGCCACCATATTGACACCCATATCAGTTGGCGATTGATAAATCTGTTGATGAAAAATTCGTTGAAAAATCTCATTTAATACCGGAAAAGTTGCAATGTCGCGATTATAGTTAACTGCCTCAACACCATAGGCTTTTTGATGAAATGGATCAATCATATTCTGATCATTCAAATCCATCGTCGCTGCCTCATAAGCTCGATTCACTGGGTGATTAATCGGTAGATTCCAGACTGGGAAAGTCTCATACTTAGCATAACCAGCCCGTCGTCCTGCCAAAAACTCATGATAAATCTGACTCAAACAAGTTGCCATTTTACCGCTTGACGCACCCGGTGCTGTCACCAGCACCACCGGCCGTTCGGTTTTAATAAAACTGTTTTTGCCATATCCTTCAGGGCTAACTACTTTATCAATGTTCGTCGGATAGCCTTCGGTGCGACTGTGAATATGAACAACCAGACCGCGCTCCTCAAGTAATTTCACAAAGTCTGCCACCGCCTCTGGCTGATCACATAAAGTAATAACCACGCTACTAATTTTAAAATTACGCTGAGTGAAATATTCAATCAGACGCAGTGCCTCCTGCTGGTAACTCATCCCCGAGTCACTACGCATTTTACCGCGCGCCAAATCCACCGCCGACACACAAATAATTACTTCCAGCTGATCGCGCAGATTTTCTAATACCTGGATTTTGGATTGCGGATCAAAACCAGGTAACACTCGAGCCGCGTGCCAGTCATCAATAATTTTGCCACCAACTTCTAAGTAGAGTTTATCGAATTGACGCACCCGCTCCATAATGGCTGCTGTTTGCAACTCAAGATAAACCTCCTGATTAAATCCTCGCTTCATCATCTCCCCTTTGATTGTTAGCGCAATCCACTCTTTGCTTTCATCATACCACTTTTAAAATTAAAACATAAGCTTTTTAGCAAAAATCACAACATTTTTAGGGAAACTACCCCCGGCTAATCAATTGGTGAGTAATTGCCGCTGCTAACGCATCGGCGGCATCGTCAGGCTTAGGTATGACTTGGAGACTAAGATGCAACCGCACCATTTCTTGAATTTGTTTTTTGTCGGCGCGACCATAGCCAGTCAAGGTTTGTTTAATCTGCAGTGGTGTATATTCCGCAATCGGTAGGTGAGCCAGCCGACCACATAGCATCGCTACACCGCGGGCGTGCGACACCGAAATCGCCGTAGTGATATTTTGTGCAAAAAACAGTTTCTCGATTGACATCACTGTTGGTTGTGTTTCGGTAATAATCTGATTGAGCCCATGAAAAATCTCCTCCAAACGCTCATCTAATGGCGTGTGTGCTGGAGTTTTAATCACACCAGCCGTCACCAACTTTGAACGCCCGCCCACCACATCAATCACTCCAAAGCCCAAAATCCCCGTTCCTGGGTCAATGCCGATTATACGCATTGAGCGCTCCAACAGGGAAGTAGTAATTGAGATCGTAATGCAAACATTAGGCTTTGGTCTGGGCTTTGTTTTTGTTAATTTTGGCTTCGAGCTCACTAGCTTCAGCTAAAAATCGCTTGCTAATAACTTGAAAATCTGCGTCAAATTCATACATCAGCGGTACACCAGTCGGGATTTCCACATCCATAATCGCATCGTCTGATAGATTTTCAAAATATTTAACCAGAGAGCGAATCGAATTACCGTGCGCCACAATCAGTACGCGCTCACCCGCCTGCATCCGTGGTTTAATTTCAGTTTCAAAATACGGTACGGCGCGGGCGATAGTTTCTTTTAAGCTCTCAGCTAAGGGCAGTTCCGTCGGATTGACCTGACGATATGCCGGTTGATGTTGTGGAGCA
The DNA here is from genome assembly GCA_963526735.1 of uncultured Candidatus Saccharibacteria bacterium. Classification (GTDB taxonomy): domain Bacteria; phylum Patescibacteriota; class Saccharimonadia; order Saccharimonadales; family Saccharimonadaceae; genus CAMUQR01. The sequence continues at coordinate 102,198 of CAURNU010000004.1, forward strand.
CGCGGATCATCAGCCTCTAGTGCTGGCGGTAAAACATCAAACGACCGACGCCATAGTTTAACTTGGTCTTCACCATACTGGGCTACGGTTTCTAATTTATTTAAACCCTGCAAGGCGCCGTAATGACGCTCATTCAAACGCCAGCTTTTAATCACTGGCAACCACAGTCGATCCATTTCAGTCAGCGCCAAATGTAAAGTATTAATCGCCCGCTTCAAATAGCTGGTATAACAAATGTCAAAATCAAGTCCAGCCTGCGCGAGTTTTTGACCAGCCTGCTTCGCTTCCAGCACTCCCTGCTCGCTCAGTTCAACATCCATCCAACCAGTGAATAGATTAAGCTTATTCCACTCGCTTTCGCCGTGCCTAATTAAGACAATTTTCATCGCACTCCTTATTTTTGTAATAATTTAATATCTTCGACTAATTGTTCACCGTGGCCGACAGTCTTAGCACGACCATAGACTTTGACAACTTGACCATCAGGATTAATCACGAAAGTTTTGCGCAAAATACCTTCCCGGCCAAACATTTTTTTACCCCAAGCATTATATGCTTCGATAGTTTGTTTTTCTGGGTCGGATAATAAAATAAAGTTCAGGTTGTACTTGGCGATAAACTTGCGGTGCGCATCTTCGCTATCAGCACTGATACCGATAACAGTCACGCCCAAATCAAGCAGGGCGCGCTCTTCGTCACGAATTGAACAAGCCTGTGCTGTACAACCCGGCGTGTTGTCTTTTGGATAAAAATAAATCACCAGCCAGCGACCAGCAAAATCCGCCAATTTGCGGAGCTGACCTTCGCTGTCAGTTAAAGCAAAATCTGGTGCTTGATAGGGAACTTGTTGTTGCATAAAGTTAAATCCTTTCTTGTGTTTAACAAAAAATCTTAAAAATCATTTTAATCTGGTCGGGATGACTGGATTCGAACCAGCGACCTCACCGTCCCGAACGGTGCGCGCTACCAAACTGCGCCACACCCCGACGTTATTTTTCGCATTAATGGATATGATTGGTGCTATTTGATAGCGGATTGCCAATTCCACATAATGCTGACATTTTAATTATATGTCGCCACCAAGCGCAAGTCAATTGTGCTACAATGATTTTTATGAATCACCTACGTAGCGTAGCAATTAATGATGCCTGGCTCAAAATATGGTTAGTAATTGACGAGTTCGACCAAGTTCAGCAAGTACTATTTCAGCCACCAATAGGGGAGATAACATATCTGAAAAACCACCCCTATCGTCAGCTTTTTCGTCAATATATGACTGGTGATTATCAAGCTCTCAATCAAATTAAAATTAATTTACCGACAGGGGATTTTCGCCGAGCAGTTTTAGAACAGATGCGCCAAATTCCCGCCGGTCAAACCCTTAGTTATGGTCAGCTGGCAAATTTGGCAGGTCACTCCGGTGCAGCACGCGCCGTGGGGAGCATTTGCAAACGCAATCCCTTGCCGATTATTATTCCCTGCCACCGCATCATTAAAAGTAATGGTAGTCTTGGTGAGTATGCGTTTGGCGCGGAGCTAAAAAAGCAACTCCTACGCCACGAAGGTGTTAATTTTTAGTACGGAAAAACTTATCATAAACCGCGAAGATTACACTAGCTACGACCGCACCCGAAAGTGGAGAATTAAGTAGCTTCAACCAGTCAAAACCAAAACTTTTGTCAGCTGACTCGGTAGCTTTTGAATTAGGCAATGACACAGGCGCAGTGACATTTTTTACACAAATACCAGTCACTGAGTCCTTCGTAAAACCCGCCTGGCAAGCTTGCTCGACTTTTTGACAACGATTAGTTAACGGATTGCGGATTTGATTATCGGCGCAACGTTTCAAGCATTTACCGTTAATTAATTCTTGTTCGTTTGTACATTCGGCCTCAAGGACAATCTTGCGACAACGACCAGTCTCTGGGTGACGCAATTGACCGTCAGGGCAAGGTGGTTTCACAACCGCTAGTGCAATTTTATTGCAACGATTAGTTGCAAGATTCAGGACATAGCCGTCAGGACAGCTTTTTGGTTCGGTGATTTTAATTTTATGACAGCGATTGGTTTCTGAATTTAATACATAACCGTCGGGGCAGTTTTTCGGTTCAACAACTTTGATTTTATTACAACGCTTAGTGGTTGGATTGAAGATATGCCCTTCTTGACAAGTTATTGGCGGTACAACACAAGTGTCAGTCATCTTGTCTAATTCTTGACCGGTCGGGCAAGGGTCGCGTTCACAAATTCCTGTGTCAAGCTTTCTCGTGTAATTTTTGGCGCATTTTTGCAAACATTGGCCATTAATCAGTTCCTCGCTCGTCTTGCATTTCGGCTCAAGCGCCATCAGCGGTGGTAATTGCTCAGCTTTCAACCAAATTGGATCAGCCCGCAGTGCCGAAAACCCCTGCCAAATGTCACTTTCTCGACCGCCAATCGTCACCACACTCAAAAAATCATAATCGGCGAACTGATGATAATCGCTCGAAGCATTCGGCGCAGTTTTCAGATAATTAAACTGGACAATAACCTGATTCGTCGACTGATAGATAACTTGGAGTTGCTGTTTAGTCCCCGCCTTGCCCAGCTCCAACCAAGGTTCAGCCGAATGACAATTGCTTAAACACTGAACCAAATTGGTTTGTAAATTCAGAAAATTCTTCGCCAATTCTAGGTTATTAACTAGAATCAACACTTCACTAGTCGCTAGCTGAGTGTTAGTTTTGCCAAACTGCAATTCGCCCAGCACCACTTCCCTCTTGACAGTGGGGGAGTTGTCAGTCAATAATCGCAATTTCAAATCACTGAGCTTCACTGGAGCGCCGTAATTTTTCAGCACCACGAACTGATTATTTTTAAGATTTCCCTGTTTAATTTGGACTTTGATGATTCGTAAATCAATCACCTGCTGAGTCGCCGACTGATCTTTTGATGTGTCGGTTTTTATCTTTCCATCGCTAGCTAGCACGGGCGTTGTCATCAACATCCACCCCAGTAAAGCACCCGCTAATCCATATATAATTCTCGTTAATTTTTGTTGCATCGCCACCCTTTCGTTGATTTTTTTAAAAAATCACTCGGCGTTTAACCGAGCGATTAAGTATTAATTCAGATCTGCGTTCGTGTAGACATTGACCACATCATCTAGGTCGTCAATTGCGTTCATGATTTTCAGGATTTTTTGTGCTGATTCATCATCAGTAATTGCAATTAAATTATCTGCAACATATTCAAGTTCAGCTTGTTTAAGCTCGACACCTAGCTCTTCCACTTTAGCTTTTACCGCCAACATCTCACGCGGTTCAGTATAAATCACGAACTCTTCGCCCTCATCCTTAATATCAAGCGCCCCTGCGTCCAAAATCTCCAGCATCTGATCTTCGGTCAATCCAGCGGTCATTAATACGCCTTTTTGTTTAAATTGAAACAGCACACTGCCTGGGTCGGCAAAGCGTCCACCGTTTTTAGTAAGCGCAGTTTTAACCTCTGGCAAAGTTCGGTTGCGGTTATCAGTAGCAGTTTCGATCACAAATCCTACTCCGTTTGGACCATAGCCTTCATAAATAATCTCCTCGAGTTGAGTGGCATTTTTATCAGCCACCCGCGCAATCGCCTTTTCAATGTTAGCCTTTGGCATATTGGCTTGTTTGGCCTTTTCAATCACCATCGCCAGCGCCGAGTTAGTTAGCGGATCAGTTCCACCACGCGCTGCAATCGCAATCTGATTACCAATTTTAGTAAAAACCGCTCCGCGTTTCGCGTCATTCACGCCTTTTTGGCGCTTGATTTGTGCCCATTTACTGTGTCCTGCCATGATACCTACTTTTCGTTTAATTTTATTTAAATTTAACCTAAATTATACACAGCTTATCTGTTAAATTCAAGTTTTAAGCATCTTCTGACTTTTTGAGCAAGCCATAAAAACCATAAAGCCCTGCCCCAATTAGCAACCATTTGGAGTTTTGCATAATCACGGTTTGAGCCTGGATTGACCAGCTGTCGAGCTTAATGACACTCGCCACAGTCGAGCCAGCCAAAACAATAATTACTGCCGTCAACAGTGCACTATCGACGAGCTTAAATAATAAATCTCGACTAATCTTCGGCGCACGCATTAGCACCACCAGCATTGGCAAGAGTAAAATAGTAAGTCGCACTCCGGCGGTCACCAAGGCTCGCGGTAAACTCGACGACATACTAACGACCAAATTAGCTAAATCCGCCGTCACCAACCCAGCCAACACCGAACTAGCCATTAACACCACTAATGCCTGAGAGATTGAGCGTTTTTTAACATAAATCAACCCTAGCATTAGCATTAATAATCCGCCGTAAATAATAAGCTTATTATAGCACAAAAACCAGCCCCCACAATGCAGAGGCTGGTTTAATTTTAGTTAATAACTATATCGTCTAAAATTATTGGCGCATTTTTTCGCCGAAGCCTTTAACCGCATCAAGCACTTCAGTTGGAATCATCCAAATAATCGTGTTTGATTGGTCGCTCGACAAGTCATTAATCGACTGCAAAGTACGCAAGTGCATTGCACCCGGTGCTGAGTTAAGCGTACGCGCTGCCTCCGCCAAGTTAGCAGCCGCAATTTTATCACCTTCGGAGTTAATAATCACCGCTTTTTTCTCACGCTCAGCTTCTGCGACTTTCGAGATAGTGCGCTTCAGGTCGTTTGGAATTGAAACGTCTTTTAATTCCAAAATCTCCACATCAATACCCCATGGATCGGTTTTAACATCGAGGATTTCTTTGATATTTTCGGCAATTTCTTCGCGTTTTGACAATAATTCATCCAAAGTCCGCTCACCTACAGCATTACGCATGGTAGTTTGCGCTAATTGTGCCACTGCATGCATAAAGTTTTCCACCTCAAGAATCGCCTTGCCAGCATCCTGAATTCGATAATACACCACAGCGTTAATTTGCACTGGAATATTATCCTTGGTGATGACTTCTTGATTTGGCACATCAGCGGTTTTAGTACGAATATCTACCTTGTACATCACCTGAATGCCCGGAACCAAAAAGTTCAAACCCGGCTCTTTAACACCGGTAAATTTACCCAGCGTCATCACTACGCCACGCTCGTTTTGGTTAACGATACGCAAGCATCCCGAGATCAGCATCACCAGAATAATTACAATAATTATAAATTCCATTTTCCTACCTTTCGTTTAATTATTTTTATTGTAGCACTATTCCAAAGCTTTGTCAGCTAGTAGTTTTGTATAAAAATCCACCAGAAGTAAGCCCCTCCAACGGATTTTCGCAAAATCGCCCCACTGCCCTATTCTAAAATCTGGTTAAACAGATAATTTTTGCCAATTTCCAGCATTTTGACCTCAGGATGAATCTGTTGGAGGTCGGTAATCCGCTTCAAGGTGTGAAGTTCGTTATCAAGCGCTAGTTGCAGCGTGCCAAAATGAATTGGCACAAACACTTTCGCGTCCATCGCCTGAAACATCTTAAAACTCTGCTCTGGCGAACAGTGACGATCTTGCAACTGCACTGGCGTATAACATCCCACCGGCATAAACGCTATATCACATGTGATATTATCAAATTTGTGAGTAAAAGCCGTATCCCCACATGAAAATAGTTTAAATTGCGATGAAGCAATCACATAACTGAGAGTGTCTCGCTTCGGACCACTGTAATAACGCCGACCATCATGGTTGCATTCCACAGCGGTGATTTTTAAGCCACGAAACTCAACTTCTTGTCCAATTGCAATCTCTTCGACGCTATCAAAACCGAGGTTATTGAGTTTAGTTTTAGCTCCATGTGGAGCGATTACATGAGCAGTTTTATCCAGCAGTTTCAGTGATGGATAGTGAAAATGATCCATATGAAAATGCGTCAATAGAATCAAATCAAACTGCCGAGGGATAGTTTCCCGAGCGATTGGCGTATTTTTGCGGATGTGTTTAATCTGATTATATAGCAATGGATCGGTGATAATTTTCACGCCGTCCAGATCATACATTAGTGTTGAATGACCAATAAAAGTCACCGAATCTCGCCTAGTCGACTCGAGTGGTGTTTTTGGCAAACGATTGCCCCATTTTTTTAGATTAGCTAAAGTTTGCTTAAATAAAAACTTCGGCCGAAATAAATCTTTGTCATTCTCATCCATGATTAATTATGCTCCTGATGATATAATTGAGGCTAAAAACCCGTCACTCTGCCCCAATTTTCTAATTTATTATATCATCTTTAGGATTTAAACTGAAGCTTTTTCCAACTTGAAGGCTAAGTTCATTTTTTCGACTTGAACCATTTCATCATAGGCATCAGCCTGAGCAATTTGCTCGCCAATCGCTAGCGTTTCGGCATAAATCTCATCTTTAAACTGAGTAATCGCCTGAGTCAGAACTGGGTCATCGCTCATTAATGCTAGGTTGATGCGATCATCAACATTGAGTCCAGCTTTTTTGCGACCATTTTGGACAGCCCGAATTACTTCACGCGCCAAGCCTTCGTTCTTGAGGTCCGGTGTAATCGTAAAATCAAGTGCAATCGCCGAAGCTTCCGCCTGCCAGCTAACTCGTTTAACATTTAGTTCTTCAAGCAAAATATCGCTAAACCATTCCACGCCATCAGCCGAGCGTGGCAATACCACCTCGGATAGCGGTTGACGAATCTTAACACCAGCCTTGGCGCGCAATGCCAAAGCTTCATTCACAAAACCACGCAGTTCCGCCATGTCAGCCACAATTTGTTCGTCAATTTGACCCGCATCTGGCCAGTTTTGGAGATGAACCGACTCACCACCAACCATTTTTTGCCATAATTCTTCAGACAAAAACGGCACAAACGGCGCTAAAATCAATGCTAAATAACTCAGCACATAGTGCAAAGTCTGGTAAGCTTGGTGTTTATCAGCATCGTCCTCACTCTTCCAGAAACGACGACGCGACCGACGCACAAACCAATTTGAGGCATCATCAATAAACAACAGCACGTCTTCAACCGCATGCGGAATGTCATAAATATTCATATTGTTGGTGATTTGGTTGCGCAGTTGATGGACTCGCGACACCACCCAACGATCGAGTGGATTGACTATTTTTTGTAAATCAACTGCAATCAAGAATGACTTCTCATTGCCAGTGCGAGACAAGGATTCGGGAGCATCGGAGTGAGTGATATTCAGCATGCCACGAACGAGAAAAGCATCCGAAGACGACGTATTGTACGGGAATGTGAAGTCATCAACTTCAGCATACATTGTGAAGAAATCATACATATTCCAAATCATCGTCAACTTGCGCGCCACATCGGCGACATCTTTATCGAGCAAGGCAAAATCCTCACCGTTTAGTAATGGCGACTGAATCAATAAGAAACGCAAACTATCAGCTGAAAACTTGTCCATCAACTCATTCGGATCGGTGAAGTTGCCGAGCGATTTCGACATTTTGCGACCGTCATTACCCGCCACTACCCCAGTAGTGATGACATTTTTGAAGGCGTTTTTATGTTGCAAATTATCACCAAACGCCCCAATTTCCGCCAGTGCCGTATTAACCGCATGGACATAGTAAAACCAGGCTCGAACTTGCCCAACATATTCCACGATGAAGTCAGCTGGGTAATTCTGCTCAAATTTTTCTTTATTGTCAAATGGATAATGAAGTTGAGCAAATGGCATCGAACCCGACTCAAACCAGCAGTCTAACACTTTATCGATGCGGGTATAAGTTTCACCATCAATTTCAAAGGTAATTTCATCCACCCATGGTCGGTGATAGTCATCAAGTTTAACACCGGATAATTCTTCTAGTTCAGCATAAGAACCAACAACTTTCACCTTGCCCGATGCTGATTTCCAAACTGGCATAGCCGTCGCCCAGAAACGATCACGCGACAAGTTCCAATCTGGCGCTTGTTCGATATTTTTGGCGAACCGACCGTGTTTTAAGTGCGCTGGGAACCAGTTAATGTGCTCGTTTTCTTCCAACATCAATGGTTTTTGATGCTCAATATCCATAAACCACGACGGAATTGCCCGATACATAATCCGCTGTTTTGAGCGTGGATTGAACGGATATTCGTGGCGAATATAGTCGATTTTCCAGACAATACCCTTTTCTTTTAAATCCTTAGCGATAAATTTGTTATTGTCCCAGACCTCCAGACCTTTATAATTGGAATCAAAATAATAACCGTTATCATCAATCACATGAAAAGCACCCACGCCGTGTTGTTTCGCCAGTGCGAAGTCGTCTTCACCATAAGCCGGCGCAATATGGACGATGCCAGTACCAGAATCGCTAGCCACAAAATCAGCGGAATAGATGTGGTGTACAGCGGGGTGATTTGGCCAAGTCGAACCAGTCTCCAGCGGTTGGTAAGCTCGTCCAGCTAATTCACTGCCCGGAAACTCACGGACCAATTCGTACTCAAGCGGGCGATGTTTCTCATCGGTCAAAACCTGCTCAATGGCATTTTTGGCTAAAATCAGGCGTTCACCATCAACCAGCACTTCCGCATAAGTCAACTCTGGATTAACCGCCAGCATCAAGTTGGCTGGCAACGTCCACGGCGTGGTACTCCAGGCTAAAATATACACATCGGCTGAATCTGTTTCTGAGGAGTGTTTCGAGTCGCTACGAGAATACAGCGACGAATCCTGTGAAGACAGGCTTGAGGAGCGATCCGAAGAAATCTGATCAGCCGACGCTGATAACAATTTAAACTTCACATAAACGCTCGGATCGGTCACCGTTTGATAGGCGTCGTTATCCATCGTCACTTCGGCCTTACTCACCGGAGTAGCAAACTTAGTATCATACATCAATACTTTTTCGCCTTCGTAGATTTTGCCCGCTTCGTATAGCTGTTTAAACGCCCACCAGACACTCTCCATGAAGTTTTTATCCATGGTGCGATAAGCACCTTTAAAATCTACCCAGCGACCAATCCGATCAATCACCCCTTCCCAAGTTTCGGAGTTAGCGACCATCGATTCGCGCGCTTTAGTGATGTAAGTTTCAAGACTAATAATTGGCAAAGCATTGCCATCTTTATCGAGTGGTACTGGGTCATCAGCACGCGCCACAATCTGGCGACGGTCAACGATATTGAGCTGTTTTTCAACGAAGTTTTCTGCTGGCAGGCCATGACAGTCCCAGCCCCAAACGCGCTCGACGCGCTTACCTTGCATCGTCCAATAGCGTGGCACAACGTCCTTAATAATCGAACTCAGCAATGTGCCGTGATGTGGCACGCCAGTGATAAATGGTGGACCATCATAAAACACATAAGCATTGTCTGGTGAGCGTCGCTCCACCGATTGCTCAAACACCTTGTTTTGTTTCCAGAAATCCAAAATCGCTTTTTCGTATTCTAGCGCCCGCCGGCGACTGTTAGCTTTAAATTTCATAATTACTCTCCTTTTCCCTTTATTTTTTTATATTCTTTTAAAAATATCTCATCACGCAAAGCCATAAATCGTTGACTCACCCCACGATCTGTTTCAACATTACCCGTAGGCATCAGGCGAATTGCTTCATCTAGATCAACCCATATCGGCGTAAGTTGTTCGTCCATTTCGTCTTGTTCAAGATGATTTTCGCCAATTTTACCAACCACTTTTGCCACATAGGCGTAAGAAAATTGTTGCATATAATTACTCAATACTCGACGCTCTTCGATTTGACCAATTTTGCCTAAAATTTCCGACCGCGCCCCAACTTCCTCTAACAGTTCTCGTTTTAACGCTTCGGCATGCGTTTCACCATCCTGAATACCGCCGCCTGGCAATTTATAATATTTAAACTTCTGGGAATACATCAAACAAATTTGAGCTCGATCGTTAATTAATACCGCCCGCACAGCTCGTCGCACCCAAGCTCGTCCTTGATCAAATTCTGGCGCTTGCTTGTCAAAATCCCGATCGGTAATAATTCGAAGATTATCGCCGAAATCATCACTTGATTTTGTGGCACTGCTCATAACTATTTTATTCATAAACAATCCCTTTAGCGATCGAAGACCCAAGCGAGCGATGCCATCGTTTCCAAAAATCCAAAAGCGCTTTTTCGCATTCTAGTGCCCGACGGAGACTATTAGCTCTAAATTTCATCCAGTTCTCCTTTATTTCACCTTTTTTAAATCCATCAATGGCTTGTTGCGGTAAACTAAATCGCCACGCATATCGAAGCCTTGTTTTTCCCAAAACTGATTCGCAGCGTCATTATCGTTGAACACTACCAGCGCTACTTTTGCGATACCCTCATTACGAATCGCCTCAAGCGCCCGATTGACAAGATTATGACCAATTTTTTGGCGACGATAGGCAGGATCAACCGCTGCATGGTAAATAAATCCGCGTCGGCCATCGTGCCCAGCCATAATCACGCCGACAACTTTACCATCCTCCTCAGTAACGAAGCAGGTTTCTGGATTGCGTTTTAAAAACCGCTCTATGCCCTGACGTGAATCATCAATGTCATTTAAACCAACTCCATCACACGCCATCCACAAGTCATAAACTTGTTGATAATCCTCAATTGTCATTTTGCGAATATTCATTTTTTGCTCCTTTTATTATAATTTGAAATTATTTATTGTGGTTTAACCAATTTTTCGCTCGCTCTATCATATGCTCGCCGACATCACCATAACCGATGCGCTGATTAACTTCATCAATATCCACCAAGCGATAACCAATCACTGAACCACCGACATCACCCGCAAATTCACCGAGTTTTTCAAGTTTGGCCACTGCCCGAAATTGATAATCTACCTTACCATCAGGATTAGTTAGCACCTGATAGCCAATTGGCTGCCACTTGATCACGCGCATATTTAATTCTTCCTGTACCTCGCGATATAGCGTCTGCTCCAGTGTTTCACCCGACTCGGTATGTCCGCCTGGTAAATTTTCTCGACCGTGAGCATAATAGACCAACGGCACTTTACCATCAACATCACCGATCACATAGATTTGTTGCCACGGCCGGTCAGGAATTTCATCCTTTTTATCAACATCAAACCATTTAACATTAATCTTCTGATCATTATAAACAAAAGATGATTTAATAACTGGTTTTTGCTCTAAATATCGCTCAATTAACACAACATCTGCTCGATCTTTTGGTCGATTGAAAGCTTTTTTCCAAGCTAATGTATTTTCCAAAGTCGTGAATTTTATACCGTCTAATTCAACTGCTTCCGCAATGATACGCTCAATCCCAGCCTGATCGCAACCTGGAATTATCACGCAGGCAAAAAAGGCTTCAATCGGCAAAATTCGATGCTTAACACCCGGCTCGCCATGATTATAAGTTATTGCCTGCCAGTTGGGGTCGCTCACCAACTGTTGAAACAAGGCCTCAGTGATAATTAAATCAATATCATTAGCTTGGTCTTTCAAATCATAAGCCACCAACACACCACTGCCGAACACGGCATACTGATCCGTTGGTAAATTTAACCCTGCAACCATCTCAAATAACATATTTTTATTAATCATTACGAGCCTCACTATCCTTCATTTTTATTGCCTTTCTTTATTAACTCGGCGCAAGTTGCTTGAATTAGTTGGCGCATTAAATCATAATCTTCAAAATCATCAATTTTAAACATCGGCGTTTTAGCACCGCCATATGCCAACCCAGTCGGATATTTTTCGCCTAAAATTGTCTTGCCGGCTTCTGTAATTTTGACAAAAAACTGATCATCACAGACCAAGCCAAAAAACACGCCATCGCAATAAACACCATATTCGCCGAACATTTTGCGACAATATATTTCGCCCGCACCACAGCCCGTCAATTGCTCCTGTAAATATTCAATAAATGCTTGCGAACTAGCCATGACAAACTCCTAAATCGGTGATTAGTTTTGTTAAATCACCCTTTAATTCAATCGGCTCCAGTGCCGCCAAATCCACTGCATAATCAAGCTCGGTTGGTAACTGATTCAAGATAAAAATCGGCTTATTCGTGCCAAACGCATACATCATCTCGCCCAGCGTACTCACACCAATATAATTATCAATCTGATTTTTCGGTGGATTAACTACCAAAACTGCCATCGACTGATCGATTTTCGCCAAATGCTCTTTGATTAAGCGATGTCGAATTGCCTTCGCACGCTCAGCATCCACCGCAAATTCCGGCTCGCCAGACGCCACCGGATGCAGTACTTCAAAACCCGCCGACTCTAATTGCTCAGCAATTCGATCCATCACATCAACGAATTTAATCGATCCGGAGAGCGTGATGGTTTTTGGAGAGAAAATCGTGTTTTGTTGTGCGTTCATTGTCGACATCCTTTCTTAAATACAAAAAACTCCTTTGGTGATCGAGAACCCGGGCGGGCGGTACCATCTCGTTTCCAAAAGAGTTTTAGAATAATTTCTTTTAGCGCTTAATTCAACCTTATCGCGGTCAGGCGGTCGGATCTACTCGGTTTTAAATTAAAAACTTTTCTGCCGACAGTGCTTGTTTTCTCGATAAAAACAATCGTGGGTGATAACCACTCAAACACTCCTACCCTAGATTATACCAGATTCCGCCCAAAACAGCAAACCAGCGCCTTATTTTTTTAAATCACCAAAATACCGCCCAGAAGTGAGCGGTATCAAGGTTTTTAAATAATTAAGCGCCAATTTTGTCGCGTTTATTGCCACGCTTGGCGTTTTGTTCAACATATTCAATCATCTTGGCAGCGACATTGCGACCGGTGATTTTTTCAATACCAAATCCTGGCGAAGCGTTTACCTCTAGCACCAGCGGACCGCGTTCCGAACGCATTAGGTCAACGCCTGCCACGCTTAATCCCATAATTTTGGCTGCTTTTACTGCCATGCGCTTTTCTTCAGGAGTTAATTTGATGGCTGTACCCTGACCGCCTTTATGCAGATTTGAGCGAAAATCATCATCTAGACTCTTACGTTGCATACTGGCTACCACGCGTGAACCAACTACAAAAGCACGAATGTCCGTACCAGCCGATTCTTTAATAAACTCCTGTAACAGAATGTTCGTACCATTGTCGTTCGTCAGATAAAAGGCCTGAAGTACTGATTTGGCGGCTTTTTTGGTCTCGGCCAAGACTACGCCGTTACCGTGTGTACCACGCGCTAATTTAATAATCACTGGCGTACCGCCCAACTGATCGAGCAAGTCATCAATATCGGCCGTGTTACGTGAGACCACCGTTTTTGGAATACCAACCCCAGCCTTCGCCAGCAACTGCATCGAGCGCAGTTTATCACGAGCTCGCGTAATCGCCAGCGAACGCGACAAGCTATATTCACCCTGCATTTCAAGCTGACGGACAATTGCCGTACCATAGCGTGTCATATGCGAAGCAATGCGTGGAATCACCGCATCAAACTTACCCATTGGCTCGCCGTCATAGTAAACCTGATTTTGCCCTGATTCAATTGAAATGTAGCAATCTTTATAAGCAATTACTTCAACTTCATGTCCCCGCAACTGCGCTTCTTCGACTAAACGCATTGTCGAGTAGTTTTCTGGGCCATTTGATAAAATAGCGATTTTCATCAAATTCTCCTTTCTTCTTCGTCATCAGGCAAACCCTGACCTTTATTAACATCAACTAACATGTTCGCTTCCCGCAAAAATCGGCGACCAATTAGCACTGGATAACGCAAATGAGCCCGATTAGCTAGGGTTAAACGACATTTTTTCACAAAATCACCGACTTTAATATCCGCAAAAATCACAAACCGTGTTTCGCAACCGTTGGAGTTTTTAACTTCAGTCATTTCGAATTGTTCAGTAGTGAGTAGCTCGCCGGTATAGCCCGGTCGCTCTGGACGAAGCAATACAAATTCCAACACTTGTCGCCCATCACGTTCCACTAGCTTCGCCTGCGAGTGATCAATTGACGAACTATACGCCCCGGTGTCAATTTTTGCTGGCAGATTATTAAGCTGAAAATCAACCAAATCAATCCGCTCTGAACGACCAATAATACGTTGTAATTCACTAGTTTTGGCCATCGCCCGTTCTGTCACTGACGCGAGAAATTCAACTAGTTTTTGCTGGTAATAAACTGCTGGCTCACCTCGCTCGCGGTTAAGCGTACCTGGCATAGCATTAACTTCGAACAACCGCCAACCTTGACTAGTCAAACCAAAATCGGCCGAATAAAATCGTTCAGCGCTAATCGTTGCTAATTTAGCATCAATTTGTGCAACTAGCTCTTTTAAATCCGCTGGAATTTCACTCACATCCACCAATCGCGTAAATCCGCCATAGCCAATATTTGACTTAAAACCATCTTGTGGTGGAGTGCGCAGTGTTGCGACAATCGCCTCACCATTCATCGTCACCACCCGAAAATCATGCCGACCTTCAACGATGCCAGGAATACCCCCTTCAGTCTCAATAAACTCCTGAACCTGTAGCGGAAACGGTTTATTAAACTCAGTGTAATTAAAATCCTGCTTCAAACCAACAAACACGCCGAGACCAGAGTTGCCGGTCGGGGTCTTGACCACGGCCATTTCCCCTGGTAAATCCGCCACCGCCCGCTCCAGCTCCGCTTGATTATTTACGACTAAGCTACGGGGCTGAAATTGTTGCAATAAGTTATAAGATAAGTTTTTATCCGAACAAACTTGTCGAAATTGCGCCGAGTTAATTTGTAAGGCGTCATCAGCCACGAATTGATCTTTAACCCAAACAATATTTGGCGTAATTGGACCACGTTTTTCAAACACCCATTGTCCATCACGTTTAACCTGCACCCAATGCTTCGCAAAACGCCCCTGGCCTAGATAGCTCGACTGTCCCATCAGAACCGCCACATAAATGCCTCGCTGTTCAAGCATTTCTAACAGTTCGTGATAAGCTTGTTGATAAAATGGCGCTTTAAACTTAAATTCTTCGGTATTGTTTCTTTCGCGAAAAAATCCTAAAATTGGTGTTCGTTTTTCCATAACCGCTCAATGCACCCTTTCAGCTAGAATTAATTAATATCGCTGTGGATTATACAATTTTTTAGCTAAAAAGTCAACCGAAAAATCCCTTACGTTGAGCTTTTTTAAACTGTTCTAGTAATTCTTTTTGCTTTTTACTGAGACGTGTTGGGGTTTTAACGACAATGTTAACAATATGTGGACCGCGTCGATCAGAATTTGGGCTCGGCACACCATGGCCTGAGAGTTTAAAATCATCGCCCGATTGTGTACCAGCTGGTACTTTCATCTGAATTACACCGTCAACTGTTTCAACATCAATCACTGTGCCCAGCGCCGCATCAACCATATCAATTTCCTCACGCGATAAGATAATGTTGCCTTCGCGGGTGAATTTTTTATGTGATTTCACGTTGATATGCACATATAAATCACCAAATTCACCACCAGCTACAGCCTCACCTCGACCACGTAAGCGAATAGTCGAGTCGTCACTGATACCGGCTGGGATTTTAATTTTAATCACCTTGGAGGTGAGACGCGTACCCTTACCACCACAAACTGAGCAGTTTTTCTCGGGAACCTTGCCAGTACCGTGACAAGTCGGACAAGTCT
This sequence comes from uncultured Candidatus Saccharibacteria bacterium, assembly GCA_963526735.1. GTDB lineage: Bacteria > Patescibacteriota > Saccharimonadia > Saccharimonadales > Saccharimonadaceae > CAMUQR01. Next base: position 117,731 of record CAURNU010000004.1, read on the forward strand.
GTGTTTGGTTGATTACGCCAAACAACGTGCGAATTGGTTGATTAATCTGGCCAGCACCCTTACAGGTTGGACAAGTCGAATGACCGTAGCCCGGCTCAGCGCCCGAACCTTTACAGTGGTCACAAGTGTCTTCGATTTCAATCTCGATTTTTTTCTCAACACCAAAGACCGCTTCAGTGAACTCTAAATCCAAACGTACTTCAACATCACGACCACGTTTTTCGCGACTAGCTTCGCGTCCGCCACCGAAAAAACTCGAGAAAATATCACCAAAATCACCACCACCGAAGTCAAAATGGACGTTTTGCCCACCAAATCCCGAAAATCCTTCAAACGGATTGCCTGAGAAACCACCACCATCATTGCCGACCCCAGCGTGACCGAATTGGTCATAGCGCTGACGTTTATCCTTGTCTTTTAAAACTTCGTAGGCCTCGTTAATTTCTTTGAATTTGGCTTCATCACCACCTTTATCAGGGTGATGTTTGACGGCCGCCTTACGAAAAGCCTTCTTAATTTCATCATCAGAAGCGTTTTTGTCAACGCCTAAAACTTCATAATAGTCTTGTTTTGCCATAGTGTTATTTTAGCACAATTAGCACTTGAATAGCAAGAGTGCTAATCGGAGATTTTTATACCCTAATTCCCCACTACTTCAAACTTCATGGTGGCTTGGTAGTTGCCGGATGGTTGGG
>CAURNU010000005.1:0-77467 GCA_963526735.1 uncultured Candidatus Saccharibacteria bacterium
TAGGAAGCAAACGATGGCTGAGTGTGATAATACAATTCGTTCCATTATAAATTCTTTGGCAATTTGCTCATCAAGCTCTTTTTCGAACTCTTTTTCGTTTCGTTCCTCTTTTTCAGATTCACGCACGGCTTTTTTACTACCTAACTCAACAATCTTGACTTTTTCGTCGGCCTCACGGCGAATTTCGACGATCTTTAAAACCTTGTCATATTCTTTGGAATCGAGATTGCGTAGCCATTCGATAGTCAACTTCTTTTCGTCATCGAATGAGACGAGCGGTAGTTCTGGTTTTTTGAATAATTTCATCAAAAACTCCTTCGTTGATTTAACTTAGGTTGATATTGTTCTTGGTTTTGGTCAAAAGCGTGATTCCATTTGAGGATTACAATTAATAATCCCATGGCTGCGAATTGAACCCACCAGTAAGTTAAGTCGTTTAATTCACTAACGACAATTAGTGCGCTTGGTAAGCCAATTACCCAACTGATAAGTTGCTTGATAGTGATACTTTTATTGAGTAGTTTTTGCATTTCTGCTCCTTTGGTTAGTTTATTAACCGCAGTTTGTTCCCGGACTGAGAAACGTTGGTGGCCGCATTAATCGTCGCGTGCCAGCTCAGTTGTTCGTTGCTCAGGCTTGTTTCATCTGCGTGAAGCCAAGAACTTGATACATAGAGTTCTTCTGCCTCACGGAATGAAAAAAGATCGGCTTTTGAAACCGATCTATAAAGTGTTAGTGGTTAGCTATTGCTAACAGGGGTTATTCAATGTTATATAATAAGCATCCTGGGTTTGGTTGCTGCATTTATAGCAGCCATAATTCCTCTGTTTGGTCAATCAGAGCTAGATAAATACTTCGTTGGCACATCGTTTGTCGTGCCTATAACAGTACTTACTATCATCATAGGTATTCCGCTATCATGGAATATAATCGAGAACCATAAAATGATTATGATTCCCGTAAAAAAAAGAGGCTCTGTATATCCTGGATATATCAGACTGCACCATATGGTATGGGCTCTGATAATCCTATCTACCGCCCTACTTATACTATTCTTTGTTGCGAGAGAGTTACGGTGGCAACCTTATGTTCAGTACATTATATATCCAATTTTTTTCTTAAGTATGTTCGCTACTTTTTCGCTACTACTCGCTTCAACTATGGGGCGTTTAGAATATGAATATGAAAAAGCAGCCATGCCTTATAAAATATTAAAAACTCTCGAGAGTAATGGATTAGTGCAACCAAAAATCAAGGTTCTCGAAAACGTTAGTATTCAAGACAGTGATTTTATACGCACTCAATTAAACATACCAAATGAGTTTGGCGTAAGACTAGTGACAGTTGAAGTTGATGGTCATGAGATTAAGGCTATTCTAACTCAAGATTTATCCCAATTGTTACGAAAAATTGAACCATTTAATGATAAAAAGAGCTGATGTAGGTAACTTTATGCTTCACAAGACTATTACTGCTGCCCGCCAGCATTTTGCAGAAATTGATGTACCATACGTGGCGCCAGTGCGGAATTTGCGGCAGGCGTTGACTATGGTTGGAGATGTCTAATGCCGAGCATGTTTATTTAATAATTTTATAATAAACCCGCTGCGCCGATACATATAATCACCAACCGCCAATTCTTTGCGAGGGAAAGCCTCGGCTAGCTCTCGTCGTTCAATGTATGTCTTTGTGACTTCGACGATCCATGAGCGACCGGATTTTTCAACCAGATAATAGCGTCTGTCGCCTTTAAGTTGTTCAATAGCTTCACCAGAAAAAGCTATATCAAACGTTCCAGCTCCTACGAAAAAGTCGATGATTTTTTGCCACCACGTTAGTCGTCGGTAGCGATTTAGCGATTCAATATGATCGGCGTCGGCAAATTTGTCTGCAACTGCCAGGTCGGATGCTGAATATCCTTTCGTATCTGTCGGATAGGCGTCAAGATCAATAGGTTCGCGCATAGCCGAAGCCAGTCCTGCTCGCGTGTAGTCGAGCAGCTCGTCCACGCTAGTGTTGAATAATTTTGCCAGAGCTTGCACGTTGTCTATGTCTGGAAAGCCAGCACCTCGTTCCCATTTAGCAACTGCTTGTCGCGTAACGTTGAGTCGATCGGCTAGTTGCTCTTGTGACCAACCGGCTTGTTGACGTAATTGTTTAAGTTTTTTGGCAAAAATCATTTGGTACCCTTTCGTTTATTTTGTAGTAGTATAGCGTAATTTTAGTGTCTTGACGAGCAACTTTGCGTTGCCTATTGCATGGGCGTACAATACATAAAGTTTGTCTTAAAAAAAGGGGGGTATAATAGGGCTAAAGGAAAGGTATATGAAGCCATTGAGAGGCGGGTGAACGCGAGCAGGAGCTTGCTAAAATTGCTTGCGCCAAGAAACATTTTGGCGCTATTGGTATGCACGATTATGCCAAATCTACACCTAATGATTGGCGAGTTTAATGGCCATTATGACTATTACCTCTTGAATTTATAAGCGTTTTGTGCTATAATGAAAAGATTGATTTTCAAATTTTGAGAGGAAAAAATGAACAAAGATAATTTACGAAAGATTTCGGTGATTTTATTAGCGGGATTGATTATCCTGGGCGGTTGGAATATGCTGACCACTGGGGCAAAAAGTAAAGATCTCGACCCGAATGCGATTTATTTAAGTGATATTAAACCCGAAAGTCAGCGGGTAGGTTGGGATCGCTATCGCGTCGACCAGCCATTGATTGAGAATGCCAAGGAAGATTACCAGCAAATTACGGTTAATCATCCGGTATCGCTCAAGCCTCAATCTTATCCAAAAGGTATCTTCGCGCACGCTGATGCCGAGCTGATTTATGATCTGGGCAAGCCAAATGCTGAAGGCAAGACGCTATTTCGGGCGTTTGCTGGTATCCAGGCGAATAAAAGCCAAGGTCGTTTGAAATTCGACTTTTATCTGGATGGTGATTTGGTGGCGACGACTGAATCGATTGGCCATTTTCAAACTAAGCCAATCGTTCTCGATATCAAAAATCGTAAACGTTTAAAGATTAAAATCGACCATTTGGGTGAAAAAACCCAAGACCACGCTGTGCTAGCTGACGCGAAATTCGTGTCCGGTGATCTAAAAGATATGATTAGTCAAGCTGAGCTAGAACGACGGGTCAATGCTCAGTTTAATTTAGCGACGGCACCGCATGACCAGACTAGCCGTTTAACGATGCTACAAGCACAATTACTGCGTCGCGTGGGAGTGATGGATTACTATTATTTCGTCAAAACCGATGGCAATCAGGTGTTTAATAACTGGTTTTTTAACGATATTGATGCCTTAGCAATGTCAAATGAAGCTGAGAAACCTTACGGCACTGGCTTGGGATTTTTGTCAATTCTCAAGTCACTTGATGATTATGATCCAACCATTCGCACTGATAGTTTAAATAAGAAAATCGCTATCGCAGTGGCGACGGCTTTCTCGGGTAAAGTACGTTTTTGGGCGGACTGGGCGCAAGAAGTTAACCACATTAGTCGTTACCGTATGTTTCGTAATTTGAGTCGAGTGAAGGGTCAGTTGCGACCAATTTTTAACGAACTAGACACTGCCTACATGACAACGGTAGTGAAGGCGGAAGCGACTGATGAAGATATTTTATGGTTGCGCGAAAAGATTAAAAAAGAGCATCCTGATCTGCTAAAATCTAACAGCGATTTGAGTAATGCCACCTACCGCTACATTCGTTATACTGATAAAAACCGCTTTGGTGACAGTATTCACGGTGCGAATTTCTATGGCTTTTTCCCAAGTCTGGCGGAAGTGATCGAACATGGTGGTGTTTGTGGTACGGTGTCAAAATTTGATTCAGTGGCACTTAATGCCTTTGGTGTGCCAGGTATCTTAGTCGGGCAACCAGGTCACGCGGCGGTGATTTATTTCGATGATAATCATAATTGGCAAGGTAATAACTGGATTTCGAGCTGGGGTGAAACCAGTGGCAATCCTTATTCACCAACGATTCGTGATGCGAATTATGAAAGTAGCTTTAGTCATATCGCAGCTGACTCGTTGAAGCAACCTCATTATGACCGCGCCCGCGAACTTTATGATCATACGCATTATTTGACCGATTATCAGACTAAACGAGCAACTTTAAGACAGGTGATTGAACTTAATCCGTTATTTTTGCCGGCTTACCAGAGTTTGTTTGAGCTGTATCAAGCGCGTAATGTTAGTGAATATCATTATGTCGAATTGGCGCATTTGATGATGGAAAATCTCTATCGTCATCCAGTGCCAATGACGAAGCGACTAGAGCCAATTAAGGCGAAAATTACCTCCCGCAAAGGTTTGAACGAATATTACGCCAAATATATTGAAGCAATGAGTAAGGCTCAGCGCTTACCTGGAGTAAGTAGTGACTCGATTAGTCCTCAACATCACCGCCAGAAGATTACTGAAGCGCGTAATTATTTAGGTAAATTTAGCCTGAGTGATGAGCACGCCAATCAGATTGTCGGCGGGCAGACTGACACTGAATATTCACTCGATAACGGTCAAACTTGGTCACCAATCAAAAATGCTCACCATCAACTTACTTCTGCAGAAATTAACTCGATTAATTTGCAATATGGTTTGAAATTGCGAGTGCGCGGTTCTCGTTATCCGTTGACAATTAATTTCAAAAAAGCCCAAACTCCAAGTTTGCGTATTAATGACCAAGAGAATTATATTATCGGTATCAATGATACGATGGAATATTCTTATGACAATGGTCAGACTTGGATAGATTATGAAGCGATTCAGCCGAATTTGGCAGGTAATGTGCGGATTCAAGTGCGCGTTAAAGGTTCGGGTACGACTTATGCCAGCGATCCAGTGGAATTGACTTTTACCGATAATCATCTGGATAATAACTTTGACTTTGTGTTTAAACAAAATTTGCGCATTAAGCACGCTACTAGCCAGATGCCGGAACATAACGAAGGTGCGAAAAATTTAATTGACGGTGATGTTAATACAATTTGGCACTCAAGTTATAACCGTGGTGATACTCAGCCAACAATCGTTATTGAGCTTAATAAAAGCTATCCAGTGACTGGTTTACAATATGTCCCACGCCAAAATGGCGCGGATAATGGTCGAGCGTTGCAAGTTGAGGTGGCTTATTATAACGGTAATATCGATACCACTGACGGTAAGACGATTCTGGAAACGCCGTTCACGCCAATCGGTAATCAGCCGATTGAGATGAATTACCAAGGTAATATTCGTCAGGCAGTTAATATTAACTTCTCGAAACCAGTTGAGGCGCGCTACATTAAGTTTAAGATTCTCAAAGGCTCAAATCACTTTGGGGCGGGCGCTGAACTACGGATTCGCACCACGCGTGAGGCTACTGAAAAAGCTGCTCAACAGTTGGCTCAAGAGACAATTAATGCCAACTTGGAGCGTTTGCGCCAGTCGGTGACTGATAATTTCTTGCCAAAGTATCAAGCCCTAAAAAATAAGATTAAACAAGCACAAGACGAAACTGAATTAGCTTCGATGATTACTTGGTTAGGTGATTTGGATAACAATCTAACTGGCACTAACGAGCAAAAAGTTACTCAGCTCAGTGCTAAATTGCGAGAATTTGAACAGCGCTATCATCAGTTGAGTGATGAATTTGCTAAACGTCAAACCTTAGCTGGCGACCAAGTCGCACCTGCGTCAGCGTTTGAGGCGGAAGATAATGAGTTGGTTGACCAATTCCGACAGGATTTTAAAGACGAATTGACGACTATTTCGCATGATTATCATCGTTTAGCCCGCGCTTACTATAACTTGATGGCGTTGCCTGTGAGTGTGATAAACAAGCTCAGCACTGAAAAAACTAATTTAACGAAAAAATTGCAGGCTCTCGATCAAGATCAAGCGAGCGTTCAGCTGTATCGTCAGCAATTTGCAGAAGTGATTAACAGTCAAGATGTGGCTGTTGCTAATCGCCAATTACACCATGCAAAACAAGCATTGAAATTGTTGCCACGAACAGCACGTGATTGGTTGATGGAAGAACAAGGCAAAATGCGTGCGCTTGAGAAAAAGATGAAAGCCGACGGTGCTAACTCGAAGCTGATTTTGACCAAAATGGTGGCTGATAGTAAGGATTTCATCGATCGCTTAGAAGATGCCGAATATCAAGAATCGACTGCTTTAAGTAATTTGATTCAAACAGCTGAAACAGCGCTGGTAGAAGGTCGGGCGCGTGAGGCTTACGATCAGCTCAGTTATGATTTGATGATGCGAGCTAATGACTTAAAGTTTAAGATTAAAAACCAAGTGCTAGTTGAGCGCCGAGTCCAAGACTTCCGTAATCAGCATCAGGCTATTTTGAATAAAGATTTAACCACGATCAATGATCAGGATGAAAAAGCTCGTGAGCGTGCTGATTGGATGTATACACGTTTAGGTGCTACTGCTCAAAACGTGGTCGAAGCTGACATGCGTCGAATTAATCTGGTCAAAGAAATTACTAATCAGACTGATCGCACGGAATTAGCAGTTGCTACCACCGCCCTAAAAGGCTTGATTAACAATGCTAAAGTAGACCAGGATCAACTGCATTATCCATCGTTGCGTCAAGAGTTGCAGACGATGTTGGCACAAATTGAAAACAATCCATCGGCTGTTGATATTAAAGCTACGGCGCAAACTCTGCAAGTAGCAATTGCAAAAATTAAACAGCGTGATACTAATGCTCAACAATATGAGGTCCAAACTCGTTATCAATACCGTAGCTTGTTCCGTCGCGTGCCAGCTGATATTCCGGTTGGTCATAAAGACCAAATCAAAACTCTCTTAGCTGAAGTTCGTCAGAAATCGCAAGAATTAAAAGTCGGTTTCTCTAACATGGAGCAATCGCTGGAAGCGATTCTAACTTCAATCGAACGTCGGTTGGTACCGGTTCAACCTCAGCCGCCAGTGGCAACGGCGCCAGTTGAGCAACCGCAACCTACTCCATCTGTAGAAAAACCAGCTGAAGAACCAAATCAGCCAGCTCAACCATCAGTTAATAAAAAGCCAGATATGACGATACCAAAACAACCTGATGTGAATAAAGATAAAGAAAAAGATACTGCGCAAACTGAAAAACAGTCAACTGAAGCACCAGTAACACCTACTCCGTCCACATCAACTCCATCGGTTGAAGAGTCGCAACCAGCTACCAAACCAAAAACATCTGAATCAACTCCAGAGAAGCAACCTGAGGCAGTAAAACCAACTCCAGCGCAACCATCCACTTCTCAACCGTCTGGTTCGCAACCATCAGAAACAACTAACAAAAAGCCTGAAGTCAAACCACACTTGCAGTCAAAAAAGCCTGCTCATTCGACCGTTCAGCCATCGGCTTCTGACACTAAACCATCCGCTGAGGCTAAGCCATCAGTTGCGCCACAGGCAGGTCAATCAACTGTTCGTCAGTCGCAACCATCAGTATCACCGCAATCAACTCAGCCCTCGGCTTCAGTATCAGAGGCGCCGGTTGCTCTCAACTTGCAACAAACAGCTCCAAGCGTCAAACAGCAAATTCGTGGTTTAATTAACAACCAAGGTAGTCAGCGAATCAATCCGTTAGGTGATGTGGAGCGTCCACAAGCAACCACTGCGCCCGCTCAGGATAAAGCCACCGTTGAACAAGCTACTCCACAGTCATCAGTAACAGTCCGTGAATATTCTGCTCAGTCTAATAACCAGAATACGACCCAACAGTCACACAATAACGGTAATCAAACTAAGTATCTATCGCCTACGACTTGGTTCGCGATTATCGGTGGTGGTACGGTAGTGACTGGTGCGGGTTGGTGGATTATCGCTGCCCGCCGCCGTCGCCAATAATCCGTCTAATTTGCAATCAATAAACCAGTCTTGTATTTTACAGGGCTGGTTTTTAAAGTAAACTAACGTTTGATGGTTGCGACTAACTAGCTTTTTTAGTAAGATGGTTTTAATGAAACAGGGTCGGGCAAAATACCGAGCGCTTCTAAAACAGGCGCGACAATTATTAATGACGGATAGTTTTATTTGTCATAAACAAGCAGTCGATTTGTGGGCAGAAATTAGTGTGTACTATCCGCGAGGCTGGCTAGTGTGGCTAAGGTTGTGTTTGCGACCGTGGGAGGTATGTCATTATTGGCGGTTAAAAGCGCTACAAAAGCGGTTCGAAAAGTATCGTCAGCGCCATAATCAGCAGTTTGTTGAGCGGGAAACGACACGGCGGGCGGAGTTTTTTGCGCAGGCGACGAAGTTTCCTCTGGATGAAAAACAACAGCGAGCAGTGATTACTGATGAAGATAATACTCTAGTGGTGGCGGGTGCTGGTTCGGGCAAGACTCTGACGATCGTTGCGAAAATTAAATATTTAGTGGAGGTGATGGGTGTGCCGGCGGAGCAGATTTTGCCGATTTCTTTCACGCATAAGTCAGCTGAGGAAATGCGTCAACGAATTGCTGTGCCAGGAATTGAGCCACAGACTTTTCATAAATTTGGTTTAAGGGTAATTCGTCAAGTTCAGGGTGGAGTTGGAATTAAGAGCGAAGCGAATGATGAGGCGGTGTTTCGGCGGTTTGTGCGGGAGTTAGTAGATATTGATCCGCAGTATTTGGCGAAATTGAATCATTTTTTGCTGTATTATTTTAAAATCCCGAAATCGCAATTTGAATTTAAAACTTTGGGTGAATATATCCAATATTTAAAAGATCAAAACTTCACCACTTTAAAACAAATTACCAAAAAATATGCCGATAAAACTAATAAAACTCATCCTCGACAAACTCTCAAAAATGAGGTTGTTAAAAGTATTGAGGAGTGTCAAATTGCGAATTTCCTAACTTTGCGTCAGGTTGAGTATCAGTATGAACAATTATATCGTCCGCCAATGGCGTCGTCAGCTAGCGCCCGTCAGCAACCATTTCGCGAGAATTATAAGCCAGATTTTACGATTACTACCGATGATGGACAGGTGATTTATTTGGAACATTTTGGGATGGATAAACGAGGTAATGTTCCAGCATTTTTTGCGAAGCCTGGTGAAACGCAGGCACAAGCGACGGCACGCTACCAAGCTAGTTATCACTGGAAAAAACGTTTGCATCGTCAGTATCAAACGCATATGATTGAAACTTATTCACATCAATTTGATGATGGGAAACTGATTGAACATTTAAAGCGGGAATTGACGCGTTCGGGCGTGACATTGAAGCCACTAACGCCTTTTGAGCAGTGGCAGTTAATCCAAAAAACCAGTGCCGACCAAGTCGATGGTTTGATGAGTTTGGTGCAGACTTTTTTGGCACTGCTAAAATCCAATAATTACCAATTATCCGAGGTGCGAAGTTTAAACCAGTCCAAACCGCAAAACGGTTTTCTGAGGCGTCGAGCGGAGTTATTTTTAGAATTATTTGAGCCAATCTATGCTAAATATCAGGAGCAATTAGCGTCAGAATCAGCGATCGATTTTAGTGATATGATTAATCAGGCATCAACTTATTTGGCGAGCGGGCAATATCGTTGTCCGCTTAAATATGTGATTGTGGACGAATTTCAGGACTTATCGTTTGGGCGGTATCAGGTTTTACAAGCGATTCGTCAACAAAATCCCGATGTTAAGTTTTACTGCGTGGGCGATGATTGGCAGTCGATTTTTCGATTTACCGGCAGTGATATCACGCTATTTTCACAATTTGAGCGTTATTTTGGCGCGACAGCTTTACTGCGGATTGAAACTACCTATCGGTTCAATCAGCCATTGATTAGTCTTAGTTCTGATTTTATTTTAAAAAATCCCCATCAATTACCGAAAAAACTGGTCGCACCTGCCGACAAACCACCAACCAGCTACCAAATTATTGAATCAACCGCCGATGATGATACCGAAGCAGTCATTCAGGCAATGAAACAATTGTTAGCTGACGGAGCTCGACCTGATGATAGTTTTTATCTGATTGGGCGGTATAATTTTGATTTTACAAAACGCATTGTAGGGCGAAATCACTGCCTGCGAGTCAATTATCAACAGGCGACGGCGACTTATCTAATAACTGATGGACAGTGGCGTGGTCAGCAAGCTAATTTACAGTTTATTACCGCTCATAAATCAAAAGGACTTGAGGCGGATTATGTGATTGTCTTAAATTGCAACAGTGGTAAATATGGCTTCCCGTCCGGCAAAAGTGATGATCCAATTCTCAGTCTAGTGCTGAGTAGCGGTGACCAATTTCCAGATGGCGAGGAACGGCGGTTGTTTTATGTAGTGATGACGCGAGCCAAAAAAGCGGTGGTGTTTATTACTAACAAATACCGCAAGTCAAAATTTATTAAAGAATTAGAGCCATTATTAAACAATCACGATCGAACCGCCATTCGCTGTCCGCGTTGTGGTCATGGTGAAATTATCAAGCGTCAAGGGCCGTTTTCGGAATTTTATGGCTGTACCAACTGGGAATATGGTTGTGATTATCGTTCCAAGCAACCACCAACCATATGATATAATAATCATCATGAATTTGGAGCTAATTTTATGGTTGTTGGTGATTTATGCCTTTATTGGCTGGTGTGTGGAAGTGATTTATACTACTGCCAGTCGAGGTATTTTTATTAATCGCGGATTTTTGAGTGGTCCGTATTGTCCAATTTATGGCTTTGGAGCTTTGTTGGTGCTGTGGGTGACGGCACCATTTGCTAGCAGTTTGTTTGGGCTCTTTCTAGTGGCGACTTTGCTCTGCTCGGCCTTAGAGTTGACCGCTGGATGGTTGATGGGTATTTTCTTTAAACAACGCTGGTGGGATTATAGCGATTATCCGTTTAATATTGGTGGTTATATTTGTTTGGAATTTTCGTTGATTTGGGGTCTAGCCTGCGTGTTTATGGTGAAAATTATTCAGCCAATGCTAATGAGTGTGGCACCGCAATTGATGAGTCGTGCTGGTCTAATCATTCTTGGTTTGATTTTGGTGGCGTTATTGGCGGATATTATTGCAACCATTAAACAAATGATCAAGCTCAAGAAACAGCTGTTGGTTATCGATGAAATTGATCAGCGGATGCGCCAAATTTCAGATGGTTTGGGTGAAAAACTGTATGGTCTCAGCAAAACTGCTATCGCCGAAGTGGCTGATTTGAAGCGTACGCAAGACGAGGTATTAGCTACTGTAAACCGTCGCTATCGCCGTTTGATTAAAGCCTTTCCGGATTCACGGGTTAAGCAGTTTCTGACGAAACCAGTTGATTTAAAAATCGCCAATATTTTAGCCCGAGACAAAAAGCCGAAGGATTAATTATGGCCTTTAACAATAAAATCACCTCGAGCTCAAGGTGATTTTATGAATGACATGCATGGATAAGAATTAGGCTTTGGCGGTAGATTTACGTTTAACGGCGATTGTGCTGATAGTGGCAATAATGATGAGATAAATGAGCCAGCTCGGAATATTGGTTTGGCCGATTCGTAAGTAACCAGTGTTCGGTGCAATTAAGAAGCCGAAAGAGTTTTTGGCATTGATTTTAATGCGTGAGCGAATCTCGGTGACATTGCCAGCTGAATCGGTGGCTTTGATGATTACCTCATATTCGCCATTAGCTAGGGGCTTGATCGCGCCGGCTGGTAATTTCCAGCTACTTGGACCATCGTTAGTGGCGGTATAAGTGTGGCCATTGATGGTAATTTCAATCGTAGTATTCGGTTCGTTGACGGTGCCGGTAAGTTCCGGACTACGATTGTCATATTCAGCTTGAGGATTAAAAGTTACATCTGGTGCTACGTTGTCGATTCGAAGACCGTTTGGGTAGTTCCTGACTTGGATTATTTGATTAGTAATTAAGTCAAAACTTTCGACTTGGATATCGTAAGTACCATCAGCTAAATCTGGTGCGATTGTACCAGCTGGCAAGGTCCAACGGCCATTACGATGATTAATCGCGCGGAAAAAGCCACTATAGCCGTTGATACGAACCCGTACTTCAAGATCGGGATTATTGACTTCACCTGTGAGTTCAGGAGAGCGATTTTTGGTGCTTTTGGTAGCATAATTTAAGACATCTGCTAGAAAAGTTAGCTGAGTGGTGCGCGTGATAGTCTGTTCTGGGCAGCCACCTTTGATTTCAATGGTTAAAGTATTAGTTTGCGGTGATGGCAAGAGGTTGCTGAGTGGAACAGTGGTTTCAACGCCCGCTTGATAAGCAACAGCTTGACTAAAAACCTGATGACCATTTAATTTGACAGTTAAGAAATTTGCCCAATCGGTTTGAATTTTATAATTAACATGATTAGTGTTAATCGAAGCACCGTTAGCTGGTGTTGTTGACGGCATATTAACAGTCGTTTGGCCACCTTGGCAGACTTGCGTGTTAATCACGGTATCGCTTGCGGAGACTTGTGGTACCTGATAGATAAGAGCCTGTGTTAAGATGACGGCGCCACCAACAATTACCGTGAGGATTGATCCGTTATTTTTTATATGTGTATTTAAGTTTTTTATTAGCGACATAAGTTGCTCCTAAGATTACGATAATTGTAGCAAGGATGATGAAGAAAACTGGTGAGACAAATAACACGGTTTTGGTTTCATCAATTTTTTTATCAAGACCGTTGGCTTTGAGGTGGACTTTAACTAAGGCAAAAAGTGGTGAACGATCCCAGTTAAAAGTAATGGTTTTGTCAAGACCGGGTAAAGCTAAATCGCTTTTTTGCATCGATAATTTCTGTTTGCCAAACATATCACTAATGGTAAACTCTGAATTTAGTTCGTAGTGAGTATTACCAGTGTTAGTGGCTTTGAATGAGAAGTTGTTGTTTGAGCCGATATTCAGGAATGGGATTTTAACATCAGTTAAATCACCGCTGTAGTGGTTCTGACCGTCAGTTGAGGCATAAACTAGCATATTGAGGCGTAGGACGGTGGCAACTCCCGAAGCTTGAACTGGTTGATTATTGATGGTTTCTACACTGATTAAGCCATATTGCCCGCCATCAGGAATGTCTTTTGGTGTGTTGATGGTGTATTTTACGACAGTATTGCTTTTAGCTTTGACTTCAATTTCTGATTTGTCAAATTTAATCCACTTGTGAATTAAACTGCGATTATTATCTGATGAGGATAGTTTATAACCCCCATAGGATGAATCATATGGTGAGGCCGAAACTTTAACTTTTAAATCAACCTCTCCAGAGTTATAAACCGTGAACTCTCCATTGTAAGTTTGTCCTTTTTTAAGTTCAGGAGTGGCTTTCGCAGGGGAGACAGCAAGCTCGGTTAGTTTGGTGTTAGCTGAAGCTGGTAAGTTAATAGCTAGAGCTGAAATCACGGTTAACGCGATGCTGGCCAAAATAACGGTGATAGTCTGAAGAGGTTGTTTCATATGATTAATCCTTAGTTAGCAGTTGCGGTAAATACGACGGTGCCGGTGTAAGCGCCACTTGGTTTGGTAGCATCAACTTTTGCACCAAATAGCACATCGGTGGTGTTGCTTTGAACAGCCGCGTTGTGGTTTTTGATTTGATCTTCGGCATTTTGGGCAGGGACGCCAGCGAAAGTTCCAGCTAGGTCATTAACGTTGTTTTCTGGAGTAACGTTACCAGCGTTAAAACCACCAACGTTCTCTACTCGGTAACCCCAAGTGTTGTTAGCGAGGGCGGTAGGTGCAGTTAGGGTACCAGCGTGTGCGGTAATGTTGTCGGTAGCTTTGTTTAAGTTACGATCAGCTCCGTTCATACCAATTTTCAGGTTATAACCAGTGGCATTGTTGGTTGATACAGTGACAGTTGCTTTACCACTTGAAGCTTTAGCTTGAGTAGCGGTTGGGTTGATGCTCAAAGCAACGTTGCTGGTTGATTGAACCGAAATAGTTGAACCGATATTAGCAGTAATAACGGTGTTTGAGGTTTCAGCGCTGGCTGAAAAAACCGGCAAAGCCACAATCGCAGCTGAAGTCAACACGATACTTGTATATTTAATAATTTTTTTCATTTTTGTATTCTCCTTTTTTGCATGTTTTTATGTGATTTTGTGTGCAAGACCATTGTCTAATGTTTAATTAAAAAAGTCAATGATGCGGGCGATTTCTGGACTGAATAATGACTAAATATGACGACAAAGTGGCTATTTTAAAGAGTTAATGTTTAAAATAGTGGTTAATTTTACAATATTGTAATAATAACAACGAAGGTAGCAAATGGATAAAGTAAATATAAATAACTTGCCATTTTTAACCATAAACTTTATTATAGGTAGTAATGACAGCGCAGAAAAAACGATTAAGTCTATTTTTAAGTTTAGTAATTATCATTGGAGCGGCAGTTGGCTGGCTAGTGTTACATCCAGCGCGACCATCAGGGCCAGCTAAACCAAAATTAGTCGTCGGTACCGATCCAGGATTTAAGCCTTTTGAATACCGTCAGGGTGGTAAAATTGTTGGTTTCGACATTGATTTGGCGCAGGAAATTGCCAATGACACCGGCCGTCAGCTTGTGATTGAGGAAATGAACTTTGACGGTCTGATTGCAGCCTTGCAAGCTGGCAAGATCGACATAGCAGTTGCTGGCATGAGTGTGACGCCGGAGCGCGCCCAGAATGTGAATTTTTCCAACCCTTATTATTTAGCTAGTCAAATGATTGTGGTGCGCGATAATGATCAGCGAATTACTAGCAAGGATGATTTAACTGGTAAAAAAGTTGGTGTTCAGCTCGGTACGACTGGCGACAATGTGGTTGGACATTTACCACAAGTAACTAAAGTTCAGTTTTCGGCGGTACCGGCGGTGTTGCAAGAACTGCGTAGTGGACGTATTGATGCGGCGGTACTCGATAATGCGCCAGCTGAAACTTACATCAAGACCAATCCCGACCTTAAAATGCTCGATGCCAAATTATCGGAAGAGAATTACGCTATCGCTCTGCGCAAAGATCAAACTGAGTTGCTTGAGGCGGTGAATGCTACGATCAAGCGTGTACGTCAGGATGGGACGTATCAACGGCTCATTGAAAAGCATTTTTCAGAACCACTGAGCGAACAGATGAGCCTTGCGAATATTTTCTTGGGCGATCAGCGCTATATGTATTTGGTCAAAGGTTTAGGCGTGACGTTGTTTTTGGCAGCGGTATCGACGATTATTGGTGTGGTGATTGGTTTAGCGGTGGCTTTGATGCGAATATCGCGGGTTTATCCGCTGAAGTTTTGGCGAAAGTCATCATCGGCACGACTCCGAAAATGGTCGGAATTTAATCCACTGGCTTGGTTGGCGAAGTTTTATACGGATGTGATTCGCGGTACGCCGGTTTTGGTGCAGTTATTAATTATGTATTATGTGGTGTTTGGTAGTTATCAAAATATCCCAAAACTGGTCGTGGCGGCGCTGGCTTTTGGTATTAATTCGGGTGCGTATGTGGCAGAGCTGATTCGGGCAGGCTTTGAGAGCTTACCAAAGGGTCAGTGGGAGGCGGCGCAATCGCTGGGCTTGAGTTATCCGCAAACAATCTGGTATGTGACCATGCCACAGGCGCTGAAAGTCGCCTTACCGAGCTTGATTAGTGAATTTATTACTTTACTAAAAGAAACCTCAATTGTGGGCTGGATTGGCGCAACTGATTTGATGCGAGGCGCGGACAATATTCGTTTCCAAACTGCTACAGCTTTTGAGGCATTGATTGCGGCGGCGGTGATTTACTTAATTCTGACGACTATTTTTACAAAATTAATGACTCGCGTAGAAAAGAGGCTTCAAAATGACGCTTAAAATTACCAAACTTAAAAAAAGTTTTAATGATTTAAAAGTATTAAAAGGTATTGATCTGGCAGTGGCTCCAAGAGAGATTGTGGCATTGGTCGGTAGTTCGGGTGCTGGTAAATCCACCTTGCTACGCTGTATCAATCAAATCGAGGAGCCAACTAGTGGTAAAGTGGTGCTCAATGAGGTTGATCTATTACGGAGTGATGCTAAAGCGCGCGAGATGCGCAATCACATCGGAATGGTATTTCAGCAGTTTAACTTATTTCCGCATTTGACGGTTTTAGAAAACATTATTTTATCACCGATGAAAGTTGATAAGCAACCGCGTGAGTTGGCAGTTAAAAATGCTAAGGATATTCTCAAAAAACTGGGGATGCTTGATAAAGCCGACGTGCATCCAGGATCACTCTCGGGTGGACAACAACAGCGGGTGGCAATTGCTCGAGAACTGGCTAAAAATCCCGATTTAATGTTATTTGATGAGCCGACTAGTGCGCTTGATCCAGCCAATGTCGATGGCCTTGCGGAGATTATTAAAGGCTTGGCCAGTGAGGGCATGATGGTTGTGGTGGTAACACACGATATTCGGTTTGCACTGGATGTGGCCAGTCGAGTGATTTTCTTAGCAAAAGGCAAAATTGTGGCTGATGATACACCGGCTAATATCGTTGAGTCTGATCAACCAGCGGTTTATAATTTTTTTCAGAGTGCTTTAAATTAGTTTAAGTAGTGACATAATTATTATTAACACTTGACTATTGACGTTTGACGATTTCACCAGCGTAACGATCTTTGTAATCGCTGGCTTGGTAAAAAACTTCATACGTATTAGTACCGTTTTTGATGTCGCTTTCGTGGACAATCAGCGGACGGCAACTAGCGAACTGTTTATTAATTTCGACTTTTTCGGTTAAATATTGCTTGCCATTTAAAACCAGGCGACAGGTGGCTTTTTTGTCGCTGGTGTTTTTGAGGTCGGTGTGAATTTTAATTTCGACATTACCATTTGGCAAGCGGTTGAATTGGTTTAAAATTAATTGGCGTGGATAACCATCGTTTGGATCGGCTAGCTGTGGTGCGGGTTTTTCCTCGAGTTGATAATCAAGCACATTTTGACCTAGTGGATCAACGATTGGATCATTAGATTTAGTTTGGGAATTATCGGTTGGTTGAGTTGGAGCTGGTTGTTTTTTGGGTAAAGTAAATATTAAAACTACTGCCGTGACCGTTGCTAGTAGCAAGGCGATGATAAGGATAATGAGGGCTTTTTTGACTTTCATAAATTATTTAAGTTTATTATAGCATAAAGAGTTAAAGTTGCGAATCGTTGAATGCGATTACTGTAATAACTGTGTGACGGACTGGTGAATTTTGTCAGCATTATCGTGCCAACTGAGGCTATTGGCGAAGATTTTGCCTTGTTTAATTAAGCGTTGTTGTAATGAAGTGTCAGTTAAGACTTGAGTGATTTTTTGACTCAAATCACTAGCGGAGTGAGGATTAAAATAGACTGCCGAACCACCACTGGATTCGTGTAAAACTGGAATGTCGGAGGCGATGACTGGAGTATTAACAGTCATGGCTTCAACAATCGGCATACCAAAACCTTCGTATAAAGACGGCAAAATATGCAGGCTGGAATGATGTAATAAATTGGCAATTTCCTCATCGCTTAAACCAGAAAGTTGCAAAATTGTTGGTCGATCCTGATTAGCCTCGTCAATTAAAGCTTGGGCTTGTTGATTACTCCAACTTTGACTACCAGCAATGACGAGCTTATAGTATTGGCGGAGATTTTTGGGCAGTTGCAAATAAGCCTGAATCAGCGTAGGCAGGTTTTTACGAGGTTCAAAATTGCCGACGAAACTAATATATTTTTGATTCTGAAGCTCAGCTGGGAGTTGGGCAGTGGTAGTTTTGGGATTGAAGTCTCGAAATAGGTCACTCACGGGAATCGGCAGAGCTAAAATCTTATCGGGATTAATATGAAATTCCTTGATAATTTCGTTTTTAACGGCTTGTGAAACGGTTAGGATGAGATCGGCGTGCTTGAGCGTGCGAGGTACAACGCGACGGAGGTGAGCGAGATTCTTCGCTTCAACCAGTTCCGGAAAATATAGATAAGTCAGATCGTGAACGGTAGTGATTGACAATTTAGATTTAGTGGTACGCCAGGTTGCGAAATTCGGGAAAAAAGTTACATCAACTGGTTTTAAAAACAGATCAAAAGGAAAACGTAGACCATAACTATCAAGTTTGGCGTAAATTTTTAGGGGAAAATTGAGCGCTCGATAATTTGTAAGAGTGGTTTGTGGTTGAGGGCGTTGATTACGAAAATTAAAATAAAATCCTTCAGTTTGGAAGCCTGGATGTTGACTAAGCGCCTCGAACAAGCGCTTCGAATAGCCACCAACACCTGAGAGGCGATGTTCGGCAACTGGATCGAGATTGAAGCGAGCAGTGATTGGTTTCATGATTTTATTGTATCATCTTCAGAAAAATATAGGGGAATAATCTGATCATGCACAATTTTGGTAAAATTAAATTTCTGCTCAAAAGTCTGACGCGCTTGAGAAGCGAGCTGACGGGCGAGGTCGGGGTGATTAATAATTTTAAGCATAGCTTGTTCCAGCGCCTTGGCGTCACGAGGCGGAATCAAAAGACCGTTATGCTGATCGGTGATGATTTCAGGATTTCCACCAACATTAGTAGTAATAATTGGTAGTTGCAGCATACAGGCTTCAATTAGGGACAAACTAAGCCCTTCGTGATAAGTTGGCATCAAAAAACAATCGACTGATTGTAGCGTATCTATCGGTTGATTAAGATACCCTAAAAAATGGATATGGGTATTGCCTTGGGCTATTTTTTTAAATTTTTGATTATCTGGCCCGTCACCTATGATTAACAACTGGCAATTGGCATGGCTTTTGTGAACAGAATTAAAAGCCGTAATCGCTTCCGCAATGCCTTTATCTTTAACTAATCGACTAGATGTGGTAAAAGTAAAACAGGATTGAGTCTGCTGATAGTGAGTTGGGTGTTTGTTAGTGCTGATGATATCGTTAACGCCATTTGGAATAATGATTGTTTTTTGCCAGAAAGGATGTGTGTTCTTGACATGTTGACTAATGGCACTTTTTTCACTTTGAGAAATCAAAATTAGACGATTAATCTTAGAGGCGAGTTTTAAGATAGTTTTACCGATAGGATTCTTGAAGCGAACTTGAGTATTCTGGAGAATGTGCTTAAGATCGGCGTGATCTGTCCAAAAGACTTTGATGCCAAGGTGGTGCGCTGCTAAAGTGCCAGCAATAAAATCATCACGACTGTGAATATGGACAATCTGTGGTCGGCAAGCTTTAAACAAACGTTGGTAGAAATAATACAAGCGGATTTGCCATAAAAAATACAGTAGTGTTAAAATAATCCGCCAGCCAGCAAAATTTTGATGTTTGAGCCAGGGCGATTTAACGGTCGGTAGGTTAGATTGTTTGGCGGAATTAAGCAGTTGTTGATGGCCAGAGACGATAGTGGCATGTAGGTCATTTTGCGCCAATTCCTGAGCTAATAAAATCTGATATTTTTCAGCACCGCCAAAATCAACTTGGTTGGCGTTGCGAATTAAAATTACATCAGTTTTGGTCATGAAGTTATTTTAACTAAACTTGAAATAAATCACAACGTCTACTATAATAACTAGCGTATTTATGAGATTTTTACATGAAAAAAATCGTGCCATTCTCAGTGAAATGGTCCGAACCGATTTTAAAGTCAGATATCAGGGCTCAGCCTTGGGTTATTTATGGTCATTATTGAAGCCGTTAGCGATTTTTTCAATTATGTACATCGTGTTTACGGTGGTGTGGCCGGTCGCGAAAGGAGTGCCACATTATGAAGTGTATTTATTGCTGGGAATTATGCTGTGGAACTTTTTCACAGAAGCGACGATTTTGGGTGCAAGTTCAATCGTGTCGCACGGGTCGCTCATTCGCAAGATTAATATTCCGCGCTATCTAATCGTTATTGCCTCGACTGTGTCGGCGTTGATTAATCTAGGTCTGAGCCTCGTGGTAGTATTTGTGTTTGCGCTATTATCAAGGGTGCAATTTGACTGGCATTTATTGACATTAATTCCAGTTTTATTGGAGTTGTTCATCTTCACACTCGGTGTGGCGTTTTTATTGGCGACGCTCTATGTGAAGTTTCGCGATATTTCTTATATCTGGGAAATTCTGTTGCAGGCTGGTATGTATGGCAGTGCGATTATTTTCCCACTGGTTAGTGTTTCACCGAGCCTGCAAAAATGGTTTTTCTTAAATCCAATGGTGCAGATTATTCAAGACGCTCGTTATGCATTGCTACATTCGCCAGAGGTATTGACGATTTGGTCATCAAATGCTGGACCACGCTTAACGATTTTCCCGTTTGCGGTGATTACGTCGATTTGTATTATTGGAAGTGTTTATTTTAAGAAAAAATCAAAGTATTTTGCGGAGAACGTCTAATGGCTAAAAATCAAAAAACCGAACCAGCAATTGAGATTTGTCATCTAAAAAAGAGTTTTATTATTCCTAAATATAACAATAATTCTTTAAAACAAATTATTGTTAATGGCTGGAAACGCAACGAAAAACAAGTTCATAAAGTGCTGGATGATATTAGTTTTACGATCAATAAAGGTGATTTTTTCGGAATTGTTGGTCGTAACGGCAGTGGTAAATCAACTTTGCTCAAAACGATTTGTGGGGTTTATTCACCAGATGAAGGTGAAATTAAACTGCACGGCAATCTAACGCCGTTTATTGAGCTAGGGGTTGGCTTTAATCCGGAATTGTCTGGCCGAGACAATGTTTATTTAAACGGTGCTTTGCTTGGTTTTTCACGCCAACAAATGAATCAAATGTATGACGAGATTGTGGAATTTGCTGAACTTGAGGAGTTTATGGATTTAAAACTGAAGAACTACTCGAGCGGTATGCAAGTGCGTTTGGCATTTTCAATTGCCATTAAGGCTAAAAATGATATTTTGATTTTTGATGAAGTGTTGGCAGTCGGTGACGAGGCTTTTCAGAGAAAATGTATTGAGGTGTTTGAAGAGTATCGAGCAAACGGTCAGACGATCGTGCTGGTGACTCATGATATGGGTACTGTCAAGAAATTCTGCAATAAGGCTGTGCTAATTAAAGATGGCAAAATCGATACGATTGGTGATCCACTACGGGTGGCTGCGAAATATAGCAATATGAATGAAAAATTTATCTATGATCGAGTGAGCCATCTGATTGATGATAATAATGGTGGTGTGACGACAAGGATTCTTGATGCGACTTCAAATAAAGAAAAAGATTTATTTAAAGTAAAAGAGAAACTCAAAGTTGATATCTCATGGAAAAAACATCTCAAAGCTGACTGTGTAACTATTGATTTATTTAGACGAGATGGATTACATGTGGCGAACTTTGTCTCAAATCGTGAAGGTGTGCCAAGTTTACTTGGCAAAAACCAAGTTTCGGTTGAGATTGAATTAAATGTAACACCTGGTCCGTATTTTTTGGCGGTAGAGTTATGGTCAAAGGATTGTCAATATCGTATTGCGAACTTCAATCCAGCTGGTGAGTTTGGCATAAAGTATGATTGGAGCTTAAGTGATCATGATTTTGGCGGAGTGACGAGTTTGAAGAAACAATGGACAGTGAAAGGAAAAAAATGAAGCAAATTAAAAATTTAATTATCGGCGGCGGTATCTCTGGTTTAACAGCCGCTTATTATCTCAAAAAAGATTTTTTGATCGTCGAAAAAGAACAAGAACTTGGTGGTTATTGTCGCACAATTCATAATCCAAATTATGTTTGGGATTATGCTGGGCATTTTTATCATTTTAAAACTGAACAAATGAAGCAATTATTCTTAAGTCTGGTTGAAGAAGATGAAATCATCACTCAAACTAAAGTTACCAAAATTTATTACAAGGGCAAATTAATTGATTATCCTTTTCAGTCTAACATTCACCAATTAGAAAAAAATGAATTATTGGAATGTGTATATGATCTCTTTTTTAAAGAAGAAAAAGAAACTTATGATAACTTTTTGGATATGCTATATGGCAAATTCGGCGGTGCAATTACTGAGAAGTTTTTAAAACCCTATAACGAAAAGCTGTATGCAACTAATTTAACAACCTTGGACCGCGATGCGATGGGTCGTTTCTTTCCGTATGCTAATTTATCGGACATTATTAAGAATTTTAAAAACAATCAAACTGTCACATATAATGATCATTTTTTGTATCTGAAGCAGGGTACTCAATATTTTATTGATAAATTGCGAGCTCAGATTGATCAAGATAGTATTATCTCTGGTGTGAAGGTTGAAAAAATCGATTTAGGGCAAAAAGTTGCACAGCTGAGTGATGGAACGACGATTACTTATCAAAACTTAATCAACACCTCTCCTTTGAATCAGTTTTTCGAAGTATTGGGTGATGATTATTCTCAGATTCTTTCGGAAATGTCATTTAATAAAGTCTTAGTTTTTAATTTGGGATTCAATAAAAAATCATCAAAATACAATCAAGAACATTGGGTATATTTCCCAGATAAAACATTGAATTTTTATCGAGTAGGCTTCTATGACAATATTCTTAATCAAGATAAACTGAGCTTATACGTTGAAATTGGCTTCTCAAAAGACGCTTCGATTGATGTTGATAAAGAGCTAGCAAAAACCCTTGATGGTTTACGAGCAGTTGAGATTTTAGATGACGAAATCGAGCTAGTTGATAAATCGGTGATTATCATGGACCCAGCATATGTGCATATTAATGGTGATACCGATAAAAAAATTACTTCTATTAAGGAACAGTTTGAACAGCAAAATGTATATACTACGGGTCGTTACGGTAAATGGACCTATAGTTCAATGGAAGATTGTATGACTTGGGCATATGATATTGCGCAACAGCTCAACAATTAAAATTGACTGCAAGTTGCAGTTATTGGTACTCTACTAATTTTATTGACTATTATAAACTTTAGCATTATAATAATAGACGATTAACCAGCGTCATTATTTAGCTTTGAAAGTAGGTTTATATGAAAACAAAACAAACAATTAGTAAAATATTTATCGTTCTAGTGATTTTAATTTCCGCATATGTCATCTTAGCGAAGGTGTTTAGTTTTTTCCCATTTGAGTCAAAAACTGCTCACAATACTCAAACACCAGCCTCGAGTGACAACAGCACCAAACAATCTTCTGAGCAAGCTCCAATTACACCAAATAGCAGCGATTCAACCGCTCACAAAGCAACTGATCAATCAAAAACACCAATTCAAAATGAAGGTCAGGATCCAAATCAAGCCAGCGATATTACTGGTTATATTAGTAATAAAACCGTCAATACTCAGTCCAAAAAACTCACCATTCGCGTGACGATTAATCAATTTTTACATACTACCGGCAAGTGTACTTTGAATCTAGTTAATGGCTCAAAAACGCTGACTTATACCGCCCCGACGATCGATAATCCATCATCAGCTACTTGCCAGGGATTTGATATACCACTTGAACAATTATCGGCTGGCAAATGGTCAATCAAAATCAAAGTCGAAGCCGATAATAAAACCGGCATCATCAACGGCAGTGAGGTGGAAATCTAATGAGACGACTGGTCCGTAAAAAACGTTTAAAATTCTCGATCATAACAGCAATTATTATCGTTGCATCGTTTTGTGCTTATTATTTTTATCACAGAGAACAGGCACAGGCTTTAGCGAACTTTAAACCGGGTAATATTATGAGCGACTATGTCATGGGTAATTACACTACGATGACTGAGGCGCAGATTCAGGCTTTTTTGAAATCAAAAAATCACTGTAATGACCGCGATATCAACAAAGCTAAACGTTATCCGAATGTTAGATATAACATCCGTGACGGGCATTTCGTATGTATGGCCGATGACTTATTTGATGGTGAATCGGCGGCGCATATTATTTGGCAAGCGGCTCAAGATTATCGTATCAATCCGCAAGTGTTATTGGTTTTATTAGAAAAAGAACAAAGCCTAGTTACCGACACTTGGCCAAATCATATTCAGTATCGTACAGCCACTGGTTTTGGCTGTCCAGATACCGCACCATGCGATGCACAATATTACGGCTTAAAAAATCAAGTACGATTGGCAGCTAAATTATTTCGCTCAGTTTTAGATGGTGGTTGGAGTAATTATCCAGTTGGCAATAACTTCATTCAATATAATCCGAATAAAGCTTGTGGTGGCTCTAATGTCTACATTGAAAACCGAGCGACTTCGGCGTTGTATCGTTATACTCCATATCAACCAAACGCTGGAGCGTTAGCGGCTGGATGGGGACAAGCTTATTGTGGCGCTTATGGTAATCGTAATTTTTATCTTTATTTTAAGAAATGGTTTGGGTCGACCCAGGATGCCGTGAAGGCCTCGCCATTAAATGTATCTTCTTCTGATGAATTTGGTCAGCGGTTTATTGGTGATAAGCTTAAGGTGAGTTTTACAGTCAAAAATGACACAAAAACAACTTTTCACTATGATTACATTGGTATTGCCGCACGAGATGCTTTGTCAAAAAATATCGACTATATGCTCAGGGACGTGACGTTGAGGCCAGGCGAATCAAAGCTAATTGAAAAAATATTTGATGCAAATCTTGAAGGGGAATATCAATTTTTCCTTAGTAGTATTGCTAAGGGAGAAAACATATGGAGACCGTGTGAGTTGAACTATAGCCAAGACTATTGTTTTAATAAATATGTTGTCCAGAGTAAACCAATTATTAATAATTTTACAGTCAGTAATGGCTCACGAACAAATGATTTAGTTGAAGCGTCATATTCAATTGCCAATATGAGTCAATATAAAACCAAAGTTGCACCCGTCTTTTACGAGTTGCAAAACGGTAATGTAAGAAGAAACACACAAACCACTCCAATTACGCTCGATAAAAATGAAGTACGTAGTTTTAAACAAATAATGCCGACTATTCATACGCCAGCTAATAATATTTCATACAAAATGATGAATGCTGGTCAAGAAAAAACCACTTTGCAATTCAATATTAAACCCGCTCTCACTCTCACTCAAGGCTTAACTTTATCAAATCCCAACCCTCGTGTGAATGAACCAGTCACCGCCAGCTTTAAGATTAAAAACCATTCCAATCGAGACATTTACGCCAATGAGCTAATTTGTTTCATTGTTCGTGATGAGCATAATGGCAATCATGACTTTGGTTGTATGGAAGTTGGCACAGTACCAGCTGGCCAAGAAAAAACTTTCTCACGAACTGCTCCGTTCACAAAAAGTGGTAAATTCCGCGCTTTCTTCTCAACCTTCAAAAACCAGCTCTGGCATGACTACGATGTACGTACTCCAGAGACTGGTCAAGAAAAAACCACTTTGCAATTCAATATTAAACCCGCTCTCACTCTCACTCAAGGCTTAACTTTATCAAATCCCAACCCTCGTGTGAATGAACCAGTCACCGCCAGCTTTAAGATTAAAAACCATTCCAATCGAGACATTTACGCCAATGAGCTAATTTGTTTCATTGTTCGTGATGAGCATAATGGCAATCATGACTTTGGTTGTATGGAAGTTGGCACAGTACCAGCTGGCCAAGAAAAAACTTTCTCACGAACTGCTCCGTTCACAAAAAGTGGTAAATTCCGCGCTTTCTTCTCAACCTTCAAAAACCAGCTCTGGCATGACTACGATGTACGTACTCCAGAGACTGGTCAAGAAAAAACCACTTTGCAATTCAATATTAAACCGTAACTTCTTATTTACGTTTAATAAAATTGAGAGTTTTGATCATTAAAGGGGTGAAGCGAATAAACAAACCATGAGTGAGTCGGTGAAGCCGAATTAAATTACCAGCAATTTCTCGGTAATTATAAAATTCTGGAAATTGTTTGAAGCTTTTTTCGAATGACAGGAATGGTTTATTAGAGGTAAATAATTCAGTTGCAACATAATATTGTCCTTTGCACATTGGTTCGATAATGTGCTTGAGGATATAGTGTTTTTTGTGATCTGATAAGGAATCTTGTGACTTACGAAACTCTTCAAGTAGGCGGAGGCAGACTTTTTCATGATGAAGGTAATTTTTCTTGCGTGATTCAATAGACATTGATTGACCACTGCGACCGAGATAATAGTTATAGATTTCTAGCGGATAATAGGTGATTGTTTGAGACTGAGAGTATGTCAAGAAATTATATTCCATATCAACATAAAAACAATGTTCATCAATCATGAAATTTGCTTGTTTTAATAGTTGAGTTTTGCAGGTGGTTGTTGATAATAACGGACCCCATTGCTTAAAACCATAACCGCTATAAATTAAATCATCAAGGTAAAGTTTTTGATAATGTAATAAGTTGTCATAGTGTTTACTGTTGCGTTTAATGGCATCAATTGCAAAATCTTCGACTAAATCAGTCAAGACAATATCAGCATCTTCATTTTGAAGTTTTTGCAAGAAAGTGACAAAATTATCAGTAATATAATAATCATCACCGTCCATTAATCTGAAATATCGACCAGTAGCGTGTTTGATACCATGATTGATAGTTGATCCATGACCGCCATTTTCTTTATCGATAACTTTGACAGAGGGCGATATTTTTTTCAATTCATTAGCAATTTTGATTGAGTTGTCTTTTGATCCGTCATTAACAATGATAACTTCAACCAAATCATTATAATCGTGATTAATGAGGGACAGAACGCTATTGTATAGGAATTTCTCACAATTGTAAGTTGGAATCACAACAGTTAAAAGAGGCTGTTTTGCTAATGGTTTTTGTGGATGAAGATAATATTTTGGCGCTGTGCTATTTTTTAACATCTTAATTTCTTTATTGATAGTGTATTTCGATGAAGCACTTTTCATAATTGACTCATGTACTTTTTTTGAATCGCTCATGAATTTCTTTGGTTGATGGTAATATTCCTCAATTAAATCGGCCATATGAATATAATCTTCTGGAGAGCTAAAATTACCAATCTCTTCATTAATAAAATCGCTAAGTCCAGTACCATAAGATGTTAAGGGAATAGTGCCGGAAAGGGCGCATTCCAATGTAGCAACTGCTTGCGAATCATAACGCGTAGCAAATAGTGCTAAACCATGTTCATGGAACATGTGAGACATCTCATCTGAACTCAAGAAAGTTTTGTAGATTTTGACGTTAGGGAAATTTTTAATAGGAGCTAATAATTTGTCGTGTAAGAGACCATCGCCATAAATTGAAAATTCTAAATCCTTAAAAATCTCACGACGTGATAACTCTAAAATGGTACGAACATTAGTGTCGATTGAATAAGAGTTAAGATCATGAAAACTACGAATCATACAGATTTTTTTGCGATGTTCTGCGATACGATCTTTAGGGAAAAACACGGATTCATCAATTAAACACGGTATAATCTCGTAATTATTGATTTTTTCGCCCAGTAGTTCCTCGCAATGTTTACGGCCCCAATCGCAGACAAAAACAAATTTCACATTTGCATAAGTGTTGTAGCGTTTGAGAATTTGGTCCTTGGTGCGGTTGAGGGCAATTTGCTCGTTGCTTAGTTCTGCCTGAGGCTGGAAATATTGACATCCATAAATCGGCGCATCCCAATATAAAGTATCAGCTCCGTGCGAGTAAATAAAAATATTAGTCTTGCTGGTGTCAGTGGCATCTAGAATTTGAGCGTATTTTTCATTGAAGAAATGAATTAAAATCTGTTGATAATGGTGATCCTGAAGAATAGTTCGCAGGCGTGCATAAGAAACTGACTGGACAGTCACTCCATCGTATTCGTAAGTAGTGATTGTGTCGTGCGTATCATTGACAACTAGTAGGCTAGCATCTAGTTTTCTCTCAGTATAGGCTTTAAAGCGTCCGTGTAAAAATGCACACCGGTAGCGATTTGAATATGCTGGATATGATGGAGTAATCATGAGCCGACTAGCATTGATTTTCAAAGTCTTATCAATTTGAAAGTTGCTAGTAGGAAAGCTTCTGACTGTTAGCTGATGGAGATTGGCGGTGGTGTTTGCTGGAACGACAATATCTACAAAAAAACTACCTGGCCTTAAATCAAAGAAAAGTGATCGAGAGTTGATTTCGGTGGAGCGAATTTCTTTGAGACGTTTACTCAGAAGCCGGATTTGAATGGTATGATTATCAGATTTTGATTGAAGCTGAAGATAGTGATCGTTTTTAAGCTTCACTGGTGATAAGATAATAAAATGCTTGGTTTTTGGTGATTTATTCTCAAGTTTAATAGATTGCTTTTTCTGAAAATTATAGTAAATAAAAGTTATATTTTTCCCTTTGATATTCATTTCACGATCTCTTTTTATAAGCACTGTGTAAGTTGCTTTTTTGACTAAGTTTTATATAATTATACAGTATGGGTAGCTTAAAGTCCATTTTGAAACCGCGAGTAATTTTCGCAGTATTAGCCTCTGTTGGTGTTTTTTGGTATCTTTGTGAATTATTGGCGATGCGTCATTATGCGAACCCGATGGAATTGAGCGGAACTTTCGCTTTTTTGCTATTTTTTGCGTTTTATTATTTTTATGAAAAAGTGGATCTAAGCACTAGAAGAATAAAGTTATTTACTCTTGTTAGTGCTGGTATTTTGAGCTTAACTTACGTAATCGGTGCTCAACTTGATATTACACATTCTATTCATTGGCATATCGATACAATCTTAAAAATTATCATGCTGAGTTGGGCGTTTGTGCCAGCGACGAATTATATTTTGACAGCATCTTTTACGGGAAAACCAAAGCGTCACTTTAGTCTTAAAAAAACAATCATATTAATTGCACTTATTCAATTTATTTTTTTCCTGATTTCATTTCCTGGGGTATATGGTTATGATGCTGGTTATCAGTTATTGCAATTTTCTGATCCAAATATTCCCATCACTCAAACTTATTCGATAGTCCATTCAGCTTGGCTGTATTTAACAATTGTGAAAATTGGCGTTGGTGTGTTTGGTAGTGCGGAAATTGGACTGGCGATATATGCATTTTCACAAAGTGCATTGGCAATTTTAATCATTTATATCGCTTTGAAAATAGCTAGCAAATATCTACCAGTAGCAATTATCAAGATGATGGCCTTGTGTGCGGTGTTGCCATTTTCACTAATTATGTATATTTCAACCTCGCAAGATACGATTTTTGGGCTGTTTGCGTTTTTAATTGTATTAATTTTAACCTTAGCCTCGATTCATCAGGAAATTTTACGGCAAAAAGAAACACAGATGATTCTAGGCGCGTCAGCATTGATGATGTGTTTATTGAGAAATAATGGTATATATATTCTTGCCTTTTTATTATTATTTGTATTAATCTTTAAATATCTTCGTAATAAAAATAAAAAAATAGTTTTGCCGATTGCATGTGCCATTATGATTTACGTGTTCTTCCAAATTTTCTTAGCTGTCTATGGCATTATAGACTTTGAAGCTGGACGTAATAAGATGAGCGTTCCATCCCAACAGCTAACGCGTTGCGTGGTATCGAATGCTGATCAATTATCAGAGGATTTAATTAACCGATATCATTATTATTATCCGAGGATTAATTTAAATATCTATAAATTAAACCAACAAATTGCTGATTATCAAAAAAATCATTTTGACTCTGTTAATTTTAACAAAAATAAGCTAGCATTTTTTAAATATTATACGAAGATGTTTTTAAAATGTCCGAAGAGTTATGCAGAGGCATTTTTATTTAACACTATTGGCTATTGGTATTTAGATAAAAATTATCCTGATCCGCAAATGTATCATCCGGTGATTGAGTATGAATATAGGAACCTCAAACAGCTAGGTGCCAATGATAAATATTATGATATTAAACGGCAATCTATTTTGCCTGATGTTGAGCGCGATATATCACAGAATATTCAAAAGGCTTTATGGAAAAATACTCCATTTATAAATATATTTTTCCGAATTTCAATTCCGTTTACATTATTTTGGATTGCTTGGATTAAGATTTTGTATCGAAAAAAATACTATTTTTTCCTGCCGATGATATTTTTAACTGGTTACTATGGGACATATTTCTTAGCGATGGTAGCGCTGTTTAGATATCAGTTCGCTGTTTGGCTGTCAGTTCCGTTGCTGTTATTTATAATTTTTTATGATAGAGAAAAAAGAAAGGTTTTTCAAGATGAATATATTAGTTGGTAATACTGGTTTTGTTGGTTCAAATATCTTTCGCAATGGCCAATTCGATGCGGGTTTTGATCACACTAACATTGAGCAGGCTTATGGTTTAAATCCAGATTTACTAATTTATGCTGGTGTGCCGGCGGTAAAATATTTAGCCAATCAAGATCGTGAGGCTGATTTTGCTTTAATTCAGCAGGCATTTGACAATATCCAAAAAATTAATCCCAAGCAATTAGTGCTGATTTCAAGTATCGATGTTTATAAAGACTCATTCCAAAAAGACGAAGATGCTGTTATGGATAAGGACGGTATGGAGGCCTATGGCTTGAATCGTCTGTTACTTGAGGAAATGGTGCGTGAACATTACGAAAATGCGCTAATTGTGCGGTTACCGGCTTTATTCGGTGCGAACATTAAGAAGAACTTTATTTATGACTTATTAAATCCAGCGCCATCAATGCTTAATGAAGCTAAGTTTAATGAATTAAGTGTCAAGATTGATTTTTTGAGCGAATGCTATCAGAAACAGCTAAACGGTTTTTACCAGTTACAAAAAATTAAGGCTAGTCTGAAAGAGCGCTTAATTCAAGAGCTATCAAACAATAATTTCTCATCTTTGAACTTCACTGATAGCCGAGCGTCTTATCAATTTTATAATTTGGATTATTTATTTAATCACATTACTCTAGCTCTCGATAATCAGATTAAAGTACTAAACATTGCAACTGAGCCGATTACAGCGGCTGAGGTGTATGAATACTTGTATGGTAAGCAATTCGTCAACCATATTACGGATCATCCAGCTAATTATAATTTTAAAACCAAACATTCAGCAGTGTTTGGCTCGGATGACGGATATATTTTAAAACGCGATCAGATTCTGTCAGATATTAAATATTTCGTTCATCCATTGAAACTAGCTATTTCTAATATTGGCTTTAGTGAAACTTTTGATTATCGCGAATTAGAACAATATAATGGTTTAGAAATTGCTCCATCAAAAATTGCCGTTGATCCATACGCTCATCAGGATAATATCGCCGAATATGCTGAGAAAATGATGAATGAGTTTGATCTACCAATTGTGTCAATGCAATCAATTTGGTATCAGGTCAGTGAAGGGATTTTTACCGGTGGTTATGACAAATTAGTCGCTCTAACCAAGCAGGCTATTGATTTAGCTGACAAAATTAACTGTCGTAATATTGTGTTTGGTTCGCCAAAAAACCGCAATATGCCTAATCCAGCTGGTGATATCGAACTTGCGAAGCAATTTTTCCGAGAAATTGCAGAATATGCCGAGACGAAACAAGTGGTGATTGCGCTTGAGCCGAATCCAACAATTTATCAAACAAATTTCATCAACACTACGCAAGAAGCTTTTGACTTTGTGAAGGAACTAAATCTACCCGCCTTGAAAGTTAATGTTGATCTTGGAACTGTGATTTACAATCAAGAAGATTTATCGGTCATTAAAGACAATATTAAGTTTGTAAATCATATTCATATCAGTGAGCCAAATCTCGAAAAAATCGAGAAGCGTCAACTTCACAAGGATTTGAAGAAATTGTTGGTTGATAGTGGTTATGATCGTTACGTGTCAATTGAAATGAAAGAACAATCAAACGATGATGTGATTAAAACCTTGCGCTATGTCAGGGAGATTTTCGCGGTATGACCAAGTTAATTCGAGCGCCAGGAGTTCCGGATTTTACACAAACCGAATATCATCCCAAACGAACAAAATATTGCGTATGTATTCCAATTATTAACGAAGGTGAGCGGATTATTGCTGAGCTGAAGCGAGCCCAGGCTCACGACATCGATAAAATTGCTGATATTATCATCTTAGATGGTGGTTCAACTGACGGCTCAACCGATAAGATGAAAGAATTGGGAGTTAATACTCTGCTGGTGAAAAAGGGTGCTGGTAAGCAAGGGGCGCAATTTCGAATGGGATTTTATTTTTGCAAAGAGCGTGGCTACGACGGAATTATCACAATTGATGGCAATAACAAAGATAGTATTGAAGATATTCCAAAGTTTATCGAAAAGTTGGAGAATGGTTACGACTTAATTCAAGGGTCACGGTTTATTAAAGGTGGCAAGGGTGTTAATACTCCGTTAATACGGTTAATCTCCTTGCGACTATTACATGCGCCGATTATTTCATTAACAGCTGGGCAGTGGTTTACTGATACAACCAACGCTTTTCGCGGTTACTCAATGCGCTATTTATTAAATGAGCGAGTCGATATTTTTCGGGAGGTGTTTGATACGTACGAATTGCTGGCATATTTATCAGTACGAGCAACACAATTAGGTTATAAAGCTTGTGAAGTGCCGGTGACGCGGACTTATCCTAAAAAAGGCAAAACGCCGACTAAGATTAGTTTCTTTAAGGGTAATTTTAACTTATTAAAGATTTTGTTTGCGAATCTATTTGGGGCGTATCGTCCGAAGGCCAAGAAATGATTAAAACACTAACTAAGCGGGCGCTGAATCGAGAAGTTGTTTTATATTTAATATTTGGAGTGATCGCGGTAGCGTTGAATATCGCCTTGTATTATGTATTTATTGAGATAATTAAACTGCCTGTTTGGTTAGGCAATATGCTAGATACATTAATCTGTATTCTATTTCAATATGTCACTAATCGTCTGTGGGTGTTTCAGAGTAAAAACAGTGGTAGGGATGCAGTACGTGAATTTTATTATTTTTTAATGGCGCGAGGTGTGACGGCTGTACTTGATCAGGTAATTATTATGATTGGCGTTGGTTATTTCGTGACAACATTTGTTGCGCAGGATCAGCAATCAATGTATGGATTAGGAATTAAAATTATGTCTAATGCAATCGTGATTATTCTTAATTATATTTTTTCAAAAAAAATCATATTTAAAACTAAGCACACTGAAATGGAGAACTGATGAAATCTGAGAAATATGATCGAATTATTATTGGCTGTGGTATTTACGGTATGTATGCCGCTAAGCAATCTTTAAAGAAAAAGCCTAAGTCAAAGGTGTTAATTCTTGAAGCCGAAGCAGAGCCTTTCCAACGAGGGTCTTATGTTAATCAGGCTCGGTTGCATAATGGCTATCATTATCCACGATCTTATTCAACAGCATCAAAGTCGGCTAAGTATTTTGATCGCTTTTATCAAGATTTTAAAGAGGGAATTAATGATGGTTTTGAAAAAATCTATGCTGTGGCATCTGATTATAGCTGGGCAAATGGTGAGCAATTCCAGCAATTTTGCGACAATCTTCAGGTGCAATGTGATGAAATTCCCAAGCAAAAATATTTTAATAAGAACACTATCGATAAAGCTTTTTTGACAAAAGAATACTCCTTTGATGCAAAAAAGATTAGTGAAAAGTTGTATGCAGAGTTAAAAGAATTAGGTTGTTATTTTCAGTTTAAAGCCGACATTGTGGCAATTAAGCAGGTAGGCGATGTCTATGAATTTAGCTTGCATAATGGCCAAAAATACACCGCTCCGTTTGTGCTGAATGCAACTTATGCTGGAACAAACATTATTCATCAAATGCTCGGATTTGAGCCATTGCCAATTAAATACGAGTTTTGCGAAGTAATCTTGTGCAATGTATCGGACAATATTAAAAACGTCGGATTGACGGTGATGGACGGGCCGTTCTTTTCGGTAATGCCATTTGGTTTGACTGGCTATCATTCAATCACGACCGTGTCGCGCACTCCGCATTTTACGAGTTATGATCCAATTCCACCGTATGATTGCTGTGGTGATAAGGAGCGACAAAAACATCCTGAGCATGCTCGTGGCTGTATCCATTGTGGTATTTTTCCGAAAACAGCCTTTGATGAAATGGTGCAAACAGCTAAGAAGTATTTACGTGATGATATCGAAATTAAATATGTTAAATCTTTATATACTATTAAGCCAATTATGGTGGCGTCGGAAATTGATGATTCGCGTCCAACAATTATTAAACAGTATTCGAGCAAACCGGATTTTTATACAGTTTTTTCTGGTAAAATTAACACCATGTATGATTTAGACGAAATATTATAAGAGAAGCAGGAAGGAAATAAGATGAAAAAAGCTCTAGAGCAGAATTACCTATCAGTAGTCGCCGTTTTAAATGATCATAAAGCTAGCTCAGCTAATAAGATCAAACAGATTCACGCTATTTTAAAGCGCAATTTTAAAAACTTTGAGATTGTAGTGGTCGATAATTTATCAGGCTCAAAACAACTTGCGAAATTGAGTGAGGATGGCATTCGTTATACGGTGATTAACTTGCCAATGAAACATGGTAATCAGCAGGCGCTAAACGCTGGAATGGCTCTGGCGATCGGTGATTATTTAGTAGAAATTGAGGATTTGGCATTTGATATTGATTATGAACAAATCATCGACATGTATCGTAAAAGCCAAACTGGTTACGATTTTGTGTTCTTAACACCAAAAACTACTAAACTTAGCTCCAAAATATTTTATTCCGTCTTGAATCGTTATTTCCGCAATATTTTTGAAACTGATATTAGCTCATCGGTGATGATTCTGTCATCAAAACGCGGTCAAAACAAAATTGCTGAAGTCGGTAAACGTGTGGTTAACAGAAGTGTTGCTTACGTTGTCTCTGGCTTAAAAAGCACTTCAATCGAAACAGATTTATCTTACAAAAACAGTCGTAGCTTTTCTGACAACTTAGTGCTGATGTTTGATACGCTGATTTATTACACTGATGCAATTACGATTCTGTCACAAAAAATTGCTTTCGGGTTTTTGTGGATATGTGCAATCGGTATGGTATATGGTTTAGTTCTAAAACTGGCTAATCATGCGATTGAAGGTTGGTCATCATTATTCTTGTTGATTAGCTTCGGCTTTTTCGGGGTATTCTTTATCTTAAGTATCGTAATTCGTTATTTACATCACATCTTACGCAGTTCGCTTAACTCTAAAGATTATATTTTTAGCTCAGTAGATAAGAAATAAATTAAACACTAAAAATCCCGATTTGCATGTGTAGAGCTCGGGATTTTTTTATTTGAAATAAGATTGAAATGGTGATTATTTTTTGTTTAAACTGTGACGATAATTTTGCCATTTCCAGCTGTCTTGGCAGGCTTGCGGAATAGTTTTGCGGGCTTGCCAGTGGAGTAGTTCAGTGGCTTTATGGCAATCAGCAAAAACTTCTGCTAGGTCGCCAGCGCGTCGTTCACGAATGGCATAAGGAATGGTTTTTCCGGAGGCTTGTTCAGTGGCTTTGATAATTTCTAGAACTGAAGTACCCTGGCCGGTACCTAGATTAATCGCGTCAAAACCGGGCTGAATGTTGTTGATGGCCGCAACATGTCCTTGTGCCAAATCAACAACGTGGATATAGTCACGCACTCCAGTACCATCAGGCGTTGGGTAATCGCCACCAAATACCCCAACCTCTGGCAATTCACCAACCGCCACCTTCATGACATAAGGCAGTAGGTTATTCGGGATGCCGTTTGGATCTTCACCGATCAATCCAGAATAGTGGGCGCCAATTGGGTTAAAATAGCGCAGGGCGGTAATCGATAAATCAGGATTGGCGATTGCGCAATCACGCAAGATTTGTTCGATAATGTGTTTAGTTTGACCGTATGGATTGGTAATGCCTTGCCCTGTTGGCATGGTTTCAGCTAAGGGACTAACCTGATCGCCATAGACGGTAGCTGACGAGCTAAAAACCAGTTTATTAACGAAATATTTATTCATTAATTCTAGTAAGTTAAGTGTGGAATTAAGATTATTGTGATAATATTTTAAGGGTTCAGCGACTGATTCACCAACTGATTTAAACCCAGCAAAGTGAATAACGCTCGAAAAACGGTACTTTTTAAATACTTTTTCGAGATTTTTTTTGTCGCATAAGTCAATTTTATAAAATTTAGGCCTCGTTCCGGTGATTTTTTCAAGTCGATCTAGGACGCTAATTGAAGAATTAGACAGGTTATCAACAATAACTGGTTCAAAGTCATTTTTAATTAATTCAATAACTGTATGAGAGCCGATATAGCCCATCCCACCGGTAACTAAAACACTTTTCATATAATTATTATACTATAATGGTGGTAAAAATCAAATAAAAAGTCGAGATAAAAATCTCGACTTAAGTGCTAGGTTATAAGTTTATCACCTCCTGGTATAACCTAACCAATGCTTCTGCTACAATATCGGCAGTGTAGTTGTTGATAACAATCTTACGATTGTTTTCACCAATTTCTCTTAGTTCTTTCGAACTCAGATTGCAGAAGAATTGTAGCTTGTTGGCCATATCCTTGACATCTCCCACACAGAACACTTGTCTGCCTGTTTGATCTCGTAAAATCTCCATGTTTGATTTCTGATCGGAAACCAAACATATTAGGCCGTTTGACATAGCTTCTAATAAGCTCATAGAGAATCCCTCCATATAATATGTTGGGAACAAGAATAGGCTAGCGGATTGCCAGATCTCCGCTACTTGTTCTGGAGTTTTTTTGCCAGCTAAAATTATGTTGCTTGGCAAAAATCCCTCTTCTCGAGCTTTTTCTTGAAAAGACGGCTCAATTCCTCCTACGAGATAGAATTCTATCTCTGGGAAGATGCGTGCCAGTTCGACGATATCATAGGCGCCTTTTTTGCGCTCGACATTGCCGATTGCTACAACTCTTTTTACGGAGTCGTATTGCGCCTGTACTGGCATATTTGTAATGAAGTTCGGTAAATAACTAACAGCATTACTGTAGTTATCTTCTATGAACTTAAGTGATAGCTGATTTTGAACTATCACCAAATCTGTCATGGACATGAGTTTGTCCATAACCTCCTTTTCTCTTTCATTATGGCAATTGTGAAATTCTTCAATCGTGCAATGAAAATGCACAATTAATTTCACGTTTGCGCATTTTGCCACTTCGGCAATGGTCACCGCTTGCGTGACTTCGCCAAAGCGACTCATTAAGTGCATATGCACTATGTCGCTTTGATGAAGTTTGCAAGAAAGCTCTTGCAGTGACTCATCTGTTAGTGGCATATCGTGGTCTATATAACCACCTTCCGCCACTGTTTCTTGATAAAAATCACTACTAAACAAATCAGCCTTGATGGCTGACGGTAGCGCTTTCATTAGATTTTGTACTAACGAGCTTATTCCCGTACTTTTGCCCTTTTCAGGGCCGGCTAACAGTACGTGTATTTCTTGTTTACTCATTTTATACCCTCCTAATAAATGAATTAATAAGTTAATGAACTATACCTTTTAATTATACAATAATTTAACATAAAAAACAAGTATTATTACATATTATATTTAGTACATGAATATGCAATGTTTTTTTTAAAAAAAACTAGCTTGCTTTTTCCATAAGCGTGTTATACAATAATAATGCAATAATATAAAAAACAACAAAAAAAAGAGAAAAGGATTGCAATGAATACAACAAAGCACAAACTGCAAGGCCGTTTAGGTCTAATTATTTTTGGTAGCATCGCTTCTTTAATGGTGGCGTTTACCTTGACTCCAGCTTTTGCTGGTATCGTGGCTAGTATCCAGAACAGTATCAACACTGCTCGTACTGGTACTTTGACCATGGAGGAAAAATCAGGTAGTTTGACCTGTAATAGTTATGACGGTGGTGCGGCTACTACTAACACCGCTACTTGTTCAACCATTAACAAATACGGTGGCGGAACATTAATTCCAGGTGCTACACCAACTGTGACCAGCATCACTTTGAAAAATACTGGTACGATTCCAGCAAGAACTTTTAGTTTAAACCCAACTGCATGTAGCCAAACTCCAATTGGTGGTAGCGGTCTCTCAGGCCAAGCTAGCGACCTCTGCGCTAAGGTTAAGGTGAAAATGGTGTCAGGCACTAAAACTCTTTATGATGGTACCGCTGCGGGTCTGACCACTTCAATCGACTTGCTTGAAAAACTAACCAAAACTCAGATTAATGCTGGCGAATCAGTGCCAATCGATGTGTCAGTTCAACTTGACGCTTCAGCTGGTACCGCTTATCAATCATTACAAATTTCTCAACCGCTCACTTGGCAGTTCGGAGCGTAGGACGGCAAGCAGGGGAATCGTGAATTTTCGTAAAATAATTCAAACCCTGTTGGTAGTGCTGAGCCTAGTTATCGTAGGCTCGGCACTCTTTGCCTTTTTTAAAGGTTATCGGGCGTTTTTCGTCTCCACCCCAAGCATGGGTATGACGGCGCCAGTTGGTACTTTAATTATTACTTATCCTGCTAAACAATATCATAACCAAGACATTATTGCTTTTTCACAGCAGGATCGAGTCTATACTCATCGGATTATTGGCGAGCGCGATGGCGGATTTATCACTAAAGGCGATTTAAATGCCTCTGATGATAACTGGACAGTACAATCGGGGCAGATTATTGGCCGGGCAGTAGTGGTTGCCAAACATTTAGGTTGGATTTGGAAAGCTCTTCCGGCCTTTATTTTGGGGATGACTATTGTTTGGCTAATTTCCAATTTTCACAAGCTCAATCCGTATTGGCGTTGGCCAATTCGTTTGATTGGGTTATCGGTAGTGGTGACGATTATTACGATTTGGTTGAGACCATGGGTTAGTTTTGCGGTGCTGGGAGTGATGCCACGCACCGATCACGCAGTTGATATGCGGATTGTAAACACCGGAGTATTTCGCTTAAAAGCTCAGGAATTAAAACTCGTCTCGGGTGAAGATGGTGTCACAAAAGTTAGTCAGCTTGATGACAAAGGGCGTTTTATTCTAGTTCCACGACCATCGC
The DNA here is from genome assembly GCA_963526735.1 of uncultured Candidatus Saccharibacteria bacterium. GTDB lineage: Bacteria > Patescibacteriota > Saccharimonadia > Saccharimonadales > Saccharimonadaceae > CAMUQR01. The sequence goes on from CAURNU010000005.1 coordinate 38,766, forward strand.
TCAGTGTGCCGGAGATTATTTTTGCGGTGCTATTTTGTTTGATTCCGTTGTTTATTTCCTTAGTGGTGGAAGTTCCGCCGACAAATGCTAATCAACGTAGAGGTTCAAAAACTGCCACTCGTCGCCAGATTATTGCGGTGCTAATTATCGGTGGAACGGTAGTTTTGCTAGTGATGCAGTTTTCGAGCTTGGCATCAATTATTGCTAGTATTAAAAACCAGCCCAATTGGGTGCGGACGGCGCATCATTTTACCTGTAAAAGCGCCATGCAACATGGCTTGCCACGACCAATTGCTGCGTACGGTATGAATCAGCGTACATCTTGGTGGTTACCACGAACCGAGACCGACTTATCGCCCAATAATCGCAGTGGTGAATACAAAATTGATAGTGCTTCATACAGTAGTAATTTCACGAACACTTCCGCTTGTAAGCGCGATAACCCAGCACGGGCGTTGAATTTTAATAGTGATCAGTGTTTGGCAATTCCCACCCAGCATCGGTATCAGGATTTGAATAATTTTTCACTGGAGGCTTGGTTTAGAACTGATCGGCGAGGCGATAATAATGGCAAAATTATTGGTTTTGGTGATACGAAATTCGAGAATAATGGTGCTAACGACCGCCATATTTATATTGATAAAAGCGGTCGGGTGGTGTTTGGTACTTATCGCAATCAGGTGTTCACCTTAGCATCACCAGCTGGCAAAAACTACGCCGACAATCAATGGCATCATGTTGTGGCTACTTTTTCGACCACCTCTGGTTCAAAATTATATCTTGATGGTAAGGAAGTTGCCTCCGACCCCAATATGCGTCAGGCGCAGGACTATGATGGTTATTGGCGTCTCGGCTGTGGTAAGTTGCTTGGTTGGCGTAATGCTGATGGGTCGCCACTAGAGGGTAAGAGCTTCTTCCAGGGTAATCTGCAATTTGGGGCGGTTTATCATACGATTTTGAATGCCGAACAGGTCAAAGATCGCTTCATCGCCGGCAACTAATTAAAGATTTGTCTTTTTATAATGCTTATGCTATAAATGATAGTGTATATCTTTTAATTTAAAAAGGGGAGAATAACAAAAATGGATCAACCAATTCGCGTTAATTCAGAAATTGGACGTTTAAAAACAGTTATGTTGCATCGTCCAGGCGAAGAATTAGAAGCTTTAACACCAGAATATATGGGTCGAATGCTGTTCGACGACGTGCCATTCTTAAAAAAAGCACAAGAAGAGCATGATGCTTTTGCACAAGTGTTGCGTGACAATGGCGTTGAGGTGTTATATCTTGACCAATTAGTCGCTGAAGCGCTTTATACCGAAGAAATTAAATGGCAATTTATTAAAGAAATGGTTCGCGCTTCGAAGCAAGATGACAGTTACTCAACTGAGGCGATTATTAACTATCTCGGCAATATGGATACTTTGGCGATGGTGCGCAAAGTCATGGCTGGCGTCAAAAAAGAAGAAGTCAGCGTCATGGAGCCAGAGAATAAGCAACTGCATCACTATATGGTTGATGATTATCCATTCTATTTGGATCCAATGCCAAACTTGTATTTTACTCGCGACCCAGCCGCTGCTATTGGCAATGGTGTCAGCGTTAATAAAATGCACTGGCCAGCTCGTCGCCGTGAGTCGCTATTCATGGAATATATTCTCAATTATCACCCACGTTTCCGTGATGCACATGTGCCAATGTGGTATAACCGCAACAATCGCTTCTCAGTAGAAGGTGGTGACGAACTAGTCTTAAATAAAGACACCTTGGCAATTGGTATCAGTGAGCGTACTGAAGTTGAGGCTATCGAAAAAATTGCCTCAAAACTCCTCCGTGAATCTAATTTCAAACGAGTTGTGGCGATGAAAATCCCATCAAAACGTGCTTTCATGCACCTTGATACAGTCTTTACGATGATTGATTACGATAAGTTCTCAATTCACCCCGAAATCTTGACCGATGGTGGTAAATTAGATATTTACATCATGGAAAAAGCCGACAACCAAGTTGGTTATCACATCACTTACCAACAAGACCTCAAACAAGTCTTGCAAGATGTCCTCGGTGTGCCAGAAATTCACCTGATTCAATGTGGTGATGGCGATATGATCGCAGCTGCGCGTGAGCAATGGAATGATGGTTCAAACACCTTAGCAATTGCCCCAGGCGTGGTAGTGACTTACGCACGTAACTACGTCACTAATGAAGCATTGCGTCGTGCTGGCGTTAAAGTTATCGAAATTGTCGGTGCTGAACTCGGTCGCGGTCGCGGTGGTCCACGCTGTATGTCAATGCCATTAGTACGAGAGGAGATTTAATGTTAAATCTGAAAGGTAAGTCATTTTTGGCGCTGAAGGACTTTAGTCCACGCCAAATTCGCCTGATGCTTGATACTGCTATTCAGTTCAAGAAAAATAAATATACCGGAGTACCAAACCGCATTCATGAAGGCAAAAACATTGCTCTGCTGTTTGAAAAAACTTCTACGCGAACCCGTTGCGCTTTTGTGACGGGAGCGCACGACCTTGGTATTCACGCTGAATACCTTGGCAAAGACGATATTCAGCTTGGTAAAAAAGAATCAGTCGAAGACACTGCTAAAGTGCTAGGTCGGATGTTTGACGGTATTGAGTTTCGTGGTTTTGATCACAAAACTGTTGAAATACTCGCCAAGCACTCTGGTGTGCCAGTTTGGAATGGTTTGACGGATAAGTTTCACCCAACTCAAGGCCTGGCGGATTTGATGACAATTGAAGAAAACCTTGGTTTCCTAAAAGGTGCGCGCCTCGCTTATGTTGGTGATGGTCGCAACAATGTGGCTAATACTTTGATGTTTGCGTCGGCGCTGATGGGACTGGATTTTCGCATTGGCTCACCGAAGGAACTCTTTCCAGATCCAGCTTTAGTAGAAGAAGCTAAAGCTTTGATTGCTAAATACAAAACCGGTGCGTCAATCACCATTACCGATAACCCAAAACAAGCAGTAGCTGGCGTTGATGCCGTTTATACTGACGTGTGGGTCTCCATGGGCGAGGAGGATAAATTCGCCGAACGAATTGGTTTACTAAAAGCGTATCAAATCAATCGAGAGCTGATGACATCCACCGGCAATGCCGATGTTAAATTCTTGCACTGTCTGCCAGCTTTTCATGACAAAGAAACGATTTTTGGTAAACAAGTGTTTGAACAACATGGTTTAACTGAGATGGAAGTATCAGACGAAGTCTTCCGTTCGCCAGCTAGCGTGGTGTTTGATCAAGCGGAAAATCGGATTTATACGATTGAAGCAATTATGGCTCTAACAATCTAGAGCGACAACAACAAAAGAAAGGATAAGATATGGCTACAGATGATAAGCCAAAAAAGAAAGCATTTAAAATGCCTTCAGCTTTCAGCACACTATTTATAATTATCGCGCTGATGGCTGCTTTGACCTGGATTATTCCTTCAGGTAAATATAACATGATTCCTGATCCAAACGATTCCTCTAAGGAAATCCGTGAAGCAGGTAGCTACAAATCGACCGAAAAAGTCGAAACAACTAAAGACGAAAAGACCGGTGAGGAAACAACAACCGATCGACGTCAGGGAGCTTGGGACGTCTTTATTTCACCAATCAAAGGTATGACCGAAAAACTTGATGTGATTGTCTTCGTCTTAATCTTGGGTGGTTTCTTGGGCGTGGTAATGAAAACTGGCGCACTCGACGCTGCACTTGGCAGTCTGCTGAAGAAAATGAAAGGCAAAGAGAAATGGCTCATCCCAATCTTGATGATTCTCTTCGCAATTGGTGGTACTACTTACGGTATGCAAGAAGAAGCCGTAGCTTTTTATGCGCTAGTTGTGCCAATTATGCTGGCCGCTGGCTATAACGCTATGACAGCGGTAATGGTCATCGTCCTCGGTGGTGGCGTTGGTGTGATGGCTTCAACCATTAACCCATTCTCAACCGGTATCGCTGCTAAATCAGCGGGTGTGGAACTGGGTAAAATTCTAGGTGTCCAAGCCTTGATTATGGTTCTGTCGCTAATCGCTGCGATTATCTTCGTCATGCGCTACGCTTCGAAGGTAAAAGCTGGTGCTTACAAGGAAGACTCAGTTGGTAAACCTTCAGTCAAGGCGCTTGATATGAGCAATGTGCCAGAATATACCGGTGCTCGTAAGGCTATCATGGCGATTTTTGCGCTGACTTTCTTAGTGATGATTATTTCGCTAATTCCATGGAGCAATTTTGAGATTACTTTGTTCCAAGATATTCACAAATATCTGTCAGATCTGCCAATTATCGGTGTGATCTTCGGTTTCTCACACAATGTGCCATTTGGTGAATGGTACTTTAACGAGATTTCAGCTCTGTTCTTGATTTCAACTGGTATTATCGCAGCAATTTATGCTAAGGATTTTGCCAAACAGGAAGTTTCTATCACCGATACTTTCATCGCTGGCGTGGCCGATCTACTGAGCGTGGCTCTGATTATCGCCGTTGCCGCAGCGGTATCAGTGGTAATGCAAGCTGGTGGTATCCAAGATACAATCATTCACTGGGGTGAAGAAGCTCTCAAGAACGTCGGTGGCGGTCTAGTTGGTATCTTGGCTTATTTGTTCTACCTACCAATGTCATTTATTATTCCATCGTCATCTGGTTTGGCAGCGGCAACTATGCCGGTGATTGCGCCAGTGGCTGACCTGGTCCACTCCAGCAAAGAAGCTATGGTGGTGGCCTTCGCAACTGCATCTGGTTTGCTGAATATGATGGCGCCAACTATTGCTTCACTGTTAGCTGGTTTGGCTTTAGCGGGTGTGCCGTATAAGAACTGGTTGAAGCGTGTTGCTCCAATTATGGCTATTTTTGCCTTGATTAGTGTGGTGGTAATCTTCTTAATGGGGGTAATGTAGTGACTCGTATCGTAGTCGCTCTCGGTGGTAATGCCTTGTCGCTTGACGGCAAGGCAACTGCCACTGCTCAACAACAAGTCGCTAACCAAACTGCTGGTTTGTTGGCGCGTTTAGTGCAAGCCGGTCACGAACTGGCCGTAGTGCATGGTAATGGTCCACAAATTGGCAATATTATCCTGCATGAAGAAGCGATTAATACCGAAAAAACCCCGACTATGCCTGTTGATACCTGTGGAGCGATGAGTCAGGGACAAATTGGCTATTGGCTCCAAAACGCTTTCTTCAATAATTTTCAAGCTTTAGGTATTAACAAGCCAGTGGCCGCCATGGTGACGCAAGTGCTAGTTGATCCAAACGATCCAGCATTTTCTAATCCAACCAAGCCAATTGGTCCGTTTTATAGCGAAGAAGAAGCTAAAAAACTCTCGGCGGAGCATGGTTTTACGGTTAAAGAAGACGCCGGTCGTGGTTGGCGCAAGGTTGTACCTTCGCCAGCGCCAATTGATATCGTGGAAGCTGATTTGGTCAAAATGGCGCTTGATAACCAAGCAATTTTGATCGCAGCTGGTGGTGGCGGTATTCCGGTTTACTATAAGGACGATAAGTTAGTCGGACTTGAGGCGGTAATCGATAAAGATTTCGCTGCCGCTAAGTTAGCGGAGATTATCGATGCTGATATACTCCTGATTTTGACAGCGGTGGATACGATCAAGATCAATTACGGTCAACCTGACGAGCAGTCAATTAGTCAAATGACTCTTGATCAAGCGCGTCAATATATCGCCGAAGGTCAATTTGCGCCTGGCAGTATGTTGCCAAAAGTTGAAGCGTCGATTAAATTCGTGTCAACTGGTGGCGGTCGCCAAGCGATTATTACTACGCCAGAGGGCGCACTTGATGCTATTAACGGCTTAACTGGTACGAAAATTACGAATTAGATACAGTTAGATTCTAGAAAGGAATAATGTTGTATAAAAAACAACAATTTCTAGAATCGATACTTTACCTAATAACACGCTTATGCTAAAATATTACTTAAGTGTAATTATCAAAAAAAGAGGAGATGATGTTGGATTTTATTAACAAAAAAAGATCAAATAGAGCATCAGCACAAGTTAGTGCTAATCAGACACAAAAACCGCTCAAAAGCTCGCGGATTTCAGTCAAATATATCATTACCGAAACGAAAACTATTCCAGTGTTGTTGGCGATGATGTTTATCGTGGCTTTGATTCCAATCGTGTCGAAGATTAAACGCCAACAATCTACTAATGCCGCTCCTAATCAAGCAACTTGGAACTTCGCTCACCTCGATCATTATCGATATAATGCAACTGAAATTGATATCACCCCTAATAGCGCCAAATTAGCAGTTTTGCCAACCTCTTTTCGTTTAACGGCTGATGAAGCTAATATCAATGATGCGTTTATAGTGTATGATCCCAGTCGCACCAGTATCGTCACTGATCCGCAAAATCCTAATAATAAAGTCTATAAGTTTAAGGGTGGTAGTGGAGGATATCATATTCTGACGACTAAATATATTCCAATTAATCATAATTTTACTTATCAGGTGACTGGTAAAATTAAATCTGCCAAACCTGGTCTTTTTGGTCGATTAGACTTAGCTATGTGGGCGAAGTCCGGAGTGGACGAATCACCGCATTGGCGCCAAAAGACTCGTTATGGTGATGTCGCAACTATTACTAGTGTTGAACCGGGGCATATCACTGTGAACGGGGCTAACCTAGCCACTTGGGCGAACGGCAATGTGGGATGGCACCGAAGTGTTATGCTCTATTACAATGGCTACACTGGTGGCCTACCAGATGCTATTCTTGAGTGTCGTGCTAGTGGCTATGCAACTCTCAGCGATGGATTCTTTGCCGTAGCGGAAAACAATAAAATTCATACTAATTGTAAAATGCCTGATGAAGTTAAAAATCGTATTCGTCCAGGTGTAACACAAATTACCGGTGTCGTTGGTCAGGCTCCAGCTAGTCACATGACGACTACTTTTCCAAATAGTAACACAGCCTGGACGCCGTTTAGTGCAACAATCACTGGTACTTTAACTGATCGTGTTAATAATAATGATAAATTTGAAATCGGCACGCGTCGGACGCATATTGATTTTACAGTTAATGGAGGTTTGGATGATCGCTATGAAACCTTGATTGATGACATTGAAGTACGCGTGATTGGTGCTCAACCAACTTACTCATGGGCAGCTCCAGTAATTCATAGTGCTTATCCGCATCATTTCGATGGCAAGGCATTATCGTTTACTAATACTCTTGGTGTGAGTACGACTGAGCAAGAAGTTCGTTACCAGATTTCGATCAATAACGGCCAGACTTGGCTGTGGTGGAATGGCACGAATTGGGCTGAAGTTAATCATACGCGTGTTTTGCAAGGTGATGATCCTGCGGGTATCGCCACCGCTATTTTACCCGATATTACTTTCCCAGAAACGCAAGCTAACCCAGCTTCGGTGATTAACGCGAACTTAAGCTCGCTAACTTCAACTGGTGGTGACTTTCGCTGGCGTGCGTTCCTAGTTTCGAACGGTAGTAAGCAAGTTGAACTACGCGAAGTTAGTTTCTCGGGTGAGCTAGTACCGTCAGCCCCTCAAAACTTAACCGCAACTCAAATCACCCAGCCACACCCAACTATTCCGAGTGCGATTGACTCGCTGAATCAAGTGCGTCTCAATTGGAAACGTCCTGCTAACGAGGGTAGTTCGCAACTAACGAGCTATCGTTTGTATTATAAACTGTCTGGTCAACCCGATAACCAATATGTCGAAGTTGCCGGTACAAACACACTTTCGACAACGGCAACAGACTTGACTTTTACCGTCCCAAATCTCACTTACAAGGCTAACTACGATTTCCGTCTGGTTGCTACTAACCAGGCTGGTACTTCGCAAGCGGCACTTGTTCAGAATGTCAACATTAAAGATACAACTGCGCCAGTCTTGCATGGTGTCCAAGAAACTACCGTTAACCAAAATGCTACTTTTGATCCATTGGCTGGTGTGACGGCAGTGGATAATGTTGATGGCAATATTACTAATATCTCAGTATATGGTGATACGGTCAATACGGCGCAAGTTGCTAGTTATACTGTAGTGTATTTTGTGCAGGATTCATCAGGTAATCGTACTATTGTGAATCGTCGTGTGACTGTGCTGTCGCAAACCCCAACCTCACCACAAAATCTCACCGCTAGTCAGTCTGGCACGACTAATTCAATCCAAGTGTCTTGGCAAGTTCCGGCTACGGTCAATGGTTCTTTGCGTGGCTACCAGCTCGAATATAAACGCCATCAAGATACTGCTTGGCAAGTTTATAACAACTCTGATACAACGCCTTTGACACAGACTAGTGTGACTTTGTCGGGTCTGAATTTCGGTCAATTCTATGATATTCAAGTGCGGGCAATTAATAATATTGGCCCTTCGACGCCAGCTATCGTTCAGAATATTCTGGTTCGTGATCAAACCGCACCAACAATTCAAGGCGCAACAAACTTAACAATTGATTTCGCTTCGAGTTTCGATCCAATGCAGGGCGTGACTGCAACCGACGATCAAGACGGCACGATTACGAATAGGATTTTCTACACTGGCACAGTTAATACGCACGCTCTTGGCAACTATCTGATTGTCTATCACGTGCAAGATAGTGCTAATAATCTAGCTGTGGCGAGTCGAACCATCACTGTCACTCAGACAGTCACGCCTAGTCCAACTAGCCTGCAAGCCAACCAAGTTCAGCACTCTAAACAACTTGATCTGACCTGGCAGGCGCCAGCGCATAATGGTGGTTCACCAATTACTGGCTATCAAATCGCCTACAAGCCATCAAATCAGACTAATTGGACAACCATTCCTCAATTAGTGAATGATACTCATTATGTGCTTAATAATTTAGAATACGGTGTCGAATACGATATTCAAATTCGTGCGGTCAATGCTGTTGGTCAATCTAATCCAGTGCAAATTCAAGCTCGACTAACAGCACCGCCAACGCCACCGACACCACCATCAACGCTACCAGCACATCACCACACTAGCCAACAGCCAGCCAACACTTCGATTGCTACTGGTTTGCCAAATTCTGGCTATGGGCCTCAAGATAATAAAATCTTTATCGTAATTGTAGCGATTGTGGTTGCTGGATTGACGACTGTGGCGGTAATCTTAATAAAGAAAAAGCATCGCAAATAATCGCTAAATTAGCATTAAACCCAAAAAACGCCAAGATTTTGCCATCTTGGTGTTTTTATTGAGGTCAGTGAGCGATTAATCCACAGAAAATCCGGGTTTTTCCACAGGAAATACGCTTATGGTATTGACTTTTGTGATGTTTTTTGATACAATATTAGCCATGTCTTTTGATAATACAAGTGACTAATGGTCGAAATCGCAGAAGACAGACAATTAAAAGAGGAGTAATCCATGTCAATAGCCGTCGAATTTGTGCCTTCCAGGTGCAAAAAGATCGCAGTCGACGTGGTGCCTGCCGAATGGCAGCTCTATCTTGTTGATTAGAGCATAAACAAAATTATATTGCAAAACCACCCCAAGGCACCGGGGTGGTTTTTGCGTGTTATCACTGGCACAATGACTGATTGATATGGCGAGTTAAATAATGATCACCAGACATCAGCACCGCTGACTACTTTAATAATTTGCTCATGTACTGTTTAAGTTTATCTTTATCGCCCCAGATTTCAGAATCGACATATTTGCCGTTAATGATTAAAGTCGGGGTGGCGCTCAGGTTGTGAGCTTTGCCTAGTTCCATGTCGAATTTGATTTTTTTGGCAATCTCATCAGATTTGAGGTCAGCGCGGAATTTATCAAGGTCTAGGCCAGCTTTTTTGGCGATATCTTCAAAAATCTCAGTGCGTTTCTCGCCAGCACCCGACCATTCGGCTTGACGTTCAAAAAGCTGAGCGTGAACTTGCCAAAACTTACCTTGGTGTTGAGCAGCTAGCGCGACACCTGAGGCGGCACGGGCGTCAGTGTGGCTCGGCAAGATAAAATTACGAAAAATTAACTTAACTTTACCCGGGTAGTCATTGACTAATCCTTGAAAAACTTGTTTATAGCGTCCACAAGCTGGACATTGGTAATCAGCATATTCAATTACGGTAATCGGCGCATTAGCATCACCCATCACAATTTCGTCAAAATTGCCGTTGTCAGCATTGGCACTGATAGCAGTGTCTTTGTTATATTTGGTGATATCGAGGCGGTTTTGGTGGTTATAATAAATGCCATAAATAATCAAACCCACAACACTCAACACGAGCGCAACTCGAACAATCAGCCATTTGCGATCTTCATCCATAAAACTCCATTCTGTCAAATTATCTACTTATTATACTAAAAAAGCTTATGGTGGGCAAGGTGCAGGCAATCAAAACGCCCATGAAAAAACCACCTCATTGAGGTGGTTAATTGTAAAATACTATTCAACAAAATTAGCTTCAAGTTCTCTCTGAAGTAGTTTATGGCTCTCTTCAGAAAGCTCTGGGTGTGGAATTATGTCCGTCGTAGCAAACCTTAAGTCTGTGACACAAGTTTTGTATTTATGCGTCAGCTCTTTAACTAGATTAAGAAATACTTCTTCTAGTTGTTGACTACTCAATTGCACTCTCTGAGTTGGCTGTGCTTGAGATGTCTTGTAGGCTAATTGAAACATATCAAATAGCTTTTCAACGTCAAGAGTGATTGATTCTTGCTTGCTATTAACTACAAATAATTCTGTTAGGATAAAGTTTAGACGCTGTTGCTCATCTTTATCCAGCTGAGCTCCGAAGTGCAATTTAATATTTGCTTGTACTGTGTTTAAAGTGCTAAAATTTCTCTTCATATCTTCATTACCTCCTAATTTATATAATAGATATGATTAGTTGCGACAGTGCAACTCAATTTATGTTTTATTTTATAACATAAAAATATTATTTTTGCAAGTAAAATCACCTATTATGATAGCTGATTGCTTTAAAAACCACCTCATTGAGGTGGTCTAAAAGTACTAGCTGAGAAACAGTTCTTCCAACTCTTCCAGAATTTGGAAGAGTATTGGAATTGGGATTGCTTCGGTGCTAATGAGCTTGACGGCTTCGAATTTAATATCAATAAACTCTCGATACATGTTAGCGCAATTAATAATAATATCTAGAAACAATACTTGCATATGAATATCAATATAATCATCTACCTCTGCAAAATCATCTTCTTGGATAGATATTGCTTGACGTTCTTCAAAGCTTTCAAACAATTTACCAATGTTTATTATTAATATAGTTGTTTTTTCTATTGAAAAAACTTTTTCGAGCAAGGTCTTTCGTACATAGTTTACTAAGTACGAATAATAATACAGATTAATTGTTCTTGACGTAATCGGAAAATCTTGATCAAGAAGATTAAGAATCTCTTGAAGCGTATAAGAGTTTTTTATTGTATTCTCAGACATATTTTCCCCTCCTTATTTTAAGTTGCTAGAATATCATTATTTATATAATAAATTACTATTTTTTGCAAATTGAACTGCTAATTTTAGTGTAAATCTGCTACAATAACCATATGGTTTATGTTTATTTGGTACTGATGATGGCAGTATTGGTGGCGCTAACATTACAATTAGCGTGGCGTTGGGATTTTTCGCCACTGTCGTCGTGGCAACAACATCAACTACGCTCTAATAAGATCACCCCCAAACAAACCCTCGAACAGCAACGTTGGCAGTTATATCCGGTGTTGCGCAGTCTAATAGTGTTTAAAATGATGCTAGAGGCTGGAATATTGTTGTTTATATTACAACAGTTGCAACCAAAGGATTGGACGATATTTTTGAAATGGTTGGGCTTGTTGTTAATTAGTTGGTTAATCGCTAAAATCTGGATAATTGAACGCTGGTCGCGACAGTTATATCTGAAATTTGAGCCAAAAATTCTATCGTTTGCTAGTAAAATCTCTTGGCTGGGACTGGCGATGTTGCAACAACCGACGATTCAACCGCCAGGCCTAACTTCGCGTCAGGAATTAGAGTATTTATTGGAACATGATCAGCGGGTCTTGAGTGATACGGAACGACAAATTATGCAAGCTACGGCTGATTTTGTCGAGCTTCGGGCGCAGGATTTGATGGTGCCTCTCGAGAAGCTCGCGAGTGTCAAGTCAACTGAGTTACTCGGTCCACTGAAAATCAACGAACTGTACCAAACGGGTGAGCAGTTGTTTGTGGTGACGACTAAAACGGGCGTGATGGGTCTAATTCAGCTGGATGATTTAACGAATCTAACTTCGGGCGAAAGTTATCAAGCTCGGCAACTGGCTCGGCGGGATTTTTTGGAAGTGTCAACTGAAGCGGATCTAATTGAGGTGGTAACTCAGCTGATGGAGCAAAATGCGCAGGTGGCGTTGGTCGGTGATAGTCAGCAAATTTTAGGCATTATTAAACTCGAAACCATCTTAAAACAGCTTAAAATTGTTAATTTGTGATAAAATAACCTAGAGAAAAGGAGATTTTATGGAACGAACATTGATTCGCGAATTGCCGAGCTTGGTCGAAAAACAAGTCAAAATCCAAGGTTGGTTACACAAAAAACGTCTGCTGGGCGGTCTAAACTTTATTACAGTCCGTGATCGGAGTGGTATTGTCCAGAGTTTGTTAGAAGATAAAGATGAAGTCGAAAAACTTCGGGGTATGCAACTTGGTACGGTGGTGGAGTTTGTTGGTACGGTAGTGGCTGATGAGCGCGCCCCGGGTGGTGTGGAACTACACGATGTGGCAATCACAGTGCTAACTCCAGTGACTGATGAGCCTCTGATTGAAATTGACAAGCCGATTTTACATAAATCGGAAAATCTCGATACCTTGTTTGAATATCGAGTGCTAAATGTTCGTAATCTCCAAGAACAAAGTATTTTTAAAATCCGCGCTCAAGTTTTGCGGGAAATTCGGGAGTTTTTGACGGCGCGGGAATTTGTGGAAATTGATACCCCAAAGCTACTAGCTGGGGCAACTGAAGGTGGTGCTGAAGTCTTCAAGCTGGACTATTTTGGTAAAGAAGCGACTCTAGCACAATCACCGCAGTTTTATAAACAAATTATGGTCGGGGCGTTTGAGCGAGTGTTCGAAATTGGTCATTCATACCGGGCTGAGCCAAGTGCTACGAGCCGTCATTTGACTGAGTTGACGATGCTTGATATTGAGATGGGCTTTGTTAAAAACCACGATGAAGTATTGAACTTGGTCGGTGGGTTAGTAATGAGCGTAGCTGGCAATGTCTACCAGACGATGGCCGAGGAGCTACGCAAGCTGAATGCGCCAGAGTTGAAATTACCTGAGTCAGCTGAGGCGATTCCACGCTTTACTATTGCTGAAATCCACGAACTATATCTCAAACACAACAAAATTGATCTAACTGAAGAAAAAGACCTCACTCCAGACGAAGAGCGTTTTATCGCTGATTATGCTCGTAAAAATCTTGGTTCTGATCTAGTGTTTGCGATTGATTTTCCAATTGAAGCAGGTAAGTTCTATCATAAGCTCAACCCTGAAAACGGCACAGTCTATTGGGGCGACTTGATTTTCCGTGGCGTCGAAATTGCCACTTGTCCATTGCGCGAAGAAAACTACCAAAAAATGCTCGAACAAATGCAAAACGCCGGCATTGATGTCAACGCGCCTGGTTTTAAATACTATTTACAAGCCTTTCAATTTGGTTTGCCAGCGCACGGTGGTTGCGGTATGGGTGTTGATCGTTTGGTGCAAAAAATCATTGGTCTGAAGAACGTCAAAGAAGCCTGTCTGTTCCCACGTGATATTAACCGATTGGCACCGTAATTGGGTTCGACGGAGTAAAATTGCTTACGACCAGCCGGGGTGTCTCAGCTGGTTTTATGATATAATAACTGTGTGAAAAATCGATTGCTTTATCTTGGATGTGGCCTGCTAATAGTGGGCGTTTTAGCGGTACTAGTGCCTCGACCGGCACGTAGTTTGGATTATGCAATCGATTCCAACTTATGTCAGCAGGTCAAAACTCGCTTGAAGCAAATTAAGCTCAGCGATGCAGTGACTCGAGTGAATTACGGGCAGATTTATGAATCGCTTAGTGTCAATGTGATGACGCCCACTAATTTGCGCCTAGTGGCTAATAATTTAAAGCCACTCGAGTTATTGACTATCACCGATAATTACCAAAAACAAGTGACGCAATTCCGCCAGCACTACCTGAGCTATGAAGAACGATTATCGCGGGTGATTGAGATGTCATGTGATCATGATCCGGCGCAATTAGTCGGCTCGTTGGCAGAATTGCGTCAATTGCGTCACCAACTGAACATTGATACTAAAACTTTGCACCTATTGGCGGTCGAATACCAAGCTAAATTTAAGGAATTTTATGACGGACAAAAAGCCAAGTAACCCTTTAGCGATATTTTTAATTGGAGCAGTGATGATTGCTACGGTGTTAGCTGGTTTAGGACTATATATTTATCGCGTAAGTGGAGCCTACGCTGTGGATTTGTCACGCCCGGATTATAAAACTAGCCGTCAAGAAATCCATCATACTTCTGAAAACGAGCGCCTCAAGGTGTCAAAAGATGGTAAGGTGAATCAGCAACTGGTTGATGAGATTAATGAGAGTTTTAAGTTTTATCTCAAAGAAATTAGCGAAGAAGCTTTTTCGGAGCGAGCAATGAGTGACGGAGCGTTTGGTCTGCCATCAATGGAGCCAGTGCCGCCATCAGCGTCAACTGAGTAATTAAGAGCTATGTCAAAAACCCCACTTATCAATAGCGCCATGAAGGCCAAGACGGCGCAACCATTGCTGGAAAAAACTAGTGCTAAGCTAGCCCGCGGTAAGGTGATTTGGTTGCTTTTAAAATATCAAATTGTTACTAAAACCTTGCTATATATCGCGTTGGTGCCAGGGTTTACGGCGCTTGTGAGGTTGCTGATTCTATCGACTGGGCGGACGGCGATTACCAGTGGTGATTATTGGCCATTTTTACTCAGCGCTCAGGGAGCGGGGATGCTACTACTGGCGATTTTACTGCTCATGGTAACGGTTGGGCTGGACATTAATGCCTTTGTGGTGATGACAGCTTTAATTTATGAGGGTAAAACTGAGCTGACAGTGCGGCGGATGTTGCTGGTTGGTCTTAAATCACTGAAGTTGCTGATTCGGCCGTCAGGACTAGTGATTGTGTTTTATGTGTCATTGGTTCTGCCGTTGCTGGGTCTGGGGATTTTTATCACCCCAACTCAAGGTTTGCAGATTCCGAATTTTGTGACTGAGGTAATTTATGATAGTCCGCTCTATTTAGGACTGTATGCGACGGTATTGATTGGTCTGCTGGTGCTGGGATTACGGCATATTTTTGCCTTGCATTATATGATGATTCTGGGGCAGGATACGCTCACGGCTTTTCGCAGTTCAGCACGGTTGTTAAAAGGTCGGAAATGGCAATTTTTTAAAGATTTTGTCATTAAAGGCATTTTTAAAGCTGGCTTGCGTCTGATTGCAGTTTTTGCATTGGCAGGGGCGGTGTTAGTGCCAATTTTCTTCTTGGGGGTGGGTGGAGTGATTGGTCGGCGTTTTTTGATTAGTATGGGTATTTTGTTGACGCTGGAAGTCATGAGTCTATTAGTGTTGCTATTAACGCCATTGATTATTAATTTATTAACGACTTTGTTTTATCAATATAATCAGGCTGATGGTCGGACGGTACGGTTGTTCAGCGAGATGGAACAGTTCAAAAGTCAGCGTCAAGCTCGGCAGTTTAGCACTAAGTTGGCAGTGAGTGTGGTGTTAATTATTGTGATGACGGTGAATATGGCGGTGGCGGGTGTGTTGGCATTCGATGCTGATTTAGGCAACAATCGTCCGACAATTGATGTCATTGCACATCGTGGGGGTGGAGATTTGGGGGTGGAAAACAGCATAGATAGTTTACGGCGGGTAATTGCCACCGGTGGCGTAAAATGGAGTGAAATTGATGTTCAACGCACGCAAGACGGTCATTATATTTTAAATCACGATATGACGTTTAAACGCCTAGCGGGTGAGGCGCGCAGTGCTCAGCAAATGACCCTAGCGGAGATTAAACAGCTAAGTTTACGCAATCATTTTCGACCAGATCAACCAGCACAACCAGTCGCGACAATCGAAGAAGCGCTAGACGTGGCTAAAGATAAAATCGGTTTGTTTGTTGAGCTAAAGGGTCGAAGTGCTGATCGACAAATGGCTGATGATTTGGTGCGGATGATTAAACAGCGTCAGATGGTCAAACAAACTGTGCTATTGTCAATGAAATATTCGCTGATTAAATATATTGAAGAGCGTTACCCAGAGATTCAGACGGGTTATTTGTATTATTTCGCAGTTGGTGGCACGGCGGATTTGGTGGGCGACTATCTGATTATGGAGGAACTACAAGCAACACCATCAAAAGTGGCAGAGATACAGGCAAAAGGCAAAAAAGCCATTGTTTGGACAGTTAATCGTCCGGCGTCAATTGATCATTTTTTGCGGTCGCGAGTCGATGGGGTGATCACTGATCATGTAGAGCGAGTGAAGCGCTATCTGCAAGATTATCAGAAGCGTTCAGAATTTGAAAAAATTGCCGAACAGTTGATGAACGACTAAAAACCTATCAAAAGTGCCAAAAACCATATCTCCGGCTAGTCTTTAGCTATTAAAAGTATTGTTGTTTTTTACAACAATAGTCTGGCTTGGACTTGAGAAGTGATCTGATTAATTAAGATTGCGTCGGACAAAACTATCGAGTTTACCAGCACTCATCAAAACCACCAAGTCATTTTGTCGCAAGTGTTGTTTAATGTCAGTGATCAGTTGATCATTAAAATCAGCAACTATTGCTTGTGGCAAATCGGTGGTCAGTTGAGCTGGACTAAGTACTTGATCATGATGATCGCGTGCGACGAAAGTCGGCAACCAGTAAATCTGATCCGCTCCAGTAAATGCCTCTGGATAATCGGCTTGGAATTGAACTTGGCGTTCATTCTGGTGTGGTTCATAAATGGCAATAATTTGGTTTAAATTGTGCTGTAGAGCGTATTCATGAGCCAGTTCGAGAGTAGCTTTAATTTCGGCCGGATGATGAGCATAATCACTAATCAGGTTATGCTGAAGCGCTTCAAAGCGACGACCAGCGCGTGGGGCGGAATTTAAAATTTCAATGACGCTAGCTATATTAAACCGCTCGTCGTGTAGGAGTGGTGCAAGTTCAACGATTAACTGAGCATTGGCGCGGTTATGCTCACCAAGGAGCGTCAAATCAGGATTGATATTTTGTGCTAATAGAAACTTGTCGCTCGGTTGATAACCTGGCCAAATGTCTTTTGGCCACATAATAATTTGAGCGGATTGATCAAAAAACTGACTAAAGGCTTGGTGATAATCATCAATAGTTGGATAAATATCAATGTGGTCGTAATCAACCGCCGGGATTAGAGCAAAATCTGGCTGATAGTGCAAAAAATTGCGGTCGTATTCGTCACATTCATAAATAAAATAGCGACTGTCGGGATCAAACTTACCCGCTTCAGCGAAAGGCAGAGTGCTGCCAACCAGATAACTGGCAGGCATGCCTAATTGTCGGAATAACCAAATTAGCATGGTCGTAGTGCTAGTTTTGCCGTGTGCTCCCGCCACTGCGATAAGTTTAAAATTGTGTTTTTTAATGAACCACGGGATGAATTGATCGCGTTTGGCGGTAGTCAGACCGAGCGTTTGAGCGCGGGTCAATTCAGGATGGTCGGCTGGCAGGGCGGAAGTATAAATCACCCAGTCGATTGGCTTTTGGGCGTGTAAATAACTCAAAAAATCACCGGATTGGTCGGTCGAAATATTGACGCCACGTTCTTTGAGATGTTCAGTGTTGCGATTAGTTTGTTGGTCACTACCAACCACTTCAAAACCAGCATCGAGCGCCAGATGCGCCATAGGTGCCATGCCCGTTCCACCGATACCAACGAAATAAATTCTCATACTATTATCATAACAGGTTTTGATTGAAAAAACAGCGGATTTATGGTTAAATTAGAAGCAGTTGAATAATCCTGTGGTGGGACCATGTTACGCAAGTTTTTGACAGAAATTCGATATCGGCACTTTTGGCGGAAGGCAACTTATAGCGAGTTGTCTGGTTTTTATGTGGCGGAATTACTGCGAGCAATGGCCTTGAATTTGGCGACTTTGTTTATTTATGCGTTTTTATTTGTTAAAGGCTATTCACTGATTTATATCGCGATTTTTTCGGTCTATTCACAGTTGATGATGTTGATTTTTAGCATTTTATCAGTCTATTTGATTGCTTATTTTGGGGCAAATCGTTGCCTGTTAACGAGTAATTTTATTTATATTCCGGCGCTATTGTCGTTTTCGATGTTGGATCAATGGGGCGAGTGGGCGATTGCTTGGGGTGGGCTATTCATGGCGTTTTCAACGGTGCTTCATAATACCTCATATAACGTGCTGTTCTCAGAGATTAAGAGCACTAATAACTGTGGTAAAGAGCTAGGCTATATGATTATTTTTCAAAAACTGGCTGGGATTGTAGCGCCCTTAATTGGTGGAATACTAGCGAGTCGGTTCGGGGCAGAAATCTCGATGTGGGTGGCAACTGGTTTGTTTATCGTTGCGGCCATTTCGCTTCTGAATGCGCAGGCTGTCGCGAAGAAACACCATTATCTCAATTTTCATGGTTTTCCGTGGCGGGCGTATATGAGTATGATTATTGGACAATTTGGGCGTGGTTTTAATGTGGTGACGGTTAATTTTTGGCCATTTTATATGATGTTATTCGTCGTGCCAACGATTGGGGCGTATCAGTTAATCGGTGGTGTCGGCTCGTTGAGTGCAGCGGTGATGTTTGTGGTGGCGTTTGGGCTGGGACGGCTCCTGGATCGTTATCCGTATTGTGGTGTGTGGTTTTTCCGCTGGGGTGTTGTGTTAGAATCGGTGCTTATGGCGGTGCGCTTGTTTATTACCAGTATGCTGGGCGTGATATTGAGCGAAGTAGGTTATTCGGTGGCGAATTTAGTTTATTTAATGCCGTATTCTAAAGCGCGGTTTGACGCGGCTGATAAATCTGGTTCGCGGGTGGTGATGGAACTGGCAATGATTTTTGCGTGGAATTTTAGTTCGCTAGTGGCATCAATAGTGCTGTTAGTCTGTTTGATCTATATTCCGGATACTAAGCAGGCGCTGATGACTTTCTTCATGATTGCGTCGGCGATGTTCTTGATATTTGCGACTAGTCAGTTTCCAATGTTTCGCAAGGCGCGTTTGAGGTGAGCTAGCGCGCGTGATATAATTTAAAAAGCGATTATGGTTTATCAAAAACAACAGCCCATCTCAGTTTTTCAAAAAATCCGAAGCTTGGCGACCTGGCAAGTGGTTATTTTATTTGCGCTGATGACTGTTGTGGTGGCAACTCTGTTGCGGATTAATAATGTGCGGATGTTGGAGCGTAAGGAGGCGGTGCTGGCGGTAGATCGGAGCGGAGATTTGGGAATGGTGACCGAGCGCTTGCATGATTTGCAGGAATATGTTTTAAAACACATGAACTCCTCGACTGGGCAGATTTTTTTGGAACATACTTATCGTCAGAAGCTGGATCAACTGATAAATGATGCAAAAAAAACAATAGGCTCGCAACAGGGTCAAAATGCCTACAAGATTGCTGGTGAGATTTGTGACAAGCGTTTCCGGGGTTATTCGCAGGCTTATGCTGAATGTTTTTTGGCTGAGGTTAATAAGCAGTCATCGCTCGTGCCGACCCCTGTTGAAATCAAGACTTTAAGCCCCAACACTTATGTGCATAGTTATGCTTCGCCACGTTGGTCGCCAGATTTGGCGGGTTTTGCGGTGTTGATTTGGGGCTTGTTACTGGTTGGGCTAATCGGAAAATTGATTTTTTGGATTGGTTTAAAGGTGTTTATCAGTTTAAAATAGTTGACTTTATTAAAAAACTACAGTAACCTATAAATGTTAATAAATAAGGGAAAGGGAATAATCATGGCATACAGTCATAAGAATTCTAAAGGTGTAACCTATTACCTACATAAAATGGATGTAACTCTCCGGGGTGGCAAGAGCCAAACCATCTTCTTCTTCTCAAAAGATGAAAAAGGTGCAAAAGGCGCTCCTTGCGATCTACCAGAAGACCGCATGGTTAAAGAAAATCCACGCAATGGTTTCTTGACCGTCGCAAAAAAGGCCTAAATTACAACATTTAGTAGTTGAACCATAAGCGCTTTGTTTGTATAATATTTACAAATAAACAGCTAACATGGTGCCTTAAATACCCACGCTAACCAGTGTGGGTATTTATTTTTGTGCAAAATATGTTATAGTGAGGTTATGATGGAGCGAGATTTTTATCCTAGTCAGACTGAGATGCAAATGGCGAATCAGCAATTCGAAAATGGGGAATTGTCGTCAGAGGAGCATTTGTCGCAAGTTGAGGCTTATTATCTTGGGCAAATGGCTAGTCATCTGGCGCTGGCGGAGGAGATGGAATATGCGCTGGTGGAAGAAGATGGTGATGATTATCTGATCAAACAGCGCGCTGATTTAGAACGGCGATTGCGGGAACTGAAGCATGAACAAAATCATCTGGAAGATCGCAATGATAACGCCTGGGCGAAGAAATCGAGTCATTATGAGAGCGATATGCGACAAATTGAGCAATTAGAGCAGGAAATTGCGCAGGTGGAGCAAAAACTGGCTGAGTTAAATAAATAAAACACCCTTGAGTGGGGTGTTTTTAAAACAAAATGGTGGGGGTGACTGGATTTGAACCAGTGACCAACAGGTTATGAGCCCGCTGCTCTAACCCCTGAGCTACACCCCCGAGGTCTAAATGGTATTTTAGCATAAAAAACTGGTTTTCGCTAGTGATAAGCGGTCGGGCGAGGATGATGCGAAAGCTGGCTGAGTTAGCACAAAATCGACTTTGCTGGTATAATAATAAACGATTTAAATATTATCATTTATGCTGACATTAAAACAAAAAATCCGCCCTTGGTTCTATCGGTTAAAACACCAGTTGTTGACTCCACGTAATCTGTTGGTGATTTTGGCGGGGGTGTTGGCGCTGAGCTGGGTGGTGTCGGCAGTCTTAGCGATGGAGCAGAACTATAATCTGCAAAAGCGAGTTGACAAGCGTCGTCAGCAATTAGCAGTGTTGAAGTTGGAAACAGAATCACTCGAGATTGAAAAAGAATACTACAAAAGCGCCGAATACCAGGATTTGGCTGTCCGGCAGTCACTTGGACTGGGAGCATCGGGTGAAAAGTTGCTGGTGTTGCCACCTTATACGGATTGGGTTCGCCAAAAACAAGCCGAACAAGTGACAAAACAGGCTTTATCGCCTCCCAAAATCAGTAATTTTAATCAGTGGATTAATTTCTTATTGGGTGGTAATCGGAAAGCGCGACGCTAATTAGCAGGAAAATCGGTAAAAATATTGTGCAAACTGTTGCCCAAAATAAAACACCCACCAAATGGTGAGGATTTTATCTTGGTTGCGGGGGCTGGATTTGAACCAGCGACCTTGTGGTTATGAGCCACACGAGCTAACCGGGCTGCTCTACCCCGCGTCAAATACTCTATTTATTATAACAAATCTAATCCGTAAAATCAAGCCCTGCTTGGGTTATTTTACGAGTTTATTGAGGGTGACGTTGATAATTTCTTGCCACGACAAGAAATCTTGAGGCATCGACAAGGCCTGACGGACAGTCAGCTTAGCAGTGATGGTGGCACTGAGCTGATGAATAATTGATTCCGCATCCGGTCCAAAAACTTGGGCGCCGATAATCCGCTGGTCTTTATCAATAATGATTTTAAGCATGCCAAAAGACGGCGTAATTAGTTGACGTGGTGCTTCGCTGAAGTTGGAAATTGCTCGGCAGTATTCAATTTGGCGCTGTTGGCAGGTGTCTTCGGTGAGACCGACTTTCGCGACGGTCGGGAAGCCAGAGACGATATGCGGGATGTTGTGGTAGCTGATAGTGCGACGTTTGCGCCCGAAGGCGTTTAAAACTGCAATTTCAGCTTCAATCAGGGCAGCTGAAGCAGAATTATTCATATTGAGGATATCACCAGCGGCGTAGATGTTTTTGTTGCTGGTTTGGAGTTGGTAATTAGTGTAAATACCATCAGCTTCGTGTTCAACGGCAGCATTGGACAGGCCGAGATCGATATTTGGCATGAGTTTTTCAGCAATCACAATTTCGTCAACTTTGACACTACGTTCAACACCAGCATGTGAGAACAGGATTTTTTTGATTAAGTATTCTTGCGAAATTTCCAGAGCTTGGGAATTAGTGGAAATGATAATACCGAGGTTTTTGCTAAGCGTTTTTTCGAGAGCAATGTTAAACTCCTGGTCGTATTCTGGCAAAATCCGACTATGTTTACAGGTCAGATAAACTTGAACCCCAAAACTTGCAAAAATCTGTGCCAAAATCACTGCCGAAGCGTGGCCACCAACGATGAAAACGCTTTTGGGTAGGCGTTCCATTTGACAGATGGTCTGCGGGGTGTAGAAGTGAACATTGGATAAGCCAGCAATCATCGCCGTTTGCCAGGTCGAACCAGTGGCGATAATAAACTTGTCGGCACGGTAATGCGCTCCGCCGACGCTGACACGGGTTGGATTTAAGAAATAGGCGCGCCCTTCGATGACTGTAATGCCCTTGTCTCGATAAAAATCGCGGGTTGAGGCTGCGGCGCGAGCAACAAGATTTTTGACATTGTTCATGATCTTTGGAAAATTAAAACTAGTGATGGCGTTGTGAATACCATAATCGCTGGCGTGTTGGCTAGTGCGGTAAACGCGTGCCGCCTCGAGGACATAGTTGCGTGGTAAATCAGAGCAGGTGAGGCTATCACCACCTAATTTGCGGTCTTCGATGACAGCTACGCGCTTACCGAGTCCAGCAGCAATTAAAGCCGCCTGAGTGCCGGCTGCTCCGCTACCGATGACGATTAAGTCGAAATGTTGTTGTTTTGCTAAGCCCACCATAGATTATTCTCAAATTATTTGTTTATAAGTCCGATAAAAAAACGCTGCTTCAGGATTAAACACGGTCAAAACTTGGTAAGTCTGGAGGCGCAGGTCAGAGCTGGTAAACTCTGGTTTATTGGCGATCCATTTGGTAATTTGTTTAAATACTTCTTGTGCGCACAAATCAGCTTCAGCTTCAGGAGTACCAACCGCCAGGCATGACGTTTTAATGCTCTCACGAAACTTTTGCGCTGAGAACTGTTCGGATTGACCGCTGGCTTTAAAAATCGTATGTGACATTAGAAATCTCCGGATACTTTGAAGCAAAAAATAATCATGCCTAGAATTATTAAACTAAAAAATGACACAAATTGCAAAAAATTAGCATGTTTAATTAAAAAAAGATGAATTTGACTGATTTTAACTTGTTGAGTGACGGTTAGAGCGATGATAAAGCTCGGAATGCCACTAGCGAGCGCAAACAGGACGACATGAGCGATTTCGAGCTGATTGAGCATAGTAATTGCCAGCAGACTCAATGGCAAAAATAACAACCAGAAGTTAGCGAGGACGCTCATAATGCCAAGGTTAATAGCTTCGATGATGGAGTTAGTTTTGATGCAACGCTTGCGCAGATAGGTGCGAACAGCTTCGGGCGCCCAAGGATTGACGAGCTGGTTGTTGAGGATTTTACAAAAAACCATAATTAAAATTTGGATGACGAGGCCGATAATTGCTAGTGGCCAGACGCGATAATTAGCCACAAAACCGCTACCAGTGTTCATAACAAACGGTGATTTCGCGATGAATAAAATAACAGTCGACAGCAATAATAAATTAGCAACCACTACGCCAAGTAAAAAACCACGAATTAGTTGACGCAAACGGCTTAAAGCGGTTTTTTGACTGAGAGCGTGACCACTCATCATGGCAATGCTACTTAAATTCAGCCCTAAACTAGCCGCGAAAATACCGACCATTATCATCAGGCTCAAACCAAAGCTCATCGTCCACCTTTCATTGTTCTAATTTTAGCATAAACATCATCAAAAAGCGAGTGATTTTCAGCGGTCTTTATTTGGTAAAAGCGTGTCCTGATGTTATAATAAGGTCAAATGGCAATTGAGAGAATTATCGATACTGAACTGCATGCTGAGGATGAGGCTGAAAAACAGCTAGAAACGAGTTTGCGACCGCAGAATTTTGACGAATATATTGGTCAAGAACGGTTGAAGCGTAATCTGAAGTTGGCCATCGAAGCGGCGAAAAAACGTGGTGAGCCACTTGACCATGTGTTGCTCTTTGGTCCCCCGGGACTGGGCAAAACTACCATGGCTAGTGTGATCGCGAACGAAATGGGCGCTGATTTGCGGGTGACATCTGGTCCAGCGATTGAGCGAGCGGGTGATTTAGCGAGCATCATTACTAATCTCAAAGACGGTGATATTCTATTTATTGACGAAATCCATCGGTTAAATCGAGCGGTGGAAGAGGTCTTATATTCAGCGATGGAGGATTTTAAGCTAGATATTGTGATTGGTAAAGGTCCAGCGGCGCGGAGTGTGCGCCTTGATTTGCCGAAGTTTACGGTGATTGGTGCGACGACTCGGACTGGGGCGCTGGCGGCACCACTACGTGATCGGTTTGGTCATATTCATCGAGTGGAGTTTTATACTGATGCGGAACTTGGGCAAATTATTCGGCGTTCGGCTGGGATTTTAAACTGTCAAATCGCACCTGAGGCGTCGTTGTCGCTAGCAAATCGGTCGCGTCTGACACCACGCATTGCCAATCGTTTGTTAAAGCGCGTGCGTGATTTTGCGGATGTGAACGGCGATGGCATTATTGATATGGCTGTCGTAAAAGAGGCGATGTGTTTGCTAGAAGTCGATGAATTAGGTCTTGACCCAGCGGATCGTAGCTTGCTTGAGAAAATTTATGAAAATTACGAATTTCGACCTGTAGGGCTGAATACAATCTCAGCTCTGACCGGTGATGAGACAGCGACAATTGAGGATTTTTATGAGCCGTTTTTATTGCAAATTGGTTTTTTGGAACGAACGCCACGGGGTCGCAAAATTACCCCAAAGGCGGTCAAGCATTTGAAAATTAAAGTCAACGAGAAAGGATAATATGAACCAAGACGAATATCAAATGGTTGGTGTCGACGCAGACGGTCAACCGCTTTACCGCAAAGTGGATCGTGCGTCAAACGACCCTGCCAACACGAGCGCGGAGCCGAGCGCTTCCGCTAATCAGCCTGCACGAGCCAAAAAACACGCACCTGAGCCAAAAGGCATGGCAGCACGCATGGCGTCGCTTGATGGCGTGTGTGAGGCGCATAATTCGGATTATTTATATAAAGCCCTCGATCCGGAATTAGTGCGTTTGCGTCACGAACAATCACAAGAGCAGTTTCCAGACATTCAATTCATGGAAAAGGAGTTTGTGATTAAGGTGATCCATCGTCATCCAATTGGTGTGGCAGTAATTTGGCTGGTGTCGGCGTTAATTACGACTTTGTTAGTGGGAATTTGGGCGATGTTAATTATTCAAAACTCCTCCTCTAACGTTGTTCATCAAGATTTATTCTCGATGAGTACTGGTATGATTATTATCGGGTCGATTATTTCGATTGCAATTATTTTTGCAATAATTTTTTCACGAGTCTATCGGGCGAATTGTTTGATTATTACGACTGAGCGCGTGGTGCAGATTATTTCTAATAGTCTATTTGATACCAAGCGTCAAACCATTGATTTGGGCTGGATTGAAGATGTGTCTTATCATCAAAAAGGCTTTTTTGCCTCAACAATTGGTTATGGTTCGGTGCGCTTATCGACCATCGGTGACGAGACGACTTATTACTTCGTCTATTCGCCCGATCCACAACAAGTCAGTATGCGCATTAACGAAATTGTGTTCGCTGTGAAAAACGAACGAGCCTTGACTGAAGCACAGATTAAATAATTATTTCGCAGATTTCGAATAAGTTGCTTCGGTCTCTAATTTGGCCGAAAGAGTAAAGCTTTGACAGCGGTTGTTGGTACAGCCGCTGGCTTTGTATTCATAATCTGATCCAGGGTCGCCAAGTAGGATTTTTTTCGGATCACTAAAAATTGCTGGATCGATGCCGTCGAGCATATCTGGTTTGATAAATTCTGGATAATAACCGTTTTTCTTAAAATAAACATCTTTGAGATTGAAGTAGAGTGAATTAATCGAGGCTTTACGCTCTTGGTCGCGTAGGCGCTGGTTGACTTGGTTTTGTTGGTTAATAAATAACACAAAAGCAACGCACAAAAAGGCGACAGTGGCGAGAATTTCAATGGTGGTAAAAGCTTTTTTCATAATTCTATTGTATCATAGATTAAGCATTGTCGAGGACTTTTAAACTGTGTATAATAAAACATAAGAATGTTTTAAAAGAAGGAGTTATATGGCTAAAAAAGATAAAGCTGAAAAAGTTGATAAATCGGCGGATGGCAAAAGCCAGGCGCTGGGGCTAGCGATGGCTCAAATCACTAAGCAATTTGGTGATGGGGCGATTATGAAACTGGGTGAAGCTCAAAAAGTTGAAGTTGAGTTGATTCCATCAGGGGCATTGAGCTTGGACTTGGCGCTGGGTGGTGGTTATCCTAAAGGACGAATCATTGAGATTTATGGTCCAGAATCAAGTGGTAAAACAACGCTAGCTCTGCACGCTATCGCCGAAGTCCAAAAATCGGGCGGAACAGCGGCCTTTGTCGATGCTGAGCATGCTTTGGATCCATCGTATGCTAAGAAGCTAGGCGTTGATACGGATAATCTGTTAATTTCTCAGCCTGATAATGGTGAACAAGCCCTAGAAATCACCGAAACTTTAGTCCGTTCTAACGCGGTTGACTTAATCGTGGTGGACTCAGTGGCGGCGTTGGTACCGCAGGCTGAAATTGATGGTGACATGGGTGACTCGCACATGGGTCTGCAAGCGCGATTAATGAGTCAGGCACTGCGTAAATTAACCGGTATCATCAATAAATCCAAAGCCACGGTGATTTTTATTAATCAAATTCGTATGAAAATTGGTGTGATGTTTGGTAATCCCGAGACGACTACTGGTGGTAATGCTCTGAAGTTCTACGCTAGCGTGCGGATGGATATTCGGCGCATTGGTCAGATTAAGGGCGATGGCGATGATATTGCCGGCAACCGCACCAAGGTCAAGATTGTTAAAAACAAGATTGCTGCGCCATTCCGTACGGCTGAGTTTGACATTATGTACAACGAAGGTATTTCCAAAACTGGTGATGTGCTAGATTTGGCGGCACTGCACGAAGTAGTGGAAAAATCTGGGGCGTTTTATAAATATAACGGTGAAACCATCGGTCAGGGCCGTGATAAAACCAAACAATATCTCAAAGATAATCCAGCAGTTTTGGCAGAAATCGACCAAAAAGTCCGTGCTAAGCTAGCTGACGATAAAACGGATACTGCGCCAGCTGTTGAGCCAGAAACCGAAACTCCAGCGGAAATTGAATAAATATAAAACTCGTGTCAGCCCTGGTTGTTGTGACTAGGGCTGATTATTTTACGCTTTATGAAAATTACTGCTTTGTCTGCTCAACTCAAAAATCCCGATCGCATCAA
Organism: uncultured Candidatus Saccharibacteria bacterium; assembly: GCA_963526735.1. Classification (GTDB taxonomy): domain Bacteria; phylum Patescibacteriota; class Saccharimonadia; order Saccharimonadales; family Saccharimonadaceae; genus CAMUQR01. The sequence continues at coordinate 66,367 of CAURNU010000005.1, forward strand.
TATCTTCATTGATGGGAAATTTCGATTTGGAATGGATATTAGTCAGGTGGTGGATTTGGGTATTAAAGTTGGTCTAGAGGTTTCGGCGGAGCGGATTGCAGAATTGGAGCAAGAAGCTGAATTTGGTCGTGTCTATGCTCAAGCTCTGAACTATTGTTTACTCAGGCCTCGTTCGGAAAGGGAAACTTATCAGTATCTGTGGTGTAAAACCTTAGCCACGAAATATAAAACTAAAAAAGGTGACATCAAAACCCGCCCCGGCATTAATCCTGAGTTGATTGAGAGAGTGTTAATGAAATTACGGCAGAAACATTATCTTGATGATTATAAATTTGCCGAGTGGTGGCTGACGACTCGCCGTTTAAAACAAGGCGCCTCAGCACGGCGTTTGCGTCAAGAGTTGGCACAAAAGGGTGTTGAGCGTGATGTGATTAACCAATTGTTGGCTGAGTCAGGTCGTGACGATGCGAGCGAGCTTCAAAAAATCATCACTAAAAAAGCTCATCGTTACCCTGATCGCGATAAGTTGATGCGATATTTAGCGAGTCAGGGTTTTGGTTATGATGATATTAAGCAAGCCTTAGATAATCATCAACTATAATAAGTAATTATTTTGAGGTTTTGGCCGATTTGGTGGAGCGAAACGGATTGACGAAACTATCAATTGCATCTTGGCGCTCGAGCTCGCGTAGCTGATTAAGAGAGTTTTTGATGACGACTTTATTTTGGCTGAGTTCGGCAATTTGCGAACGGTGGATTAAAATCGTTGGATCGAAAAAATCTTTAAACAATGGTCGTTGCACGACTAATTGATAAATCATCATATTTTCGGCGATTAGATTATAATTTAAAACTTTGCCGACTTTACGGCGTTGTTTGTCAATGACCGGCAGATTAATCAGCTCAAAACGCAAATCTAAAGTTTGTTGCAGGCGAATCACATCAACGCTGGAGACGAGATCCTCGCTGTCGTTGATAATAATGCCGAGATGGCTAATTTCACGAATGTCTTCAGGCAATAAATACGAATCTTTAGGGTTGTCTAATTGGCGACCGGTTAATTTTAAGGCTTGAATCGTTAAATCGTAGGGGTTGATAATTAACTTACTCACTGTGGCAAGTTTACTACCGCTCCGTAGGCTCAAAACTGGTAAATTAAGTAGGTCAGTACTAGGAATTAACATAATTTTATTATACAACAACCCGTAAGTTTATTTAAAAGGGTTAATGCGTCCTTCAGGTAGTTGGATATTATATTGATTAGCATTGATATCACGCAATTCATCAATCACTTTACGATTGAAATAATTACTGTGTGAATTATCATCAGCGTTTGGAACATCAAGTGCTTGTTGAAAAATAGCGTAAAGCTGATAAATCCCAAAAGCAATCGCCAAAATACTAATACTACTGACTAGCAAAAGTGCGCTTCGGTGATCAAGAGCTGGCTTTTTCTGGCTATTTGGCGTAGATTTTGAGCTGGATGTTGTTAACATTGACATCATCGGGGGTGACCTCCTTTTGTTTATTAGCTTCAGCCTTACTGAGTTGTAAGTTGAGAATTTGGATACGTGGCAAACTTAGCTCGGTTAATTTAATCAGACGAAAAACGTTAGTATAGCTAGTCGGTGATTCAAAATCGACATTGACGATAACCGCTTCTTTGTCAGCCTGGGCAGTCTTGCTGGTAATGTCAAACGAGATGGCTTTGATGTGTAAACCACTTAGTTCAGCGTAGCGTTTAAGGATTAGCTCAACAATTTTTTCTTGGTGACGGTTGTCTTTGCGTTCGGCTGAAGTTTTAGCGACAATGCCAGGAATATCTTCGAGTTTTTTCATCTGAGATTTAATTGATTCGATTTTATCTATTTCGGCCTGTTGATTTTTGAGTTCTTTCGATAATTCATTAAGGGCGGTGGCGTTTTCGCTAATAATATTGCGACCTAAGAAATAAACACCAATGTTAGCGGCGGCGATCAGGCCAATTGCCACAAACAAAATAATTTTAGTAACTGATGGAGTGATAGTTATTTTTTGCGCCATTGTAGAGTTTCCTCGAGTCCTTTTTTGTTGAGATTGAGTATCAAAATACCATCGAAGCGATTAGTCTTTTCGTTGTGAGCGATGGAGCTAATTTGGACGCTATCGATAAACTTCTGGTTTTCAAGGGAGCGTTTGGTATTAAGAATCTGGTCGTGATTGACGGTGGTGACGCGGATAATAATCGGCGCTTTCAGGCTGGTCTCGTTAATATCAAGGTTTTGAATAGCAACATCACTAGGTAAGCCTTTAGCCAGTGCCACTAAGAAATTAGAATAATGGACTTGTTTACTGAAGATTTTATCAACTTCTGTTAGGTCGTTTTGGAGTTTTTCGGCTTGTTGCTTCGGTTGCATAACCAGTTGCGAACGCTGTTTGAGATCGGTTAATTGTTGTTCAATAGTGCCTTTAGTATAGAGCAGATTGATATAAATAACCGCAATACTGACCACGACAGCGATCATTGTACCGATAAAAAACACCACATATTTTAATAGAATTGTGTTTGTGTAAGACGAGCGAAGTTGTTTGCGGTTATCAGCTGGTAATAAATTAATCATTGATCACCTCCTTGGTGTCGAGCCACGCTGCACCTGCTACAGTTAAATAGCGCGAAATGGCGATACGATTTGGATGGGGTAATTTACCAAAGTTAAAATCCTGCCATGGGTTAGCGATACGCACTGGTAATTGTAGGCGATTAGTTAAAAACTCACTCAGTCCGGCAATATTACTACCGTTACCAACGACGATGACTTGTTCGAGGTCTTTGCCTTTGAGACGTTCGGTGTTGTAGCGGACGATTTTGTTGACTTCGTTGAGGATTTTGTCCATCATTGGCTCGAGCGCTTCGGTTAATTCAGCTTGTTGGTCGCTTTTGCTAAAACCATTGAGGACTTTGAGCTGTTGGGCTTTTTCGAGTGGAATTTGCATTTTGCGACTGATGGCTTGAGTAAAATCACGCGCGCCCACTTCGACTGAACTACCGACGCGGACGATTTTATCGAGAATAGCGATATCAGTATAATTCATTTCCATATCGATAATTAAAGTATTGAGGTCACCTTTTTCGGTGTGAATCAGCAGGCGTGCTACAGAGTTCATGCTTGGTTCAATCAACACTGGCTCAAGACCAACTGAACGAACGGTTTGGATGGCGCGGTTTAAAATCCCAATTGGGGCAGCGCTCAAGGATACATTCAAGTTTTCGTCGTCTTGACTGATAATTTCATAAGAAATGCCAAGCGAAGAGCGTGGCACTGGAATATATTGTTCAACCTCCAGATCGATAGCGTTGTCGATGTCTTTTTGGATTTGAACAGGAAGTTGCAAAGTTCGTGAAAAAGTACTCATCGTCGGAATTGACACCATAATGTAATCAGCGTCGAATTTGCCAACTAGATTGTTAGTCAAAAGAGTTTTGATTTGTGATTCAAGATAGCCATCTTCGTTTTCAAGGGATAATTTTGCTTTGGCTTGGTCGATTTTTAAACTAGCATACGCTAAAATGCGCGGTTTGCTTCGGCCAGTTTCAAACGCCATCAACGTCAAGTCATTGACGCCAATGCTAATTCCTACGGTATTTTTTGTCTTAAAAAATGATTTCATGCCCATTACCTTTATGTTTATTTTACACTACTCAATACTCTTTGACAAGTTGGCAATTGGACTCATCACGCTGGCGGCAATTACACCCACCATCGAACCCATAATCACAATCATAACTGGCTCGATAATTGAGTTAATTTGCTCGATTGCGAGGTCAACTTCTTCTTCATAAAAATCAGCCACTTTTGTCAAAATCGTTTCGGTGTTACCAGTTTCTTCACCGACGGCTAGCATTTGCACCACGATTTCAGGCCACATTGCACCTTGGTCTTCGAGAATAGTAGAGAGTTGTTTACCGTTTTTAACCTGAGTGACGGCATCAAGCAGAGCTTGACTATAGACATCATTACCGACAGCTTGCGCGGTAACTTCGAGTGTGTTAATCACTGACACGCCGGCGCCCATCAGGGCGGAAAAAGTTCGTGAAAAACGCGCCACCACGGTTTTAACGATGATAGCATTGACACCAGGAACTTTGAGAATAATTCGGTCAAAAACTTTTTTGCCTTTTGGAGTTTTGATGTATTTAATGAGACCGACAAACCCACCAATCAAGGTTGGGAAGACAATATACCAAAAATTAATAAAGAAGCTACTAATGCCTAGCATAGCTTTGGTAATCGCTGGCAGTTCGGCATTTTCGCCACCTAGACCAGTAAGAATTTCGCCGATTTTTGGAATCACAAAAATCATTAAACCGAAGAAAGCAACTACGGTGATGGTCAATAGCACAGTTGGATAAGCCATGGCTGATTTGATTTTTTTGCGGATGGTGGCAGCTTTTTCTTGTTGGACTGCGAGACGCTTCAAAATATCATCCAAAATACCAGCCGTCTCACCGGCGTTAACCATATTGACGTAGATGTCATCGAATACTTTTGGATGTTTTTTGAGAGCTTGAGCGAGCGAATCACCACCTTCAATGTCGACAATGACTTGTTTGATAATTTTTTGCAAAGGTTTTTTGCCATCGCCAGCCAGGGAATTGAGGGAGCGAAGCAGAGGCACGCTAGCTGAAATCATCGCCGACAACTGTCGCGTAAAAATCGTTAATTCATCGAGCTTAACCGCTGGTTCACCGATCGAAAAATTCAGCCCGCCGGCTTTTTTCTCGGATTTAATTGTGAGCGGGCGATAGCCGAGTTTACGGACTAACGCCACTGCAGATTGTTGGTCGCTGGCTTCGACGGTACCGTCAATCACTTGACCGCTGGTATTAATTGCTACATAAATAAATTTCATTTTGCCTCCTTAGTCCTTAGTTGCGCCGAAGACTTCCTCAAACGAAGTCATGCCCCTGAGGGCTTTAATAATACCATCGGTACGCATAATAATCATATCTTCTTTAATAGCCTGATCCTGAATCTCGTTAGCGGTCGCGGCGGCGATAATCATTTTCTGAATTTCCACGGTGTTATCAAGCACTTCATAAATACCAACTCGGCCTTTATAACCAGTGTGGTTACAGTGTTCACAGCCACCCTCATGTGGTTTCCAATAATAGTCAATATTGGTTTCGGTGGTGCTGAGTTCCACATCTTCGCCAACGCCGTCTTCTTTAGCGCGTTTTTCGAGGCGGTGCATTTTGGCATTGTCAAATTCCTGGTTGGTGTGTAATAAATCAAAAATTTGCTGTTGTAATTCGTTCGGCATGGCAACACGTTCACGACAGTGTTTGCATAAACGACGCACCAGACGCTGACCAATCACGGCGTTAACCGTCGAAGCAATCAAAAACGGCTCAATCTTCATATCTAACAAACGTGGCAAACATGTCGCAGCGTTGTTGGTGTGTAGGGTGGAGAACACCATGTGTCCAGTTAGCGCTGCTTGGACACCAAGGTTAGCGGTCTCACCGTCACGAATCTCACCGACCATAATAACGTTCGGGTCTTGACGCAAAAGCGCACGCAAACCTGAAGCGAAGGTCATGCCGGCCTTCGGATTAGTCTGGGTTTGGTTGACACCGGGAATTTTATACTCGACTGGGTCTTCAATAGTTGAGATATTCACGTCGGGTGTGTTGAGAATTGATAACACACTAAAAAGAGTGGTCGACTTACCAGAACCAGTTGGTCCGGTCACCAGCATCATACCGTTCGGTTGGTGGATAGCTTTGTTAATAATCTCCAGCGATTTGCCCCACATACCAAGCTGGCGTAAAGTCAGTGCTTCGGAACTTTCGCTTAGCACACGCATCACCACTTTTTCGCCATCAGAAATCGGTAGAGTTGAGACACGGAAGGCAAAAGTGTTTTGGTTGAGTTTGATTTTGAAGCGACCGTCTTGTGGGGCACGGCGTTCGTCAATTTTTAGATTTGATAAAATCTTAATACGCGACACTAACGCACCAAGGACGTTTTTTGGTAAGCGGTTGACTTCGTGTAAAACACCGTCGATGCGGTAGCGGACTTGAACGTGATCCTCACGTGGTTCGATATGAATATCCGAAGCGTTAGATTTAATGGCATATTCGAGAAGTAAGTTGACAGTCTGAGCGATTGGCGAATCTTCCGAAATGTCTTCTTCGCGAACTTCTTGGGATTTGTGCTCTTCTTTTTGGATATCAATCACATGAGTTAGCTCTTCGGTGACATCACCGCGATAGAGCTCGAGACAATCGAGGATATTTTGGTTGGTGGCAACGTAGATTTTGAGGCGCGCGCCCAGTTCTTTTTGTAAGAAATTAACCGCTTGAATATCGTCAGGATCGTTCAGCGCTAAGTGAATCAGGCCATTGTCATCAATTTTAAAAATAATAGCACGGTATTGTCTGGCCACTGGCTCGGGAATAAGTTTGAGAGCCTTGTCAGGAATGTCTTTTTTTTCGACAGTCACGAACGGCACGCCGATATAATCACCGTAACGTTTGGTTAGTTCGCGCTCGGCGACCAGGTTTTTACTGAGGACTAGTTGCTGAAAAGATTTGCCGGTTTTTTCTTGTTCTTTGGTCAAATCAGCGGTCTGTTCTGGAGTCAGCGATAATAATTTCAAAACTAGTTTGTCAGATAAAAGCATAAGTATTTTTCATTGTAAAACATTTGCTCTAAAAATTCCAGCCAGAATTTTGGCTAAAATATGGTTTAATATAAACATATGCAACAATCACTTCAGGCGCGATTTCAGGCACAGTTTGACTTTAGCAAAACCTATGTTTTGGCGGTTAGTGGGGGAGTTGATTCGGTGGTAATGCTCGATATGATGGTGCGTGTTGGCGGTTTGAAACTGGTGATTGCACACTTTGACCACCAAATTCGGGGTGATGAATCGGCTCGCGATGCGCAATTTGTCCGTCAGCTTGCTGAAAAATACGGCGTGCCATATCAGCTGGGATTTGGTGGATTGGGTGAAACGGCGAGCGAAGATCAGGCTCGGCGGGCGCGTTATCGGTTTTTGCGGGCGGTAGCTCAGGAAGTTGGTGGTGTAATTTGTACGGCGCATCATCAGGATGATGTAGTGGAAACCGTAGCGCTTAATCTCAGTCGTGGCACTGGTTGGCGAGGCTTGGCGGTGTTGGGGGCGAATGATGTATTTCGACCAATGTTGTTGTTTAATAAACAACAGATTCTGAGCTATGCCAAGCAGGCGAAGCTTGATTGGTGTGAGGATTCGACTAACGATTCAGATAGGTATTTACGTAATCGTCTTCGACAATGCTTGGCGCGCGATTTGAGCCAGCAGGCGCGTGAGCTAGTTCTGGAACTGTACCAAGCACAGACTGTGTTAGTACCGGCGATTGAAGCGGAGTGCCAGCGTTTTTATCGTGTAGACGGGATTTATCAGCGCTATTTTTGGATTATGATTGAACCAAATGTCGCTCAGGAATTATTACAATATATTATCAAAAAAGATTTCGGAGTTAGTCTCATTCGACCGCAACTTGAGCGGGCGATCATAGCGATCAAAACGGCGCGAGCTGGTGATATTACAGAGGTCGGTGAAAAAATCGAGTTAGCCTTTCGACGGTCGCAGTTTAGTTTGCGTCGGGCTGATAAACCTAGCGAGTTAGGGCATGACCAGCTGATTGCTCAACTTCGTGCGATTGATAATTAACAAATCAGAATCTACCAGCCGAATATTTTTGGCAAGAAAATAATCAAGCCGATAATCATCGCTGTCAGCGCCGCAATCAACACTCCAGCCGCCGCTAGGTCTTTAATACGCATGATTTTATCATTGCGTTCGGTGGAAACGAAATCAGCCAGATTCTCAATAGCGGTGTTGATAGTCTCGAGCGTGAGGACGACCTGAATTGCTAACACTAACACAATCCATTCGATCGAGGAGATTTTATAATAAAAACCAAGAATCACTACGATAGTTGCTGTTGTAAGATGTACAACATAATTTTGTTCTTCTTTAACGAGGATTGTAAGGCCATTAAAAGCGTATTTGAAGCTCCGAACCAAGCGAGCTGGCGATAAGATTTTTTTGTGTAGGGGCTGTTTCATAACGCAATTATATCATTGAATGGCGAAAAAACAACTGCTTGAGCTAGAGGCGAGAGTCTGGTATAATACTTATGTTTAGTGTGATTTAAATACGCAACAAGGGAGAACAAACACTAATGAAAACGGATTACTTAATTAAAGTTAAGAAAAAAATTAAGCAGAACTTGCAACAGGTGTGGCGAGCGGTTTTGAAGTCGCTTCAGGCGCGCCCGAAGACATATTTATTAGTTCTGAGCTCGTTGGTGTTGATTATCGCTCTAATTCCCATCTTAAATTCTATTAAAAAATCACAAACCTCCCAAGCTGCTGGTCTCCAAATCCAATCAGTTTTCCCACGCATCGGCACGCCAGCTGGCGGGGATAAAGTGCGGATTCGGGGGAAGAATTTTAAAGAAAATAAACCACTAGCATTAAAACAAGTTGCCTTGGGCGAAATGTATGCCTGTGCTCTTGGTTCTAATGGTAAAGCTTATTGTTGGGGCTTTGATAACAATGGTAGTCTTGGTAATAACTTGAGTGATGATGATGACCCATTCGCTCCTACTCCCGTTGCCGTCCACCAAGGTGATATTCCTTCAGGTGTAGGCTTAACTAAGATTGCTGCAAGTTTTGATCACACCTGTGCTCTAGGATCTAATGGTAAAGCCTACTGCTGGGGTAGTGGTGCTTCTGGTCGACTTGGCAATAATTCAACAACCGACGCCTCAACCCCGGTTGCTGTTCATCAAGGTGAGATCCCAACTGGTGTTAATTTATTACAAATTGTTATCGGATGGTCTGCTACCTGCGCTCTAGGATCTAATGGTAAAGCCTACTGCTGGGGTCGTGGTGTTTCTGGCCAGCTTGGTAATAATTCAACAACCAACGCCTTAACCCCAGTTGCTGTCCATCAAGGTGAGATTCCGACTGGTGTCGCTCTAACTCAAATATCTGGTGGTGATGGTAATGCCTGTGCTCTTGGTTCTAATGGTAAAGCTTATTGTTGGGGCGGTGGTGCTTCTGGTCAGCTTGGTAATAATTCAACAACCAACGCTCTCACTCCCGTCGCTGTTCATCAAGGTCAAATCCCAACTGGTGTCAACTTAACTCAAATTTCGGTTGGAAGTGCTCATACTTGCGCCCTTGGTTCCGATTCTAAAGCTTATTGTTGGGGCAGTGGTTCTGATGGTCAGCTTGGTAATAATTCAACAACCAACGCCTTAACCCCAGTTGCTGTCCATCAAGGTGAGATTCCAATTGGCACAATCATCAATCAAATTACTGCTGGGCGGGCTACTACTTGTGCCCATGGTTCTGATTCTAAAGCCTACTGCTGGGGTCGTGGTGCTTCTGGTCAACTTGGTAATAATTCCACCGCTAAAGCCCTCACTCCAGTGGCTGTCCATCAAGGTGAGATCCCAACTGGTGTAAGCTTCGCTAAGATTGCTACCAGGTTTGATCGCACCTGTGCTATAGGATCTGATGGTAAAGCCTATTGTTGGGGTGAAAATGGGCTTGGTCAACTTGGTAATAATTTAACAACCAATGCCTTAACTCCCGTTGCTGTTCACCAAGGTGAAATACCATTGGAAGGCACTCAAGTCAAAGTAGATAACACACCCGTCCCAGTTAAATACATCTCACCCTACGAACTAGAAATCACTATGCCAGCCCACTCTGCTGGTAAAGTTAACATCACTGTCATCAATCCAGATAACACCACCCATACTCTCAGCCAAGCCTACGAATACTACCAACCTCAAAACCCAACTATCACCAGCATCACCCCAAACACCAGCTCAGTAGCTGGTAATAAAACCATAACTGTCAACGGAAATAACTTTGATCAGATGAAGTGGAAGCAGGTGAGTGCTAAGGGCGGTATTTATGCTTGTGGTGTTAATTTTGAAGGCAAGGCGTATTGCTGGGGTGGGGGGTCGCTTGGTCGTCTTGGTAACAACTCTACCGCCGATGCTCTGACTCCCGTTGCTGTCCACCAAGGTGAAATCCCGTCTGGTGTTACTATATCGCAAATCGTGACAGGTACTTATAGTACTTGTGCAATTGGTTCTAATGGTAAAGCCTATTGTTGGGGTAGCGGTAGACAACTTGGTAACAACTCTACCGCCAATGCTCTGACTCCCGTTGCTGTCCACCAAGGTGAAATCCCGTCTGGTGTTAGTTTAATCCAAATCTCTATAGGACAACAGCACACCTGCGCTCTAGGTTCTAATGGTAAAGCCTATTGTTGGGGCTATGGTTCTGATGGTCGACTTGGTAATAATTCAACAACCGACGCCCGCACTCCTGTCGCTATCCATCAAGGTCAGATTCCGAATGATGTCATGCTGACACAAATAGCGTCGGGATGGCAGCACACCTGCGCTCTAGGTTCTAATGGTAAAGCTTATTGTTGGGGTCGTGGAGAATACTATCAGCTTGGTAATAACGCATTTGCAAACGCTCTAACCCCTGTTGCCGTCCATCAAGGCCAAATTCCGAATGGCGTGGTGTTAACCAAAGTTTCTGGTGGTGTATACCATACTTGTGCACTTGGATCTAACGGCAAAGCCTATTGTTGGGGCTATGGTTCTGATGGTCAACTTGGCAATAACTCTACCACTTATGCCCCAACCCCAGTCACAGCTCATCAAGGCCAGATTTCAACTGGCGTTACCTTGACACAAATCTCAGCTGCTGGGTCTTATACCTGTGCCTTAGGTTCTGATGCTAAAGCCTATTGTTGGGGTAGTGGTAATGATGGTCAGCTCGGCCATAACGCCACTACCAAATCCCTCACTCCAGTGGCTGTCCATCAAGGTGAAATTCCAACTGGCGTAACTTTAACTCAAATATCTCTTGGTGAGTATCATACCTGTACTCTCGGCTCTAACTATAAAATCTACTGCTGGGGTAAAGGCGATTTTGGTCAACTCGGCAACAACTCTACCACCGACGCCTTAACCCTCGTCCGCGTCCACGATCACCTCTACTCCATCACTGCTGGCACCGCCAACGCTACT
>CAURNU010000006.1:0-65857 GCA_963526735.1 uncultured Candidatus Saccharibacteria bacterium
AGCTAAAGCTTTGGTTGACGCTGCTCCAAGCGCTATCAAAGAAAACATCAGCAAAGACGAAGCTGAAGAAGCTAAAAAGAAGCTTGAAGAAGCTGGCGCAACCGTTGAGTTGGCATAGTTTAAATCATTTAAACTACATTTTTTATTAAAAACGATTAAATTGTATTTCGAAAATCACCTGGCTGAACGCTGGGTGATTTTTAGTTTTAATTTTGTGGTAAAAATGACATTTTTCTTGACAAGAAATGCGTGCTAGGAGGTTTTTGGAAAGCGTTTTGACCTCTGGCGCTGAATAACTTTTTTAAACATTAGCGATTTTTTTCATTTTGTAAATGATAATTTTTACAACACTTTTGCTATAACTAGTGTTAAAGTTGTGGAAATTGATTTTTAGAAGTTGATTTTTATAATTGACTTTTGTGGGTAATTTTGCTAAAATCGTTTTTGATATTACTAATTTAAAAACAGACAAGGAACTGCGAGAATGTCTGATTTACCAGAGAAACAAATCAAACGATTACGAGCCTTGATTACCGAGGCCGAAACCAACTTGGCGGCTGCCAAGGAATTATTAATTAGCGTGATTGGCGACGAAGAAACCGTCTCAGTCGCGCAAACCATCAAAGAAGCCACCGGTCAAATTATTGAGGGCGTCTTCGATGGACAATCAATGATTGCCTCCACCGGCAAAACCTACCCCGTACCCGCTAACTACGCCAGCAAATCAAAGCTAGTCGAGGGCGATGTTCTGAAATTAACCATCACCGAAGAAGGCAAATTCATGTACAAACAGATTGGCCCAACCGAACGCAAGCAGGTGATCGGTACTTTGACCAACCAAGATGGTTTGTATTATGTCGAGGTCAACGGTAAAGAATACCGTATTTTGCTAGCTAGTGTGACCTATTTCCGCTTAGAAATTGGCTCACAGGTGACGATTTTGATTCCAGCCGACAACCCAGATGCTACTTGGGCAGCGGTTGAAGCTAAACTGTAATTTCTTAAAAACCAACAGCAACTCGTCAGACTAAAGGCGCAGTTTTAGTCGGGCGCTACGCTAAAAAACTATCACGATTTTAATAAAAAAGGGGACATGGGCGATGAACGAATTTCAGATTTTGTCGTATGTTGGCTACTCACGCGACGAGAAGCCGTTTTGGATTATTAACTCAGCCAGTCAGGCCGTGCCGAGCAATATTGAACTGGGTAGCGAAATTTATATAGAGTTTAATACTCGGCAACGATTTTGCATCGGTTGGCACGATCTCGAAACCGGCGAAAATCACACCTGTCCGGATCATGCCACACTCGAGCCAAAATACGAGCAGTGTCAAAAGTGTCAAGCCAGCACCGGCTTCAACGCCGCTTTTTATAATGCCGATAGTGTATCTGAAGTGCAACAACGCCGAAACGCTCAACCGCATTTCGTGTATTTAGCGTATTTTTCACCAAATTTTACTAAAGTTGGCATTTCATTCGCTGGTCGAGGCTATGCGCGCTTGCTAGAGCAGGGGGCGCGTCAGGCGATCGTGCTGGACACTTTCAATTCAGCGCTGGTTGCTCGCCAATATGAGGCCGACATTTCGAAACTCGGTAATTTTGTCGAAAATGTCAAAATCAGCAAAAAGCTAGAACTGCTCAGCCAAGAATACGACGAAGAAATCGCCAAACGCTGTTTGTTTAATGCCAAAGATGCGGTTGAACAAGCACTTGATTTTCAGTTCAAAGACCCTAAGTGGCTGAATCTTGATTCGCATTATTTTGTGGCGGATTTTGATAAAAGTCGTCTCGATAACATCGTCGATTTGTCCGGCACAGATAAAATCACCGGCCGAATTGTTGGCTTAGTCGGCTCAACTCTACTGTGCGATTACCAACAAACTATCGTCGCTTTACCTCTGAAAAAGCTCACTGGTTATCCATTTATCATGCGTCAAGAAATTGGTGAAATCGAATTACCGACTCAACAGTTTAGTCTGTTTTAATATCCCTAAAGCATATCATGCAACTAACTTTTAACACATCACTCGCCAGTAAATACACTAGCTCATCACAAAAAATTCGAGTTTTGACAGAAGATTGGGTTAGCAGAACGGCTTTTTGTCCAAAATGTGGGCAGAATAAAATTTTTCGATATGAAAATAATCGACCAGTGGCAGACTTCTATTGTCAAAACTGTAGGGAAGAGTATGAACTAAAAAGCAAAAAAGGCGAAATTGGCACAAAAATTGTTGATGGAGCCTACAAAACTATGATAGACAGGCTCGGTTCAAGCACCAATCCAAATTTTTTCATATTAAGTTATAACCTGTCGTCGTATACTGTTAGAAATTTTTTAGTTATCCCAAAGCACTTTTTCGTTCCCGAAATTATAGAGAAACGAAAGCCTTTAGCCGAGACAGCTCGACGAGCTGGCTGGGTTGGTTGCAATATATTACTAAACAGCATTCCCGAAGCTGGCAAGGTTTTTATAGTTCGAAACGGCATCATCATACCACGGCAAGAGGTGACAGAAAAATGGCAGAGAATGACTTTCCTAGGAGACCAGAGAGAATTAAACACAAAGGGTTGGCTCTTGGATGTTATACGCTGTATTGAAAAACTCAACAAAAAGAGTTTCAATCTAGGGGAAATTTACCAATTTGAACGAGAATTATCAATTCTTCACCCAGACAACAATCACATCAAAGACAAAATCCGACAACAGCTCCAAATATTGCGTGATAAAAATTATCTTGAATTTACATCAAGAGGCCATTACCGCTTGACATAAGCTTTATTTTGATCAAAAATTAAGCTATGACACAAAATCATTATCCAGAGCATGCATGCCAAAAATGTGGTAGCACTAGAAAACTAGTCGAAATCATTATTGATGACGAATTTGTATGGAACGAAAAAGAAACTCGGTATGAGCCTGTGCAATTTTCCGATAAGTTTGAGCACACTGGCAATGAATATTGTGCAAACTGTAGACAAGACTGGACCGGACTTTAGAGTGGGCGACTGGATTTTGGGTAAAGAAATCACAAGAACATAATTTTTTACTCATCATGCATGAGCATTTATTTGTTTTTCAGAAATAATGAATTCTTTAAAAATCACAACAACCAGGTGGGTGGTTTTGTGCTAAAATAATATCAAATGCAGGCGTTATATCGAAAATATCGCCCCAAGAGCTTCGATGAGGTTGTGGGGCAGAGTCAAGTGACCGACATTCTGAAATTGGCCGTTGAGAATCAACGCATTAGCCATGGCTATTTGTTGGTGGGACCGCGTGGAGTGGGCAAAACCAGCATCGCGCGGATTTTAGCATATAGCATAAATGATATAGAATACCGGCTGGATGATAGCAATATTGACATCATTGAGATTGACGCCGCCTCTAATACTAGCGTTGATAATATCCGTGACATTATCGAAAAAGCTTATATCGCACCCGTTCAAGCTAAATATAAGATTTATATCATAGATGAGGTTCACATGCTGTCAAAGTCAGCGTTCAATGCTTTTTTGAAATTACTAGAAGAACCGCCAAAACACGTGATTTTTATCTTAGCCACGACTGACGAACACAAGATTCCAGCGACTATTATTAGCCGAACTCAACGGTTTGTGTTTCGAAAAATCGACAATCAATCCATTATCACTCAGTTACGCAAGATTGCCGACGCCGAACAGATTAAAATCAGTGACGCGGGACTTGAGTCAATCGCTGTCGCTTCGACTGGTGGTTTACGCGACGCTATCAATCTACTTGATCAATTATCAAGCCTAGCGGGCGATGGTCAAGTTATCGATCAGGATTTAATCAATAAATTAACCGGTACAATTGATCAGCAGTCCCTAAAAAACCTCTTAGCTAATTATCAGCAAGGTAAGCTTTTCGAACTAATCGAAATCATTAATCAACTCCTGAGCGAAAACTTCACCAGCGTTGAGATTGCGAAACAGCTAGCCCACGTCGCTAAGCAAGATTTAATCAGCCATCCAAGCAATTTACAGCTGATTACCGAGCTACTCAAAGTCGAAAAATCTAGTATGCCCGATCTCGAATTAATCGTGGCTCTAGGTTCAAATTTTGCCATTGCTGACAAGGCGAAAATCACCGAAGCTGTCATCGAAAAAACCAACCAGCAGGCCACGCAAGCTCCCACGCCAACGATTACTACTGCGCCATCGACCACTACCGCATCAACCCCAACATCAGCCGACACCACACCAGTACCAAACCCGAAAAACGCCACATCACCAGTCGCTCCCGCCAAGTCAATCAGCTCCTTTAAAAAAGACGATTTCTTAAAATACATCAAGAAAAATCACTTAGCGATTTATGGTATTCTCGACAAGGCTGAGCTAATTTTTCAACAAAATGATTTAATTATTAAAGTTGCCAACGCCTTCGCTATGAAGCGTTTATCCGACCCTAAACATTTCACAAACCTACAAAAAAGCCTCGCGGAATTTGGTTTAGATAACTACGAAATCAAAATTGTCACCGAAGCCGGCTCAGCCGACGCCAAAGCTAGTCAAATCGAAGCGGTTATTGATATAATGGGTGGCGGAGAAGAGGTGAATTTAGATGAGTGAAACAACCGGACGGTTAATTCCGCAGAACTTAGAGGCCGAAAAAAGCGTTCTCGGTGCGATTTTAATTGATGAAAGCGTCATTAGCGACATTGTCACCGTGGTTAAACCGCGCGATTTTTACGAGTCAAAGCATCAAGCGATTTTTGATGCGATGTTGAAATTATTTGAAAAATCATCACCGATTGACTTGCTAACCCTAACCGATCAGCTCAAAAAAAATAAAGATTTGACCAAAATCGGTGGCTCGGCTTATCTAGCGGAACTGACGAACTACGTGCCAACCGCTTCACACGCCGAAGCCTACGCCAAAATGGTCGCCCAAACCGCAACTAGACGACGCCTGATTAAAGCTTCGTCGAGTATTACCGATTTAGCCTATGAAGAAGGCACGACTGTCGATGAACTATTAGGCAAGGCCGAAAAAGAAATCTTCAGCGTATCTGATTCGAACTCGGTTGGCGATCTGGTATCGCTTGAGGATATTTTAACGGAGAGTTTTGATCGTATCGAAGCTCTACACAAAAACCAAGGCGCTCTCCGTGGCGTGTCGACCGGCTACCGTGATCTTGATAATATGACAGCTGGATTTCAGCGGTCGGATTTGTTAATTCTGGCAGCGCGCCCAGCCATGGGTAAAACCACTTTTGTGACCAACTTAGCCTACAACGTGGCAACTATCGCCAAACAACCAGTCTTATTTTTCAGCTTAGAGATGAGTAAAGAGCAGTTGGTGGATCGTATGCTAGCTGATGCGTCCGGAGTTGATTCCTGGAAAATTCGCACCGGCAATTTGAACGACGAGGATTTTTCGAAATTATCCGAGGCGATGGGGGAAATGGCTGAAGCACCAATTATGATCGACGACACGCCAGGTTTGTCGATTTTAGAAATGCGCACCAAAGCCCGCCGCGCCGCTCACAACCGCGAACTAGGATTGATTATCGTTGACTACCTCCAGCTGATGCAAGCATCGACTCGCTCCAACGACGGTAACCGCGTGCAAGAAGTGTCAGAAATATCCCGTGGTTTGAAGTTGATTGCTCGCGAATTAAACGTCCCGGTGGTTGCCCTCAGTCAGTTGTCACGTACTGTTGAAAACCGCAACCCGAAGATCCCACAACTGGCCGATCTGCGTGAATCTGGTTCGATCGAGCAGGATGCCGATATTGTGATGTTTATTTATCGCGAAGCGTATTACGAACCGGAAACCGAACGCCAAAATATCACCGATCTGATCATCGCTAAGCACCGTAATGGTCCAGTTGGTAAGGTTGAGCTTTATTTCCACCCAGAACGTTTACGTTTTATGAGTTTAGATAAAGACCACACCGATTAAATATGTTAAAATAGAGGTATGAAAAAAGAGATTATCTCCTATCGCCTATATAATTGGCGTTATATAATTGCTCATTTGGCGGTTATTGGGCTCTTTGCGGGGCTAGTTGGCTTGATGTTTTGGTATGCACCAGCCGGCCTGCGCCAAGCCGAAATTAACCAAGTTGCTAGTTTAAACTTCAAAACTTTGTTTTCTGGCCAAAACATCATTGATTTTCCGTATAAATTATTGCAATTAGCTGGACTAAAGTTTTTCGGATTATCGACTTTAACAGTGAAATTACCGTCGTTGATTTTTGGCGGTTTGTCACTACTAGGGTTTTTCTGGTTAATTGCGCATTGGATTAATCGCAAAACTGCCTTGATTGCCAGCGCCATTGTGATGTCGACCAGTCAGCTGATGATTATGATTCAAGATGGCACGCCGAGAATTATGTTTATTTTTTGGCAAATCGTGATTATGATTTTACTCACAAAAATCAGCCAATTTTTACCAGACATCCAACAGCTCAAAGCCAACAAAAACAAAGCTACCTTGGCGTTAATTTTACCTGCGCTCGGTGTTGTGCTCGGTTTGAGCATTTACACGCCGATGGTGCTGTTTTTGCCATTATTGTTGGTTGGTTTATCACTTGGACATCCAAAACCACGATTGCTAATTAAACAGTTCAATCTGCGCTTGCTGTTGCCAGGAATTATTGGTTTTATTCTGATTATCAGTCCGTTATTACTCCAAATTATCACTCAGCCATCAATTATTAAGCTATTAATCAATCTCCAACCCACGCCAGCGAATATTTTCCAGCCATTGATTGATGTGGTCAATTTTTGGTCAGCGCGACCGGAGTTTTTGACACAACCAATTTTCGGACTAGGGGCGCTAGTCTTAGCCATTATCGGCGCATTTACTCTGGGGCAACAATATTTCTCGGTGCGCAGTATGGCGATTTTTTATCTAACCTTAATTAATCTGATTATCTGCCTGTCGCTCTCACACAACCCAAGTATTGTGCTATGGCTACCACTGGCAATGATGATTGCTTATGGTATTCACTCGATTACGCTAAGTTGGATGACGATTTTTCCGCTCAATCCATACCCGCGAGTGTTTGGTAGTCTGGTGATTAGTTTGATGATGGTGATTTTGTCACTGACTGGCATTGATATTTTACTCAAAAACTACGCCTACACCCCGAACCTTGCTAGCCAATTTCGACAAGATTTGCACTTGCTTGACCAACAACTTCGCACTGACAAGCCAACCGATTTATTAGTGGCTGATCAAGCCGAGCTAGATTTTTATAAACATCTCAAAAAGAACAATCTGCAAGTTAAAATTTTTGATAATCACGCCGATTATTCGCGCGCAATTTTTACTAAAAAAGCTTTTCAAAACACCACTAGCTTAACCGCGTCGGCGATTATTAACGACAGTCATAGTCAAGATTCTGATCGTTTCTACCTCTACCAAAAAAACCAAAATTAAGATATAATAAGCTTATCGACAATAACCAGAAAAGGAGTTTTTTATGGCTTTTGACCAAATGAAAATGTTAAACGATTTACGTAAAGCCCAAAAAGAATTAGCAAAAGAAATTATCGAAGTTGAAGCTGGTGACGGCGCTGTCACTGTGCAAATTAGCGGTGAATTAAAGATTAAAGATTTAAAAGTCAATCCTGAGATGATCGATCTTGATAACATCGAAGAAACTGAAGAATATATCAAAGCTGCGATTCGCGACGGCATGGCTAAAGCGCAAGAAATCGCTGCCGAAAAAATGAAGCCTTTTATGGGCGGACTCAGCGGTTTAGGACTATAGTTAATGAATCAATTGTTACCGCAAGCCTTGTCCAAGCTTGTTGATGAGCTTGGGCAATTACCAGGTGTTGGCACGCGCACAGCCGAGCGCTATGCTTATTTTTTGTTAAAAAATCACGATCGCTATAACCAGAACCTTGCGGTAGCAATTGCCGAGCTTAAAAGCTCAATTAAAGAATGCCCGAAAACTTTCGCCTTGATTAGCGAAGGTGAGGAGATTTCGCCACTCTATACTGATCCGAAGCGCAATAAACAATTAGTAGCTTTGGTTGAAGAACCACTCGACATTATTCCAATCGAAAAAACCGGCAAATTTAACGGCACCTATCACGTATTAGGCGGAACTTTATCGCCAATTGACGGGATTCATCCTGATGATTTACATATTGCTGAGCTGTTAGAGCGACTACGCGATGATCAGGTTGAAGAGTTAATTATTGCCACCAACGCTAGCGTCGAAGGCGAGTCGACCGCACTCTATGTCCAAAAACGCATCAAAGAAGCCGGACTAGAACTAACCGTCACCCGCTTAGCCCAAGGCTTACCAGTAGGAACTGATCTAGAATATGCCGACCAAATTACCCTCGGCTATGCACTTGACGGCCGTAAGGCGGTGTCGCTATGAATCCCGTGCTTGAAACGCTATTACCGCGCCATTTTAGCGACGAGCAGATTACGCAATTTTGCCAGTTACTAGAGCAGGCTAGTAATATCGTGATTATTCAAGCCGAAAATCCCGACATTGATTCGCTCGGGAGCGCACTGGCACTTGAAGACATCGCACATCAACTCGGTAAACAATCTAGTCTGTATTGTCCGGTTCAGATTCCAAGCTATATGCGTTATTTGCCAGGTTGGGATCGAGTCAGTGATGAGTTTGATTACCACGCTGATTTAGCGATTATCGTTGACACCGCTAGTCAAATTTTATTATCAAAAGTGCTTGACGACCCGATTCGTCAGGATTTTTTACATTCTAAACCAGTCATTATTATTGACCACCACGAGACCAAGCCCGATGTCAACTTCACGCCACGGCTTGAGCTAATTGCTCCGGCTGTGGCATCGGCTGAATTAATTTTTGATTTAATTCAACATCTCAAACTCGAGTTATCAAGCGAGCTAGCCACGGCTTTAATGGCGGCGATTTTAGGTGATACGCTTAGTCTATCAACTCAAAACGTCACCCCGCAAACTTATTTGATTATGAGCCAATTAACCGAGGCAGGTGCGCATGTTTATAATATCGACCAAGCCCGCTTCGAATTATCCAAAAAAGCACCTGAGATTTTGCACTACAAAGGTGAGTTATTGCAACGCGTTGAATACGAAGTTGACGGTAAATTGGCACTGGTCACGATCCCGTTTGATGAGATCAAACTCTATTCTGACAAATATAACCCGAGTGTGCTGGTACTCGACGAAATGCGCTTCGTCACTGGCGTAGAAGTCGCCATCGCCCTCAAAACTTATCCTGACGGCAAAATCACTGGCAAAATCCGCTCCAACGCACCAATCGCCGAAACTATCGCTGGCTATTTCGGAGGTGGGGGACATGCTCACGCCTCAGGCTTTCGGGTTTATGATGATTTTGACACAATCAAGGCGGAGTTGATTGAAGTTGTACAAAAGAGCCTCAATAATTACTAAATCATGTTAAGATTAAAAGTTGAAAACTCACTAATCACCGAAGGCAACAAACTTTTTACTGATACAACTTATCTGATAACCTCCAGCTGTCAAAATAGTGGCAACATTTTCAGCGATACTCACGGCTCATAAAAAGTAATCCCATTTTACAATCCAGTCCTAGCGAATCTTATTTGCTTTTTAAGATGAAATTACGTATTATATGGACAGATAACTGACCAGGAATTAAATGATTATGAAAATTATCAATCGCAAGTATCTGGCTTTATACTTAATAATTCTTTGTGCCACCTTATTCATGGTGTTTTATAGGTATATTGATTATGCCTATAAAGCACCATCTAAATTACAGAACACCAGTCAGGATTCTGATTTATCGCCAGAAATAATTGAACAAGCAAAACATAAGAATGTTTTGCAACATTTCCTTGATTTACGTGCTAATTTCACACTCGATTCAACGCATTCAGACTATATTGCCATCAAACTCAGAGTGATTCCTGTCATTATTATTAGCGTAATTTTTCTGTATATAAACCTTAAAAATCACCTTATCAAATATAATATTGGTAGAAACGCTAAATACCAATTTGAGATTAATAAACTTCAGCGTAAGTTATCGTTAATTCCGGCTTTTTTCTCGGCTGTTGCAGTATTAATGTTATTTCTTATTGGACTAGCATCAACACAACCAAATCTTGGCATGCACTTTACATTTTTATATGATCATAGTGACATCATTAACTTCATCATGCGTAATAATTATGTTGTTCTTATAGTGTTCGAGATTGTAAACTTCATTGGTATTTACGTTCTTACTAAACTAACTCTACGTTTAATAGATCGATATGGAAAACTTGACGGTATATTAATTTTTCTGATCGCTATATGGATTATCCCAATACTTCCTATATCGACAGGTATACTTTATGAAGCAAAGATGTTATTGCCTCACGCTCTATTGATCAATGGTGCTTACGTTGGTACAAGTTCATTTCAAATGATCGCTCCTATCGTTATTGCTAGTGTAATATCTTTTTGGCTAAGGAGATTAAATACTAATGAAATCGAAGTTTAGAATATTCTGGATTTTACTAATTAAAATAATATTCTTATCAGTTGCAGTTTATTCGATCCAAAATAATATTTCACATCAGGGCAGAGCAATGAATTCTGAAGAACTGACATCAATCGGACTAAATTCATTTTATTTCATAGATTATGATTTAATGGCTAAGATTGACGTCTCAAAAATAATATTTCTGAGTGCTGTTGTGCTCACTTATTACTCGCTAACTATAACTAAATTTAACAACTTTTACGAAGGATTAAAAGAAACTATTCGAATTAAATCAAGTAGTTTGTATGATTATATAAAGAAATCGATTAAGTTTTTTGTCGTTCCAATTTTCATTGATATAATCGTATCAGCTATCGTCATCAGTCTAGTGGTTTTACTCATGAAAGTCGAACACGGTTTAATCCTCGTAACTATTCAACATATTATACTAGCTAGCATATTTTATTTCATTATGCCGTTTTTAATCTTATTCATCGTCAACCGTATTGAGTTTTTCTTAGTCGGAGTTTTTACACTATCAATTTTTGCTGATTATTTTATTTATAAATTACCGTTATCTGGAATTATGGTACTGTATCTGCTAATCGTAGCAGCTGTTCATGGTATTATTTTATTTAAAGAAAGGAAAGCTTAGGTGATTGAAATTCATAATGGTTTGAAAAAATATGGCGCAAAGATTGTCCTTAAAGACATTAATTATAAGTTTGAAGAAGGTAAAATGTACGGTATTACCGGTGCTAATGGCTCCGGCAAAACCCTAATCTTAAAAAGTCTCGCTGGGTATATTAAATATACTTCCGGTCAAGTTCTACAAAACGGTAAAGAAATCCGTAAAAATAACAATTACATCGAAGATGCAGGTATTGTGATCGAAAATCCAGTTTTAGTCAATGACTTTACTTTACAAGAAAACCTCGAATATTTACGCAAAATGAGCAATCAGCCAGATTCAATTAACCTTGATTATTGGTATAAATTCTTCGGGATTGAAGAGTATAAAAATGAGAAGTTCAAAAATCTTTCCCTCGGCACCAAACAGAAGGCCGGTCTAATCCAAGCTTTTATGCATCAACCAAGCACTTATATCCTAGACGAACCGTTTAATGCACTCGATAAAGATACTGTTGCTAAAGTTCAGAAGTTCCTCATCCGACAACGCGACGCTGGTAAGCTGGTGATTTTTATTACGCACATTAATGACAATATTCTCAAAAGCTGCGATGCAGTATTAGAAATCAGAGAAGGGAAAATCGTTTAAAATGAAAGACTTACTTCGTAAGGACTGGGTAATGGTAGTGGGAATTGCAACCATCATCTTTACTACAGCTGCTATCAGAAACTCCTTTTTAATAAAATATGATAAAGATCAACAGAAAATTAGTCAAATCGTGTCCGAAATTCGAAATAACCAGCAAGAATTGTTTAAATCAAATCCAGATTTTGCCTTACCCGCTGATTCTTATTATCGTTTTTACAAAAACAAGCAAAAAGCCGACAAAATCGAGATTAAGAACTATCAGCTTAATAGTCAATATACTAGGGCAAAATATACTCTGAAAAACAATTATGATCATGAAATTCTAATCACGCCAGAATTATCAAACGTAATTGACACTCATAACACCAACGGATCCGGCACTGAACTACTGTTCTATGACTTTAATCAAGCTTACAAAATCCTCAAACCAAGCGAAGAAATTAATCTAGAGATGATCATTTACTCAGTCGTCAGAACTAAATTAAGTAGAGATAATTTTAAAGCTTACCGCCTAATTTACAAAAATGACGAGAAGCGAACCGTGATTGGTTATATTAAGATTGGAGAAGGCAATGAATAAAAGACGAATCATTCTAATAGCAATTCTGCTGATAGCTGGCGTAGTGTTGAGTATTAAGCACTGGCAAAGCCAACAGCCCTCCAGTAAGCACCAACCACCGCGAGACGATATCGAACGTCTTTTAGATAATGGTATTCAGCTTAGTGAATTAGTGAAAAAGAAGCAATTTTTAAACGATATTAAAATTAGTAATGTCAGAATTAATGAGCAAAAGATCACTTACGCTATCAAAAATGACTCCAAAAATAGTGTTTTCCTATCTAATCAGCTCCAAATTGGTGACCACGAAACTTTCGTATTAACGAAAGATACAGTTGATAAAAAAATCGAATTAAGAGCTGGCGAGGAAAAAACTCTAGAACTTACCATAAGTAAACAAGAACTATCAAAAATTCTCGATGGTCAGATAGACGAGAATAACATCCGACTTCTCAAGCCAATTTATCAAAAATATGACAGTCCAACACTAATCGGTATCGCCAAATACGAATCCGGCAAATAGGAACTGTAGCCCTCACTATAACTAGTGTGCTAAAATATACCCATGAAACTATACAACACCCTATCGCGCCAAATTAAAGAATTACACCCATTAAATCCACCAACCGTGAAGATTTATAGTTGTGGGCCGACGGTTTATAATTATCTGCATATTGGCAACTGGGCGGCTTATATTTATTGGGATGTGCTAGTGCGAGCGCTGATTTTAGACGGTTACAAACCAAAGCGAGTGATTAATCTGACCGATGTTGGACATTTAACTTCAGACGCTGACGAAGGTGAGGATAAATTAGTTAAAAAAGCGCGTGAGCAGGGTTTGACCGCCTGGGATATTGCCGAGCAATACAGTCAGGCGTTTTTAGCGGGGTTTGATCAGCTCAATTTGATACGTCCATTGCAGTTTGCCAAGGCGACCGATTTTATCAACGAACAACTAGAGTTAGTGCGTCGGCTGAAGCAAGCTGGTCTGACTTATCAGATTAATGATGGGATTTATTTAGACACTAGTTTAGTTAAAGATTACGGACATTTAGCACAGCTCAACTTGAACGCCCTACAAGCCGGAGCGCGCGTTGAGCTAAATCTTCAAAAACGACAGATTACCGACTTCGCCCTGTGGAAATTTTCACCAATCGGCGAGACCAAACGTGATATGGAATGGCCAACGCCAGTGGATTTATTAGATAATCCTGAGGCGGGCGAGGTGATGGGATTTCCAGGCTGGCATTTGGAATGTAGCGCGATTATTTTGAATACTCTAGGTGAACAAATCGATATTCACACCGGCGGAATCGATCATATTCCAGTTCATCACACCAACGAAATTGCCCAGACTGAATCGGTCACCGGCAAGCCAATGGCGACTTTTTGGATTCATAACAATCATCTCAAATCTGATGGCACAAAAATCTCCAAGAGCCTCGGCAATGGTTATACGCTAGATGACCTCAAGGAGCGTGGCTTCACGGCGATGGATCTAAAAATGCTAATTCTGCAGGGGCATTATCAAAAAGAGGGTAATTTCTCGTTCGAGGCGCTCGAATCCGCCAAAAACCGCTTAGCTAGCTGGCGCGAGGTGGCATCGTTTCGCCATCAGATCTATGATGATATCGCCCAAGATCACGACAAAACTATCAATTTCCTAGCGGTCAAGCGTCATATCCTAGAACTCGCCAATGATAACCTTAACACTCCGCAAATCATGGCAACCATTGACGAAGCTTGGCAGAGTTTACGTTCACCGACGACTGATTTTCGTAATATTCATCGTCAGTCACTGGTCGATTTTATTCAACAAATTGATGATTTATTAGGCTTTGATTTAATTACTAGCACGCCTGATATTGATGAGAGCTTAAAGCGTTTAATTATTGAGCGCAAATTTGCTAAAGACAATCGTGATTTCGAGCGAGCCGACGCAATTCGCGCCGAACTACTTGAGCAGGGAATTGAGATTTTAGATACTAAAAACCAGCCACTGTGGCGTCGTATTAAGTAATTTAAACTTTTGCTAAATCGACATTTTCTTCAATCAGAATCTTAATACAAGCGGCTAGCGGAATCGAGATAATCGCACCCAAGATGCCAAACAGATAAATCCCCACTGTCACCGCAATTAGCACCAACAAACTACTGAGATTAAGCGCTCGCGATTGAATATACGGAGCAATGATATTATTTTCAATCTGTTGATAAATCACGAAGTAAATCATAAAAGTCAAACCAGCAGTTGGATTCGAAAAAGTAATCAATAACGCACCCAAAATACCGCCAATCGTCGTCCCAACCAGCGGAATCAGACCCATTAAGCTGACCAGCAAACCAACCGGCAGAATTAAGTTAGTTGGCGTATCAAAAATCAGACTTAAAATAAACACTACAACACCAGCACAAATACCATTAATTGTCACCTGAATTAGCTGTCCACCGACAAAACCAGTAATCGTGCCAGCCATTTTTTCGGCGATGATTTTGTGGCGTTCCATGATTTTTCGGTCGCTATACAACCTCCAGAACGACTGCATAATCGTTGGCGCATCTAATAGCATTAACACCGTCAAAGTTAACACAATCACGCCCGAGAAAACGAATCCGACGATTGAGTTTACACCGTTAAACATAATCGAGCCAGCCTGTGCTGTCCATTTCTGTTTGTTGGTTTCGATAAACTTGACCGCCTCATCAACTGATGGAGTGAGGTTGAGTTTTTGGATGGTTTCGTTATCACGCAATGCCTGCACCGAGTGTGCAATGGTTGCTGGGGCAGTTTCGGCGAAGCTTTTGACCTGACTGATTAACGACGGTGCGACTAAAAATCCAAATCCCACAAAAGTCAACAAAATCCCAATAAATACCACTGCCGTTGCGAATGGGCGATTGTTTTTGAAGACTTTTTTTGACAGAGAGGATACGAGTGGATTAAGCGATACTGCCAAAAAAGCCGCCACCGCGATCATCAGCAGAGCCTTTCGCGCCCAATAAATCATCACTAAGCTACCGATAATCGCTAGCAAAATCAACCAAAATCGCGCAATGGTGGCATTATCGACTTGAATTCGAGTGTTCATTTTTTCTCCCGTTGTTTATCAACTATTATACTAAAAACATTATAACAAATAATCGATAATATGTTAAAATATAACCATAATAATTATTGTTTTTATGAAAAAAGTTCCAAAAGTCAGCATCGAATTTAGCATTATGACCGTGTTGATCACGATTATCATCTGTTTAATTGTCAGTTTATTTTTTGTGACTTTATATCAGGTTTAAATATGAGTAAAAACATCAAACAAATCACCGCCATTCTTATCGTCAATATCATCGCGCTATCAGGTGCTTTGATTTTTATCACCGTTAAAAAACTTCAACCCAAACCAAAAGTTGAAACTGCCCAAAAGATCGAAACGCCTCAGATCAACAAACCCGAATCCAACTACAAAATCGGCCAGTGGAAAATCATTGGCCAGCTCAATAACCAAGATTTATCATATGATTTCAAAAACGGATTAGGTGGTGAACTCGGCGTCGGTGCCAAAGGTCAATTACTCGACGGAGAATCAATTTGGGTTTATTCCAACAAATTACGCCAATTACTAACCACTGTTAATAATAAAGAGCGCAAATACGCCGAAAACAACGAGCATACCCTCGGGTATGTAGCAATTATCAACCGCGTCAGTAAAAACCGTATTGACAATCCAACTCTTTGGAAGGCTTTTCCAATTACTATCGGCGATTATCGTTTTAATATTGTCAAACCCCTGCGGGTTGATTTATTAAAAGACCCTAAGGCAACTAAGCTTTACGACGACTCGCGCAAAGAAGTTGACGCTTTTTTCAAATCGCTTGAAGCTGACAAAACCGCCAAAAAAGATTAGCTAGTTGATTATAAAAAGTGCCTGTGATTTTAGAGCAAGCGCTTTTTGAACAAATTAATTGTTGATTAATTATTATATTTGGCGAAAAAATCAGCCTTAAATTGCTCGTAATTATCATCCAGTAGGGCTTGGCGAATCTGATCAGTCAGATTGACCACAAAAAACTCATTGTGCGCGCTAGCGATGGTCGAAGCTAGGATTTCGTTAGCTTTAAATAAATGATGCAAATAAGCCTTGGTGT
This sequence comes from uncultured Candidatus Saccharibacteria bacterium, assembly GCA_963526735.1. Classification (GTDB taxonomy): domain Bacteria; phylum Patescibacteriota; class Saccharimonadia; order Saccharimonadales; family Saccharimonadaceae; genus CAMUQR01. The sequence continues at coordinate 16,436 of CAURNU010000006.1, forward strand.
ATTGTTGCGACACCTCATAGCCTAGTTCTGGATCGAGAGGCGAAAAGTCGTTTTTATACTTGGCGTTTTTAATATTAATACGCCCGCGCGTAGTATAGAGCGAACCGTTCCGCGCCTGACGAGTCGGCGCCACACAATCGAAAGTATCAATACCATATTCCACGCCAGTAAAAATATCCAGAGGTTGTGACCCCATACCCAGTAAGTGACGCGGGCGGTCTTCAGGTAGAATTTGGTTAACCAAACCCACAAATGGCGCAATTTCCTCAGCCTTAAAGATACCTCCGATTCCGTAGCCATCGAAGTCCATCGCGCCTAGCATTTCGGCCGATTGACGGCGTAGTTCCAGATTTTGACCACCTTGTACTACTCCAAATAGAGCTTGCAGTGGGCGATTTTGAGCTTGATGCTCGAGATTAAGTTGTTGGTGGCGCACTAAACAGCGCTCAGCCCAAGCATGCGTCCGATCCATCGCTAGTCTCACATAATCCGGACTGGCGGTAGGTGAAGTAAGTTCATCAAATGCCATATGAATATCGGCACCGATTTTATGCTGGATTTCCATCGAGCGTTCCGGTGTCAAACGCACGATTTGGCCATTGAGATGCGACCGAAAAGTCACACCTTCGTCGTCAACTTTAGCTAGTTGTTTTTTAGAATGAGTTGCTTTGTTGCGCAAGGTATTTTCTAAGCCTTTTTCATACGCCATACCCAGCGAAAAGACTTGAAATCCACCCGAGTCGGTAATACTTGGCCTGTGCCAGTTCATAAACTCAGCCAAACCACCACCCGCTTCGACGATATTTTCTCCCGGTTGCAACATCAAGTGATAAGTATTGGCAAGCACCGCCTGACCGCCCAAGCCACGCACCACTTCTGGCGTGAGCGCTTTGACCGTCGCTTTGGTCGCTGCCACCATAAAACTCGGCGTTTTAATCACGCCATGCGGAGTGTGAATTTCACCAACTCGCGCCCGACCGTTGACGGTTTTTTTGATAATTTTAAAACTAATTGCTGATTGATTCATATTGCTAAATAAATTCGTTTTTAATCTGTTAATTATATCATATCTCTCAATAATCGCACTATATGCTACAATATTTTTATGAAAATCCGCGCCCAAATCAAACCCAATGCCAAACAAGTAAAAGTCGTGTCGCCAGCTACGCCAGACGACGTGTGGCTAATTGCCACTAAAGCACCGGCGATTGATGGGCGCGCCAACAAAGAAGCAAGAGAGCTAATCGCCACCGCACTGCGCCTACCAAAATCAGCCATTACACTCAAACTTGGCGCCAAATCGAAGTTTAAAATTTTTGAGATTCGCGAATAACAATCAATGCGGTACCAAAGTTGGTTTTTTAGACAATTTTAGTTTTTAGCTTGAGCTGATTTAGCAGAGGCGAGGATTTCGTACATCGTCCGTGCCGAATCGGTTTTGAGAAAATCGAGCGCTTTTTGTTCCGAGCTAACTGGGGAATAAGTTGGTTTTGCATTGCCACCACTTTGGACCGAACTAGGCGATTGGTCGGGCGACTGCGATTGATGATTGCTAGCAAAAAATTGATCCATCAACGATACTATTACCTCAAAAATTGCACCGTTTTTAGCTTTGATACGTTCATTCTCGAGCACTTGACAACCATTGATTTGATCATTGCCGACCACCGCATATTTCCGATCATCGTGAGTAATATTATCAAGTGCCAAAATCGGATAATAGAGCCCGACTTCCAGACCTCGATCGCCAAACTGACCAGAGATATTTTGGCGAACAAAACTCCGCGCCCATAGATTAGTTTTTTCTGGGACATTTTCTAGACCGAGCTGGCGAATTGCCACAGTTTTACGCTCAAAAACCCGGGCTTTCATCGTTGCATCACACGCTTTTGCCACTGACGGCTGAACCGCCACCCCTAACCGCGATTGATTGTTCTTCGAGTTAAAAACTATTGTTTCGCCAGAGCCACTTTTGGTCAAACCAGCATTCCAATTGTCCGGATAGCTCAAACACATATCAACCGCTTCAAAACCAATCCGTTTGGTTAAATCAACTTTAAAATCATCCTTGGCCGACTCCTGGACAACATTGGCGGTTTTTTTGTAACTTGGACCGACTGGTTTTTTATTTGCAAGACGATTATTTACAAACAGCATCAAGCCAATCATCGTTACTACAATAAAAGCCATCATCCCGATAACAAACCACGGTTCTACCATCCGACTTTGTTCGGCGCGCTGGCGACCACGCTCCAATGATTCACGAAGCACTCGTTCGGCTTCAGTTTCTTGGCCTGGTGCATTCATTTCGTTTAATTTTTGCGCTAAATCTTTATCTAAATCCATATTAATCCTTATGGTTAAATTATACCACATGCCCTCACGCCAACAGATGTTTTTAGGCAAGAATTAACATCGAGTCGCCATAACTCAGGAATCGCATCCGCTCGGTTTGCGCATACGCATAAGCTCGTTGTAGAAACTCCCAGCCCGCAAACGCTCCTGCTAACATCAGCACCGTCGAACGGGGCGCGTGAAAATTAGTTAATAATCCACTGATAACTTTAAATTCATAACCAGGATAAATAAAAATATCCGCTTCGCCAATTTGATCGGTCGCTGGAGTTTGCTCGTCCAAAATCACCGGCGCTAAGTATTCTAACGTACGCGTCACTGTTGTGCCTAGTCCCACCACACGATGCCCGGCTCGCTTCGCCTGACGAATTGTTGTGATCGTAGTCGCTGGCACCGAAAAATATTCCTGATGCATGTGGTGTGCCTCAACTTCGTCCGTTCGAATCGGCAAAAATGTCCCCAAGCCAACGTGTAATGTCAGATACGCCACTCGTACGCCTTTTGCGCGCAAACGATCAAGTGTTTCATCGGTCATGTTTAAACTAGCAGTTGGCGCTGCCACTGAGCCAATATTTTTAGCCCAAACTGTCTGATAGCGCTCAATGTCACTAGAATTTGCTCGACGATTCATATAGGGCGGGAGAGGTGGAGTGCCGCACTGATCACAAATCGTCAATAAATCCACTTGGCTCTTGACTTCAGCCACGCCACCACCCAGCACTTCAACTACCTCTAGCTGATACTGACCGACCGTCAATACCTCACCGGCGCGAATCCGCCCACGGTGCATAACGCGGTGATGATGCCAATCATCATGTTGAGCGTGCGACTCTAACACAATTAGCTCTCGCTCCACACCAGTCGTCTTATGGGCGATTAGTCGTGCTTTTAGCACCTTCGTGTCATTGATCACTAAAACATCACCCGCTGATAAATAATCCACCACATCGCCATAATGACGTTTAGTGATAGTTTGCGCGGATTTATCCAAAACCAACAAATTCGACTGACCGCGCACCACCGGTGGACGATCAGCAATCAAACTTTCATCGAGTTGATAGTCAAAATCAGAAATTTTCATAGAATATATTATATCACTATCTAGCGCAATCGAGCTCTCACACTCTCTTAACCTAAATCGACTGGCGCTAGTCGATTTTTGTGCTAAAATAAAATTATGAAACACCAATCCAATGTTATTGAAGTGCGTAATTTTCAGATGAAGTTCGGTGATCATGAAGTGATTAAGAACTTAAATTTTGAAGTCGCACGCGGGGAAGTGTTCGGCCTGCTTGGTTCGAACGGCTCCGGCAAAACCACTACAATTCGAGCCTTGCTCGGTCTCCATCATCCAACCAACGGCGAGCTGTTAGTCAACGGTAAAGTGTTTTCGCCAGAAACCGATATCAAAATTGGCTACTTGCCAGAAGAGCGTGGTTTATACAAAAAAGAAAAAGTCGGCAATATCATGCGTTATTTTGCCGAACTCAAAGGTCTCCACAAGGCTGAAGCGGAACAATTTATTGATCAGTTTTTAGCGCGGGTCGATTTATCTGACAAAAAGAACATCCGCCTTGATAAACTCTCCAGCGGTCAGCAACAAAAAGTCCAACTCGGCATCACGATGATGGGCGAGCCAGATTTATTAATTCTAGATGAGCCGACTAAAGGCTTCGACCCAGTCAACCGCAAACTGCTCCTCGATATTGTCGAAGAATCCCGTCAAAAAGGCGCAACTGTGATGATGATCACTCACCATATGGAAGAAGTAGAGCGCTTGTGCGATCGGATTTTGTTATTAAAAGACGGTGAAGCGAAGGCTTACGGTCGGGTTGAAGACATTAAAGACCAAACTGGTGCCAATCGCGCCCAAATCGTTTTTAACGGTAAATTGCCAACCAAGGACGCGCCATACACCGTGTTTAACAAAACCAAAAACAGCGCCGAACTCGAGCCAAAAGCTGGTCACACCATGGACGACATTTTGCCATTTCTGGTTAAAAACCAAGTTCAAGTACGTAAATATTCAATTGAGCGCTCGAGTCTGGAAGAGATTTTCGTCAATATTTATGGCACTAAACTCGAGAAGGAGACTAACTAATGTTTAATTTAGGGACCGTTGTTAAATTTGAGATTTTAAAACAAATCCGCAAACCATTGTTCTGGCTGGCAGTTTTTGCTACACCAGCGTTGATTATTTTGTTCGGTGGCGTATCTTATTTAGGCGCAAAACTCTCGCACGAACAAACCGACAAAAACAAACAGCAAGTCGCCGAGACTAGTCAAAAAATCATCGTAGTTGATCATTCAAAACTGATTAAAACCAATGCTTTTGGCACAAACACTACTGTTGAACTTAGCGACAACGAAGAGCAAGCTCTAACGAAATTTAAATCGGGTGATTACAAAGCGACCTTGATCTATCCAGCTAAGTTAGTTCAAGAGCCAATCAAGGTTTACACTAAGTTCTCCAATAACCAAAGCGACTCCCAACAGCAGTCGGATGGTTTTAAAGAATTAGCCAAAACCGCCCTCAAGACTTCTGCCACCCAGGGCATCGACCCAGCCAAAGCAGAAGTACTCGGCGCTCAAACCATCCAGACCCAGGCTAATATTCTCGATGAAAAAGGCGAACTTTACGAACCGTTCAAAAAAGTCATCGTGCCGACTATTTTCTTCGCCGTTTTCTTCATTGTCTTTACAATGACCAGCAACCAGATTTTGACAGCCACAACCGAAGAAAAAGAGAACCGTGTCGCCGAGATGATTCTGACAACCGTCAGTGCCAAAACCCTGATTATCGGTAAAATTATCGCGTTAGTGATTTTAGGTTTTATCCAAATCCTGTCGCTGATTTTGCCACTAATCATTGCTTATGTGGTCGCCACTAATTGCTTCAACGTGCCACCGTTTATCGCTAATCTGCTCAGCAATGTGACATTTGAGTTCTGGCCAACTTTCTTTGGTGCGTGTTATTTAATTATTGGTTTCTTGTTAGTGACCAGCTCCACCATTTTGGTTGGATCACTCTTTCCAACCGCCCAAGACGCCGCTCAATTCTTCATGCCAGTATTATTCGGCACTTTGATCCCAATGTATCTAATGAATGCCATTCTCTCGGGTGTTAATAATATGTTGATTACGATTTTGAGCTATTTTCCACTTAGTTCGCCGACTACCATGCTAATTCGTAATATGGCAGGCAATCTCGATGTCAAAGAAGGCTTAATTACTCTAGTGGTAATGATTATTTTCAGCATGATTATGATGCGCCTTGCCGTGCGCTCGTTCCAACGCGGTGCCTTTGAATATTCCAAAAAAGGCTCATTTAAAGAAATCATGCGCGAGCTGTTTAATTAGTTTTTTTCGCCAAGTCCTAAGCAAGACTAAAAACTGCTTAATCACTATCTAATCAAAAGGGGAACTTATGCAAGACGCAAAAGCAAAAAATACGCACAAAGATATTATTTTTACACTGATTCTAATTATCAGTTTAGCGATGAGCGCCTTTTCAGTTTTTATGACAATGAAATTACAGACTAAACAGGAAAACATGCTAACTGTCATCACACGCCAAGGACTACTGAGAGATGCTAAATTTGAATGCCTCAACAACAAACAAAACATTGACAATTGTGATGTCGCCAAAGAAGCAAAACGCCAATTAGACGAAGCTTACAAACGACTTCAATAATATTATTCTTTTTTCAATAAAAACATCAGTTATTCAACTGATGTTTTTATTTACTTAAAAATGCTACAATAAGCATATGAATTATTACAACGAATCCGTCAAAGCCAGCCTACTCAAGCTCAAAACTAGCACCAACGGCCTAGCTACCGCACAGGTTAACGCCAATCAGTGCAAGCACGGCAAAAATGCCATCAAACTTGAAACTAAATCTTTTTGGCAGAAGCTAATTGAGCCGTTTGCTGACGTTTTTATGGTGATTTTATTGATTGCAGCTGGAATTAGTTGGCATCAAGGGCATATTTTTGACACTTTAGTTATCGGTATTGTAGTAATTATTAACGCGGGGATTTTTTATTTGCAAAGCCATTCTACCGAAAAAATCCTGCGCTCACTCAACAAACAAGCCTCGCAACCAGTCGTGGTTAAACGTAATGGCGGACTAATTAAAATCGACAGCGAGGAGCTGACAGTCGGTGATATTTTATATTTGTCAGAAGGCGATAAAGTGCCGGCCGATGGACGAATTATCGAGGCTGAGCGGGCTCGCGTTGATGAATCAATGCTCACCGGCGAGTCGCTCCCAATTTCTAAAAACAACCTCAAAATCGCCGGTCATAAAAAAGTTTATGAACAAAAAAATATGATTTTTTCGGGGTCGTTTGTGGTCACTGGCAATATCACCGCAGTCATCACCGCCATCGGCATGAACACCGAATTTGGCAAAATTGCTAGTTTTTCGAAACCGACCACGACCATCAGCCCAATTCAAACCAAAATTAACAAACTGGTCACACAAATTATCATCGTGGTTGCAATCGTGATGGTGGGAATTTTAGCATTCTTCATCTATAACGGCACTAGTCTGGAAGAAAGTTTGACGTTTGTGCTAGCCACGACCGTATCGGTGATTCCGGAAGGATTGCCAGTGGCGATTACTATTATTTTAGCGTTAAGCATGAAACGCATGGCCAGCGAAAAAGCCCTGGTACGTAACTTGCGTTCAATCGAATCAATCGGTCTGGTCAATGTTATCGCCACCGACAAAACCGGAACTTTGACCAAAAACCAACTGTCTATCGTCAATACTTGGTCACTCAAAAAATTTTCCAAGCCGTTCCTGACAGCAGTCTGGGGATCAATGGTCGTCAGTGAAACCAATCATTTTCCTGATCCGCTCGACAAGGCGATTTACGAATTTTCCCGCAAAAACAAACTAGCGGACGATACTTTAAAATTAGTCCGCACTATGCCGTTTGACCAAGCCTTGACTCTCAGTGGGGCAATCTACCAGTCTGACAAAACCACTGAAATTTTCATCAAAGGCTCACCTGAAAAAATTATGGCAATGTCTAATCTGCGTCCTGATCAAATCACCACCATCAATCAAGCCCTGAGCGATATGATTCTCAATGGCAGTCGGATCATTGCCATCGCTAAATGCAGTTCCAAAACGCCGATTCACGATCTTGAGCAAGTCGAAGAACTCGAGTTTTTAGGCTTAATCGAACTAGCCGATCCACTACGTCCCGAAGCCAAGTCTGCCGTGCGTCAAGCTCAACAAGCTGGTATTAAAGTCGTGATGATCACTGGTGACCATGCCAAAACCGCTTACAATATCGGTCGACAACTCGGCATTACTACTCGCGAAAGTGATGTGCTTGACATGAGTCAAATCCATGATTATGACACGATTGATTTTGAAGAAAAAGTCTTAAGTTGTAGCGTGTTTGCACGAGTCACGCCTGAAGCGAAGTTTAAACTCCTACAAGCACTCAAAAAATCCAACATCACCGCTATGACCGGCGACGGTGTCAATGACACACCAGCCCTGGTCGAATCTAACACCGGCATCGCCATGGGTTCTGGTTCCAGCATTGCCAAAGATGCCAGTGACATCATCATTCTCGACGATAACTTCAAGACTATCGTCACCGCTGTGAAAGAAGGTCGTACTACCGTTCACAACATTCGTCGGATTTTGTTTTATCTATTCTCGACTAACTTGGGCGAATTACTGACTTTTATGACGGCATTATTGTTGCGTATGCCATTACCCCTGGCCGCGGTGCAGATTCTATGGGTTAATCTTATGACTGACACCACTTTTGTGATTCCGCTCGGCCTCCAGCCCGCCCAAGACAATATTATGAAAGCCAAACCAAAATCACCAGATGCGCCATTGCTCAACAACTCCTATCTGCTACGTATTACGCTGGTCAGTATTGCGATGACCGTGCTAACTATCAGTATTTATCGCTTGTTTGAGCCACAGGGCGTGGCTTATGCCCGCACCATGGCGTTTACCGCACTGGTCGTCAGTCAGTGGGCTAATGCTTATAACGCTGCCAGCTTCTCACTGTCAGTGTTTGATCCAGCCAAAAAACGCAATCGTTTGATGAATAGTATCCTAATAGTGTCAATTATCGCACACCTAGTCGTTATTTTTACGCCAATTAACACGATTTTACAGCTCACAGCTGTCAGCCTGATCGACCTTGGGCTAGTGGCAATTATCAGCACTGCCACGATTGTCGTACTCGTGGAAGTTCACAAACTCATCAATCGCTTTTTATACTTCCAACCGTTTTATAAATAAGCTCACACATTGCTTTTTAATATAAAATATTGTAAAATATAAAAGAGTTAGTTATTTTTAATTTTAAAAAAGGAGGGAGTATGATGGAAAAGATTTTCCTTGACTTGCGCCAATTGTTTAAACAAAAGCATTGGTTGCGAGTTATACGACTACTTATTCAGTCATATAATTTAACAAAATGGCTGAACAATAGTTATCCCAAGTATCAATGGTTCTTTTGGCTAAAAGTCGTACCTGGAATTATTTCAGGCAAGCGTAATATTATTACGTGCGTGATTGGTAGTGAAATTGTGGGCATTGCTTGCCTCAAAAAAGCCGAAGAAATCAAGCTCAGCACGCTCTATATCGATCCCGCATATCAAAAGCAGGGAATCGGTACGGAGATTCTGGAGCGAAGCTTTAAATGGCTTGGCACACGGAAGCCAGCGCTGTCAATCGCTAAAGATCGACTGCCATGCTTCTACAATTTCATAGTCAAGTACCACTGGGAGCTAACAAATATTGCTAGCAACAAATATCGTCGTGGCGCCAGTGAGTACTTTTTTAACTAACGTCACCTCATAGGTAGAGGTGACGTTTTTTCATTCAGAGGATAATTTTAATCGAATGCCCAACACGCCATATTCTTGTTGTTGCTCAGTCGAATAAAATTCGCCCAAAACCTGCAATAACTCGTCTTTAGTCATGCTCGCATCAGCTAGCAACTCAATCCGTAAATCAGCACATAGTTGGTCAAACGACTGATATTTTAATAAACCGATCACCTCGGTTAATAGAGTTTCTGACCGTGAATTAGCAAACTCAATTTGATCACCAAGCTGAATTAAATGTCGCTTCTCATCATTGAGGCGCAGTTCAATCCGCTTCGTGCCATGTTGGATATAATCAAAATAGCGATCTTGTAAATTCATCTTGTGTAAAGTCATAATTTAAAAATAGCATATTTGCTTTTTGACGGCAAATCAGCGCATCAACTGATAACTCGCAATCATAAAAAATACAGACCAAAAGGTCTGGATTTTTTATGGCTGGCGTAAAAATACGACAATTGAACCTTGCGACGATAAGAAGCCTTACTCGCTCATAAAGGTTTATGAATACATAAAAGCCGATTTGCCAAAAACACAAAGACAATTAGAAAATATAAATAAACCGAATACGGTATTAACCTTAAAGCTTATCTAGATTTATTAGATGTTTTTATCGCTTCTTTTATTGCCGACAATTCTTTAGTAATTTTCTGAAGACCAGTAGATAGCGTTGAATGGTCTGCGATGATTCTACCGCCAGTAGTTCTCAAGTCAACAGTTTGCTTACAGGAATAATAATTATTATCGTCATCACAAAAAGAAACTATGATTTCAACTGGCTTTCCATTGCCTATGTCGTCAGACTCATAGCAACAAAGAAAAAGGTATTTTTCATCACCTACCATTTGGGCGATTTTTAAGGTAGACAAGCTATCTTTTAGGGAATTAAATAGTTTAGAGTTTTTCTTGGAGCAAGAGACTTCAAAGGTTACATCTCTTGCGGTGTTACTACTCACATTACGAATATAAACATCAGCAACATAGCCACCGAGTGGAGAAAATAACAAATCTATTTTAGGCTTCTTTGAATCTCTAATGACTTGTTTAGTCATTATGTTCGACACTATAGCCGCAATGCACGATATCGTAGCAATTACAACACCCACTATTGATACCACATCCCCAACTGACATACTAAGATTATATCAAATTTTTCATTAAAATGGTAAAATATCTTCTAATATGAGCGATACCCAAGACCAACCAAAGAATGACGAAATACCAAGTCAAGAATCACCGCAAGACACTTCTAATCAAGACCTTAGGGTGGTTGTAGATAATAACGGCGAAAAATATATCAGAGCTGGAGAAGCTGAAGAGGCTACCGAATAGCCCCCCTATAGCGCCCGCTGGATTTCTAGAACAAACCGTAAACGCACAAGTAGCCTAAATTTTCGCAAGCCTCAAAAATAGGCTTTTTGCCATTGCCCAACAAGACAACAAAAATTAAAGTTAAAAACAGAGGTAGCGTAATGTTGGTAAAAATCACCAAACCAACAAACTATTTTATATCAACTTCATTGCGAATATTAGTGTTGACATAGCCACGCTTTGCCATTGCTTCGTCAAAAGTCTTATCCATATACATCAAATCGCCAATCCAGCCGAACGTTAACAAATTACAAGATATACTACGCAAAATAATGCCTTTTGTGTTACCGATATAAAACCTATTTATTGGGAAGAAAAAACTACACCAAGTCAATATTTTGTATGTTTTGCGGTCTTTCATAAAATAATATCCTTTCTTTTTAGTATTTTTAAGTGCCATCAATTAAAACGACACCGCAAGGTGTCTAAATCCATATCACAAAGTCGGCGTCGCCGAATTGCTTATGCGGTGTCGTTTTTAACCGACGACCGCAGAAATTGCGACCGACTTTGTGTTTAAGATTTAGACAATATGATTATATCACAAAACACTAGTTTTATATACTTTCTAGATATACCAAGATTTTGTTGAACCTGTTTGCGATATAATATACCTATGGTAAAAGCAAGAAAAAGCCAAAAGACAAAGACAAGAATTAGTCTCACCGAGAAGCAGTTAAGCGAGGCAAAGCAAATTGCTAGGCAATCGCTAGCCGACGACCCGACAATCTTTGATTTACCCGAAAGTAAAAGAACAGTTGACGATATCACTAACTTCTTTATTAAAATCAAGGAGGGTGAGAATATTCAAAGGCTTTTACCGAAAGAAAAGCGACGCTATGTTGTTTACTTGCGAAAGTCTACCGATGATGAAACCAAACAAGTCCGCTCACTAGAAGACCAAGAGGTTGAGTGTAGAGCTTTAGCCCGACAAATGGGCGTAATTATTAGAGAAGAAGATATTATCAAAGAAAGTGCTTCTGCTAAAAAGTCGGGTAATCGACCGTTATTTGACCAAATGATTTTAGGCTTCAAGACTGGTAAATATCAGGGGCTTTTGGCGTGGTCGCCCGACCGATTGTCTCGCAATATGAAAGAGGCTGGAGAAATAATTGAAATGCTTGACTCTGGCGAAATTCAAGATTTGCAATTCAAAACCTACGCTTTCGACAATTCACCAAACGGCAAAATGATGTTAGGAATTTTATTTGCCACTTCCAAGCAATACTCCGACAAATTGTCGGTTGATGTTATTAGAGGGATTAAGGGCAATACGCAAGACGGAAAATACAACGGTGTTATCAAGAAAGGCTATTTTGCTGATTCACAAAGTGGTTTATTTATACCCGACGCTCATAACTGGCAATTGTTGCGACGAGGCGTTGTAATGAGGCTTAAAGAGCGTAAAACCAACCAAGAAATAGCCGACTATCTAAACGACGCACACTTTAGTATTAGACGCTATGAAACTGATAAATACAAAACCGTAAAAATGACTAAGAAGATAATTGGCGATATCTTCGCCGACCCTTTTTATTGCGGAGCATATAAGTACGGCGACAACATAACCAACCTAAACGACCAGTATAATTTTATGCCATTAGTCACACCCGATGAATTCATCGCCCTAAATCGCAATATGGCAAGCGATTTTAATGAAGAGTTTATTGGTCGCTCGACGATTAGTCAAAGGCTAGATTTTGGTATCTTGCGAGGTAAGGTAATTTGCGATTATTGCGATAAAGTTATGTCTTTTCAACGCACTAAAATCAAGAAAGGCAAAAACGCTGGTAGTTGGCTTATTAGCTTCTATTGTCGCAACAAAGATTGTATCCGCCATAATCACGACCTAGCCATAGAAAAATACGGACACAAGCTTTCTAAAAGTATTAGATTAAAGTATTTGACAGCTCATATCGAATGGACTTTGCGACATTTGACCAAAAATACGATTGAAGCCCATAAACTCTATGTTAACCAACTAAAACAGCAAGTTGCCATAGAAAGAAACATTACCAAACGCAAGCTAGCCGACGCTAGAGCTGAATTTAGGCGACACAATGATTTATACGCTAAATACCAACAACTTCAAGTAGAAAGCCCCGACGATTATAAACGCCACCACAAAGGCAAGTTAGAGTATCATCAAGAGGCAATGATTCAGAATAAGGCTATGATTGCCAAGTTGGAGCAGGATTTGCAACAATTAAGCAATAAACTACCGACCCACCAAGAATTTGTTGAACTCGTCAATTCTTATCTGAAAACGATACTTTCAACCACCGATATTATTGAAGAGGATATGATATACAATAAGCTAGTGTTGAACCTCCGAGCTGGCGACAATGCCGTATCTGTTATAAAGCTAAATCCACCATATAATTTAATGGTGGATTTAGAGAAAATTTCACTTGGCTGGGGATGAGGGATTCGAACCCCCGAATGCTGGGACCAAAACCCAGTGCCTTACCACTTGGCGAATCCCCAATGGTTGATTTAAAAACCTTAAATCAAGCTATATTATAACGCACCACCACGAAAATGTCTAGAGCGTGTTTGGATTTGACAGTCCAAAAACATAAGCATATAATTTAACGCATGAAAAGCGCCTCATTTCTCAAATCTGGCTTTACTTTGCTAGAACTAACGATTGTCATTGCCGTCATCGGTATTATCTCAACCTTGTTATATTCCAACTGGAATGTCTCACGCGAAAAAGCTCGCGTCACTGAAGTTGCCAAAAACACCCGTAGCATCAAGGATCAACTCGAAATCAATGCTTTTGACGAAAAACCTACTCCACAGCCGCTAGCTTCACTTGGCGTTGCACTGCGCGAGCTGTTTAAACTCAAAAACTCCCAGAATGTCAAAACCACAAATTATTTCATGGGCGCAAATATTCCCGACAGTAGCATCGTGTTTCATTGCCCACACGGCGCAACTACTTGTTTTCAACTCGACGATAAGACTTACACCTATTCGTTCTTAGTGTATTTTATTGGTAATTCAACTGATTGTTCGCTCGACGAAGCGGTCTGGATGGAATCCATGACTGGCCAAGAAACCCGCCTTCCACAGTATTTTTATACCCAAAAAAGCATGCCCGGACAGCTCAAAACCACTGTCCAACGCTATAATCGCCTTAGAGTCACCAAAGACGGCAAAACTTACGAATCAAATTATTGCGCACTACCAATTAAAGCGCCAATGACCGATGCGCCATAATAGCCCGTCTGCCATCTTAATGACGAAACAAATTTGGAATAAACACACACAGCGCCGTGATAATTCCCGCTGACAAAGTTCCGCCAATTACCGCGCAGAACAATGATTTTTTAAAATCTAATTTCAAAAAAGACGCAATCGCACTACCAGTCCACAAACCAGTTGTTGGCAGGGGAATAGCGATGAAGATAATTAGCGCTAATTCTTCGTATTTTTCAAAAGTAGCTTGGTTTTTGGCGATTTTTTTATCTATATGTTTGACAATTCGGCCAAAAAACTTCCATTTCAATAGCCACTGATAGATTTTGTTAAACATCAGCAGAATAAATGGTACCGGCAAAACACTGCCCGCTAGAGCCACCAAAAATACCAACCAAGCCGGCTGACCGCTAAAAATACCATAAGGAATCGCTCCACGCTGTTCTATCAACGGTACCGCTGCCATCAAAAAACTAATTAATAAGATTTTCATAAGAAGTATTGTATCATATTTAGCTTAAATCAGACGCGCGTTGTTCAGAATCGGCTTCGGCGGCTTTTTGCCGAGCGTAGCGTTTGAGCTTGGCCACGCGATATTGAATCACCGCCACGAAAGTCACAAACCCGAAACCAATCACCGTTGACCAGAAATCCGGCTGGTAAAAATTAAAGAAATCACGGGTAATTTTAAATCCAAAACTGGTCAACGCAATCAAGGTCGAAGCTAGCACATAACTAATTGTCGCTAATTTTGCAGTTTGACTCTGACGCGTATCAAAAATCAAGTTAATAATCCGCACAGCAAACATCCCGAAAAACGTCGTCACTAGCACTGTCACGGTCGCGCTCCCGATTGTGCCTTTTGGTGCTAGCATCAACGAAATTACATACGCACCGTAGATTCCAATACCGCTCAGTACGCCCAGCGGTGCAATATTAAACAGCGTATCTTTCCAGAAGTTTTTCGGGTTCAGACGCTGACGAGGCAGGGGAGGAAAAATCGTAAAAATCACCGTCGGCAGTGTCACCAAAAACATATTCATAAATGTCAAATGTCGTGGTGAAAACGGATAAATCAACCCGCTCAGCAGTGTCAGTACCGACAGCGTCACTCCAAAAATAATTTTATGAAAAAATAAACAAGCGATCATCTCAATTGATTGAATAATCCGGTTGCCGAGTTCCATACCCATCGGTAGGGAATTAAAACTGTTATTCAAAAGCACAATATCCGAAATTCGCCGCGTCGCCGCCGCACCAGCCTGCATTGCCACGCCCAAATCCGATTGCTTCAGCGCCAACGCGTCATTCACACCGTCGCCAACCATGCCAGTATAAAAACCATGCTTTTTGTAAGTGGCGATGATTTTTTCTTTTTGATGAGGCAAAACTCGCGCAAAAATTGTTGTCGCCAGCACCGTTTTATCCCATTTTTCGCCTTTTAGCTTCTCAAGTTCTTCACCGGTAATAGTTTGATCGAACCGGGCAATGCCAGCCTGCTTAGCGATAAACGAGACAGTAGCTGGGTTGTCGCCAGAAATCACTTTGAGCGTAATACCGTTAGATTGTAAATACTCAATCGTCTCCACCACACCATCACGTAAGTAATTTTTTAAGGTTACAAGCGCAATCGGTTCGGCCTGTGGTTTAGTTTTTTTATCTAAATCTGCAAAGCTTGCCTCCATCGGTAATGACGCCAGTAGAAGCGTCCGCAAACCTTGCGCGTTAAGCTCATTGAGACGCTGTTTGGCGTCTGGGCTAAGTTTGGCGATTTTGGCCACAAATTCTGGCGCGCCCAGCAAGATATTATAACCACCGACTAGACGCTTGATCTTAATACCGCTCATTTTTTTGGTTGATGAAAACGCTAATTCGTCCAGCACTCGATAACCAATGCCCGACGGCATTTCCCGCGCCAAAGCCTCAGTCGTAGCGTTAGGCGATTTCGATTCGCGTGCCAAATAACCAAGAGCCGTCTGAAAACCGTTTTTTTGACTGAGTGAAAATTCACCCAACCAATGTAGCTCATCAAACGTAATTTCTGGACTTGTCAGCGTGCCGGTTTTGTCCACACACAACACGTCAATCAACGCCATGCTTTCGATTGCCGACAACTTCTGTGGCAAGACCTTGGCCTGGGTTAATTTCAGCGAGCCATACGCCAAAAACACCGTACTAGCCAGCAACAGACCTTCAGGTACAACCGTAATCGCTGCCGTGGTGATGGTTTTAACAATCTTCACAAACTCCACATTATTAAAGCTGTACACCGTGTAAAATATCGCCGCCATTACCAGCGACAACACCGTCAAATGCTGAATTGTTTTGGTGAGCATTTTTTGAAGCGGAGTTAGTTGCGGGGTATAGCTTTTGAGTTTTTTAACCATTTGACCAGTCTTAGTTTCTTCACCGACATGAGTTGAGAGGATTTTGGCACTGCCCGCCACGACAATGCTCGAAGCATAAACCACGTCTTTAGCTTTTTTGCGGACTGGTCGTGATTCGCCGGTTAGAATTGACTCGTCACACTCTAGCGCAGATGATTCCAGCACCTGACCATCAACTGGCATTTCATCGCCAATTTCTACCAACAACACATCGCCAACTTTCACTTCTTTGTAATCGACTTCAATGATTTTTTTGCCGTTTAAAATCTTCACTTTGGGTTTCGACATGAGTTCGATTTTGCGCAAAGTAATCGTCGCCCGAAACTCCTGAATCATGCCAAATAGCGTATTGACCAGTGCCGCACCAGTCACGAACAAGGCGTCTTGGCGCTCACCCAAAAACAACAGCACCATTGATAAAAACAAAATAATTAAAAAGATTGGCGTAGTTAAATGCCGACGAATAATTTGTAGGTATTGAATCATGGTTTTATTGTATAATAACTTTTTAAAAATCGCCACCAAAACCATTAGCTTTTTAGTGCTGTTTTGGTATAATATTAGGCGCTATGCCGGTTTTTTCTGATCATCAAAATCAACAATCCCAGCGCACCAATCCCACCGAACGCGCCATTGAGCCCAAAACAGTTATGATGTGGGCGGTCTTAGCGATGCTGATTATTGGTGTATGGTGGATCGCTTCAAGAATCGTTCACAATTTTAATTTACAAACTCAGACCGCACGTCTTCAGTCTAACAACCCCGAGTTTCGGGTATTTGAAGCCTTGAGCAATAATCATCTTCCGCTCAAAGTTAATTTTATCTACGGTGATTTACCCGATGCTAATTTAGCCAATCATCACACTAAAGGTACATTGTATTTAAATAAAGACCGTCAAGTCATTAATCTGGAGTTGCAACCGACCAGTGATTTGTTTTATAACGCACGGCCAACACTCAAAATCATGCCTCAGCACGACAGTTATTTTTTGAAGCTTAACCTGCAACACGACCGTAAGCCAGCACCACAACCGCTTAATTTTCTCGCTAATCTTGAGCCGTTTCATGAAATCATGCCGAATATTCAACGCCTGTATAATCAGCCATCTCGCTTCAAACTAAACGACAAACAGTTCGTCGCCTTAAACCAGCATTTAACTGATTTGATTAGTCAACAAACCACGCAACAATGGCTCAAGCTTGATCACTCTCTAGTCAAAACCATGCTTGCTAACAACTCCGAACAGGCGCTTGATTTGTGCTTTTTATCCGAGGCGGTATTTTTGCGCTATCGTTTTTGGGACGCCGAACATTCTGACAATTCCCAACAGATCGTCAATCTCAAGTTTAATCCATCGAAGTTTTTGCAGGTGACACGCTCGGATGCCAATAAATACCATCCGTGTTTTAAAAATCTCCAAACTCCCGACGCACAAAATAACATTATCAATCGTCTCAAAGACCTTCATGTCACCATTCACACTAGTGCCAATGGATTTTTACCGCAAAAAGTGATTGCTTTTCAGCAGGCGAGTGATGGTGCTATTCGCTATCGTGCCCGACTTGATTTTTCGCCACTTCAAGATGGTATCGAATCGGCCGAGCCGAACTACCTCTACGCCTCAAGTCTAATTAAAGACCTTGACCGTGAAGTGAAAAATTTTACCCAAACAACCACAAAACGTTAGCACTTTTTGGGTAAATGTTATACAATTAAAGTAATAATTAATTACTAAAATCGTAGAAAGGGATTTATGGACACTCCTAACAAGACATCTGATGCTAAAGACATAACACCTGAAAAAGACACAATAGCCGAGGCGACAAAAGACACTGACGCCACCGAAGAACCAACTAGCCAAATCGATGAGCTAACCAGCCTGGAAATGGGTGAGGATAGCCATCCAGAAAATACTTCTGATACGCCTAAAACTGATGATGTCGCAACAACCGCCGAAGAAACTAAAGACACTCCGTCAACCGACAACAAGCTAGCTGATACACTGACTACAGTTGATCCAGCTCCAGCTCCCGCTACTGATGCACAACCAAAGAAAAAGAAAACCGGCTTAATTATCGGCATTATTATCGGATTAGTCGTCTTATTAGGCGGTGGAGCGGCGGCTTACAAGTTTTTAGTTATTGACAACCAACCACAAAACTTCATGGATCGTGCGATGCAAACTACCCTGGCAAATAAAAAACCTCTCAAAATCACTCAAAACATCACCGCTGGCAAACAAGACGGCGCCACTTCTCAACAAACCGTCAAAGGTGAGATGCTATTTGATCCAACTTCTCAGCTCGGCAAGCTTCAATTCGGAATTGATCATCCGATGATTGGTAGCAGTAAGATTGAGTTAATAATGGACGGCGCTAAGCAGAATTTTTATCTCAAACTTAATCTCGACAAAAAAATCTTGTCGATGGTTAATACACTTCTGCCATCGTCCCAACAACTCGGTCAACCTGCCTTTTTCACTGGTTTTATCAACCAACTTTACCAAAAAGTCAACAATCAATGGTTTATGCTTAGCGAAGGTGACTTCAAAGAAGCTGTCGATAGCGCCAAAACCGACAAGGTTAAATCAATGCCTGAGCTCAAAGATTTGATGAGCAAATGTCACAATGAAAAAAATCTCTCGCTCTTAAAATTTATCGAGGTTAAACAAGAGCTCGCTCAAAAAGAGCACCAACGTCGCTTCGAAGTTGCCTTCAGTAAGAGCATGCTCGAAGACAGCCTCAACAAACACAGCGATAATCAATGTTTCCAGGAAGTCAAAAAACTACTCGACAAAAGTGAAACCAAAAACCCTGACGGCGTTAAAACTATCATGAGCGTTGATCCTAAAACAATGTTGATCAGTGGAATGCAAATCACTCAAAATAATTACACCGCTGATATGAATATCGAATACGGTGTCAGTGACAAAATTGAATTGCCAACCAACACCAAGAATCTCAACGACCTCAAAACGATAATTATGCAAAGTCAACAGGATTTGATGCGTAGCCTGTTCTCACCAATCAACAACCTCAAGACCCCAAGTTTAACACTTCCAAAGGCCTTACAAGACTTGAGCGACGACTAATAGTCTTTTACGCTTATAGCTTAAACCCCGCCGACTGTTGCCGACGGGGTTTTGCAAATCCTGTTACGACACTGAATTTGCCGTGATGATTATTCAAGTTTATTTCAAATCTAGAATTACTAAGTTTTCAATATGCGGAGTCTTCGGGAAAAAGTTAAACCCAGTCACTGCCGTGATACGATACTCTTCCGCTAGTAGCGCTACGTCACGCGCTTGGGTTGCCACATTGCAACTGAGATAAATCACGCGCTGTGGGCGATTTTTTAAAATTTGCGCAATGACTTTTTGATGTAAACCAGTACGTGGCGGATCAACAATTAGTTGGCAATCGCTAGTGATATAATCCAACGCTTGTTCAGCCGGTGCTAATATCGCTTCTGATGTATTGCGACCGAGTTTTAATAAATTCTGGCGCATTTCAGCGACCGCTGATTGATTAATCTCCACTAACTTTAGCTGACGTTCACCAGCCACACTCAAACCAATCGTCCCAACACCGCTATATAAATCCACCACTGGTCGTTCATCCAATAAACTAGCGCTAATTTGTTCTAGTGCCATTTGATACACCGGTAAATTAATCTGGAAAAAACTCTCGGCTGGATAGCTAAACTCCAGTCCGCTCACTTCATCACATAAACGCATCTGACCGAAAACTTGTAAGCGTTTTGAAATCACACTGGCTGGGCTTTTCGGATTAGAATAAATCAGCTCTAATCCTGCGATGCCCAAGTTTGCAAATTCTGTCTCACTAAATGCCAATTGTTCATCGGTCACATATAACTGCGCCACGACTTGACCGGACTGGTTAGCGCGCAGGAGAACGGTTTTTAATTGACGCGCTTGCCAGTTTTTCGCATTGATTAAATCACGAATCTGACACGCCACTCGGTTAATTTCAGGTCGTGCTAAACTTGAACCATTAGTAATAACTTTACCTTTAGCACCTCGCTGATAATGCGCTAACTCCACGCGCCGAGTGTCGTTATCCCACCACCATGTAAACTCCATTTTATTGCGATAATGATATTGCTGGTGATCGGTTTGAATAGCTGGCGTGTCAATCGTAATTTTATGATCAGCAAACGCTTGACGGATCAATTCTGCCTTAGTTTTCAACTCGAATTGCCAGTCATAAATCTGCCACGGACTAGTCGCCAAATATGCCAGCTTATCGCGAGGCGCTACACGCTCTGGTGCTGATTGAAGCACTTCTGTCACCACACCTTCGATAATGCCTGCGCGTTTTTTTGTCACCCGAAACCGCACCGTTTCGCCAGGCAATCCGCCCCAAATAAAAGCTTTTTTAACCGCGCCATCAGCCAATGCGACATCAGCCATCGTCTGACCGCCCCCAACCACTGAGCCTAATTTTACTTCAAAAAACTGTGTTTTCGCCACTAATATACCTCTTTAACTTTACCGTGTTTGTCCTTAACGTACACAATCATCCCAATCACAATTGGCAAATAATACGTCACAATTCGCCAAACCATCATTGCCAAGCCAATCGCCGCACCATCTTTATAAACCGCCGCAAAGAATAAATAAAACGCCGCTTCAACGCCAATCGATGCACCGGGCAGGGGAATAAACGCCGTCCCAATCCACACGAACAAACTCGCCAAAAACGCTAACCATAACAAATCGAGCGGCGCGCCGAGCGCCACGAACACGAGATATGCCACCAAATGAAACAATACCACTTGCAGAAGCGTCAAACCTAGTGTCTGCCACAGTAGAGCTTTATTTTTAAAAATTAGGCGTGAGCTATCAGCAAAAGTTTCGACTTCACGATGGAGTTTTTCGACCGCTACCAGCTGGTTTTTCACCACATTAATTTTAACCAAAAAACCAATCAGCTTTTCACCGAGGGTGGCAATTTTTTTGGCCGCAAAAATCGTCAATAGCAACAAGCACATTACCGTCACATTAATCACCATACCCACGATAATCATCGCCCCAAAACCGAGCTTAATGCGCCCAAAAAAATTAAATCCCGCCACAAATGCCATTAACGACAGCGCCGTAGTAATCATCTGAAAAGTGATAAATTTCAACAACATCACTGAGGTCGCTCCGCCCACCGAAATGCCTTGGCGCGACATCCGCAAAACTTGCACCGGCTGACCGCCAGTTGCCATCGGTGTCACATAGTCAAACAGCTTGCCGATAATACCGAGCAATAACGATTCTTTGAGCGGTTGGTCAGCCTTTAGCAGTTGTTTAGTTAAAATATGTAGCACCAGACACTCTGCTAGCCACGACCCTAAAAACACTACGGTTGCCAGCGTCAGCCACAATGGATTCGCTGCCAAAATCGATTTTAACAGCTTATCAGGTCCGTCAATTGACCACACCACTGAGAAAAACATCACCCCAATTAGCACCACGGTGATAATCATGCCCTTATTGAGCCGAGTTTTGGAATTATCTACTTTTGTCATTGTCTTTTTTAAAAAAATTATTTCACGCTTATTTTATTGTAGTAAAATTTACAATAAACCCGCCAATTACCTTTCACATCGGCGTCAAAGGTCTTAATGCGACCATTTTTCACTTGTTTAATTTGTACCAGGGCGGGGTTATAAGGGGCAAGCGTCTTATAAAACGCCAAATCCTGTTCACTCACTAACTGCCGACCGGGATAAACTTGTTTATACTGCTCAACACCAATTTCATGAAAATAGTTCTGATTGCCATAGGGCGCAAAAAAACGCTCCGCCACCAGACCCGACAAGCCGAGCACCTTAATAATGTCCGCCAAAACCGCCCGATTTTTGACATTGATCAGCGCGTATAAATTATCATCTGATGCCAAAAATACTGTCATCACCGCTGAGCGCGAGACAGCAATTTGGTAAGCGATCACTTCCGCTAATTCTAATTGCACGGCAAATTCGTCGGCAATTTGATTTTCAACAGCTAAAATTTGATTCAGCGATAGTTTCATGGGGTTATTTTACCATTTTTACCACAAAATCTCTAGAGTGCCTGGCCCAAACCTGCTACAATAAAAGTAATGAACACAATTTATGATCAACTCAACCCCGAACAGCGCTTAGCTGTTGATACTATCGATGGACCACTGTTAGTCTTGGCTGGGCCGGGCACTGGCAAAACACAACTTTTGTCGGCACGCGCCATGAAAATCCTCGAAGTCACCGACACGCCACCGAGTGCGATTTTGTGTTTAACCTTTACCGAGAATGGTGCCGAAAATATGCGTGACCGCCTCAGTCGATTTATTGGCGAAGCGGCTTACCAGGTAGCGATTCATACTTATCATGGCTTTGCGCAGACGATTATTAGTCAATTTCCGGATTTTTTTGCTGATAAAAACCTCCAAACCGTCATCGATCCCATCACTCAATATCAATTAATCGACGAACTTAAAAGCACCATGGCTGGTAATAATATTTTGGCCAAAATCGACAATCGCGATATTATAGCGACTATTGGCGAGTGTAAAAACGCTCTGCTTGGGCCACAAGACCTCCGTCAAATTGCGCGCTTCAACCAAGCTGAACTTGACCGCATCAATCCACTGATTCATGATTTAACTAAGAACGTTAAGCGATTTCAGTTTAAATTTGAACAGGGGATGGAACTTTATCAACAGCTGGCCGATATTTTAACACCGACAGTTCAATCTCCACTGCCACAAATCCAGCCAATTTCATTTCATCCGCATCGTGAACTCTTAAAAGCCCTCAATCAAGCTGCTGCCAGCGGAAAATTAACCGATTTGACTGATTGGCGTAAGAAATTTTTGCCAAAAGATGACCAAGGACGTTATGGTCTGACTGATAATTTTAATTTTTACCGCTTAACGCACTTGGCGGATCTGATGGAACAATACCAAGCCCGCGTCAAATCGGCTGGATTATACGACTTCAATGATATGATTCTTGAGGTGATTGATACGATTGAAACTTGCGACGAATTACGGTTCAATCTCCAAGAAAAATATCTCTACATCATGCTCGACGAATATCAGGATACTAACCGCGCCCAAAGTAAACTCATCGAACTGCTAGCTGACGCGCCTGTCCACGAAGGCCGACCAAATATTATGGCGGTTGGTGACGACGACCAAGCAATCTTTGCCTTTCAGGGAGCGGATTATTCTAATATGCTCAATTTTTATCGACGTTACCGCGACACCCAGCTGATTAATCTCAGTCGCAATTATCGTTCCGCGCAGGCGATTTTGGATTTTTCAACTAACCTCGCCGAGCAAATTTCTGATCGTTTGACCAGCTTGATTGATGACAGTTCTGTTCAAAAAACTTTGCTCTCGGCTAACACCAAACTCCCAGCACCCGACATTCGCCGACTGGACTTTGAAGCTACAACTGCCGAGTATAAATATCTGGCCGATACGATTAGCAATCTACTCAAACAAGGCGTTAATCCTAACGAAATTGCTATCTTGTCAGCTCGTCATCGCACGCTCGAAGCTTGCACGCCGTTTTTATTAAAACAAGCCATTCCGATTAATTACGAACGCTCTCAAAACGTGCTCGACAATCGCGGAATTCAGGCTATGCTAAAAATCGCCGAACTCGTCAACGCTCTGGCGCACCAACGCGCCCATAATCATCTGGTGTTTGAGGTACTGAGCTATGATTTGTGGGATTTAAACACAACTGACGTCTGGCAATTATCCTGGCAAACTAACCACGACCAAAGCTGTCTCGAAGTTATTATTAATCAACCACAATTCGATACAATGCGCCGTCCTACACTCTGGCTCTTAGAACTTACTAGTCAAATCAACCACCTCAGCCTCGAGGCAGCTTTTGACGCACTAGTTGGTAATATCAGCCTTAAAGTTAAAGATAACGGCCAAGAACTAGAACTGACTTCACCACTCAAAACCCACTTCCAGCGCCAATCTGATGAGGCCCTGTTTGAGTTTAGTCTGTGTTTAAATCTATTGCGCGAACGATTCCTGACTTTTGCTCAGAATTACGCCAGACCTGAGCTAACACCGACTGAGTTATTAGTTGAACTTGCCAATCTCCACCAAACCATCAATCAGCCAATTTTATTCACTAATCCGTACCGCGATAACCAGCAGGCAGTTAGCCTGATGACGGCCTTCAAAGCTAAAGGTTTAGAGTTTCAGCATGTATTTTTGCTCGAAACCAATAACAACGAGTGGGGCAGTGCTAACTCCGGTCGCAACAAACTTGCTCTGCCGGATAATTTGCGTTTCATTCGTCATGAAAAAACTACCGTTGATGAACAATTACGTCTATTATTCGTAGCGGTCAGTCGCGCCAAAACTAATTTATATCTACTCAACTCCACGAAAAATAACCAGCAAAAACCAGTTAAGCGCCTAGAGTTCTTGGCGGAGGTTGAGACCGAAACGGGGGAGTTTATCGCTAATACCATTCCAGCGCCGTTTAGTCAGATTCAGCGCCAAACAGTTGACATCACCAGCGCCGATATCGAGCTAGAACTCCTGGATAATTTCAACGATTGGAAAAATCGTCATCTCAGTTCAGCACTCAGCTTCCCGCAACTCCTCGAACCACGCCTCAAAAACTTCCGTCTGAGTCCGACTAGCTTCAATAGCTTTTTGAATCTCGAATATGGCGGTCCAGCTGAGTTTTTCTTGAGTCAGATTTTACGTTTTCCAGGCGCGTTTGATTTGCGCCCAGCTTATGGTAGCTTAGTACATGCTGTGTTAGATCATGCCCAAAAAACCACCGATTTTCAAATTGACCATATTATGGATTTTTTCCGACAAAAATTATCTGATCTGCACCTCACCGAAACCGACCGCAACACTCTGTTCCATTGGGGCGAATCAAGCTTGCCAATTTTTCTAGAGCAACGCCGTGAACTATTTAATCCTAATAATAAAGTCGAAACCGAAGTCCGAATTGGTACACCGCCAGCCGTATTTGACAATGCTTTACTTGGCGGAGCAGTGGATCGGATCGAATTTGACGATTCCACCAAAACCATCACACTTGTTGATTACAAAACCGGCAAAAGTCACGACCGCTTAAACCTTAACGACAGCTCACTATATGGCTACGTCACGCAGTTGTATTTTTATAAAATTATGCTTGAGGCGAGTGCTAAATATCCCGGTTGGCACATCACTAGCTGGCGCCTGGAGTTCTTGTCGCCAACGCCAGATGGACGCGTCAACTATCTCGCTGGCGACTTCGACACCGCCACTGAACATCGCGTTAAACGCCTAATTACTGCGGTTTGGCGTCGAGTATTAGCTTGCGATTTCTCCGTGCCTGAATTGCCAACAAGCCTAGCTGGACGCAAACAATTCGAAGATTTACTCCTTGATGAATTAGCTGATTTATATTAATTCACTCTAAAAAAGCAAGTTTTTTCACAAAACCCATTGCAAATATTATTTTTTATTGTATAATACTAATATCAACTTACACTCGGTCAATCAGCAATGGAAAGTGTATTGCGTGCAATGCAACTCCGGAGTTAGGAAATTTACTGTTAGTAAAATAGTCCGCGGATTGACCATTGTAGGTTAGTTATTTTAACGGAAGGAGGGGAGAAATGTGGGAATATTCAATCCGAAAAACGACAGCGACTATCGTCGCATCGCCGAAAAAATCGGTAGAGGAGAAGCTGTAAACAGCAATGACCGTACCGACTACGAGCGATATAAAAATCAATGCGGAGAAGTTCCTCGCGAACTGCAACGTATTGAAAATGAAGCCCGTAAAAATTCGGGCAAATAAAGCAACAAAACGTATCCCCCAAAACGAGCCGACTGGCTCGTTTTTAAATTCGCACACCGTCACTCGACTTATAGTCCAGATTATGTTAAAATAACCTAATGTCTAATTTCTATCAAAACTTACCACATCCATTTATCAGTCTAGCACCGATGGAGGATGTGACTGATGTGGTTTTTCGTCAGGTCGTCGCTCGCGCTAGTCGACCAGATTTGTTTTATACTGAGTTCACCAACACCGATAGCTTCGTCAGTCCACTTGGCAAACATTCCGCTCTGCGCCGACTGCAATTTTTACCAAGCGAACAACCAATTGTCGCCCAAATCTGGGGCAGTAAACCTGAATCGTTTGCCAGAACTATTCCCGAACTAAAAGCCATGGGCTACCAAGCAGTCGATATCAATATGGGCTGTCCCGACAAAGCTGTCGTCAAATCCGGCGGTGGTAGCGCGCTCATTCGCAATCCAGAGTTAGCCGGCGAAATTATCCGCGTTGCCAAACAAGCTGGATTGCCATTAAGCGTCAAAACTCGCTTCGGTTTTTCACGAGTCGATGAATGGCGCGATTGGCTAAGCTTTTTATTGCAACAAGATCTGGAACTATTAACTGTCCATCTCCGCACCCGCAAGGAAATGAGTAAAGTCGAGGCTCATTTTGAGCTGATCCCAGAAATTATCGCCCTGCGCGATCAGATCGCACCTCAGACAAGACTCGCTATCAACGGCGACGTTCTCAACCGCACCCAAGCACTCGAGTTAGCTAACAAGCATAATCTTGATGGCGTAATGATTGGCAGGGGAGTTTTTCAAAATCCATTCTGCTTCACTGATAAAATCCCAACACAGAACGAATTGCTCGATTTATTAAAACTTCATCTCGATTTGTTTGATCGGCATAATACCGATGGTGCTAAAAAATTTGCCCCACTTAAGAAATTCTTTAAGATTTATCTGCGCGATTTTGATGGCGCTAAAGATTTACGCGCCCGTCTCATGTTGACCGATTCAACCGCTGAAGTGCGCCAGATTCTGGCGGATTTTGAGGCCGGTAAGCTCACCAAGCTCAGCGCTGAGCAAATCAATCAACTGCTCGAGGATTAATATGCCTCGGCGCAACCACAAGCACAAACCCCTCAAACATACGCCGTTTAGCCTGGGTGGAGTTCACGCTCACACCGCTTGTCAAAACAAACAAGCTTACACCAGTGAATTTAGCGCCCAGCAAGCCATTGCTCGCGCCCAGCAATATAACCCCGACGTCCAATTAGCGGTCTATTATTGTCCACATTGCCAGCGCTATCATTTGACGCACAAAAACAGCAGATAACTAGTAGTACCACGCCTGGAAAACGTTAGTGTAGCGATGGCGTTTCGGGATGTGACATTCTCTTGTGTCACCAGATCCAAGCTGACCATTACTATTATTACCAACTGTGAAGACATAATTCAAATCAGTAATCACAATTGTCGTACCGATACCCGAACGAACATACTTAGCACGCACTACTTTATCATCATTGCTCGATATTCCAGAATCATTATTTTTATAATCTAAAATCATTTTTTGAGGTGTGTTATATTCCGCAGAAATAGCAGTGTAGTCAGCATCTCCAGCGCACCCCTTACCAACGCCTAGCTGACCGTGTTTGTTAGACCCTGCGCCATAGACTTCACCATCAGTTGTCACCACAAAGCTATTGCGATAGTTCTCGGCTTCTTGTGATGGCGTATCGCTAGGTGCAACTTTGTAAATACCAGGTGAAACAATAAAAATATCCTTTGCTATCTTGCCAGTCGGTAATTGATACCGTCCTGGTTTTTTCGAACAAGGAATGCTATCACCACCAACAAAGCACGCATCTGTGTTTTTCGGAAATCCTAATTGTGATTTATTATTTAAACCGACTCCATAAACTTGACCATCAGTAGTTAAAAACAGTGCACTATAGGCGTCAGCTGTTATTTTTGTAATTTTTTTACCACCAAAATTTAATGGTTTCATAATTTTCACAATACCTGAATCTTGATTCACACCGACCTGCCCGTAATAATTACGACCAATTGCCCAAACCACGCCTTTATCGTCCAATGCCCAAATCGTTCCCCCGTCTGTCACGGCATCAACTATTTTACCTGAGTGCACAAAACTACGACTACCACTACAAGCATTGTCTGCCACCCAACGGTCACAATACCACCCAGAGCGACTAGAATCCCATATTAGTTTAGGAGCGTGATTTAAACCCAGTTCTTGCGCAGTATTCCCTTGTCCCCAAGCGTAAAGTTCACCTTGATCAGTAACAGCCACAGCAAGCCTACCTGCATTATAAGCATAATAACTATCCGTATAAATTTGTTTGACTTTTTTATTCTCAATACCGCCACCAGTGATCAGTCGTGGCTTAGCTACTTTCGAATCAGCAATCGAATCCCCAACACCAGGAGCTAATGAGCGCAAACCTGTAAAATAAATCCTGCCTTTATCAGTTAATACATATGTTGATGAGTTGTATTTGATATCGACAATTTTTTCGTCAGTTGGAATATTTGACAGATCCATTTTTGCTTCACCGCTTTCCCAAATAGGGCGTGCGGTAATATTATCGCCCCTACACTCCCCGATACCAAGGTCGCAGTTTATGTTTGAACCTGTACCGTAGATTGTTCGACCATCATATCCGAGAAAAAAAGCTACCCAGCCATTTCCTTGAAAATCGGTAATAATTTTTTTAATCGGCACCGTTGAACCATCAGGTTTTTTCGGGTTAACTAAATGATAGGGAATTTCATATTGCCATTTTGGATCACTGTGAAATCGTTGATGCCATGGGATAATATTGTGACTTGGATAACCAGTCAATATTCCATCCATATTGTAACCAACACTGGCAATTCTTCCGGAATGCGTCTTAGTAAAAAAATACACCGAACGCGAGAATCCAGCAGATTGTCCTGAACGTGAATACAGATCATTAAAACCATTCGAGGTATATAGCGAACCAAACACCACGTCTTCAAAAGTTA
The DNA here is from genome assembly GCA_963526735.1 of uncultured Candidatus Saccharibacteria bacterium. GTDB lineage: Bacteria > Patescibacteriota > Saccharimonadia > Saccharimonadales > Saccharimonadaceae > CAMUQR01. Next base: position 45,488 of record CAURNU010000006.1, read on the forward strand.
AGTCGGTCTTAATATGAGCAGCTAAAGTATACTTGTAGGTTTTAATCACTTTCTTGCCAAAAGATGTGTGTTTTAATACTTCGAGCTTACCAACAGAGGACATATTGCGAAAATCATCCTGGATATCAATTGGTCGCGCCTCAAAAGACGCTCGGTAATTTTCGTTTTCTATGACATACTGCGATAAGCCTGGTTTGACATCACCCTTACAGTTAGTATTGGGTTTAATTGGTTTCGTACCGTCCCAACCGATATTTTCCTTATCTTCTCGCATGCACTGTTGAGCGCGTTCCAGTCCACTCTCAGCCGCTTGTCGAGCAAGCAACTGAGCTCGTTGATTCGTCAAGTTCTCACGACTGACCGACAGCGTTTGTAGCGTAAACGCCATAATAATCATTAGCACCAGTCCAGTTACCACAATCATCGGCAACACGAAACCAGCTTGTATCTTTTTTGTCACTTGACGCTCGCTAGTTGGGCGTTTTTTAAATTTAAAACAAGAAAAACTTTTTTTACCCTGCATGTTAAAACTATACCATAAGCGTCACGCGTTTTTCAAACTTTTTTACACTGGTTTTTTATGATAAAATAGACTTACTATAAAAGTTTTAATTTTAGATTCAAAAGGGGATTTATGACTAAAGATGATATCGTAATTTATTCAACACACACCTGTGGCTACTGCAATGCGCTCAAAGCTTGGCTCGACGACAACAAAGTCGAATATATTGACAAATACATCGACACTGATGATGAAGCTCAAGCTGAGTTGATGACTAAAATAGGTGGTAATATCCAAGTCGTGCCAGTGACTTTTATTAAGGATGTAAAAATCGAAGGTTTCAACCGCAACCAATTTACGACTGTTTTAAAAGATAACGGTGTGGAAATTACCGATTTATAAATTTTATTGCAAAAATGACTCGACCAAAATCCAGCGCCAAATCTACTCAAATCGTCAATCGCCGTGCCAGTTTTGATTACCAACTCGGTGATAAATTAGTGGTTGGTTTGGTGCTGAGCGGTCCCGAAGTGCGTGCCGCCCGCGACAGTCGGCTCAGTTTGAAAGGCGCTTTTGTGACGATTCGCCAAGGTGAATTATGGCTCAATAATGCATCTTTCACCGTTAAAAATCCGCGTGAACGCGAGCCGACTGTCGCCACCGACCCACGCAAACTGCTCGCCACCAAGAAGCAAATCAAGCATCTGGCCGAGCAGAAACAAGCCGGCATGAGTATTATTCCAACTCGGATGCTAACCGCCGGACGCCACATCAAATTAGAAATCGCTCTCGGCGTTGGTAAAAAACTTCATGATAAACGCCAAACCATCAAAGAACGCGAGATGAAACGCGAAGCTCGACGCATTGCGCGCTAATTCGCACCATAACAATCATTAAAATTACTAGAAATTATTTAAACTATGACCAAATTACGACTTTTTTCCTGGAATGTTAATGGCCTGCGCGCCGTCACCAACAAGGGTGAACTGCAGGCATTTTTTGCGAATTTTCAGCCAGATATTGTTGGTTTTCAGGAAATCAAAGCCAGTCAAGATCAGATTGATACGACATTGTTTAGCGATTATCATCAAGCTTTCAACTCTGCCCAGCGCAAAGGTTATTCCGGGACGGCAATTTATTCTAAAATCGCTCCGCTGAGCATCGCACAAGACATCCCGGATGATATCGCCGATAAATATCATCTGACTGACGACCAATACGGCGATGCTAACAGCGAAGGGCGAGTGCTAACTGCCGAGTTTGAGCAGTTTTATTTCGTGACAGTTTATACGCCAAACACCAAAGGTGATTTATCACGTCTCGGTCTGCGCCACCAGAAATGGGATCCAGCTTTTTTGGAGTATATGTTGCGTTTAGAACAGCACAAACCTGTGATTTTTTGTGGTGATTTAAATGTTGCCCACCAGGAAATTGATCTCGCCAACCCGAAAGCTAACCGTGGTAAGCATGGTTTTACCGACGAAGAGCGTCAGGGGTTTAGCAATTTTCTCGATGCTGGATTGATTGATACTTTGCGTCAATTTAATCAACAACCCGAGCAATATACTTGGTGGAGTCACTTCGCCAAGGCTCGCCAGCGTAATATCGGTTGGCGGATTGATTATTTCTTATTATCAAAACAACTATTGCCAAAACTACTCTCGGCCAAGATTCACGCTGAACAAATGGGCTCCGATCATTGTCCAATTAGCATTGAAATCGAGGTGTAAATGGAATATTGGCGCACTCAAGATCCTAAAAAACCGCTCTTTGAGAACCTGCTCTGGTCTAAACCCGAACAAAAATCCTTAGCAGGGCGGGTTGGGTTAGTCGGTGGGAGCAAGGGCGTGTTTCTAGCCGTAGCCAAAGCTCATCAAGCCATTACCGAACTCGGCCCTGAGACATCGCTAGTGCTACCAGCTAATTTAAAACCGCTCCTCAAAACCATTCCAAATGTAGTGTTTTCCACAACAAACCCATCAGGCGGTCTAGCTAGCCAAGCCCTGAGTGATTTATTAACTTTGCAACACTCAACTGACAGCTTATTGCTCATCGGTGATGCCGGCAAAAACAGCGAAACCAACTTATTATACGAAAATCTTGCTCTAAAAATCAGTGACCAGACTAAGCCAGTCATCGTGGCTCGCGACGCCATTGAGTTAATCAGTGGCGCTTTTTATCATGTCGTCAATCAACCGAATTTCACACTCATTATGTCTTTTGCGCAAGCTCAGAAGCTATTTCGTAGTGTTTATTATCCGGTGATGTTGCTTCATTCCATGACAACTCTGCGCTTTGTCGAGGCACTGCATAAGTTCACTATTACTTATCAGCCAACTTTAGTGATTTTTCATCAAAATCAAGTGTTTATCGCTCGCGATGGGCAGGTGATTAGCGGTCAATTCGAACGCGTCAGCGAGATTTGGCAGGGGATTATTCAGGCTAAAATTGCTTGTTGGCAAACCTGGAATCCGCAAAAGCCACTCGAAGCCACTGCTTGCGCCATTTTGCCACAATAATCGTTCTGATTTAGAACCTAATAATTAACACCACAAACAAACAGCCCTTTAAATCTATCTGTAAAAAGTCACAATCAAATATTAAATCACGTGAGCAACATTTGACTTGATTTTTTATTTTTATGTATAATTGACATATACGTAAAATATGGAGATTTTATGATAGACAAAAGAGAACATTTGATTTCAGGCAACATATTTAAACTAATGTTAGAACTCAGTATTCCGGGCATTATAGGGATGTTTGTAATTAGTTTATATAGCTTTGTGGATGCAATTTTTGTAGGAAAATATGTAGGTAGCGTAGCTTTGGGAGCAATCAGCGTGGCCTATACGTTTACGCTAATAAATAACGGCATTGCCGTTTTAGTAGGCATAGGTTCCGCTTCGGTTCTTTCAAGAGCAGTGGGTCGAAACGATCAGAAGACAATCGATTCCATCATGGGCAACGTTCTTTTATTGACGCTACTTTTTTCATTAATAGCCATGACAATCGGATTAATTTTCGCACCTCAGCTTTTAACTCTCGTAGGTGCCGAGGGAGAAATGCTTCACTTAGGAACAAGCTACTTGAGAATCGTATACTTAGGATCCATATTCGTAAATTTCGGTCAAGCCGCTAATATGGTCATGAGAGGAGAAGGTCGAATGGGCATTGCTATGCTTTTGATGGGCATAAGTGCTGTCCTAAATATTATTTTGGATGCAGTCTTTGTAATTGTTTTGAAAAAAGGACTTGAGGGTGCCGCTATAGCAACAGTCATATCTCAAATAGTTCTGGCAATCTGTAATTTTTGTTACTTCGCATTCTTCAGCAAAAATGTTAGGTTCAAACATTTTAAAATACAAACAAACATCGTAAAAGAAACTCTTTCGATTGGTTTTTCTGCAATGCTAATGCAGATTTTTGCCCTTTTGCAACAAATGATCACGTATTCTACCCTGAAAAAATACGGTGGAGAGGATCAAGTAATTTTGATAGGTGCCTTTTTTAGATATCTCATGTTATCCTTTATTCCTCTTTGGGGAATCAGTCAAGGCTATCAACCCTTTGCAGGAACTAATTTTGGAGCACGAAAATTTGAAAGGGTCAAAAAAGGAACATTTCTTTTTTACGGTTTCGGACTATTTTTGTCATTGATATTTTGGCTAGTATTTCTACTGATGCCTGAGCAGGTTCTAGGTCTCTTCTTAGAAAATAAAGAGCTTATATCCTCAGGAAGAACAAATGCAATGCTTGCTCTTTCTTTATTTCCGTTGTCGGCAATTATGATTATCAATTTAACTCTTTTTCAAGCTCTAGGCAAAGCAAAGTACGCAGGCATACTGGTAATTTCTCGCCAATTTTTGCTTTATGTCCCAGCTGTGTTAATCCTTCCTATATTTTTGGGAACGCGTGGAATTTGGATTTCAAGTCCGCTAGTAGATACGCTAATTATGATTTTGTCTGTGTTTATAATGATCAAGCTTTTTAAAACAGAGTTGAGAACCGAGGACAAACCGACAAGCGCATCGTAACCCACTATTGCCTCTCAAAATTAAAAACCTGCTCTTACTCAGAGCAGGCTGGCAGTTTAAAGAACTTAATGAACAAATCAGCGATTTGTTTAACTTCTTCGTCACTACAATACGCTTGTTGCTCATAAATAGCTTTATCATTAATCGTTTCGATGATTTGCGCGACTTCTTTTAATGAATCATGTAAATTGGCAAGTGGTGAAACTAAACTATCATCTCCCCAAAGACACAGCAATTTCTTGACATCACCGCTTGGGAATCCGAGACATGAGCAACTGTTACCAATCTTGCCATCGCTTATTTTAGCCAGTGGCAAATAATAAATATGGGCGCCTTTTGGCTTTTGATAGCGCTTCAGTTGATACTGATCACTACAGAAGACTGCGTAACTGCCGATTATTGCATATTCATGACAAATCATCGTCAGGTGCCCAGACTCGTATGCGTCATGATACGATTCAATGACACACGCAAAATCCTCCGATTTCACTTGACCATGTTGGCGTAAAACTTGATATACCTTCATCGGTATTTCATTTAGCACGATAGTATTCATTATCGTCCCTCCTTTTTTTAAAAAAACTAACTTATTCTGATGGTTTATTATACCACAGAAACAAAAAATCACCAGACTGGTGCCGCGAGAGAGAATCGAACTCTCACTCCTTTGAGGGAACGGGATTTTGAGTCCCGCGCGTCTACCAATTCCGCCATCGCGGCATCAATCTGGTGAGTCTGATCGCAAAAGCCTGAAAAAGCTTTATTTTGACTGCCGTATATTATATAATAAGATGTATCGATTTTTCAAGTTTATTATGGACAAAAATACACAAAATCCCACCAACTCTAACAATCAAGCTTCGCGCCAGGCCGCAGAGCAGGTGATTTTAAACCAGTTAGATCAGATTTATGGCGTCAATACTACCGACGCAACCACTGCTGATTCTCCTGTCCAAAATACAGCCTCGTACGCACCATCAGCCCCATCTCCTGCCAGCACCAACCAACCAACTGCTCAGGCTAATACTCAGCTCACCAATCAAAATCTCTACAGCCAAACTTACCAGCAAGCCAGCGCCCCAACGCCTGATTGGCAAGCTTATCATTCAGCTTGGCAGAATTACTACCAAAAATATTATGAGTATTATTATGTTGAACAATTAAAACGCCAGACCAGCACTGTCAAGGCTCAATTACAGCAAGTCCAGGCCAACAACACCAATCGCGCATCTAATTTGCCACCTAACGCCAAAATCAACCCAAAAGATCAAGCTCTCAAAGAACTGCGCGACAAACTCCGTGCCAAAATGACCGACCAAGCTCAAAAAGCCCGCAAAAGTCGTCATTTTTGGCCAGCCACTACCGCTTTTATCGTGGTGCTCGTATTCTTATTTTTACAATATAACCGGCTATTAATTGGTCAAGTCCGTGCCTATATTACGCCAGGCGAGGCTACTTCAAACACTATCGTGGTTGATCCGACCGTTAATATTGGCGTCGGTCCCGACCCAAAACTAATCATTCCTAAAATCAACGTCAACGTCCCAGTCGCTTACGACATCGGCAATGACAATGCCTCACAACAAGAAGCCATGAAGCACGGCGTGGCGCACTTTGCAGTGCCTGGCGCTAGCTCTCACCCTGGCGAAATCGGCAATACAGCCATCTCTGGACACTCCTCTAACGATGTGTTCGAAAAAGGTGATTATAAGTTCATCTTCGCTCAGCTTGATCGTCTCGAGACTGGCGATTTAATTTATGCCGATTATAAAGGTGTCCGCTACACTTACAGCGTCACCAAAAAAGAAGTTGTCTGGCCTAGCGAATGGGAAAAGCTCGTCTATCCGACCACTAAACCAGTCATGACTTTAATTACTTGCACACCGATTGGCACCACTCATCAACGCCTACTCGTCACCGCTGAGCAAATTTCACCGGATCCAAGTCAAGCCGTCAAACCAACTGCACCGAACATCAATATCACCAAACAGCCGATTCCAGGTGAATCACCGAGTTTCTTTGAACGCTTATTTGGCAAAAAATAGCCTCAATTGTCACTTTTTTTCAGCAAAAGTTAGTTTTTAGCGTATAATAAACTTTATGAAAGACATGATTATTGAAGTGACCGATTTGACCAAGTCTTATAATCGCAAACGCGTGGTTAAAAAGATCAATTTTTCGGTCCAAAAAGGGGAGATTTTCGGAATTCTCGGACCGAACGGCGCCGGTAAAAGCACCACTCTAGAAATGATCGAAGCCCTCCGTCCAATTGACGGTGGCAAGGTCACGTTAAACGGCATTGACGTTGCCAGTGAACCATCAAAAATCAAACATATTATTGGTATTCAGCTTCAGTCAACCAGCTTCGCTAATAGATTAACGCTTGTCGAACAGCTTAACTTATTCGCTAGTCTGTATGGCGAAAAAATCGACGCCATGAAACTTCTCAAAAAAGTTCAGCTCACCGACAAAGCCAAAAGTTACGTCGAACAACTCTCAGGTGGTCAGAAACAACGCTTTGCCATTGCCGCCGCATTAGTTAACAAGCCACTTGTCTTATTCCTTGACGAGCCAACCACTGGTCTTGACCCACAAGCTCGCCGTAATCTTTGGGATTTAATCCAACAGATTCGCAAAGACGGCATCACCATCGTCCTCACTACTCACTATATGGACGAGGCTGAGCTCTTATGTGACCGCTTAGCAATTATGGATAATGGCGAGATTCTGGTAATTGACACGCCGGCCAACTTAATTCAAGCATTATTAAAACGTGGCTTTAAAAAACCACAGCATGTTGAACAAGCTAACCTTGAAGATGTATTTATTGATTTAACAGGAAAGGCAATTAGGGACTAATATGACAAAACGATCTTACTGGAAGGGAATTTTCGGCTTCGCTAAGGCTGGTTTTTTGCGCTTTTTCCGTGATAAGACTGCGCTATTTTTCACCTTTTTATTCCCGCTGATTTTTCTGTTTATTTTTGGCTCAATTTTTAACAATAAAACTTTTAGTCTAAAAATTGCTTTAATCAACCATTCTGAGACGCAATTTGCTAAACAATTCGTTGAGGAGGCCAAAAAAGATAAAAATGGTCCTATCAAAATCCAAGATATTCACGACATGGAGACCGCCAAAAACCAAATGAAGCGCTCACAAATCGACGGTATTGTTGAGCTACCAGCTGACTTTGGTAAAGTTGCTGGCGAAGGTCAACAAGCCAAAGTCACCGGCACCTTAAAAGTCCTCTACTCTAAAGGTTCTGATCAAAGCGGTAGCTTCCTGCAAGCAATGTTTGAACAGACTGTCGCTTATATCAACCGCGGAATGGGACATCCTGATGCACCACTCAAGGTCACTAAAGAAGCTGTTGGTGACGCCGCTTTATCTAATTTCGACTACACTTTCACCGGTTTAGTAGCTTTTAGTTTGATGAGTATGGGTGTTTTCGGACTTGCTAACATGCTACCAGGCGAAAAACAAAATGGTCAACTACGTCGGTTGCGCGCCGCACCTTTTACCGCTGGTCAATTATTAATCGCCTACACTTTAGTCTATACATCTATTGCGATTGTTTCGATGACCAGCATGATGATTGTTGGCTTAGTTGCCTTCAAGTTCAATATGCGAGGCAGTTGGTTACTATTCAGCCTGATTGCTGTGCTTGGTGCTGTCCTGATGACCGGTATCGGTCTAGCTATCGGCGGTTGGGCTCAAAACGAAAACCAATCATCGCCAGTTTCTAACCTCGTTTCAATGCCAATGATGTTCTTATCCGGTACTTTCTTCCCAAGCTTCTTCTTCCCGGGTTGGTTACAAGCTGTCACCGGCTTTTTGCCACTCACGCCAATTACTAACAGCATGCGTCTGATAATGACTGAAAATGCCGGCCTCATTGAGATTTTGCCACAGCTCGGTGCGATTGGCGCATGGATTCTTTTAATCTACATTATCGCTGTTAAAATTTTCCGCTGGGAATAATTAGAGACGAAAGGCAACCATGCTAGAAGAAGTTGTAAAACTCCTGACTGATAGTAAATTTATTAAAGTGCTAACCGTCCTGTTGATGGCCTTTGTGGTCAGCTTCATTGTGCGCACCGTAATCAATTTTGTGGTTGATTTGATGCTCGACAGGCGCGGTTTACGTCACAAAGAGCACCAGAAACGTGCCAAAACCCTGGCTTCAGCCTTCAGTACCTTCTCAATGATTCTCATCTGGGTGTTAGCCTTTTTGATTGGATTAAATGTCATTGGCGTACGCATCGAAACACTCGCCACTTCAGCTGGACTTTTCGGTGTGATTATCAGCTTCGGTGCGCAAAACGCGATTCGTGACATCGTCGCTGGTGTGTTTATTATCGCCGAGAATCAATTCCGAGTGGGTGACGTGGTCAAGTTCTACTATGCTGGTCAACAAATCAGCGGTAAAGTCGAAGAAATCTCTATCCGTGTCACCAAGCTCCGCGATATTGATGGTAACCTGCATATCATTCGCAATGGTTTTTCGGAAATCATCACCAACCGGACTTTCAATTATGCCAATGCTAATATTGAATTACTCGTTGCTTATGATACCGATATTGATAAGCTCGAGGCGGTGATTAACGAAGTGGGTAGTGCGATGATCATGGATCCGATGTGGCGTGAAAAAATCATCCAGCCAATCCAATTCACTCGCGTTGCCGCATTCGAGAACTCTGCTATTCGAGTGAAAGCCCTTGGGCAAGTTGAGGCAGCTGAGCAGTGGAAAGTTTCAGGCGAGTTCTTGCGCCGTATCAAAAAGGCTTTTGAACAGAATCATATTGTTATTCCGTTTGAACAAGTGGTGGTTCATCAAGCTAAAAAATAACTATTATTTAAACTATTTAAAAACCTCCGACCATCGGAGGTTTTTTGCATGAACTCATTAAGTTTGAATTAATTAAAGATCAATCTTTAATTTCATCAAATCAATTTTACCATCAGCGGTTTTGGTGAAGTAATAAAGATTACTTTCACTACCGTCAAATTGCACGCCATAGAGCGGGTGAATGCCAGTCAAAATTCGGCTGTTGTGACCATTAAAATAGCGCACGCGCATGCCACTTTCTTGACGATTCCAGAGCATGACATTATCCAGCCATTTCAGCACCAAGTCAGGCTGAGCCGCCTGATCATGATAAACATAACTAGTCGATTCATCATTTTCAATATCGTAGACAAATAAGTCTGAATTCTCCCAAGTTTGGGTGGTTTTAGCCTGTGCATCACGGTGATTTTCAACCAACATCGTCACGAAGCGTGGGTTGACGCCCACCCGCAAATCAGCCGCCGTTTTGAAGAATTTACTATAGATTTTGGTAATTTTAGGGTTTTTCGCTAGGAAATAATCAATCAGCAAGCTCGCCTTGGTGCGATCAACTTTATCATCCACCTTAGCAGAAGTCATATTATAAAACTCACCGTCCGCCTTAAACACTGACAACTGACGATCAACACTATACACAAAATAATCATTATCATTGAACCGCACAATATTAAACTTCGGCTCAAGACCATTTAATACCTTATCAAACAAAATCGGCTGGGCTAGTTTATAGTTATACAAAATCACCTTAGTCGGATGTTGTTGATCGTTAGGATCGACTTGCGAAAAAGCAATCTTATTGTCATCAATCGCCGCAAAGGCCTTGACGCCTTCTGCAATTAATTCGGCTGACTTATCGGTCGCCGTCAAATCTAGGCGATAAAACTTATCCGCCTCTAAAATCCACATAATTGAGCCCTGACTACCCGTAATTTTATAATTCGCAAAAGTCAGCTTCGATGCTCCATAACGCGCCGTCAAATCCATCACCGCTCGCGGATCTTTATTAAGGTAATTAATCATGATTGTCTGCTTAGTGGCGGATTTTTTATCTTGGAAAAGTAGAGAATCACGCGCCAAATTCCAATTCAAAAACTCAAAATCATATTTACCAGCGTCTGCAAAATACTCGGCTAGATTAATCGTCGTGTATTTTGGCTCTTTGCCAGTCAAATCCACTAATTCGAACTGATTTTTAGCGATATGATTAATAATAAAGCGATGATTGGGCGCTTCGGATGACGCCAACAGAGCAGGGTAGTTTTTGACCACGCTCTGTTCTAGCTTCTCTGGGAACAACCGTACATTTAACCATTTCACCTTACCACCCCGAATCATAATCTGATCCTGCCAGGTCTGATAACCGTCACGACTTACCGTAACCGTATGCTGTCCTTCTGATAAATCCAATCGCTTGCCATCCAAAAATCCCAGCTCACGATTGTCAACTTTAATATTTGCTCCCGACGGGAAAGTCTTAACTTGTAACACACCATAAGCCTCAATATTGCGGTCTTTTACATTCCAGCGATACCCGCGAATCATGAGAATCGCAAAAATCACCGTCGCGATAAACACGACTCCGAGAATAATATAAACCACAAGCATATGATGGTTGTTTTTGTTTTCTTGATAATTCATAGCGCTTATGTCTTGTTTTTTTCTAAAGCTTATTTTACAATATATATAGTATTAAAAACAAGGGGTAATATAATTAAATGCCGAAAAAAACGGTCAAAATCGGGGGAAAAGTTTACGACGCAGAGTCAGGTGCATTATTAAAGTTGTCAAAACCACAACTTGACATTGTCCCAATGCGTAAAGCATCAGCCACTGCACCGAGCGCCAAAACCCAGCGTAGTCGCCTCAAGCGTTCGACCACTCTGAATCGAGAATTTGTAAAAGCACCGACTGTCACCGCCAAACCCGCCCCACAACTCATCAAAAAACGTGCCACTCGACCAACTTTCGCAGACAAAGCTCGCGCCCAAGAACAAGCCTTGCGCACTTCGAGTTTCAAATCACGCCAAATTCGTCACTTCATGACTGTTGAAGAAGCCAAAGCACTCAATTCCAAACAACCAGTTGTATTATCTGAGACCATCAATCCGCAGGTAATTGTTTCAGCTGAAGCTAACCGCCAATTTAAACAAATCATCGCCGAAGCCCGCCAAACTGATTTTTTCACCCGCTACCGCATGCACCAAATCGCCAGCCAGCGTCGTAAACAAGAATTACGTGCCCTGAAACAGACCGAACGAGCTTTCGCTGGTCAGCAGGTAGCAGTTCCGCAGATCTCACCAGCTCAAGCCCAAGCGCTCAACACTCAGCTCAAACAACAAACTCTTGCTTCGGCTATTGCCAACGACCACAATCAACGACCAGCCTACCAGCCAAAAACTTCCTTTTTTAAGCGTCATGCTTCGATTTTTGCTGGCAGTTTAGCGATGGTGATTTTGGGTGGTTATTTAACTTATCTCAATATGCCGAACATCTCAATGCGCATCGCCGCTTCCCAAGCTGGTATTAATGCTTCTTATCCAGAATATAAACCTGCTGGCTATTCCATCAAAAAACTAGCCTCTTTTGAAAACAATCAAGTCGTTATGGAATACCAAAACCACAATAAAGCTTTCAAGCTGACTCAACAAGCTAGCGCTTGGGATTCCAAAACCACTCTCGAGAATATCGTTAAAAAACGTGCTGGTGAAGTTTATCACACTGACCAAACCAAAGGCCTAACGATTTACACTTATGGCAATCAGGCCACTTGGGTCAACGGTGGTATTCTATACAATCTGACTTTTGATGATAGTTTATCAATTGACCAAATCCATAAAATCGCCACCAGCTTATAGTCTCAGACTTCCAGATAGTAGCACGCCTTGGCAACTTACTGCCAAGCAACTTCTTGAATCAATTTAAATTTAGTACTATAATGAAGCCATGACTAAACCAGTGATTACTCGTTTTGCGCCTAGCCCAACTGGCTATATCCACATCGGTAACGTCCGATCGGCGCTTTATCCGTGGCTTCTAGCCCGCCAAACCAATGGTACTTTTATCGTGCGTATTGAAGACACCGACCGGGCTCGTTTCGTTGAAGGAGCGACCGAGGCGATTCTTAACACCTTAACTTGGCTAGGATTGTCGTGGGATGAAGGTCCAGTCGTCGGTGGTCCAAGTGCGCCTTATTTCCAAACCCAGCGCAAAGAGATTTATCACAAATGGGCGCAAAAGCTCATTGATAAAGGCCTTGCTTATCCCGACCCATATACACCAGAACAAGTTGAAGAGTTCCGCGCTGAAGCTAAAGCCATGAAGCGACCATTCTTATATCGTCAACACCGACCGGCCGAATTTATGCCATGGGACGGTAAAACCGCTTTGCGTTTTAAAATTCCAGAACTTAAACGTTACACCTGGCACGATCCAGTAATGGGTGAGTTATCAGCTGGGGAGGATTCGCTGGACGACTTCGTGTTAATTAAAGCCGACGGTCTGCCAACTTACAACTTCGCTCATATTGTTGATGACGCCGAAATGCACATCACGCACGTGATGCGCGGCGCTGAATATATTTCGTCAACACCAAAATACCTAGCCCTCTACGAAGCCCTCGAGCTCGAACCACCAGTGCTAGCTTGTCTGCCACACATTATGGCGCCAACCGGCAACAAGAAACTCGGTAAACGCGACGGCGCCAAAAGTGTCACTGAATACCGCCAAGAGGGAATTCTACCCGAAGCTCTGCTCAACTTCCTAGCTAGCCTTGGTTGGAACGACGGCACCACTCAAGAATTATTCTCACTGGATGAACTCGTAGCTAAATTCAGCCTCGAACGTGTCCAAAAATCAGGTGCGCGTTTTGACGAAAAACGTTTACTTTGGATGAACGCTCAATGGATTAAGCGCCTCGAGCTCGATGATTTAATGACCCGCGTCACTGATTTCTGGGGCGAAGCTGGTCGTAATGCTGATCCAGAACTTAAGCGTCGCGTCCTAGCCCTTGTTCAAGAACGTCTCAAAACTCTAGCAGATTTACCGCACTTAACCGAATACTTCTTCACCGAGCCAACCATCGACTGGTCACTCGTTGACGCCGATAAACAACTCAAAAAGCTCTCACGCGACGAGCAAAAAGCGATTTTGCAATTAGCCATTCAACATCTGACCGATAGCCAGTTCGACGAAGCGAGCGTTCAAGACACTTTGAATCAAATTCTAGCTGAATCCGGTCACAAACCAAATGTCACTTTCAGCATTATTCGCTTTGCGCTAACTTGGGCGCCATTTAGTCCAAATCTGAATCAAATGATGGCAATTCTCGGTCGCGATACCGTTATCAATCGTCTCAATAAAGCTATAAACTCATAAAACAACATGATGAACGACAACACAAACACCAACCATTACGAGCAACAATCACGTGCTAACGCCCAGCGTTTTAGTGTTAATCACTTGCGTCAACCAATTACCACTAACTCAAAAAACCCCGCCAAACCATCTTTTCTAAAAAAGCACTGGGTGGGTGGGGCAATTATCGCCGTCAGTTGTCTGATGACCGCTGGCTTAGTATATGCTTTAACAGTTCAGATTAAATTTCCTGAGCCGGCGCCAGTTGTCCAAATCAAATCTAAACCAAAACCACAAAAATTCTATTCTTCGTTGTCTCATATTGAAGTTCCAGATCAAACCGCCACTAATCAAGCGGTCACTGCAATTATGATCGAAAATAGCCCGTCGGCTCGACCCCAATCTGGCATTAAAGATGCCGAAATCGTTTTCGAAGCCATCGCTGAAGGTGGAATTACCCGCTTTTTATGCTTGTATCAAATTAACAAGCCTCAGTTAATTGGACCAGTGCGCAGTTTGCGTGAATATTATGTTGATTGGCTGACACCATTTCAACCGAGCGTCGCCCATGTTGGTGGCAGTGCTGAAGCTCTCAAGATGATTCGCAACGGTAGTTATCGCGATATTGATCAGTTTTTCAATGGCCAGTATTACTGGCGCGCTACTGACCGCTACGCACCGCACAATGTCTATACAACTTTTACCAAACTTGATGCTCTTAACAAAGCCAAAGGCTACACTAGCTCAACCGTTGAAGGTTTCGCTCGTCAAATCACCAAACCACCTAAAGAATCAGAAATCAACGTCAAAAATATCGATTTAAAAATCAGCGGGCCACTCTATAACGTTCGCTACACTTATGATCCAAAAACCAATACTTATCATCGCCAAGTCGGTGGTCGAGCTCATCTCGACCGCGAAAAAGGCCAAATCACCCCAACGACCGTGATTGCCATCAAAACCAACATGCAACGCGTCCTCCAAGACGGCTATCGCGAACAAATTACCACTATTGGCCAAGAAAAAGCCTATATTTTCCAAAACGGACAAGTGATTGAAGCTACCTGGAAAAAACCTGCTCGCGATAAACAGATTCGGTTTTATGACAATAAAAACCAAGAAATTGCCATCAACACCGGTCAAGTTTGGATCACCGCCATCCCAAATACTTCAGGTCAAGTCAGCTGGAATTAAACTATCGCTTGCAAAAAGCGCTCAACTATATTAAAATAATAACCGTCCAATCTGGTCCCATCGTCTAACGGTTAGGACAGCAGGTTCTCATCCTGTAAATCTGGGTTCGATTCCCGGTGGGATCACCAAAAGAACGCCTCTGGCTGTAAAGCCAGGGGCTTTCTTTTTGATGCTTAGCATCAGCGAATCGAACCCAGGGTTCGGGTGTTAGCGTTGCGCCAGCAACCTTCCCGGTGGGATCACCACGAAAATATCCGACTATATGTCGGATTTTTTCGTTGATAACTATCACCTCACTCCACCAAATTTAAACCCCCACATTATGTGAGGGTGAGGGGGTATGTACGGACGAGAGCGGAGAGGAGGCTATGAAAAAATGACCAATCAAACTAACTTATAAAAAATATTTTTTACTCTCGTCCGTAAAAAATAGCTCTTTTCGGCTCTTTCAAAGTAAATAATAACATACTAACTTTTTAAAGTCAAGAGTTTTTACTGATGATTTTGCCCAATTAGCATGGTATAATATATTTTGAGGTATTGCCTCATTATTATTTTGATTAATTTTGAAAGGATTTTATGGAACTAAAAGATTATGGCAAACAGCCTTTTGTAGTCGATTTGGAAGATTTCACTACTTCCAATCACAACTTCCGCACAGCCGTTTGGACTGGCGAACAATTACAGATGACTCTGATGAGCATTGAGGTCGGTGGTGATATTGGTGGCGAAATCCACAATAACAACGACCAATTCCTGCGCGTTGAACAGGGCAGGGCTTTAGTTAAAATGGGCAATTCTGAAACCGATATTACTTTTGAACAAGTCGCCGAAGAAGACGCCGGGATTTTTATCCCACTTGGCAAGTGGCACAATGTGATTAACATTGGTGACCAACCACTTAAGCTCTACTCGATTTACGCGCCAGTTCATCATCCGTTTGGGACAGTTCATGCCACGCGCGCCGAAGCTGATGAAGCCGAAGAGCATGAACATCACAACTAAGTTTTAAAAAACATTAACAATCCCCTAAGTACTACACCAGCTCGAGGGGATTTTTATTACGCTTATGTTATAATAAAAACATATTAATCATTTGAACGTATTGAACATGAATCAGACCAATTCCAAACATCATCTAAGCCATATCATTTGTTGTTTAACACTGTTATTATCGGTCATCGTGCTTGGCTGGGTGATGATTAGTTCAGGTCAAATTAATTATACAGTTTTAATTGCCCAAATCCTCATCGCCATCGTTTTAATCATACGCACCGTTGTTTTATTTAAGGACACCGCGCCTCAAGAAAACAACCGTTTCAGTCAACAAGATTTTGTTACTTCCGACCGTCTGCTTAATTCCTTGTCAGATGGTATTATTGTTATCAACAGCCAGGGAATTATTCAGTTTTTTAATAAACAAGCCTCCTTAATTACTGGATTTTCCGTCCAAGAGGCCATGGACATCTCCTATCAAATTGTTTTGAAATTCGTTAGCCAAGAAAATACTCCGCTCAACCTTGATTACAATCCAATCGAAATTAGTCGCCGTACTTACGCTACCAACCAAATCGATTTAATCAAAATCAAAACTCACAGCGACAAAATCATCCCAATTGCTATGCATATCGCCCCGATTAGCGACGAATCGAATGATTTGTTGATTGCGTTTCGTGATATTTCCCGCGAACTCGACAAGGAACGCGAACAGCTCGAGTTTATCAGCACTGCCAGTCACGAAATGCGCACCCCAATTGCCACCATCAACGGCTATCTCGGCTTAGCACTTAACCCTAAAATTTCCCAAGTTGATGATAAAGCCCGCGATTATATCGGCAAAGCTCAGGCGTCAGTCGAACATTTAGGCGAACTTTTTAAAAATCTCCTCAGTATCTCCAAAGCCGAAGATAAATCACTCATTATCACTCCGCAAGTTATCAATTTAATTGATTTTGTTAATCGGATCTGCAGTGATTTCCAACCGCAACTTCAACAGTCGAACGTGAATTTAGTCTTTTTACCAACCACCAGTCGTTCCAAATTACTCAATCCCGATATCCTTGTTCACACTGATAAAAACCTCCTCCACGAGGTCATCTCTAATTTAATCGAAAATGCCATCAAATACACTCCACAAGGCACCGTCACTGTCAATGTCGCTATTAAAGAAAATGATTTGGCACAAATCTCAATTAGCGACACTGGCATCGGCATTCCACCCGAAGATATTCCACATTTATTCCAAAAGTTCTACCGAGTTGACAATTCCGAAACACGCGAGATTGGCGGTACTGGTTTAGGCTTATACCTCTGTCGTAAAATAATTGAGCATCTCCACGGACGTATTTGGGCGGAGAGCGCCTTGGGTAAAGGTAGCACATTTTATGTAGAACTAAACCGTATCGACCAAGCGCGTGCTACTCAGCTCCAAGCCCACGACGCCCGCCAAATTCCTACCGTCGCTCCATCGACCGCGCCTCAAGCTCACACCGACACATCTCAAACCGTTTCCCAACCAACTCCGCAAGACCCCGCCCAATCCTAATTTTCATATAGTATTTTTTGCTATTTTTTTATATAATAAACATAAGCAAGATTATTTCATTAACTTGAAGTGAACACAAATTTAGCAAACCACATGGAGTAAATATGACCAAAATCCTTTTAGTAGAAGACGACAAAAGCTTACAAGAAATCTACGGCGTACGCCTCGGTTCTGAAGGCTATCAGATGCTAATTGCGGGCGATGGAGAAGAAGCCCTCAATGTCGCCCTCAAAGAAAAACCCGATTTAATCCTGAGCGACGTCATGATGCCTAAAATCTCCGGTTTTGATATGCTCGATATTTTGCGTAGCACTCCTGAAATCAAAGACACTAAAGTCATTATTATGACCGCACTCTCCAGCGAAGATCAACGCGAACGTGGTGAACAACTCGGAGCCGATATTTATTTAGTCAAATCACAAGTTGGGATTGAAGATGTTGTTCAAGCAGTTAAAGATCTCCTCGAGGGACGCGTCCACATTCCACAACAAGACGCTTTTGCTGAAGCTATTGATAATACTTCAACCCCTACAAGCAATGACACCGTTACGATACCTGATGCACCAGTAGCTAACGATATTAATGCCAATCAACCAATTTCTCCAGCACCTCAGTTCCAACCAGCCGTCAATCCCGTTGTCACCACCACACCACAGTTTTCGAACTCCGAAGTGGACGAGGCCATCCAAACCAATGGCGAGAGTTTGCATCGCACTGCACCAGCTCCAAGCACACCATCAACCGATATCAATATTAACCCACAATACCGTCAACCAACTTCTTTGCGCGACCTGATTCCAGAACGCGAACAAACCAATGACTAGTGATTCTGAACTTGTCCGCCTTAATAAACATCTAGCGACAATTCTGGGTATTTCTCGACGCCAGGCTGATGAACTAATTGAACAAGGCAGAGTTAAGGTTAATGACCAATCGGCTAACATCGGTCAAAAAGTCGCGCCCAGCGACCACATCACGGTCAATCATCAGCCTATTCAGGTTCAAAATCGTCCACAACTCATCGCCATCAACAAACCAACTGGTGTCACTTGTTCACGCCGTCACCAAAAAGGCGACCGCACGATTTATGATTTACTGCCGAAACAACTTCATCACCTCAAGACCGTCGGACGACTCGATAAAAATAGCTCCGGCCTAATCCTCATGGCTAGCGATGGTGATTTTATCCACCGCATGACTCATCCCAGTTTTCAAAAAACCAAGGTTTATAAAGTCCGCCTTGATGTTGATTTAGCACCACTTCATCAGCAAATGATTAACGATTTTGGCGTCACTCTTGCTGATGGACGTAGCCAGCTCAATCTCAGTCGCTTATCTGATGACCATCGCCGAGATTGGCAGGTAACGATGAATGAAGGTCGCAACCGCCAAATTCGCCGAACTTTTGCTTCTCTTGGCTATGAAGTGGTCAAACTCCACCGCATTCAATTCGGTCCGTATCAGCTAACCACTCTCAAACCAGGCGAATATGCAATTATCAAATAGCTTCCAAAAATCCACAAAATATGTTATAATATACAAGCATAAACATTTTAAAAACTGTGTCTCACAGTTTTTTATTTTTGTCTAATTTAATTCATATCATCAATTAAACGCCCCGGGAAACTGTGAGCCGGGGTGTTTTCTTGATTATAAAAATGAGACTTTAGAAAAGCACTAAAGTCTAAGGTTTCAAATTGTAATTAAGCGAATGTTGAACGAAGAAATCTGCCTAATAAGTCATGTAGTTTGAGGCTAGAGATTAAACGGAAAACATGAGCAATAAAAAATGTCCACTAGCTAGTGGAGTTGAAGAACGCCGCCACTCTGTTTTTGTTTGTCAACTCCATCAGCTAGTGGAAGAAAGGAGGCGGGTAATGACTGAAAAATCATTAGATCGTCAGTTGGAGAAGATTCAACGACAAAAACCAAGTGAGCCGACTCAAAAACAAATTGAAACATTTGTCGGCAAAACTAAAAAAATAAACAGAAAGGAAACAAATATGAAAAGTATTAACTGGAAGCAAATTCTAGAAACTGCAAAAACTATCGTTATTGTAGCATTAATTGCTGGTGGGATTGGCGTGGTGATTGGTATTAACTACCAAAAATCCCAGCATAAACTCATTAATGACGATGTGAAGGAGGTGGTGCGAAGTTTAAAAGGGTAAATAGAAGTCCAGTGGGAGCTTTAGTGCAAACGAAACTCCAGCCAAAAATCATTACTCGGCAATCACAAGGCTGTGAACAATATCGTGAACTAATTGCTAAATATGATTGGAATGTCAATCTGATGATGGCTATCATGCAAGCTGAATCGGGCTGTAATCCAGTCGCGGATAATACAGGATTAAACCGCGACGGCTCAAATGATAAAGGTCTACTTCAGATTAACTCAATTCATAAAAATCTTATCTCGGATTTAGATCGATTAAATCCTGAGAAAAATATCGCCGTTAGCTACCGCATCTGGAAATCGCAAGGATATCGAGCGTGGTCAGCTTACAATAACGGCTCGTATAGGAAATTTTTATTAAGGAGTGAAAAATGACAAAAATTAAAGTTAAACAAATTGGGCGGATGCCAATTCGTATTGCCGTCACTCGAGGATAATTTAATGCAAGCAGAAAAGACACCGACGGGTTTACGAAAATGCATCGAGCTACTAGAGAAGCTTTGCGAGTACAATCAAGAAACAATCTATGAAGCTTTGAACACAGTTATCCAAAATCAAAACGCCGACAGGCTAGTCGATGCGATGAGAACACTAGTCAATGAGATTGAGCTAGAAGAAAAAGAAAATCGCGAAGATTGGTTGCGCGATGTGCGAATGGAGAATTTATAATGGAACGAATTGTATTATCACACTCAGCCATCGTTTGCTTCCTA
>CAURNU010000007.1:0-21940 GCA_963526735.1 uncultured Candidatus Saccharibacteria bacterium
CCGATATAGTTATCTTGTGCCATAGTTATCTCCTTATGGACTTTAGTTGATATTAGAAGTGATTAAAAAAAGAAAAATCACTCCAGTTTATATACTGAAGTGATTATCCTGGTGGGCGATATAGGACTCGAACCTATGACCTCATCCACGTCAAGGATGCGCTCTAGCCAACTGAGCTAACCGCCCAAGTTGCGACTATTATAACACAACTTAAACTAGAAATAAACTAAAACTTGCTATTTCAATACAAAAATCATATAATAAGTAATTGATACACGGTGAGTGCGGCCTAACCAACCGCAGGAGTTGTCCTTTTGGCGGAGGAAAAGTAAAAACCTCCCAATAAAGAGCGCCTAAGCAATAAGCCAAGAACTAGCTGAAACTTAGGAAGTCCGGTGGAACCGCCCGTTTTCTTGGGTCCGAGACGATAATAACATTTAATAATATAAGGAGTTATTATGTCATCAGACGAACATCTTGAACTAATTCGGCACAGCCTAGCGCATATTATGGCTGCGGCCGTGCAAAAATTATGGCCAGAGGCGCAATTTGGCGTTGGTCCAACCGTCGATAATGGTTTTTATTATGATATTTATCTCGATAATTATGCCTTTTCTGATAAAGACCTGAAAAAAATTGAAAAAACCATGCGTAATTTAATCAATCGCAAGCAGGATTTTGTAAAAAGTGAAATGTCGATTGATCAAGCTATTGATTGGGCGAAGCAATCCGGCCAATCATTTAAAGTGGAATTATTAACCGACTTAAAAAAATACGGCACGACTGTTGCAAAAGAAATCGCTAACGAGATTGAAATTAGTGATAAAAATGATACTGTGACATTTTACCAGGTTGGAGATTTTGTTGATTTATGTCGTGGTCCGCATATCGCCAATACTAGTGAAGTTGGCGCTTTTAAACTGATGCGTGTTTCGGGTGCTTATTGGCGCGGTGATGAAACTAAGGCGCAGATGCAACGGATTTATGGTGTGGCATTTGCAACGCAGGCGGAGCTTGATGAATATTTGGAACGCTTGGAGCAGGCAAAACTTCGAGATCATCGTAAGCTTGGCAAGGAATTGGATTTATTTACGGTGTCGCCATTAGTAGGGGCGGGGTTGCCAATGTTTACGCCACGTGGTACAGTTTTACGTGAGTTATTGTCGGGTTTTACCAACCAAGCACGTCAAGATGTCGGTTTTACTAAAGTCTGGACCCCAAACATGACCAAACACGAACTTTACGAAAAATCAGGTCACTGGGCAAAATTTGGTGCAGAATTATTCTTAGTTAAGTCACAAGAAACCTCAGACCAATTTGTGATGAAACCAATGAACTGTCCACATCACGCTCAGATTTATGCCTCAAAAGTGCGTAGTTATAAAGACATGCCTCTGCGCTATTTGGAAACTACTACGGTGTATCGTGATGAAAAAAGCGGTGAGTTAGGTGGTTTGAGTCGAGTGCGTGCTATTACGCAGGATGACTCACATGTCTTCTGCCGTCCTGATCAGATTGGTCAGGAAATCCATAACTTGATGAGTGTGGCTGATCAAGTGTATTCAACTTTGGGTATGAAATTACGTGTTCGCCTGAGTTATCGAGATGATAGCGACGCTTATTTAGGGGATCCGCAATTGTGGCAACAGAGTCAACAGCGCCTGAAAGAAGCCGTAATTGCTAATGGTTTAGACTATTTCGAGCAGGAAGGCGAGGCAGCGTTTTATGGTCCAAAGATTGACTTTATGGCGTCAGACGCAATTGGTCGTGAGCATCAGGTGGCAACTGTTCAGCTTGACTTTGTACAACCAGAGCGTTTCGAACTGACTTATGTTGGTAGTGACGGTAATCATCAACGACCGGTGATGATTCACTGTGCAGTGCTTGGTTCAATTGAGCGTTTCTTGAGTGTGTTTATTGAACATACTGGTGGTTGGTTCCCATTTTGGGTGGCGCCAGAACAGGTGCGGATTCTCATGATTAATGATGATATCCTGCCTTACGCAACACAAGTGCGTAATGTTTTAAGTCAAGTTGTGCTCGATGTGCCAGTGCGCTTTAATCCATTACGGGTTACAATTGACGAGCGCAAAGAATCGCTTGGTAAAAAAATTCGTGAAGCAACTAGTTTTAAAATTCCAATGCAAATTATTGTTGGCCAAAAAGATCAAGATGCTCAAGAGGTTAGTGTACGCACTCGTGACCAAGAAACGAAAGTTAAGCTGGACCAATTGGTGGAGTTTATCAAGCAATACAATTTGGATGAAATCGCCAAGAATAAAGCTAGCTTGAAATAATGTCATCAACTCCGTTCAAACCATTAATTGTGATTCTAGGACCAACCGCCAGTGGAAAATCGGCGGTTGGTTTGGAATTAGCGCGTCAAATCGGAGGTGAGATTATTTGTGCGGACTCTCGCACAGTGTACCGTCATATGAATATCGGTACGGCCAAACCGTCGACTGAGGAGCAGGCGGAAATTCGACATTGGTGTCTTGATTTAGTTGATCCTGATCAAGCTTTTTCGGTGGCGGATTTTAAGGCGGAAGCTGAACAGGCGATTACGGATATTCGATCGCGTGATAAATATCCAATCATGATTGGGGGTAGTGGGTTATATATTGACAGTGTGATTTTTGATTTCCAATTACAGTCAAAAGCTGACCCCAAACTTCGTCAGGCATTGGAGCAACTAACAACTGAGCAGTTGCAAGATTATTGTAAAAAACACAACTATGGCTTACCAGAGAATAGTCATAATCGACGATACTTAATCCGCCGAATCGAAACTAAAGGTGCTGATGTAAAAAATACACAGGCAATTGATAATCTTATACTTGTCGGTATTGATGTTGAAAAAACAACATTACGAAATAGGATTGCAAAGCGGATTGAACAGATGCTAGAGCAAGGTTTAATTGAAGAAACTCGTTATCTATATAAAAATTACAACAATAGCTTGGAAGCAATGACTGCGAATATTTATCAGCTAGTGATGGATTATCTTGACGGAACAATCAGTTATGCACAGTTACTGGAGCTGGCGACGATTCGCGATGCGCAACTAGCAAAAAAACAGCGTACTTGGTTTCGACGCAATCCACATATTCAGTGGCTGGACCGGCAACAAGTTATGCCGTATATCTTATCAAAACTTGACTAAAAAACTTGTCTTGTGTGATACAATATAACTATGGACAAGGTGGATAATATTAAAAAATTATTCGGATCAAACACGCGCACCAAGCTGTTAGGTCTGTTTTTGAATAGTCCATCCGAACCTTACTATGTACGCGAAATTACTCGTTTGATTGATGAACAAATTAATTCTGTGAGGCGGGAATTAACTAACCTGGAAGAGATCGGTCTGGTACAAAAGTTTGAGCGCGATCGCAAAGTTTATTACCAGTTAGGCGAAACATCAGACTTATTGAAACCGTTACGCATGATTTTTTGCCCGATTGATGACTCGGAAGGAGTGAGCTATCCTGGCGTGGTCGGATCAGTGGACTGGCTGGAAGAAATTGCCGGCATTAAAACTAGTCTCAAAACTTTAATCCTAGCTGGTTCATTCTTGGATGATGATCAGTCTGAGTTTGACATGATTTTGATTGGTAATAACAATCACAATAAATTGTCGCGCTGGGCGCAGAATTTAGAAACTCGATTGGGGCGTGAATTGCATTATGTTATTTTTGATCAAAAAGATTTTGAGTATCGGTTGTCAGCTAAGGATAAGTTTGTGACGAACCTATTTAAATCGAAATATGAAGTAATTTTTGATGAATCAGGCAAACTACTGAAAGGAGAATAGAGATGGTAGAAATTGAATATTTTGGCGGTAATGCTGTAAAAATTACAAGCAATAAACAAGTAGCGGTGGTTGATCCAAAGCGCTCTCATTTTGGGCTTAAAGATTTAGATGCTAAACAAGCTATTGAAATGGTCACTGCTAATGATTTAGCGGTAAATGATAGTGACGCAATTTTGTTAGTGGATGGTCCTGGTGAATATGAGGTTCACGGCTATTCTATCAAGGGAATTGCAGCGAATGCTTACCAAGATATGGATAAGAATTGTAAAAATAACAACATTTACTCGATTGAAGTAGATGATGTAAAAATTGCAATACTGGGTAACATTGAGGCAAAATTATCCGAAGCACAGTTGGAAGAGATTGGCGTAGTTGATATTTTAATTTTACCAGTTGGCGGTGGTGGTTTTACTCTCTACGGTAAGGAAGCTGCAAAAATCATTAAACAAATTGAACCAAAAATTGCCGTACCAATTCATTTTGCAGGCGATGGTTTAAACTATGAAGTAGCGCAAGATACTGACGATGAATTCACTGGTGAGCTAGGTGCGACTGTTGAAAAAATGGATAAGTTGGTTATTAAAAAAATCACTGACTTACCAGAAAACTTGCAAGTGATAAAATTTACGCGACGCTAGGTTATAATTATAAATGTTTGATATTGGTCTAATTGCGATTTATCTTATAGTGGTGCTGGTAGCGGTGTCGATTCATGAATCGGCACATGCCTTAACGAGTTATCTCTTGGGCGATGATACGGCTAAGCTTCAGAAGCGTATTAGTTTAAATCCGTTAAATCACATTGACCCGTTTATGTCGGTATTACTACCGGTGGTGTTGATGATGATGAAGCTACCAGCTTTTGGTGGTGCTAAGCCAGTGGCAGTTAATTCTCGTAAAATTAAATATGGTGATTATGGCATGGCGCTAGTGGCGCTTGCTGGTCCATTATCAAACTTCTTGCTGGCATTTATCTGTTTTGGCGGTGTAGCGTTAGCAGTACGGTTCGAAAATGCATTTTGGATGGAGTTGATGATGCTATCGGTGCGGGTTAATCTTGGTTTTATGTTATTTAATCTGTTGCCAATTCCACCACTTGATGGTTCGCGCGTCCTGTATGCTTTAGTGCCAGAGTCGGCACAAGAGGTAATGCGTAATTTTGAGCGATACGGAACGTTATTTATCTTGTTTCTTGTGATGATTTTGAGTGAACTAATTTTTACCTATGTGTCGCAAACTGGTCAATTGATTATAAACCTATTTCGTTTAATCTTCGGGCTGTAAGTCTTGACAAGGTGTGCTATAATTAAGATAGCCCTTAAGCAAAAGGCCGATATAATTTTCTCGAACAATATTTGAAAGGGAGCTTTAATGATTCAGTTCCGTGGAACTGTTTTGCGAGCACCCACCTTGCCAATACAGGCTGGGAATCTTATACGGCTTACTTGAGGGCTTTTATGCGACATCAATATGAAACAACAAGTTGAAATTATTATTACTACCGTCTACAACGATAAAGTATTATTAAATTATGACTCTCATCATAAGAATTATCGTTTACCAGTAGTGGAAATGGCTTTTCGGTCATCTCCCGAAGAAACAATTGGTAGTTATTTCCAAAAAAACTATAAAATTATTCCTGACGAGATGGCGATTATTGATGTCTATGAGTCGGAAGCGGATGAGCGACTTTATTTAATCTATAAGGTTGAATTTAGCGCTGAGCAATATTCAAGTTTGGTGGCACAACTTGGAATGTCGGCTTGGTTTGATCAGGCGAAGCTTAATAGCGGAGTTGGAATTGATGATGTGTCTAAAATAATTTTGCGTCGTTTTGAAGCAAAGATTTTTAAAGTTAGCAAACCGCCGGAATTAATCTCATCAGCTAATAAATATATTTTATATACCGATGGCGGATCGCGTGGCAATCCAGGACACTCTGGGGTGGGGTATGCGATTTATGATTTATCAGGTTCGGTTATTCAAGAAGGCTGCGAATACATTGGCATTGCAGTCTCTGGCGTAGCTGAATATCAGGCGGTGTTACGTGGTCTTGAGGCAGCTTTAAATCTAGGAATTAAAAACCTAGAGGTGCGAGTTGATAATTTGATGATTGCTAAACAGATGAATGGCTTGTATCAGGTGAAAAATCGTGAGCTGTGGCCAATTCATGAACGAATTGTTAAATTAAGCATGCAGTTTGAAAAACTGAAATTTGTGCATATTAAGCGTGAATTTAATCAGATCGCCGATCGATTAGTGAACCAAGCATTAGATGATTATTTGACTAATGCTTAAAATCAGCGTATAATTAGAAGAGTTTGTCGGGTAGTTGCTTGCTAGTTTTAGACTAATAAGAGGAAAGTCCGGACAACACAGAGCACAACAGTTGTTAACGACAACCAGAGGAAACTCTAGGGAAAGTGCCACAGAAACATATACCGCCCGCGTTTCGTGGGTAAGGCTGAAAAGAGTGAGGTAAGAGCTCACAGTCTGGTCTGGTGACAGATCAGAGGGGTAAACCCTGTTGGTTGCAAAGAAATCCGTGATGGTTGCTCGCCAAGCGGGTTGAGAACTGCTTGAACCAATTAGTAATGATTGGTCTAGATAGATAGCTACCGATTACAGAATCCGGCTTATAGACAAACTATTTTAGAAATCATAAAATACCACCTGACTTATCAGGTGGTATTTTTGTTAGTGGGCTGAATTATTTCAGAGCTTTGACAACTGCGGTAAATGCTTGTGGCTCGTTAACAGCAAGATCAGCCAAGATTTTACGGTCAAGTTCGATGTTCGACTCTTTTAATTTCTTGATTAAATCTGAATATTTAACGCCATTTTGGCGAGCTGCATTGTTAATACGGGTAATCCATAGACCGCGGAGATCGCGTTTTTTGTTACGACGATCGCGGTAGGCGTATTGTAAAGCTTTGATAACGCCTTGCTTAGCTAGTCGAAACGAGCTAGTGCGAGCGTGTTGCATACCTTTGGCAGCTTTTAAGATTTTCTTGTGCTTGCTACGGGCAGTGACTCCAGTTTTAACTCTCATGATTAAACTCCTAGAACTTTCTTAACGTTTTTAGCTGGTTTTCCAGTTACGAATGCGTTTGATTTAATTACGCGTTTGCGGCGGCGACTTTTTTTAGCGAGAAAGTGTCCACCAAATGCTCGTTGTCGAACAATTTTGCCAGTTGGGGTGATTTTAATCCGCTTGGCAGTCCCTTTATGGGTCTTCATTTTTGGCATTATTTACTCCTTATATTTATACTCAAGTTGCGTCCACTCATTTGAGGCTTTTGGTCAACTATGATTTTGTCACCTAGGATCTCTAGAATGCGATCGATCATTTCTTGGCCGAGTTCTTTGTGAGCCATTTCACGACCCCGAAAAACAACGGTTAATCTGATTTTATGACCTTTTTCAAGAAATTCAGTCACTTTTTTGAGTTTGATGCGCAGATCGTTGTCGCTAATCTTTAAGCCAAAGCGCATTTGTTTGAGTTCACTGGCTTTAGCATTTTTGCGATTTTTCTGCTGTTTTTTCATCTTCTGGTATTGATATTTACCCCAATCAATAATTTTGGCGACCGGTGGGTCGGCGTTAGGGGAGATTTCGACCAGATCAACTTTAGCTTTTTTTGCTAAGTCGAGGGCTTCTTTTAAGTCAAGAACGCCTAGCTGTTCGCCATCAATACCTATAACTCGCAGTTGCTTGGATTTAATTTCTTGATTAATCCGAGTTTGGTTACTTATAGGATTTTCCTCTCTTGAATTTTATTACTTGAGCACTTAACTCGGGTAATATTTTACCAGATATTAACTAAATATACAAGAGAAAAACCAGAGAATTGATTTTGAATTAATTGAGATTGCTACGATATTGTAGAGCTTCAGCTAAATGTTTAAGATTGATATGCTCAGCGCCATCAATATCGGCAATGGTGCGAGCGACTTTAATAATACGAAAATAACTACGAGCACTGAGATTCATTTGACTAGCGGCTTTGTCTAAAAATTGTTTTAAATCGTCAGATAGGTGGATGGTTTTAGTGATCTGTTTACTCGATAAATTACTGTTGTAAAAACTACATGAGCGATATCGCCTCTGTTGAGCGAGACGTGCTTGCTGAATTTGAGTTTGGGCGATTTGGTGGGCGCTAGTAGTGTTGTGATTATTACATATCAGATGTTGATGTGGTGTTGGTGTGACATTAATTACTAAATCAATTCGATCAAGCATTGGTCCTGATAACTTTTTCTGGTAATTATGAATTTGAGTACTGGTGCAAGTGCATTCGTGCGATGGGTCGCCATAATAACCGCAAGGGCAAGGGTTCATGGTAGCGACTAACATAAAATCGGCTGGAAAATGGGTTTTACCGTTGACTCGATTAATCCAAATTTCTTTATCTTCAATCGGTTGACGTAAAGCTTCAATGATGGAACGTGGGTATTCTGGCAATTCATCCAAAAATAAGACACCAAGGTGTGCTAAACTAATTTCACCAGGCTGGGGATTGCGCCCACCGCCGATAATTGAAATTTTACTAGCGGTGTGATGAGGTGAACGAAAAGGTCGGGTGCTGATAATTTCCTCATCGGATTCGCCCGATAGGTTATGTAGTTTAGTGACGGTTAGTTTTTCTTCATCGCTAAGTGGTGGTAATAGACTAGTGATAGTTTTGGCTAACATAGTTTTGCCGGCTCCGGGCGGGCCGTTTAGCAAAATATTATGTCGACCAGCTGTCGCGATGATTAGGGCACGTTTAGCTTGCTCTTGGCCATAGATATCATCAAGTATGGTTTGATTTTCGGTATTTATTAGTGTGGCGGGAGCGGGGATATGAGCGGAAAGCGGTTGAATTTTCTTTAAATGTAAGAATAATTGTCGTAGATTATCAACTCCGAATAAATTAATACCTGTAATTAATTCGGCTTGTTTGAGATTAGACGCGGGGAGAAATAAATTCTTGATACCGGCGGCCTTGGCGGTTTCGGCGATATTAATGATACCACGGACTGGTCGTAGGCTACCATCGAGAGCTAGCTCGCCAACAAAAATACTATCAGCAATTTCAGTTTGCGTGAGTTGTTTGGAGGCGGTTAAAATTGAGATCGCGATTGGTAGGTCGAAGTAGGTACCATCTTTTGGCAATTCGGCTGGAGCTAGATTGACGATGATCTTGTGTTTGGGAAAATCAAGATTTGAATTAGTGATGGCGCGACGAACTCGCTCTTTAGCTTCATCAATCGCTTTATTACCCATGCCAACGATTTGCAAACTGGGCAAGCCTTTGGCGATATCGGTCTCAACATCAATGATGCAACCCTCAAACCCGATTGGTGCGACTGATTGAACTTTGCTAACCATAATTAGTATTATTTAAGCATACAACTTGGAAAAACTCAATCAAGCTGATATAATATTTAGATACAAAGTTGGGGCTGAATAGCTTAGACGATTGAAACTTAACACTAACTAGCAAGTCGCTTCAATGAGCGTATCATTTAATAAATGCAACTAAAGCAAAAACAGCATTTGCTAAACTAGCGAGCGTTTTCGCTCCTAAAATGGCATTTGCGCCAATCGCTGCTTAATTATTAGCGATCATCACATTAACTCAGCAGTTGGGGTTGATCGTGGTGTCATATTTTAAACTGCTTACTAAGTTTAGCAATCGCAAAGCTAACTTAGGACAATTTTTGCGGTTGACTTGATAATTTGTTTTGTTATTTTTGATTTAATTATCGGTCAATTATTTTTGAAAAATAACTAAGCTTGTAGATGGTTAGTTTTAATTCAACCGGACCCGGGGGCAGTACCCGGCAGCTCCACCAATAATTTAAGATTGAAATTATTAATTTAAAAACCGCCCGAAGATTTGATACAACGGGCGATTTTTTTATTGGCTAAAAACTAGCATAAAAAACATAAAACGACCGTCTGCGAGTTCGGTCGTTTTATGCGAGTTATAGGATTGCTGTTTGTTTTTTGTTTAGCTCCCTGCACAATATTTTTGTTCAAGAGCTACCTCTATAATAGCGAATTAAAACGCATATGTCAACAACTTTGCAAAAGATTTTTTGGCAATTTTTTAAAGCTTTTCCACAGTTTTGTGGAAAAGCTTATGGCTAATAGAGAAGGGTGAAAAATTGAGCTAGATTTTTAATCATGTTTGATGTCAAAAAAACTGCAAAAATACCAAAAACAATATTGAAAATTATGTTCAAATTAACGTCAGCTTTTGTGATGATTTGACATAATTGGAACTAGTATGTATATTGATGGGCGAGTGAATGAGCTAAGCTAGCTTGCTAATAATGACAGGCTGATTGGGCGCGGAGTGGAATAAAAGATAGTCAAATTCATTGTGATGAATATTGATTTTTTTACAAAAATAAATTCATACTAATACTCATACCCAACTTACTAAAATGATATTTTTAAAAAATAGAATAGCAATGATGGTGCGATAAGGACATGGGAACTGCAAAAACGGTAGCGAATTTGTTAACAGCGAATGTATGCATTATGACAGTGAGCGCGTGCGATGTATTAAAATCTATGGTGCCATAAAGAAAGATCTTTCTGACGATACTGGGCGTAACGTGTATATAATACCAATCATGAAAATTAAAATACATGTCGAAATGTCTAGCGCTAGTTTTGAATGTTTGAAAAAAACTAACAAGTTGGTATGACACTGACTGTTATTGCGTTTATCGCGTAAGTAAAAAATACTCACATTGATAACCTTTAAAATCTCAATTTGCCAGACCTATACTTACCAAATACCAAACAATTAACTTCTAAGTTTTTTTAAAAAACTATGCTTTATAAAAACGTACTATGGTTGATGATACGATGAATTTGAGGTGAAGAATAAAAATGACGGGCTACGCGATAATTAAGTTAAAAATCGCTCGTTGTATAAAGGTATATTCTAATTTATTGTAATATTTACAACTCTAAAATTTAGCTAATCTATATTTTTCTAATCTGTTATTATAAGTGTTGTAAAAAATAAATGCAATAAAAACAATATAAAATAGCAAAAAAGTAGTTGACATTTTTAAATGCTTGTGCTAATATGTGTGTAAGCTTTTAGCAAACACAAAAACTAGTTTTTACTAACATAAAAGCCAAAATTATTTACATATTAGTTCATTATAATAAATATCTGGCCACACCAAACTCTTCAATGGAAAGATCAGTTACTATTCCTCTGAATTGTAGCTGATGCTCCATTCAAGATTGCTTGAGTGTTGAGCGCGCGGCGATTAGTCTAGTCTCCTTTTTAAAAAATAATAAGACTAACGACGTAAGAAGGATATGTCTCGCAGGTTTTCAAATACTCTGTGAGGCGGTCAAACGCTCAGAGAGTCATAGGAATTACAAACCCCCGACATTTATTTATATAGTTATTAGTTGGATGCGGTTGTATCCAATGACCTCTGGGCTCTTTTTTATTATAAACAAGCTTGTGGGTCGTGTAGTATAATAATCTTATGTTTAAAACTAAAAAACAACAGTCAATTGGTATTATTTTGAGTGGGATAGGAGCCTTTATTTTGCTTGTTAGTTTAATGAATGCTTTTTCTCCTGATCAATTTGTGCCGATTGGGGCGCTGACAATTTTTTTGTTAATTTATGTAGTTTGTTTTGCATTATCTTTTGTGGTTTATAGTTTGTTTGCAGGATTGTTTAGTATGCTAATCACGAAACGCCTTGTGACTAGTGATAGCTATCGGGTTTATTTCTACTTGGCAATTATCAGCATGGCGCCAGTGGTGATGTTGGCGATTCAATCAATTCGTGATATTACGGTAGCGGAAATTAGTTTAATTATGTTGTTTTGTATTTTAATTTGTTTCTATATAAGTAGACGCTGATATGTTATAATAATGGTTATGGATTCTTTCAATTTAAACAAACAAGAACAAATGCCGAATCTACCGAATCCGTATGAGGTGGGGGATTTGCCGATGACTGGAGTTGAGCGTCCGTTGATAGTGCCAGATCGAGGCTATGAGCTTGCATCACAACAAGATATTGATAATGCAAATCAGACACTAGCCGTACAAAATCCACAGCCAGCGCCTTCTTCAGTCCCAGTCAGTACGGTGATTCGTCAGCCGATTATGGCCACTGAGCGCTTTAAACGGCTGGAAGTGTCGGATGGTGATGTGATTGAATCGGCCTGGGTGTCGAATGTCAAAAAAACTCTAGAGATGACCAAAAATCAACCGAGCCGTCGTGATGATGAAATCAAAGAAATCCGTAAAATTTACCAGGAGAAGCGGAAAGTTGCATAGGTAAGATAAGAGGGGCGGGTGGAAGAGTTTTTATATCTAATCTATGGTCTGATGGTACTGGCTGGCGGGGCTGGTGTGGTGTTTTTGGTATGGACGCAATATCGTAAATTTTTGCAAGAATCAAAAAACTATGAGCGGGGCCTCAAGATGGTTTATTTGCATATTCATTTACCACCAAGTAGTACTGACTTAGAATCAACCGGATCGAGTCGTGACCAGCGTGATTTGACGGATGAGATTTTGTCGCAGGCACAGGTGATGTATAGTATTATCGCTTCGACAGTTTATAGCGGATTTAAGGCGCGGTTATTCGGTCAGCGACATTTATCATTTGAAATCGTCGCTAAAGACGGTCTAATTTACTATTACGCTGTAGTGCCAATGTCGCTAATTGATATTATCAAACAAGCTATTTCTACAGCTTATCCTTCTGCGCGTATTGAGGAAGTTGAAGGAAAAAATATTTTTCAAGAATCGGCTAACTATAACTCAATCTGCGGTGGTGAGTTTACTCTGCGCAAAGAGCCGGCCTATCCAATTCTGACTTACCAAGAATCAAAACAGGATGTGTCGCGTTCACTACTTAACGCCTTGTCAGCTTCTAAACAGGGCGATGGTGTAGCGATTCAGATTTTGATTCGACCAGCTGATGAATCATGGGTTGATGTTGCAATAAATACAACAAAAGCTATGCGAGAAGGTAAAAAAGGAGGTTCGAAAGGCCTGAATATCGGTTATAAACCGGGGGAGCTGTTGGAAGTGTTGTGGAAACCACCACAATCCAATGAGCAGAAAGATGATTTCAAAGGACCGGATGAAGTTGATCGTATGGCAATTGAAGCGATTGAAAATAAAATTCGTTATCCTGGATTTGAGACTCTTGTTAGGGTGGTAGTATCTTCTGAAACCTCGACTCGTTCGCAATCAATTTTGCAAAATATCATTGCCTCATTTGCACTACTTAACTCCACTAATTTTAATGGTTTCAAATATAATCAATCCAAAAATATTGATGAGTTGGTGACGGCTTATATTATGCGTTTTTTCCCACAAAGTATTAAAAGTAATATTTTAAACAGTGTGGAGTTGGCAACTTTATTTCACCTTCCAAGTCAAAAAGATATTCCAACTTCACAAATTAAGCGTCAAGCAACTAAACAAGTTGACGGTCCGACGGATTTGATTGAAGAGGGTCTGTTGCTTGGTTATAACGAGTTCCGAGGTGTTAAAAAACCGATTCGTCTCAGCGCCAAAGATCGCTTGCGTCACACCTATTTTATCGGTCAAACCGGTACTGGTAAATCTGGTTTGTTAGAAAACTTAGCCTATCAGGATATTATGGATGGTAAGGGCTTTGCTTTTGTCGACCCGCACGGTGATTCAGTTGAGCGATTGCTTGGGATGATTCCGCGTAATCGCGTTGAAGATGTGATCTATTTTAATCCAAGTGATATTGATAATCCAATTGGATTGAATCTATTTGAGTTTGAAAACGAGGATCAAAAAGATTTCTTGATTCAAGAATGCATTCAAATGTTATATGGGCTCTACGATCCAGGTCATACCGGTATTATGGGGCCTCGTTTTGAGACTTGGTTCCGTAATGCCGCTTTGGCACTGATGGCTGATCCGGACGGTTCATCATTTATCGATGTGCCAAAGATGTTCAGCGATCCAGATTTTATGAATTATAAGATGCAGTTCGTGACGGATATGACAGTGCGTGATTTCTGGCTGAAGGAAATGGCTATGATGCCAGAATCGGCCAAGGGTGAAATTCTTGGCTGGTTTGCCTCAAAATTCGGCGCTTTTTTGTCAAATGAAATGATGCGCAATATCATTGGTCAAACTAAATCAGGCTTTAATATGCGTCAGATTATGGATAATAATAAAATTCTATTGATTAACCTTTCGAAGGGTCGGACTGGTGAGCTGAACGCGAAGCTGCTCGGTATGATGTTTGTGATGAAGTTTCAGGCGGCTGCGATGAGTCGAGCTGATATGCCAGAGGCGGAACGTAAGGAGTTTTGTCTGTATGTTGACGAGTTCCAAAACTTTGCTACGGAGAGTTTTGAATCAATTTTGTCAGAAGCTCGTAAATATAAACTTAA
Organism: uncultured Candidatus Saccharibacteria bacterium; assembly: GCA_963526735.1. Classification (GTDB taxonomy): domain Bacteria; phylum Patescibacteriota; class Saccharimonadia; order Saccharimonadales; family Saccharimonadaceae; genus CAMUQR01. The sequence goes on from CAURNU010000007.1 coordinate 14,244, forward strand.
CCTGATTGTTGCAAACCAGTTCATGACACAGTTGACGGAAAAAATTCGTGAAGCGATTATTGGTAACGTTGGTACGATTATCTCTGGTCGTATCGGTATTACTGATGCTCAGATCCTTGAGAAGCGCTTCTTGCCAGTGTTTAATGCTGAAGATCTGACGCGACTTCCTAATTATCAAACGATTACTACAGTGATGATTAATAACACGCCATCTAGTCCATTCAGTATGAACCTCTTACCGCCAGTCGGCGACTCTAGTGATGCGGTGCGTGACGCGATTAAACGCTTGTCAGCCACGAGATTTGGCCAAAGTCGGGCGATGATTGACGCTGAAATTGCTAAACGCTTATCAGCGGGTTCGCAACAGTCAAATCAGCAGACTCAGTCTATGCCCGGAGCGACTATGCCTGAGGTACCAGCTAATCATCAGCTTAGTGCGCCTTCTACTGATCAGGAAGAGAGCTTCTTGGATGGCTGGCTGAAAAAACGTCGTGAGCTCAAAGCACAGAGTCAAAACGATCTAGATACTGTGCAAGCTAGTACCAACTATCCACAGACTTCTTTGGCACCACCATCGTTAGCTTCGCCGCCTGTAAGAGCAGATACGCAGGCGAGCCAGTCAACGGGTGTAACTTCTACCAGTCGTCCTATGAATGAAATTAAAACTAAAGTAACGCATTTGACGAGTGGGTCGGACAATGAATCAGTGAATGCTCCTCAAGCTAAAGTGATGGACATTAAACCGCCTTTAAAGCCAAATAATAGCCTGAAAATTGGCTCCGATGATGAGCAAGAGTTAGACTTGCGTATTAAGTAAAACCGCCCCGACAAGGGCGGTTTTAAATGGTTTTGCGGTGTTAAACCTATTGTTTTTTAGGTTTAGCCATGATTAAGCTGATGAATCCGACAATGAAGCTAGAGAGTAGCAGTATTATTACGATCAATGGGTTATAGTAATAATTATAAACAGTACATAATGAATAATAGATAATATTTAAGATGAAGAAAAACATCATCCCGCGGGCCATGGCAGTTGGATTGAGTAATAAGTCATTAATTATGAACGCAATTATCTCAAAGCCACGATTATGAATAATTTTGGAGGCTTGGCGCTCCGGTCGCGGTAGATTGTCACGCATCTCAGTGATGGTCTTAATAAAACCATGATTAACAGTGCGTCGGCTTAAAGTATCGCCTTGGACGTTTTTTAACTTACTGATTTTAATGATTTGATTAGTGTGTAATACTTGTGAACCGAGCAGGCGATTGACGGTTTGAACTTTCGTTAGTTTGCGGTTTTTCTTACTTTTCTTAGCCTGTATGAAGCTGTTGATAATATCTGCTTTCTTAGCCATTAGATAATTCCTTGATTGATGTTATGGCGAATGATACGAATTTCTTTAGAAATGAAATTGATGCGAGCGATGTGTAGAATTTTAAACATAACAATGATCAGTAGGAACAAGAGGGTTGAAATTAAAATCTTATAATCATGGCGTGATGGAGCGAGATACTGATGGGTTAATAATTCAACTTGCTTGAGCGGGCTACAACTAGCCTTGACGGTGTTTGTGGCATTGCCAATGCTTAGGGCTAGCTGACAATCATGGCTAGTCGGTGAATTAACATTTAATGGGTTAGAACTAAAAAGATGGTTAGTTTTGGTATAAATATCATAAGTGATGCTTTGGTGCGGACGAAGATTGTTGATTTGCCAATAAATTGTCTGATCGCTATTGAGTGAATTGTTTAAAATATGAGCGTATTCAGCAATATCGCTTAAGTTAATTTTTACAACATCAGATAGTGGTTCTTGAGAGGTGTTTGTAGCAGTGATCGTATATTTAAGGGATTGCCCGGGGTTAATGTATATAGGGGATTGAGTATTCGTAGTTGAATTTACAACGTGTATCTGAAACGCTAATAGCTGTGTTGTATTTAGAGCAACGTTATCTAGTAACAGATTGCCATTATTTAAAATTATAAAATTATTACCATTGTGTCCATTGATGGCCAAGCCATAGTATTGTTTTTGGCAGTTATGGGCATAGACTGCTAAATCACGATTGATAGTAATTTGTCCAATATTGTTGAGCGGTGAAAAATTAATTTCCACGCAAGACGTCGGGGCAACTGGTGATTGTGCTAAAGCCATTTTAGTAACTGAGGTATTGTTGATATTGAAATGCTGATAAATTCGCACTAATTCGGAATTGTCATTGATATCGTTGAAAAAGTTATTTTGTGAGAAATTTTTGATTTGGGTATCTTTATTGATTAGGAAATGACGTGACAAGCTAGTATTGGTCGGCTTAGTATTTAAACCCGGGGTGTTAAGTGATAAGTGTGAGTTGTTATTAACTGATATAGCCATGGCGATAATTAGCAGATTTAGAACTGCAAATAGAATAATTTTCAGATTGTTTGATCTGTCGTGTTTAATTTTTGCATCATAAGCCGCTAAGTGCCAAATCATAGCTGGACTGTAGGCTAAATGAGCGACTATTTTTCTAAAATTCATACCATTATCCTCAAAGATATGTTACCATAAGCGGTATAAGCTAGGCAAGACGCTTGAGCAATTATTAAATTTGGTTTATACTAGAGACTGAATTTTCAACAAAATATTGGGAAGTGAGGAGAAATGACCAAACAAAAAAGCGACAGTAGCTATGATAGCTCCCAAATTCAGGTGCTGGAAGGCTTAGAAGCAGTCCGTAAACGTCCGGGAATGTATATTGGTAGCACCGGTTATGAAGGCGTGCACCACTTAATTAAAGAAATTGCTGACAACTCAATTGACGAGGTTATCGCTGGTTATGCTACTGAGGTAAAAATTACCTTATTGGCTGATGGTGGCGTGAATGTTATTGATAATGGTCGGGGGATTCCGATTGATAAACACCCAAAAACCGGTAAATCAACGCTAGAAACAGTTCTAACCGTCCTCCACGCTGGTGGTAAATTCGGTGGCGGTGGTTATAAAGTATCGTCTGGTCTGCACGGCGTTGGCTCAAGTGTGGTCAACGCACTATCAACTCGCTTAATAGCTCGAGTATTTAAAGATGGCTATGAATATGTTCAAGAATTTGAGCGCGGTGTGCCACAAGCTGACATTAAAAAAGTCGGTAAAACTGATCAAACTGGTACGTCAATTACTTTTTATCCAGACGGGGAAATCTTCTCAACGATCGAGTTGGACTATAAATGGGTCGTCAAATATATTCGTCATCAGGCTTACTTAACTAAGGGTACAAAACTATCGGTTCTCGAGGAAAAAACTGGTAATCGCCAAGCTTTTTACTTTGAAGGTGGTATTAAAAGTTATGTGAAGCACCTCAACCGCGGTAAAGAAACAATTACTCCTGATATTTTCTATGTGGAAAGCCAAGTCGAAGATTCTGGCGTGGAAATTGCTTTGCAATATAACGACAGTTTTCTTGAGAACGTGCAGGCGTTTGCTAACAATGTCTTAAACCCTGATGGCGGTACTCATGTCACTGGTTTTCGGGCGGCGATGACCCGGATTATAAATGATTATGCCCGTAAAAATGGTTTGTTGAAAGAAAAAGAAGAAAGCTTAACTGGTGAGGACATTCGTGAGGGCTTAACGGCAGTTGTGCTTGTAAAACTACCTGATCCGCAATTCGAGGGTCAGACTAAAAATAAACTCGGTAACCCAGAGGTGCGTGGTTATGTTGAGCAGGTGATGGCTGAGTATTTTGGTTATTATCTCGAAGAAAACCCAGCTTCAGCCAAGAAGATGATCTCAAAATCACTGATGGCAGCCCGAGCGCGTAAGGCAGCCCGAGCAGCTCGCGATAATGTGATCCGCAAAGGTGCACTGGATGGATTAAACCTACCAGGTAAGTTGGCGGACTGTTCAAGTAAAAACCCTGATGAATGTGAACTATACATTGTTGAGGGTGACTCGGCTGGCGGTTCGGCTAAATCTGGGCGCGACTCCAAGACGCAAGCTATCTTACCATTGCGTGGTAAAGTGCTAAATACTGAACGTGCTCGATTAGATCGCATGCTGGCTAATAATGAAATCGTCAGCTTGATTAAGGGTATGGGCGTGGGTATCGGTGAACAATTTGATATCTCAGGCTTGCGTTATAATCGCATTATTATCATGACCGATGCCGATGTTGACGGTTCACACATCGCGACTTTGCTAATGACTTTCTTCTTCCGTTATATGCGTGAGGTGGTTGACCAAGGCCATATTTATCTGGCAAAACCGCCTCTGTATCTGATTCGTACTGGTAAAAATACTAAGTTTTATGCTTATAGCGATGAAGAACGTGACCAAATTATCGAAGATTTAATCCAAAAACGCATTGCTAACGGTGCACAAATTGATCCAAATGATGACCGTAACAAACAAGCTGGCGTGACCATGCTTCAACGCTACAAAGGTCTTGGTGAAATGGATGCGACTCAGCTCTGGGAAACAACCATGAACCCGGAAAATCGCGTGTTAGTACAGGTGACTGTCGAGGATGCCGAAAAGGCTGATGCAATCTTTACGAAATTAATGGGAGATGAGGCTTCTTTGCGCAAAAACTTTATTCAAAACCGCGCAAAATTCGTCAATCTAGAGGATTTGGATGTTTAATATGGAAGAGGATAAAAAAATGTCAACAGAAGCAGAAATTATTAATCAGCCAACTCACTCTCGAGTGATCGAGAATCGTACTCTTGAAAACGTCATGGAAGATAGCTTCCTGCGTTATTCAATGAGTGTGATTGTTGATCGTGCTTTACCAGATGTGCGTGATGGTTTAAAGCCGGTACATCGTCGGATTTTATACTCAATGGAGCGCAATGGCTGGCGTTTTGGTACTAAATACACTAAATCAGCACGTATCACTGGTGATGTGATGGGTAAGTATCACCCGCACGGTGATTCAGCGATTTATGACGCAATGGTGCGTTTGGCGCAAGATTGGAACCTGCGCTATACACTAGTCGATGGTCAGGGTAACTTTGGTTCAATGGACGGTGACCCAGCGGCGGCTTCGCGTTATACTGAGGCGCGCATGAGCAAAGCCGGTGGTGAATTACTAGTAGATTTGGATAAAAACACGGTTGATTTTCGTGATAACTATGATGGTTCAGAGCGTGAGCCAGTTGTTTTACCAGCAAAATTACCTAATTTATTGCTAAATGGTCAAGTTGGTATTGCAGTCGGTATGGCAACCAGTATTCCAACTCACAACCTCAGTGAGGTAGTAGATGCAACAGTCGCTTTGATTGATAAACCAGAATCGACCGTTGATGATTTGATGAAGTTTATTAAAGGTCCGGATTTTCCAACTGGAGCGATTGTGTACGGTGGTGCGCCAATGAAGCAGGCTTATCTAACTGGTCGGGGTAGTGTCACTATGCGTGCTGTTGCTAATATTGAGGAAACTAAACGTGGTCGTCATCAGATTGTTGTGACAGAAATTCCATACATGGTCAACAAAGCCTCATTGATTGAAAAAATTGCTGAATTAGTTAAAGAGAAGAAGCTGACTGCAATCAGCGACTTGCGTGATGAAAGTGCACGCGGTGTGGTGCGGGTGGTGATTGAGCTGAAAAAAGACGCTTATCCAAAAAAAGTCTTAAATCAGCTCTATAAGATGACTCAATTACAGACGGCGTTCCACTATAATATGCTAGCATTGGTTGATGGTTTGCAACCTCGAGTGCTTGGTTTGGTGGATATTCTGAGCGAGTTTGTTAAACACCGTCAAAAGGTGGTGCGTCGTCGCACTGAGTTTGAACTGCAAAAAGCTAAAGATCGTGCGCATATATTAGAGGGCTTAAAAATTGCGCTTGATCATATTGATGAAGTGATTAAAACCATTCGTGCTTCCAAAAACGACGAGGAAACTGAGGCAAACTTGATTGCGAAGTTTGATTTGTCGCAAATTCAAGCTCGAGCCATTATGGCGATGCAGTTGCGTCGCTTAAATGCGCTTAACCGTCAGGCGATTGAGGATGAGTTAGCAGAACTTCTAAAATTAATTGGTGAATTAGAACGAATTTTGGCTGATGAAAACGAAATTTTGCGTATTATTAAAGAAGAATTACTAGAAATCAAAGAAAAATACGGTGATGAACGCCGTTCACAAATTATTAATCACGAACTTGGTAAATTCAGTGATGAGGAGTTAATCCCAGAAGAGCAATCGGTAATTATCCTGACTAGTGAGAATTATATTAAGCGAACTCTAATGAGTGATTATCGTCGCCAAAATCGTGGTGGTAAGGGTAAACGAGGTATTACGACCAAGGAACAGGATGTAATTGATCGGTTAGTGCCAGCAAGTACGCATGACTATCTATTATTCTTCACCAATAGGGGTCGAGTGTTCCGCTTGAAGGCTTATGAAGTGCCAGCGGCTAGTCTAACAGCCAAAGGCGTAGCGGCGGTTAACTTATTACAACTTCAACCAGAAGAAAAAATCACCTCAATTATTCACTCACCACGTAACGAAAACGAGAATGGCTATCTGTTTATGGCAACTACTAAGGGTGTTGTCAAAAAAACACCAATTGATAAATATGCTAATATCCGCACCAATGGTCTGATTTCCATCACTCTGGATGATGGTGACGAACTGCGCTATATTCGACGCACTAGCGGTAAAGATGAGCTAATTTTATCTACCTCAGCTGGTCAAGCCGTTCGCTTTGATGAAAACGATATTCGCCCAATGGGTCGTTCAGCGCGTGGTGTGCGTGGCGTCCGCCTCCGTCCAAATGATTGGGTGGTAGGTATGGATGTCATCTCTGATGCTTCGAAAAAGATCTTAGTCATTAGTAAGAATGGCTATGGCAAAATGACCAACATTAATCTGTTCGCTGCTCATAAGCGGGGCGGGGTTGGCATCAAAGCTGCTACCGTAACGGCAAAAACCGGTCCAATTATTACCGCTCGAACTGTCTGTGATGATGCCGAAGAATTACTAATGATCTCTGAAAAAGGTCAGACGATTCGAGTCGGCATCAATGATGTCCCTTCGTTGGGTCGCACTACTCAGGGTGTACGTATTATGCGTCTGAATGATGGAGACGCTGTGGCTTCGATCGGTATTCTGATGAAAGAGGATGCCGAAATTAAAGAAGAAGATTAATATATCTATATAATAAATATAGTCAAAAAACCGTAAAATCCGCTATTTTCAGATGAAATAGCGGATTTTTTGAAAAAAGTATCAAAATCTTTGAAAAAAGTGTTGACTTTAATTTCTAAATGGTGTAGAATCTTAATCAGTCTTTTGTTTGTGCAATGCAAATAGGGAGAAACATTAACAATTTACTTGTGCAATTACATCGTCAGTCTATATGTTTACAATGTTTTTAAAACATTTTATTTTTATGGAGAGTTTGATCCTGGCTCAGGATGAACGCTGGCGGCGTGCCTAACACATGCAAGTCGAGCGGCAGCGAGGGGTGCTTGCACCCTGTCGGCGAGCGGCGGACGGCTGAGTAACGCGTGGGAATCTACCCTAAAGTGAGGGATAACCGCCCGAAAGGGTGGCTAATACCGCATATGATCTTCGGATTAAAGGATTTATCCGCTTTAGGAAGAGCCCGCGTTAGATTAGGTAGTTGGTAGGGTAATGGCCTACCAAGCCAACGATCTATAGCTGGTCTGAGAGGATGATCAGCCAGACTGGAACTGAGACACGGTCCAGACT
>CAURNU010000008.1:0-18405 GCA_963526735.1 uncultured Candidatus Saccharibacteria bacterium
AGTAGCGTTGGCGGTGCCAGCAGTGATGGAGTAGAGGTGATCGTGGACGCGGACGGGGGCTAAGGCTCTAGCAATAGAGTTATTGCCGAGCTGACCATAAATGTTATTTCCCCAACAATAGGCTTTAGCATCGGAACCTAGGGCACAGGTGTGATGAATACCAGTTGCTATTTGGGTTAAACTAACCCCGGCTGGGATTTGCCCTTGATGAACAGCCACTGGGGTTGAGGAGTTAGTCGTAGTGTTATTGCCGAGTTGACCATCTTCTCCCCGACCCCAACAATAGGCTTTAGCATCGGAACCTAGGGCACAGGTGTGATGAATACCAGTTGCTATTTGGGTTAAACTAACCCCGGCTGGGATTTGCCCTTGATGAACAGCCACTGGGGTTGAGGAGTTAGTCGTAGTGTTATTGCCGAGTTGACCATCTTCTCCCCGACCCCAACAATAGGCTTTAGCATCGGAACCTAGGGCACAGGTGTGACGAGATCCGCCATTAACACTCTTCCAGCGCATTGGATCAAGATGATTACCACTAACAGTTAGCTGAGTATTGCCAGTCACTGGACCAGTGGACGGTGTGATACTGGTGATGGTTGGGTTTTGAGGTTGGTAGTATTCATAAGCTTGACTAAGGGTATGAGTGGTGTTATCTAGATTAGTGACGATGATGTCTACTTTACCGGCAGAATGAGCTGGCATAGTGATTTCTAGTTCGTAGGGTGAGATGTATTTAACTGGGACGGACGTGTTGTTGACTTTAACTTGAGTGCTACCGGCTGGAATTTGGCCTTGGTGGACGGCGACGGGAGTGAGAACTTTAGTTGTGGAGTTATTACCAAGCCGACCACCACCTCCACTACCCCAGCAATAAACCTTACCATCATCAGTTATAACACAATTATGATAGTACCCGGCGTCAATCTGTGAAATCATCTTATCGTACGGAATTTCGCCTCGATGCACTGCAATTGGATATACGCTATTAGAAATAGAACCATCACCAAGCTGTCCGTCAGAATTATCACCCCAACAATATTCCCGCCGGCTAAAACTAAGAGCGCAAGTATATTGTGAGTTAGCCGTAATATGAGCAATCTCGTTCCATTCTAAAGTTGACATATTACCTTGACTAACCCCAGTTGGGACAGAGCGATCAGTATATGAACTATTTCCAAGCTGACCACGATAATTATACCCCCAACAATAAGCTTGATGATTAGACCCAACAGCACAAGTATGCGAGCTACCAACCGCTAATTGAGTTATATATACATTAGTTGGAATTTCACCCTGATGCACAGCAGTTGGGACATTCATATGAACAGTTAAGTTATTGCCAAGCTGGCCATACTGATTATGTCCCCAACAATAAGCTTTATAGTTAGACCCTACAGCACAAGTATGCATACCACCCATTGCAAGTTGTTTTATCGTCACGCCAGTTGGAATTTCTCCTTGAACTATAGAAACAGGAGTGTGTACGCTTGAATTTGTTCCATTTCCTAGCTGACCAGCAGCATTGGCACCCCAGCAATAGACCCATTCATTAGAACCAAGAATACAAGTATGTTCATAACCAACAACCACTTTCTTGATCTTCACATCAGCTGGAATCTGACCTTGATAGACAGCACTCGGAGTCGAAGACTCGTTGGTAGAATTATTACCCAACTGACCATAGTTATTCGTACCCCAACAATAAACTTTATTGTCAGATCCTAATGCACAGGAATGACCGCCCCCGACAGATATTTGAGTTAGTACAGTTTCCCGTTGAAAATCTTTTCCTCGAATCCGCACCTTATCCCCGCCAGCTGGTGTGCCAATGCGTGGGAAGACTGATTGGATTTGGAGGCCAGCGGCTTGGGAGGTCTGCGAGCGCTTAATGAAGCTCAGAATCGATAGCGAACCGACGATAATCCCTAGAGACAGTACGACTGCCACGAATCGTTTCAGTTTCAAGGGTTTTTTGACTATTTTTTTGAGCACGCCTCGCCTCTCATGTTTAGTTTATTTTTAAATTATAGCACAAGCATTTTATAAATACAAAGTCTACTCTCACCACTAGACATTTTTAAAGAATTGACATCACCACAAACATGCCCATCATCGTCAAGCCCAACATCCAGCCAACCAACACATCAATCAGATAGTGTGCTCCGAGATACACCCGCGAAATGCCTATTAAAAACATCAATATTGGCGTCAAAGCCGTTGTTATCATCACTAACCACATTGGCGCACCAAGATGCACCAGCACCAGCACTGCACCATACCACAACACCAACCCCACCGCTGCATGCCCGCTCGGAAAACTATACTTCGAGAACTTCATCTGACGAGCATAGGCTGTGTTCGGTCGCGCTTTACGAAAAATATGTTTCAGAACCGTCACTGTCACAAAAGTCACCAGCACCAATAGCGCCAGCTTGAAGATAATCGGCTTCTTAGCTAGCCAGCCAATCACCGCAAAAATCAACCCTGCTATACTCACAAACACCGGCCCCGCCAAGCCTGTAATCACCGTCATCGGCCAGCGCCAAGACCGAGGCAATCGCAGAATCGCCTGACACGCTACACTGTAGAGTTTAGTGATTGTCTTCATTGCTATTATTGTAACAAATTAACCATAAAAAATATAGCATTTTGGTATTTTTAAAACACCCCGACATTTCTGCGCGGGGTATTTTAGTGATTTTGAGCATTAAGCCGATAATTTATTTATCGTTAACGACTTCACCTTCAACAGCTTCATCTTCTTTTGAATCGGCTTTTTTGTCGGTGTTTTTGGCATCTTCGGCTTGAGCTTGATACATTTTGGCACCGATTGGCATGATAGCATCCTGCAGAGCTTTGGCAGCTTTTTCGAGTTCGTCTTTATCATCAGAGTTTTGATGAGTTTTAGCTTCTTCGACAGCTTTTTTAATCGCGTCTTTATCCTCATCTGAAATCTTGTCTTTGAACTCATCGGGCATTTTTTCAGCTTGATAAATGGCGTTTTCTAGAGCGTTGCGCGCATCGATTGCCTCACGCTTTTTCTTATCTTCATCAGCGTGCAATTCAGCGTCCTTTTGGGCTTTTTCGATGTCTTCTTTACTCATATTACCGGAGTTTTGGATAGTAATCGATTGCTCTTTACCAGTACCTTTATCTTTGGCCGTCACGTTCAAAATACCGTTGGCGTCAAGGTTGAAAGTCACTTCAATTTGTGGCACACCACGAGGTGCTGGGGCAATGCCGTCCAGGATAAACCGACCAAGTGATTTGTTATCGTTAGCCATTTCGCGCTCACCCTGCAACACATGAATCTCGACTTGTGGCTGATTATCCGCAGCGGTTGAGAACACTTGTGATTTTGAGGCTGGAATAGTGGTGTTACGCTCAATCAATTTCGTTGACACGCCACCCATGGTTTCAATACCGAGCGACAATGGAGTCACATCGAGTAGCAACACATCTTTAACATCACCAGCCAACACGCCACCTTGAATTGCTGCGCCAACTGCCACCACTTCGTCTGGGTTAACGCCTTTCATTGGTTCTTTGCCGAATAATTCCTTGACTTTATCAACCACGGCTGGCATACGGGTCATACCACCAACCAACACCACTTCGTTGATGTCGCTTGGAGTTAGTTTCGCATCCTTGAGGGCTTTGTGAACTGGATCAGCTAGTTTATCGATCAGATCAGACACCATTTCGACTAATTTAGCGCGAGTCAGCTTATATTCAAAGTGAATTGGACCATCTTCACCAGCGGTAATAAATGGCAGGTTAATTTCAACTTCAGTGGTTGATGATAGCTCTTTTTTGGCTTTTTCAGCTTCGTCTTTGAGACGCTGCATAGCCGAGTTATCTTTGGTCAAATCAATACCGTATTCTTTTTTAAACTCATCGACAAAATGGTTAACGATACGGTTGTCAAAGTCTTCACCACCGAGGTGGGTATCACCGTTGGTTGATTTAACTTCAAACACACCGTCACCTAATTCAAGCACCGACACGTCGAACGTACCACCACCAAGGTCGAAGACGACGATTTGTTCGTCTCTTTTACCCTCGAGGCCGTAGGCTAGAGCGGCTGCGGTTGGTTCGTTAATAATACGCTTGACTTCCAAGCCAGCAATTTTACCAGCGTCTTTAGTGGCTTGACGTTGCGAGTCATCGAAGTACGCAGGAACAGTAATAACCGCTTCGGTGACTTTTTCGCCCAGAAAAGCTTCGGCGTCAGCTTTGATTTTGCTGAGAATCATGGCTGAAACTTCTTCTGGGGTATATTCTTTACCGTCCATTACCACAGCGACACCATTGCCTTTTTTGACAATTTCGTAAGGTGAAATATCGAGGTCGTTTTGGACTTCCTTGTCACTAAACTTACGACCAATCAAGCGTTTCACACCATAAATGGTGTTTTTTGGGTTAGTGACGCGTTGACGTTGCGCCAATTTACCGACGAGGCGCTCACCTTTTTTGCTGATAGCCACTACACTTGGCGTGGTGCGATCACCTTCGGCGTTAGTGATAACTTCTGGTTTGCCGGCCACCATATAAGCAAAGGCACTGTTAGTGGTACCGAGGTCAATTCCGATAATTTTTCCCATATTTTTCTCCTTTTTTAAAAATTATTTAATAAAACTTCTTGAACTTATTCATATATTATATAAAGAGCGAGTGTGGTTAGAAACTCTGCCGGCTGATTTTAGCAATCAAGCCTAACGAGTGCTAATCATGCACCTATTGTAGCTAATTAGCACTCTAATGTCAAGACTGCTAATTGTAGATTTTTCATTAAAATTATGTTGTAATAAAAAAGTCTGCCTATTTGGCAGACTTAAGAGTCATATACTCCAAGAATGTGCCGAGATTGAACGTCTCGGTCACATCATGTTTATCCTGACCTTTCTTTTTACGCTCACCTCCATTATCTTTATATGCGGCATATTTTCTGATGAAAATTCTTTTTTTATCAATAACTATGCCGTAATGACCATGCTGAGTATCAGCTGCAATACTCTCACCCTTATACGGATAAAAGTCAATAGTATCATCATTGACTGACAGCCCGAAACTAAATCCGGCTTTTTTAAGACTTTTTAAATCAAAAAAGATTATTAAAAAACTCTTAATTTTTTTCTCAAGCTTCAGCATTTCATTCGTCCAAGCAATTTCTTGATTTTGCAAGCGACGTAGCTGATCGCTTTTATTCCTAAGAAGCATGAGGGTTTGCTTCACCTCCAAAAGATTTAATTTTTGCAGATTTATTGTCCCATAACGACTCAATAAATTATTATATTCAGCTGTCTGAGATATAGATTTGTCTCGATTGATATCAATTTTATGACTTAATGCCACAAAGTTTTGTGCTGATTGACACAAAATATCATATTGATTAAGTGGGTCAAGTTTTTTAAATTCCTTCTTTTTCACATCACATCACCTCCTTTTTGTGTGAAAAAGTTATTTAAATTATACCATATTTTATGCATAGCGCAATGCTTTGACTTTTGTATAATGTTTATGGTTTAATTGATTTATGGCACGTCCATCGCAAGCTTCTAGTCAAGTATCATCACGACCACTTCGGAAGTGTGTATTAATCTGGCTCAGGAATATCTTGCTAGCGATTTTCTTAGTTATCTTATTAGTCATACTGTTTGTCGGAATTGAAACCTGGCGCCGCCAGAAATCCGCTCTATCCGTCCTCGGCAACGACCCAATTATGAGCAAACAATTATTAAATATGAAATTTATTAAACAAGAAGTTAAGGTCGATCCAGTTCTCCTCAACTGGAAACCAACTTCGCCCGAGGTGATTAATTATTTTGAAGCTGATGGTGATCAGCGAGCGGTTTTTGACCGGCTTGTGAAATTTGTACAGGAGAATGGGTGGAGCAATATTTCTCAATACAATGGTAATCAAAACGATATTAGATTTTCAGCCGAAAAAACGGATTTTACTCTATATGTCAGAGTTTATCCAAAAGATCAGGAGAAGATCATAGTATACATACATAATCAATAAGGAGCAACATGCGAAAACAACTAACAACTATTGTCATCACTATTCTAATCAGCTTAAGCTTTGCGGTGATGCGACAACAGCCAGTTAGCGCTACTCAGGGTAAAAAGCTCAACATCACCTTAATTGGCGACTCCTATTCAGCCGGCAATGGCGGTGGTGGCTATACCGGCGTGCCGAATTGCTATCGCAGTCAGCACAACTGGGCACAGCGCTATATTCATTGGCTTAATCATCAAGGAATTGCGACTACTTTTCAGAATCGTGCGTGCTCTGGTAGCAAAATCGAAGATCTCCACAATTATCGTAATCTCGAAACTTATCATAAGACTACATTATTACCGGGCAACTTAACTGGTGATTCTAATAAACTTCATAATACTATTGCACAGACTGACGTTTGTAAAGCTTACACTGTTGATGATTCAATCAAAACTAGCCTACAGATTACTAACTCCACTTATCTTCCGCGCACCAATCAGACAAAAGTAGCCTTTAAATGCGTTCAACGCCTTCGCCCTCAACTGGATTTTGTCGGTCCTGAAACAGATTTAGTGCTGATGACCATTGGCGGCAACGATCTAGACTTCGCCAACATTGTCAAACAATGTTTCTTTTTTAGTAATAAATCATTTTGTCAGAATCTCATCAGAAAAGCAAATGACCTCTTGCCTGATCTTCAAAATCATATTACTCAAACATTAATCAAAATGCGCACACGCGGTCTTCGTCCCGACGCCAAAGTCGTCCTCCTCGGTTATCCACTCTTATCTATCAACAACAACCACACTATTGGCCTATTGCCACCCGGCTATCCAGTCGCCCAAGAAATCCGTGCCCTCGGTCTCGCTGGCAATCGCGCCCAAGCCGCAGCAGTCGCCAACGATAACAAACAACATCCTGGTCAAGTCACATTCATTGACACTGTGCCTCGCCATTTTACCGGTCACGAGCCTGACCCGGATTTTTTCAGAGAAAACCCCCGCGGTTGGTTATACGAACTCAGTGGCTATTCCCTGCTCAACGTCCACGAATTTTATCACCTCAATCCATTAGGCCATGCCAACTACGCCGAATTACTCCGACGATTACCGCTTCATGCTAACGCCAAACCAACCACTACCAAATCGTCCAACATTGATGTCGTCTTTAATATTGACACCACCGGATCGATGCGAAACCTACTCGACCACGCCAAAACTAACATTCGCTCCATTGTCGAACAAATTCGTGCCCAGTCTAACAGTGCCCGCTTCGCCATTACCACCTTTCGTGATTTTCCGGAAAGAACTAAAGAATCGACCGACTACCCTGCAAAAGTTAATTTAGATTTTTCATCTGACATTCAACACATCGAACAAGCGATTAGCGAGCTCAAAGCTGCTGGTGGAGGTGATATTCCAGAAACTGTCCTATCCGGTATTATGTCCGGCCTAAATCTTAAGTGGCGAGCTGGTGTGCACAAAACAGTTATTACCATTACCGATGCGACACCGCACGACCCCGAACCAATCAGCAACCTAACCTCCGCTCAAATCATTAAACGATCGTTTGAAATTGATCCTGCTGAGCTTTATTTTATTAATCTACAAGACAATACTCACTCATCATACACCAAGATGGCTCAATCCACTGGCGGGCAGGTTTTTCGTGCTAGCACTGAAATGGTGAGCGATATTTTACTCAAATCCATCGACCAAGTTGCTGGCAAGCCTCATGCCTGGATTAATGGACCTTACATCGCCAAACTCGGTCAACCGCTCGAAATTAATGGCGCTGGCTCCTATTCTAAAGTCGGTAAAATCGTTAAATACGAATGGGATTTTGATAGCGATGGTCAAATTGATTTAACCAGCACTCAACCAATCATTACTCATACGTTCCATAAAGAACATTTCGGCCTAATGACGCTTAAAGTCACCGACAGTGCTAACCTTACCAATGTTGCCAATACTCACCTAATTATCAGCCAAGATGGCGATGACGTCCCAACTGCCGTTGACAACTGCCCGTTAGTCGCTAACCCCGATCAAAGAGATAGCGACCAAGATGGCATTGGCGATCTCTGTGATGAAACACCCGGTATTGAACTGCCAGAACACAACCGAGAGTACTTTGAGTGTTTAATTAAACAACATTTCCACCCAGAAACCAAGTGTCAACATCTTATTAAAGAATCGCCAAATATTCCCGCTCAATCCAACGACACTCCAACTCCAACTCCAACTCCAACAACCACCAATCTCGATAGCTCGCCATGGCCAGAGTCGCCAAGCACCGCATCACATCAGTCTCAACCAGCCCAACACCCGGCTCCAACAGCCACAACTCAAGCAACCACAGCCCAACCGCCACTCCCATCCAACACCGAATTGCCACTGGTGCGGGTTAATTCTCCCCCTGAAACTCATCAACAGCTCGAGCGCATCACGCCCAAAACCACCGATCCAAAATGGTTATGGATTAGTTTACCAATTATCATTGCGAGTTTATTCGGTGGATATTTAATTATTCAAAAACTACGTCGCTAGAGTTTATCAAACCTATATTGCGTCGTGTTCATCTTCGATTTCTTGATTGACGATTTCCTCAATCACGTCTTCGAGTGTAATAATTCCAATTTCGCGGTCGTCATCATCGAGCACTATAAACAAATGGCTCCGCGTTTGGATCAATCGACTCAGCGCCGTATCCAAACCCGATCCCGCATAAATGTCATAAATCCGATCACGATACACCTGTGCCACTGAGGTCGGCAAGGATCGTCCCAACAAATCCTTCACATATAGCAACCCAACAAATTCATTTTTAAAACGCACCGGAATCCGCGATTTACCCTGACGTTTCAAACGATTGAGTACTACCGTGTCAATTTGTGCGTTCAGATGCAAACTGCAGACTTGTTTTAACGGCGTCATAATATCCGCCACTGTTTTACTACTAAACCGCAAAGCCCCAGTGATAATCCGACTTTCTGCCTCATCCACCAGACTATCTTTGCTAGCAGCGTGTTCGTGAATAATTTCTTCCAGTTCATCATGAGTATAAAGTTGTGGCGGTTCACTGCCTAAACACCGACCAATAATTTTAGAAACCGGCGTAGCAATCGGCCAAAACACCACATAAATTACGTCCAACAGCCAGAAGAAATAACGCACCAAACGATAGCCTCGCTGAGCAAAAATTGCCTGTGGTAGAATCTCGCCAAATGTCGTAATTAACAGTGTCGCTATCACCCCACCAACGATACCATTAGTAATATTACCAAGCAGAATCGACATCGCCGTATTCACCCCAACATTACCAAGCAAAATACAAAAAATCAAATAATACCCATCCTTACGATAGCGATAAACACGTTGTGCTAACTGATCACCGCGCTTAGCTTTACGCTTCAAATCAGCCGGCTTGACCATCATCAAACCGACATTCAACCCGGAAAACGCCCCACTCAAAAACAGCAACAAAACCGCCAAAACCAGCACTAGCCAATCACCCATTACACTCGCCAATCAACTAAGAAATTTAACATTAACCCGCATTATATAATAAAAAACATTTTCGCGCAATCATCCCAACACATCACCATGGGCTTAAACCATATTTTAATTTCACAACAGTTTATGGCTAGCTTTATCAAGCAAAAAATGAGATAATGAAATAGCATTATTTTAAATTTTAAAGGAGATTTTATGCAAGAATTTCATCATGATTGTGATTGCTCAGCTTGTCACGAAGCTTACCCCGAAGAAACTTTTAGCTTACCGCTAATCGGCGACAAAGCCCCAAGTTTCATCGCAAATACTACTAACGGCGAAATTAATTTCCCAGCTGATTACCAAGGCAAATGGGTTATTTTGTTCAGCCACCCAGCTGATTTTACTCCAGTTTGTACAACTGAGTTTATGACTTTTGCAACTATGCAACAAGAATTTGCTGACCTTAATACCGAGCTAGTTGGTCTGTCAATCGACTCAATTTTCTCTCACATTGCTTGGATTAACAAAATCAAAGAAATTGAATTCGCTGGCATGAAAAATGTCGAAGTCAACTTCCCAATTATCGATGACTTGTCGATGGAAGTAGCGATGAAATATGGCATGATCCAACCAAAACAATCTGAAACTTCAGCTGTTCGCGCTGTCTTCATCATCGACCCACAAGGTGTCATCCGCTCAATTTTCTACTACCCACAATCAACTGGCCGTAACTTTGCCGAACTCAAACGCGTCATCCAAGCTCTCCAAGCTACTGACGAATACGGCGTCGCTACCCAAGCTAACTGGCAACCAGGCGATCCAGCGATCATCCCACCAGTTAAAACTATCAGCGAGGCTCGCACTAACCTCCAACAAGGTTCAACCGACGACCGCGAAGTTAAAGATTGGTTCATGGTTACCAAAAAACTCCAATAGTTTTGATGACAACCAGCAACGAGTAGTGCTGATCAATCAGCCAACACTCAGTTCCTTTTAAGGCGAACACGACTTTTCTTAAAAAATCCCTACTATCATTTGATAGCAGGGATTTTTGTTAGGCTAGAGTTTTAAATATCAAGTTCGTCGTCATCTTCAACCGTGAAATCATCGTCTTTAAGCTGTTCAACTTTCAGAGCTTTTTCATAGTTGGTTGATTTTTTAGAGAAGAAGTCATGTTGGGTCGTTTCCACATTTAAGCCATTTAAAACAATTTGGTTGACTTCGCCAACTTCGTATTTATCCTCACGACCCATGTTCGCCAGCGCTCGGTTGGCATTGTATTTGAGATATTCCTTGACTTCATGCACTAAACCAATTTCACTGTAGACTTGCTCGGTATATTTAATATCGTTGGCCATTAGCTTTTCAATCATGTCATTCACTTCAGCGTCGGCTTTTTTCTGCTCGGCTTTGGATAATTTAGCGTATTGTTCTTGCGCTAACAGCCCAATAAACGCCCCGTGAATCGATTCATCGGCCACGATTTTTTTAATAATATCAGCACTAGCCACCATTTCACCTTGTCCTGCCAACCATAGTGGTAAGAAAAAGCCACTATAGAACAAGAAACTCTCTAGTAAAATCGAGGTCACCATACCGAAATAAATGTCATAATCGCTGACATTTGGATCATCAAGCTTGCGATATTTGTCATCAAGCACTTGCGCTTTAAATTGAATATATGGATTTTCCTTGATCCATTCAAAAATCTCATCAATTTCTTCAGTTGAAGCTACCGTCGTAAAAATCGTCGAATAAGATTTCGCATGAATCGACTCCATCATACACATAAACGACAGCACCGACTTATTTTGCAAAGAATCTAAACAGTCAATCAACTTCGGCATACCGGTGTGCGATTGCTGAGTATCAAGTAGCGTCAATCCACCCAACACTCGCTTATAAGCAGTGCGCATTTCCGGTGACAAACGCTTATATGAATCAATATCTTTAGACGGAATATATTCAGTATCGACCCAAAATTGTTTGAGATTTTGCTCCCAAAAAGTTTCGACATAGTCATTCTCGGGCTTATTCCAGTTGACTGCCTCGAACACTTTTTTATTTAGTTTTTGATCTTTTTGTAGTGATTTTTTCATAAAGACTCCTTTCTCATCAATCCTACACCGAACAGCTCAAACAAGTTTCGATGGTGCTTTTGCGGGTGCGCGTGTAATAAAGCGACTTCAGACCCATTTTATGCGCATAAATATAATATTTAGCAATATCACGCGTAGTTTCGTTGCTATTGGTGTGCAAAATAGTCGAAATACCTTGATCGATGTGACGTTGCACCACCGAGACCAGCTTAATCACATTTTTTTGATCCATATCATACGCTGATTTATAGTAAAAAATATTGTCATTGGTCAAAAACGGCATCGGATAGAAAGTGGTACTATCACCATACTCGCGGACCTCAATCGGATCAACAATCGGCATAATCGAGCTGGTTGCACTCTGAATATACGACACCGACTGAGTTGGCGCAATCGCCAAACGATAGGCATTATACAGTCCATATTTTTTAACTTTGTCAGCCAGCGCTTTCCAATCATCAATCGTTGGAATCTTAATACCATCGAATAATGCTTTGACTTTGTCGGTTTGCGGAACAAAATCTTTTTCTAAATACTTCGTAAAATATTCACCAGTGGCATAATCTGATTGCTCAAAATCTTTGAACGTCGTCTTGCGATCTTTTGCAATTTCCATTGACCGCTCCAGCGAATAAAAATTCATCATCATAAAGAACACATTACAAAAATCGAGCGCCTCTCGGCTTTCATAAGCAATCTGATTTTTGACTAAATATCCGTGCAAATTCATCGCGCCTAAACCAACACTATGCAGTTCTTCATTGGCTTTTTTGATCGAAGGAACAATGTCAATATCGGTAATATCCGAAACTTGCGTCAGCGCGTCAATCGCGCCCTTAACCGCCTGCTTAATGCGCTTATTTTCCATGACATTGACAATATTGAGCGAGCCAAGGTTGCAGGAGATACCCCGACGGATTTGGTCTTTTTCATAATATTGACCAATCTCCGACACTTCCGATAACTGCATAATCTCCGTACACAAATTCGAGAATTTGACCGAACCAAGTTGACGCAGAGCATGGTCTTTATTGGCGTTGTCTTTAAAGAATAAATACGGATAACCAGATTCTTTTTGAACTTGAGCAATCCGCACTAACAATTGTCGGGCATCAAGTTTGCGTTTTTTCACCTGCGGATGTTCAACCAACTGATCATACATCTCGTCCATATCCATTTCATCGAGATCAACCCCAAACGCCTGACGCACCGTTAGTGGCGCAAACACATACATATCCTTGTCTTCAGCCACTAATTCCATGAACTTACCCGGAGCAATCACGCCGATTGATAATGATTTAATCCGGATTTTTTCATCAACATTGACTTTCTTTGAGTCCAAAAATTCCTCGATGTCCCAGTGAAAAATATTAAGATAGGCTGCACCCGCACCTGGCCGTTGACCGAGCTGGTTCGCATACGAAAACACATCTTCCATAATTTTCAGCACCGGCATCACACCGCTAGCTCGACCGTCGATACCTTTAATTGCTTCACCGCGCGCTCGTAATTTCGAGAAGTTGTAAGCCACACCGCCACCAATTGATGATAATTTCATACCCTCATCAATTGCATAGCCAATGCCAGTCAGATTATCCCCAACCTCATCTAAGAAACACGACACCATTTGACCAGCTCGCACCTTACCAGCGTTTAAAAAAGTCGGCGTCGCTGGCTGGTATTCTTGATTAATCATCAACTTAGCATATTCCAAGGCTTTTTTCTTGTCACCATCCGCCAAAAACAGCGCCACTGCCGCAATCCGATCCTCATAGCGTTCTAGGAAAAACTCGCCAGTATTATCCCGCAGGGCATAGTTTTGATAAAACTTAAACGCGCTCATGAACGACGGAAAACGAAATTTCTTAGCATAAACCAAGTCAAACACTTCCTCAATGTCGCTGAATTTATATTTTTTGTAAAAATCAATATAATACTGATTCTCGATTAAATAATCCAATTTTTCACGCAAATCATGAAAAAACACCGTATACTTATTAACATGCTCTACGAAATAACTCCGCACCGCTTCTTTATCTTTGTCGAGGTCATAATTACCCTCGGCATCTTTCGACATCACCTGATTGTTCAGTAAAATCCAGTTTTTAACTGCCATAAAACTCCTCTATTTTGCTAATAATTTGTTGTAAAACTTGATCGTTGCCGGCCAATTCATATTTTAATAAAAGTGGAACGTGATAGTCGCACGCAATAATATCGCCCGCTCGACCAAAAGTTCGTCCCCAATTCATATTGCCACTGACGGTCACCGATTGCAATAAGTGCCGATGTTGTTGCAAAAAACGCTCCACTAGGGCTGGCACTTGCCCGACTCCCGTCGTAAACGTCACCAGATGGAACGGCTGATTAACCGTCACCCCATCCTGAATGCGGATAATCTGCCAGTTTGGTCGCGCATTAGCTAATTTTTCCATTAGGCGCTTGGTATTACCAGTCAAGCTAGCATAGACCACCGTCACGTCAGACCGGCTCGGCTGACCGTCCGTCGCCCGCTGAGTCGTCATTTACACCAACTCAGCCAGTTGGCGCAACCGGCCAGCATCAAAACCAATAATCCGCTCCACCTCTGTCTCGCCATCAAGTACCACAACAGTTGGCACCGAGCGAATATTGTATTTGACGGCCATCTCTGGCTGATCAAACGGATTAATCGCCTCAAACGCCACGCCAGCCTCGCCGAGCACCGCCGAGACCATTTCACACGGCTGACAACCGTGCTTTTCAAATTTAATAATTTTTTTCATTTAACTTCTCCCTTTTAGTTAAACAATTCTATAACTTGTTATGATTAATTATAACCGATTATGTTTATGTTTGAAAAACGGTTTTGGTTTTTATATCTGTTATTAAAAATAAAAAATACAACAAAAATAGCCACCCAAATTGCGGATGGCTATTAGCGAGTGCAATACCACGACTAATTGTGATTTTCTATTTCAACAAACGGTTCCAATAAGCATTCGGTCCGGCCGTCGCGAAATTCTGATTAATCTGTCGCGCCAACACCTGGGCTTTAGCCCGCAAATGTGGCGAATTATTAAATATTCCTACAGCGTCATAATCACGCATCATAAACTTAAATAATTCAGCCCGATCCTCACGTGGCGTACTCTGAGCATAAGCTGTTGTGAAGTAAGCATTTTGACGATTATCGTTTGTCCAAACATATTGTGGAAAATTCGCATTCCGATCTTCGCTAAGATATTTAAAACCAGCTGGATTCAGAGCGGTATATTCACTATATGGCTCGCGCGGATACATTTTAATATCCAAAAAAGTATCAATCGCATGAGTAATTTCGTGATTAGCTGTCAGACTCAAAAAATAATCTTTACGCGTCAAAACAATTTTTAAATCATTCACAAACTGCCGATCAAAAAATCCCGCAAAGGCATTATTTTGGACACTGTCCACCAGATAAAAAGTTAGAGGCATGCCATTTGCCCGAAACTCCCGGAAAAATCCATTTGGATAACGACGCAAGATATTTTTTAATTCACTCAGCATACCCATATATTGATTAGGTTGTAGGGCTTGAGTTGCAGTATGTCGTGGTGTATAACCATTAGTTTCTGCTGCACCATAGCGCACCCTCACATGATAAGTCGCCTCAATTTCCTGCCGTAAACTATTTGCTAAGGCAATCGGCTGTGGAGCTGGCGGTTGCGGAGTGGGATTGGGCTGTGGAGTTGGTTGCGATGGCGTAGTTGGTCGATGTGGAGTCACTGGCGCATTAGGCTGTGGCTGATTTGGCGTAGTTGATTGAGCCTTAGGTTTGTCGCCAGTGGCTGGTTTCTGTTCAGATGGCGTTGTAGCTTTGGTTTTATCCTGAGAATTAACTTTCGTCTTGTCAGTTGGTTTTGAGGCATCTTGATAATTTTTATCATCAGCTGAAGGATGACGTGACTGTTTTGTATGCTTTGCGTCAGAACCAGATTTTGATTCAACACTAGCAATTGATTGCGGTGCAGATTGCTTAGTGAATTTTGGCCATAACAGATAAGCTGAAGCGCCCGCACCTAGTATGACCAATAACATCACCGCGATCATCACCGGGCGTTTAGCTTTTAGACTCGTAACTATTTTCTTGAACATAATAATTGTTTGTTTGATTGTGGATCTTAATTCACCACGAACTATATCTTTATTATAGCATAAGAGTTATGAAAAATCAACAAGCGCCAACTAAAATCGCCCAGGCTAATAGTTGCCCGAGCGATTTCCCATTCCAAGTTTCAACTAACCCAGCACCACCAAGGTACGGCGAGCCATTTCACGAAGCTCATCGGTTTTGATCATGTAGATTGGTTTTGAACCTTCAGTTGCCAGGTTCGCCAGTGGCGCGTGCTTGTCAAGATTCCAGTTTTTGTCGTGATCAATCGTGAAACCTAGATAAGTCAACATCTCGCAAATTGGCTCACGAACATCAGCACCACGTTCGCCTACTGTCGCTGTAAATACAATCGCATCCACACCGTTCATCGCCGCCGCCATCGCACCAATGGTTTTTGCTAGCATATAGCGATAGGTTTTATTCGCCACAATCGCTCGTTCATCACCGTTACGCTCCGCTTCCAGCACTAGGCGCATATCATCTGACTGACCACTCAAGCCCAAGAAACCAGCTTGCTTATTGAGGTATTTTTCCATTTGTTCGTCATCAAGACCGAGGGCTTTTTTGACCACAAACACCACTGATGGGTCAATATCACCCGAGCGAGTCGCCATCATTAGACCAGTGTTTGGTGAAAAGCCCATTGAATTATCAACACCTTTGCCATTAACTACCGCCGAAATACTAGCTCCACCGCCTAGGTGCGCCACGATTAATTTTTCTGGCAAAATATTTTCGCGTTTCATAATTTCAACAATCGAGCTAACCGAGATACCGTGATAACCAAAGCGACCAATATCGAGCTTATCTTGCAATTCAGCATCCATCGCATAGCGAAAGGCCTCAATCGGTTTAGTAGCGTGGAAAGAACTGTCCGAAATCGCCACCACCGGCACATCAGCTGGCAAAATTTCTTTAAAATATTTAATCTCACTCAAGTTCACACCGGTATGCAATGGCGCTTTATCTTGAACTTTTTCGAGCTTAGCAATCACTTCGTCGGTGACAATTTGGTCGAGCTGGAAGTCACGGCTTGGCGCCACTACACGAGCTGCCACTACGCCGATTTTTTGATCAGGCTTCAGCACGCCTTGTTCACGCAAAATCCGTTCGCACTCACTGGCCGACTGGCTTAAGTCCGAAATTGTCAGATCAACTGGCGTTTTAACACCATCAATCGCAATTTCGCAGTAAGGCTTATCGTTGACATACTCGAAGTGCAAAGTAGCCAAACAAGTCTCACCTTGATACAAGGCATATTTACGACTAGCAGAGCCGGGATTGGTAATCAGGATTAGTTTATCGTTCATAGATCTCCTTTATTTTTGTAAAACTACCCTTTATTTTAACACATCTTAAATCTTTTACTACAAGCCTCGACTTCGCGTCAGATTTATGTTATAATCTAATATAATGGAAAACTTTTGCTAAGTATCAGTCGCTAGCTTCTGATTTAAACAATTTCTTAATTTAAATTTACGGAGAATAATCACCCCTGTTTTTCTCTCGTCGCTAGTGTAATTTTTAAAAGTTTATCCCACTACTTATTACTTAAATACCAAGAAAGGCTCTATGAAAAACTTCCAAATTATCAAGCTGTTGCTCAGCTTCGCCAAACCCTATCGCAGATTTGCCATCGCCAACATCATTGTGGTAGTCGCGACTATTTTAGTCGGTAATTTTTTAGCACCAGTCTTCCTATCACAAATCCTGAACCAGTTTCAGACAGGCGCTGTTAGTTGGCAAACTACTTCCGGGCTGGTTATCGCCTACGCTATCACTCAAGTTCTGGCGGGAGTGATTGGTTGGCGCTTAGTGTTTTGGATCGTTTGGCGTATCGAAACCAAAGTCCAAGCTGACATTCACCAAGCAATTTTTAAAAAACTGATCAACCAAAGCATCGATTTTCACTCGAGTAAATTTAGTGGCTCACTCGTCAGTCAAACTCACAAATTCGTCGGTTCGTTTGAACAATTCTGGGATGAATTAATCTGGAGTCTGGTGCCAGTTATTGTAAGCGTCACTACAACCGTCATCGTGCTGAGTTTTTATTTATGGCAATATGCCTTAATTCTAGTCGCAATTACTATCATCTTCATCTTCGTGGCGATTCACAGCTCGAAGTTCATGGCTGAACTAAACGAAAACGAGGCCAAGTCCAGCACCAAACTCACTGGTCTAATTTCTGACTCAATCGGCAACATCGCCATCGTCAAATCCAATGGTCAAGAACCACACGAAGTCAAACGAGTCACTGACCAAGTCAACACCTGGCGTACCAACTCGCTTAAAGTCATGCGTGGCGTTTTAATCTCTGGTACAGCCTACTCCAGCCTAAACAACGTCTTGATTATCACCGCCCTAGTCGCCGCCGTAATTGCCAGCGAACACAGTTGGATGTCAATTGGTATCGCCTATCTGGTCTTAAATTATACCGGGCAGGTCACTCATCAGCTTTGGGACATTACCAATATTGTCCGTAAATATTACCGCATTATCGGCGAAGCTAGTGAAATGGCTGAAATCCTCACTACCGATACTAAACTCATCGACAAAACTGGCAAAAAACTTACCGTCCCTAAAGGTCAAATCAACTTCCAAAACATCACTTATAAGTATCAAAGTGGCGCCGGTGTTCAAATCTTCAATGACTTCAATCTACAAATTAAA
>CAURNU010000009.1:0-13472 GCA_963526735.1 uncultured Candidatus Saccharibacteria bacterium
TTTAATTTGTAGATTGAAGTCATTGAAGATTTGAACACCGGCGCCACTTTGATACGCATACGAAACATTCTTAAACTCAACAGTACCTTTTTTAATTTGTAATTTTTTATGAGTTTTGTCCACGATTGTATTTTTAGTCATCAAAATTTCAGCCATTTCGCCAGCATTACCAATGATGCGATAATAACTTTGTAATAGGTTTGTTGAATAATACAACTGACGAGCCATTTGCATAGTATATGTCAATACTAAATAAATCATACCGACCGACAACCATTGTCGTTCTGCAGCCGCAAAAGCCACTATAATCGCCATAATAGATAATAACGCATTAAGACCACCAAATGACGCGCTCATCAATAGAATACCTTTTAGAGCATAGCGCGATTTCTGATGATAATCACTAACATACGCTTGTGCGCGAGTTAATTCGTATTGCTCTTGAGCGTTAGATTTGATAAGCATTGCATTACTTAAAGCATCTGCCACCACACCGGTGATTTTACTATTTGCTTTGGAAGCAGCTTTATTGCGTGACCCTAAAAATCGCGACCGAACAAAGGCTAAGCTCAAAAATGCAACCGTAA
Organism: uncultured Candidatus Saccharibacteria bacterium; assembly: GCA_963526735.1. Taxonomy (GTDB): domain Bacteria; phylum Patescibacteriota; class Saccharimonadia; order Saccharimonadales; family Saccharimonadaceae; genus CAMUQR01. The sequence goes on from CAURNU010000009.1 coordinate 588, forward strand.
TTATTAACATCGCTAATGCATACGGCCAGAATACAAAACCCATAAATATTACCGTCGATAAAATCGTCACCACAAACGGTACGCCCATCCACAATAGCACATCCCACAATGACTCGACTGCACCAAGAAATTTATTATACTGACTAACTAATGCCCCTCCAAAACGATTAGCATGAAAATCAGCACTTTCATGGACTAAACGACTAAAAATTTGGTCATGAACATCTTTAGTCATTTTAAGCGCCAAAGTTGACTGATTCCAAGTCACCAACCGCCACCCAATTACGTTGCTATAGATTTGGATGAGAGCATACCACCCGATTAAGCTGTAATTTGCACTCAAACTTACTTGACCAGATTGTAGCTGGATAAAAATCTGCGACAATAAATATGGCGCTAATAAAGAGCTCACTAATGTCGCAATCACAGCATTAGCAATACTAAAGAGTAACCTAAATTTATACGGCTTTGCAAAACCAAATAACACCTTCAAGACTTGTTGGCTATTCATTTTTTTTACAACCTCACACTTTTAGTCTTGATATTATACCATATTTTTTAATTTTACGCAATCTCTGGCAAATCAACTCCGTGTTGCTTGATATAATCAACATGTTCGGTGATTTTTTGGTGGTATTTAGCAAAAATTTGGTCGCGCTTATCGGCAGATAATTGCCCAGTCTTCACAAAATCCTCGACCGTTGCCATCAACAAATGCCAACGTGAAGTGCGGTTGCGTACCATCATATCAAACGGCGTCGTAGTTGAGCCCTGCTCGCGATAACCATGAATACTCGCCCGATTAGTCGTCAAATAATTAAACAAAATCGCCTTAATTGTTTCTGGATAGCCATGGAAATTGAAGATAATCGGTCGATCAGCAGTAAAAATTTGCTCAAACTCAGCCTGATCCAGCTGATGATCATGATGACCAATCGCTCCGCAAGTTAAACTCGATACATAGACAAAACGCACGCGTACATCAGGCAATTCTTGTTTGATCAACTCTCGCGCCTGCACCGCCTCACTAAGCACATAATCACCAGCGGCTACCAGCACCACATCAGGATCATCATCACTTAATTCCAACCAAATCGCCGCGCCACTCGCCACATCGGCTTGCGCTTGGTTGAGATTGCGCCATAATTTTTGTTCTTGTTTACCAGCGACCACGGCGTTAATCGTATTAGTCGAGCTATAAATTTTATCAAGCACCGCTAGCATAGCGTTTTGATCGCTTGGGAAAAAGACTGAACTGCCCGCTTGGTGATTTAATAAATTAGCAATAAATCCCGGATTCTGGTGGGAAAAACCATTGTGATCTTGGCGCCAACCAACCGAAGTCAACAGATACACCATCGGCGCTAAACGATGACGAAACTCCGCCCATTCGGCTTGCTTTAAAAACTTGGCGTATTGATCCACCATACTACCAGCAATCGGCATAAACGCCTCATAGCTAGTCATCGCCCCATAGCGACCGGTTAGATTATATCCCTGATACAATCCTTGCAAGCCTTGCTCACTGAGAATCTCCATCACTCGCCCATCTGGCGCATAAAAATCATCCCATAGTTTGATCGGCAGATTCCAAGCTCGTTTGGTCACCTCAAACACCGCCTGGAGGCGATTCGAGGTGGTTTCATCTGGTGAAAATAGTCGGAAATTACGCTGATCGGCGTTCAAACGGAAGATTTCACGCAGATATTCACCAGCTTTATTCATCGAAAAAGATTTATCGTGATGCGCCGTGTCCACCGCTAATACCGAGCTATCCGGCAATTGTAGCGCAGTCCGTCCAGCACCAATCGCCAGCTGGTTATTACCCATACGCCGACGAGTTGATGGTAAAATGGCATTTTTAAACGCCCCAAAACCCTGCTGATCAAACAACTCCTCAAACCGATACGACCTCAGCCATTTTTCAAGAAGTGCTAATTCGTCAGCATCAGTTTTTGCCTTACCTAGCACGACTTGGTGTGAAGCGTGATTACCAGCGATTTTTTTACCCAAAAGCTCAACTGGTCCAGTTAAGCCTTTATCCGAACGGAAAATCACCACTGGAAAACGCTGGTCATCTGCCACGCCAGTTTTAATGGCTGTAATCTTATCATAAGCCTTAGAGAGTGTTTGATGTAGGAGCTCATCCGCCTGCTCACCATCATAATCCACGATCAGTGGCTCATAACGCAAGCCCGAGAAGTAATCAATCAGCTCCTTATCACTCATCCGACCGAAGAGCGTCGGACCGGAGATTTTATAACCATTCAGATGTAAAATTGGTAGTACCGTACCGTCAGTTTGTGGGTTAATCAACTTGTTGAGTTGCCATGCTCCAGCCAGCGCCGCGGTTTCGGCTTCGCCATCACCGATTAGACAAAAAGTGACCAACTCCGGTTGATCAAGCACCGCCCCAAATGCCGTTGATAACGAATAACCTAATTCACCACCCTCCGAAATCACGCCTGGCGCCTCTGGATTAGCGTGCGAAGCAAAACCATACGGCCACGAGAAGTTTTTGGCAATATAAGCAATGCCTTGTGGTGTCAGCGTTGCCTGATGATCAACCCGTTCCAATGCCTGTTCTAAGAACAAATTCGCTTGCAACGCCGGAAAACCATGCCCCGGACCCAGCACAAAAATTGCCTGATTAATGGCTTTTTGTTTAATTAACAGATTGAGATGAGCATAAACCACATTGATACCTGGACAAGTTCCCCAGTGGCCGAGCAGACGCGGTTTAATATCGGCTGGGATCAACGGTCGCTCCAACAAAAAATTATCCTGCAAAAAAATCTGAGCCACACTCAAGTAATTGGTCGCTCGAATAAATTGATCTAAATGATGTTTGGTTTCTACATTAAGCATAAGTTTATTATAGCAAAAACAGGGGTAAAAGTCACCCCTGCCAGCTGTATTTTCGTGCGTTTTTAAAAACTATTTTAACGCTTGACTTTGACCATACTAGAGCGTAAGACTTCGCCTTGATATTTATAACCGGGACGCAACTCTTCAGCGACGATTTCTTGGTCGCCGTCGCCATCTTCAAAAGTTACCGCTTCGTGCCATTCTGGATTAAATTCTTCGTTTTCACCAATCGGGATTCGCTCTAAGCCAATTTTCGCGAGACTCGTCGCGAGTTTTTTGTTGAGATTCAGCACGCCCTGCGCCCATTTATTCTCTGCCAAATCAGCCGGCGCGTGAGCAATCGCCAAATCTAAATCATCTAGCACTGGCAACAGCTCTAGTAGTAAGCTTTTTTTGGCTAAAGCCTTGGCTCGCTCGCGGTCAGCATCAACATTTTTGCGATAATTTTCAAAATCTGCCCGTGTGCGTTGTAAATCTAACAACAGCTCACCATTTTCTTGTTCGAGTTTTTGAATTTCTTCGATAATTTTTTGCTCTTTTTTTGTCATAAGTTCTCCTATTTATCCTTTATTTTAAGATGGATGCCAAACATCAGCACACAGAAACCAGTCATAATTGTAATTGCGATCATTACCCACCAATTAAACCATTTAGTTCCGCCAAGCACATCACGATAATAAGCCTGCACGCTCATCATCACAAATGTCAAAAATAACCATACGAGCGACTTCTCACGATGGGTGGTGAGTTTAATTTTAACCATCTTTCAGTAATTCCTCTAATAAATATCCGGTCTGTTCCACTAATGACATCACCTTGGCGTAGCTCTGACGCGTCGAACCAATCACGCCAATGTAACTGCGATGACTATACGGCGAATTAAACCGGGCAATAATTAAACTCGCGCCACTCTGTTTACCAATTGGATTTTCGGAGCCAATATAGACCGAAATTGACTCGTTCGGTCGAGCTTCAGCCAGCCACGGTTCTAAGTTATCAATCAAATTCGATAGCGCTACAATATCCGCCCGCTCATTAAAGTCCGGCTGGTTAAATAAATGACTAAGACCACAGGTATAAATCTGATCGCCAATCGTTGCAAAACCAAAGTTCTCGGTTGCATCCGCCAAACCTTTCACCGCCCGCCGGATAATCAAATCAGCTGATTGTCCGCTACTGGCGATTTGTCGCGCGAAGGCTTGTTTGGCTCGGTCATTAGCCTTAACCGGCAGATGCTCAGCTTGGCGCTGGTCACCGAGGTGATTGACATACACTCGATAGCCACGGTCGGTCGGAATCCGCCCCGCCGAAGTGTAAGGTTGCTGAATCAAGCCAAGCTCCTCCAGTCGTGCCATTTCCAGACGAATCGTCGCACTCGACACATCAAATAATTTCGCCAGGGTCACGCTTCCAACTGGCACTGCCACCTCGGCGTATTGCTCAATAATTGCGATCAGAATATCTAGCTGACGTTTGGTTAAATTCATAAGGCTATTGTAGCAAAAACTAGCACTCTAGTCAATAGAGTGCTAGTTGACCTCTGATAGCCCCATCATTGACTAAAATTATTTTATATTGTATAATTCAGTAGATTTTAATCAATTTAAAATAGTTTTTTAGTAAGGAGGGATGAAAAAAATGAATTTCATCGAGGCGCTCACCTCAAAAGTGAGCGAAATTACGCATTCAACGATTGCATCAGACATGATTATCGATGCTTATCGTGGTTTATATACACTCGACCATGATTTGCCAGACAATCAGTCTATATTAAATCGCGTCCAGAAGGCTAGAAATAAGCCTAAACGCGACAAAGAACTGATTGTGCCATTACCAATATTGTCACTCGCTCATCTGAGTCGTCCAAACCGAATCCAGAGCTACCGCACAGATGACCTGCAAAAAATATCAACAGTCCAAGTCTTCACAGGGCTATTCTATAATAAAAACCTCAACTCACTCACAGTTGAGGCTCACGCTTATCTATACAAGACAGCTCAGCCCTCAAGAGATAAGATCGAGAGAGGTAATAACGACAATGGACAAACTCCCCAAGAGTATTTCGTCCCGTCGCTCTTCGTGCCAGTGCCTTATGCACTACCGAAGAGGCAAGCTACCGTGGTTTTACCATCGCAACCACCATGTATTGTTTACCGGTGGAACCACGCGTTGGTATTAGTAAACCACAGAGGTAGCATCATTGAAATCACACCAAAATGCTCTTAATTGAGCATTTTTCTTTTACCTCACGATTTCAGCCCGATATTGACTTTTGTGTATAAAAATGTTATAATGAAGAAGTTTGACGCGTTGTCAAATAGTTATTTTAATGCTCAGTCTGTCACTGAGTATGATATTTTTAGGAGGGTAAAAATGACAAAGAAACAAGTAATTCAAATAGTTCAAGCAAAGGCCAAAAAGGCCAAGATACTCGCAACGAATAATAAATTAGCAAGCCCAACCTTATCGTTTGAATTGAGGGTGGTGAAAATAAGGGGCACGAGCTTCTACTGCGAGTATACTCATACGAAACCTCGGGCATTCTGCCGAGATCCCAAGGCAGGTACACCTGAGGAGAAAGTATTCTATGGGCTATACCTCACAAAGGATCTCAAGACAATCGCTGAAATAACTACTTGTCAGCTATTGTCACATCATAGCGGCTATTCACCGTATAGACATGACTGGCATGACCAGCCAGACTATGCAAAAAAGCTATACGATAAGTTTATTATCAAATGCAAAGATGGGACTTTAACTCATGATGAGCTAAATTCTCTTCTGTCAACTCTAGAATAGCGCATTTTAAAGCACCTGCCAGTTCAGGTGCTTTTTACTTTTTTAATATTGTGTTTTAACCATTGACTTATTAAATCTGATATTATATAATCTTACGGATTTTAAAATAGTTTTTTAAAAAAGGCATAAGGAGGGCAAAAAATGACTTTAGAACAAATCAAGCAAGAATTACAGAGTATGGGTATCAAATGTAAAGACAATGATATCAAAGATGCACATGACAATATTGGAAGTTATGGTAATATCGAAAACACAATGCATAGACTACGTAAAGAAAAAAGAGTGCGCGATATTACCCTAGTTAGTAATCTAGCAGTTAACTCACTAGGTAGACTCGGCAATCCGAACAGGAAAGAAATACTTGGCAAAGTTAATCAGAATAACATTTCCAATATAAAAGCCTACGCTATGCTTCTCTATAATAAACGCACAGAGCGTCCATATATAGAATGCAGAGTTTACTTATGTAATGAGAAACAATCTCATTACTCGCCTTCGGCAAGCGATTATGATACGACATCAACGCCACCACATATCCTCTATCGCTGGAACGACAAGCTAACGATAGAAAACAAGGATGGTACTGCTGTACATATCAGAGTATAGCCTTACCCACAACGCTCTTCATTGAGCGTTTTTTCTTTTGTCGGTTACATCGCAATACTTACGCTTGCTTTTGATGAAGCTAGAAAAGGTCCCAATTATGGGGCGTTTTATCAGAAAACCGTTTTCGGCTTTAAAGCACCTGAACTAGCAGGTGCTTTTTACTTTTTTTAAAAAGGCTATCTGATAAATAATTTAGTTAATTGCCTGCGCTTCAGTGTCAATTTGTTGGAGTTGCATCAATAACTGTTGCGCAATTTGGCGAGCGTGCTGTTGAGCATTCTGATCGATCTGCCCCGCAATTAATTGATGTGCAGTCTGCACAGCCTGAGTTAAATCATCATTAACTAAGAAAAAATAACGTGGATTATCTAGCGCAGCTTGCAATTCCACTTCAGCTGATTGACGCCGTCGTGGCCATTCCGCCTCAAACTCCTCAGCACTCGCATAACGCCCTTTTAAGCGCGCAAGCCAGGTTTCATAACTCGGTGGCAAAACAAAAATCGGCACCACTTGCTGAGAAATGGCACAATATTCTGCTACTCCCTGGACATCGACATCGGTCATTGGCAATTTATGTTCGGATAGCGCTCGCTCCACTTCCATTAGACTAGTGCCGTAAATACGACCATGCACAAATTTAGCTTCAATAAACTCCTGACGCTCAAGCATCTGGCGCGCCTGATCTAAGCTAATAAAATGATAATCTTGGCCATCGATCTCCATTTGGCCATTATTGAGGCGAGGTGCTCGTGTAGTATGTGACACCAGATGATGAAACTGACCAGTTTTGAGAATTTCGCGCTTAATCGTGTCTTTGCCAGCACCAGCCACTCCAGCCATCAACACTAACGTTGTGCTATTTACAACATCAATTGCTTTGGATGACGGCCGATAATTAGCAATTAAGTTTTCGAGATAAGTAATGTCTTCCATAGAGTTATTTTACACGGTTTTAGTGAAAAAGCTAGTCACGCTTGAGCATGACCATGAAGGCCTCGCTCGGAATATCGACTTTGCCGAATTTTTTCATGCGCTTTTTACCCTTGGCTTGTTTGGCGAGGAGCTTTTTCTTACGCGAAACATCACCACCATACAGGTAGCCAGTCACGTCCTTACGGTAAGCCGAAATATCCTCACGAGCGATGAACTTACCACCAATCGCTGCCTGCAAACTCACCTGGAAGTTTTGACGTGGAATCACTTCTTTGAGTTTTTTAACTAAATCGCGACCAACGCTGTAAGATTCAGTCCGATGCACCACCAGACTGAGCGCATCAACCATTTCTCCCGACACATAAAAATCAAGTTTGACTAAATCATCCTGTTGGTATTTATCAAATTCGTAGGAAAAACTACCATAACCACTGGTCATCGACTTCAGTTGGTCATAAAAATCAGTCAATAAGTTAGCCAGCGGTGCCCGAAAATCAATCACCGCCCGATCTTCAAGATAAGATACGTTGTTTTGTTGGCCACGTTTAGAAATAATCAACTGAATCACCACCCCAACATAATCCTTCGGCACGATAATTTCGCCTTTAATCCACGGCTCGCGCAAGGCTTCAATCTGTACCATATCAGGTAGATCAGCAGCGGATTTAACGGTCATTTCTTGGCCATTTTTTAAAATTACTTGATAATCGGTTGACGGATTAGTCAACACTAGCTCGAGGCCATACTCCCGCTCGAGACGCTCTTTAATAATGTCCATATGAAGCAGACCCAAAAAGCCGACCCGCACACCAAAACCCAGCACTGGTGAGTTTTCTGGCTCAAACACCAGCGCCGAATCGCTCAATGAGATTTTTTCGATCGCGTCTTTTAAATCCTGATAATCTTCATTCGACACCGGGAAAAATCCGGCATAGACGAACGGCTTGACGGTTTTATAACCACTGAGCGGACGAGTTTGACTGACTTGTTTAGTTAGGGCGATGGTATCACCCACCCGCGCTTCACGAGTTGATTTTAAGTTAGTCACGATATAACCAATTTCACCTGAGCTAAGGCTGGCTTGAGCGGTCATTTTCGGCTTGAGCTGACCAACTTCTAACGCCAAGCCGTCGGCTTTAGTCGCTAGCATCGTGATACCAGAGTTCTTGTCGAGTTTGCCATCAACGACCCGCACATACAGCACCACCCCACGATAATCATCATAATATGAGTCAAAAATCAGTGCGCGCGTTGGACCATCAACCTCACCCCGCGGAGCTGAAATCCGCTCCACCACTGCCTGCAAAACCGCCTCAACACCTTCACCAGTTTTGGCGGAGACTTTGAGAATTTTGCTTTCGTCACAACCCAGTAGCTCGACAATTTCCCGACTAGCTTTTGGTACATCGGCCGCCGGCAAATCGATTTTATTAAGCACCGGAATAATCTTCAAATCAGCTTCCAATGCTAAATAAATATTAGCAAGGGTTTGAGCCTGCACACCTTGCGAGGCATCAACAATCAGAATCGCTCCCTCACAGGCCGCCAAACTCCGACTAACTTCATAGCTAAAGTCAACGTGGCCGGGCGTATCAATCAGATTCAGCATATACTCGGCGTTCTGATATTGATACTTCATAGTCACTGGGGTTAATTTAATCGTAATCCCCCGCTCCTGCTCTAGTTCCATTGAATCGAGCAACTGCGATTTCATCTCACGCTTATCGACCGTAGCCGTTTTTTCCATTAGGCGATCGGCTAAAGTTGACTTACCATGATCAATGTGGGCAATAATACAAAAATTTCGAATATGATTTAAATCGATCATTATTTCTCCTCAGGTTTCGGCAAAATCAGCCGTTTAATTTTTTGACTAATCACTTGCGCCTCATCTAGTTTAAACGCTCGCGACAACCCAAAATATACCAACATACTCGTCATACTAATCAAACAAAACTTTGGAAAAGTCACAAAAAAGCTCTTATCAGTTTCACGCAGTGGCATTTTTAGCACCAAACCATAGCAAATCACTGATGTGACCGCCGCTGAAATCACCATTTTGCAAAAACAAATCATAAATTGCTCGTCCAAAATACCTTTGACCTTAAAACGCATGGCGATTGATAAAATAATCACTTCGACCAGTGCGGTAATTGACTGACTCCACGCTAGCCCATAAGCGTCAAATTTAAATACTGTTGTAAAAATCACAGCAAGTCCGATATTAATCGTAATTGCCACCAGCGACACATAAAACGGCGTTTTAGTATCTTGTTGAGCATAAAAAGTCCGTGCCAAAATATGATAAATTGACCGGAAGAAAATCGCCACCACCAACGCTCCGAACAATCCAGCAATCAGCTGATTACCACCACTTTTGACAAAACTCACTATATAGCCACGCGTAAAAAAGGATATAACTGCAATTGGCAAGGCAATCCAGACAATGGTTCGCAAAATTGTTCGTACTTCGCACTTAAATTGACCAGTCTGACCAAGCGATAGTTTCTCAGTCATACTCGCAAAGGCGGCATTAGAAATCGCCACACCGATCAAGTTAATCGGCATTGTATGTAAGGTTAACGCCTGATAATATGATGCAATTGTTCCCGGCGCCATTCCTGACGCCAAACGAGTTTCCACGAGACTGTTAAGATAATCCGCTCCTTGATCGAGTGAACGAGCTGGGAAGATCTTAAGAACTTTGAGAAAACCTTCGTTGTCCCAAAAAATCTTAAAACTATATTTAAAACCAAGCCCCATCACCCCAATTGCACTAACCGCCAACTGACAAATTGAACCGAATACCACCCCAATCGCCACACCCATAATTCCACCATCAAACACCCGCCAACCAAATAGCGTAATGCCATCAGTAAACATCGTAATTCCTAAAATAATACCGAGATTATAGACCGCTGGTGCAATTGCGTAAAAGAAAAACCGACCATAAGCCTGTTGCAAGCTGGTCATAATCCCCGAAATTGAGAACAAAAATGGATTAATCGCAATCACTCGCATCATACTAGCCGCTAGCGCCCGACTCGCCTCGCTCAGATACGGCCCTACCACATACTGAATTAGCGGTTCGGCAAAAATCATAATCAATACCGAAATACCGAGCGTCACCAAACTCATCAAGTTAAGCACACTAGAGGTCAGTTCCCATGCCCCGCGATTATCCTTATAGCGTTTGTCGTTACGAAGTTGGTTAAATACCGGCACAAATGTCACCGTCAACGCCCCCGACACTAAAATCGAGAACATAAAGTCTGGAATAATAAACGCCACCGTGTAAGCGTCAATACCTGTTGGATAAGTATCGAGATAATAACCGTTCAGCAGGCGACTGCGTAAAATACCTAACAGGCTCGATAATAAAATCGAACCTGCTAGTAAAATCGCAGCGGTTTTGACACTGAGCTTGCGATTGGCAAAGGCAACAACTCGACGGGCCTGCTGTTTCATTGGCGTTTAGTACAGTTTTGCCTCTTTCGGCAATTTAGCATCTTTGAGGATTTCGGCTACTTCATCAGCTTCGATGGTTTCTTTTTCTAACAAAGCTTCCGTTAGCGCATCAAGTGAAGCACGGTTTTTCTCAAGAATCACCCGTGCTCGCATTACCGATTCTTTAATCAAAGCCTCAACTTCAGCATCGATTTTTTGGGCAGTTTTTTCGGAATATGGGCGAGCATGGGTAATTTTGTCAAAAATCATTCCACCGTCATCATCATGAAACACTTGATCGCGCAATTCTCGACCCATACCTTGTTCAGTTACCATATCACGAGCGATATCGGTGGCGGTTTTTAAGTCCATGCCAGCGCCAGTCGTAATTGCGTCTTCGCCATTGACCAAGCGCTCCGCCTGACGACCGCCCATCGCGCGCGCTAAAATATCTTTAAAATCATAAATATTACGGTAACTACGATCTTCTGGCGGAATAAACCAAGTCACACCACCCGTGCCACCGCGCGGAATAATCGTCACTTTGTGAACCGGATCAGAGTTGGGTAGAACATGACCGACCACTGCGTGTCCAGCTTCATGCACCGCAGTTAAGCGCCGTTCAGCTTCGTTCATAACTTTAGTTTTACGCTCAGGACCGATTGCGACTTTTTCAAAAGCTTCGGTTAGGTCGTCATTAGTAATTTCTTTATGGTTTAAACCAGCCGCAATAATCGCCGCTTCGTTCGCGATATTCGCAAGATCAGCACCACTTGAGCCAGCAGTTTTAGCAGCTAAGGCGTCCAGATCAACGGTTTTATCGGTTGGTTTGTTTTTGAAATGAGTTTGCAAAATCGCAAGGCGATCAGCTCGTTCTGGCAATTCAATTTTCACTCGACGATCGAAACGTCCTGGACGAAGTAGAGCCGGATCTAACACATCAGCGCGGTTGGTGGCAGCGATAACAATCACATTGGTATCGTTTTCAAAACCATCCATTTCAACCAAGATTTGGTTGAGAGTCTGTTCACGCTCGTCGTGGCCACCGCCCATACCTGAGCCACGCTTGCGACCGACAGCATCAATTTCATCGATAAAAATAATCGCTGGGGCGTTCTTTTGTGCCTTCGAGAATAAATCACGAACACGCGAAGCACCAACACCGACAAACATTTCCATAAACTCCGAACCAGAGATCGAGAAGAACGGCACTTCTGCCTCGCCCGCTACGGCACGCGCCAGCATCGTTTTACCAGTGCCCGGAGGACCCACCATTAACAAACCAGTTGGGATTTTTGCACCGAGACGCGAGTATTTTTTAGGATTTTTAAGAAAATCCACTACTTCTTCGAGATCTTTTTTAGCAATTTCGTTGCCGGCAATGTCAGCAAATTTCACCTTACCGCCATCTAAGCCATACAAACGCGCCCGACTTTTACCAAAGCCCATGGCTTGGTTATTTTGGCCCTGTGCCTGACGCATCATAAACATCAAAAACGCAATCACGATTAGAGTCGGAATTACCATGACCACCAGAGTACTGATTAGACCACCAGTTTCTGATGGTTTATGCACCTGAACCTGCACTGGCGCGTCTTTTTTGAGACCTTGCTCATAAATACTCGAGCCAGCTTCTTTTTGTGATAATTCACTAGGTTTTGACTCGCCTTTTTTGGTGACAGTCACGGTGTTATCTTGGATTTCGATTTTCTCGATTTCACCTTTGTTGGCGCGGTTAATTACATCAGAAATTGGCACTGGTTTCAGCGCACCGCGACCTTGCCACAGTGCGAACAGCACAAAACCGGCAAATAATAAACTAGCCCACAATAGCCCAGCCCGCACTACTTTTTCTTTAGTGTTTTTCGGGCTAGATTTTGATGATTTCGATTGTTTTTTAAACATTAAAATTATCCTTTCTTCAAAAATCTTGTCAGTCGTTTAAAAATACAGAAAATAATCTGGTTAGATTATACTCTAAACTAGCTACTTTAGCAATTGCCAGAAGTTCGGTTTATCGTGTATAATACTTCAAGAAATGGAGAGATGGCCGAGTGGTTTAAGGCGCACGCCTGGAACGCGTGTTGGGGCGCAAGTCTCTCGCAGGTTCGAATCCTGTTCTCTCCGCCATAAAAAATCTCCGACTAGTTCGCGCTAATCGGAGTTTTTTCTTCCCTTAATTCCCCACTACTTCAAACTTCATGGTGGCTTGGTAGTTGCCGGATGGTTGGG